>JBGSVA010000062.1:0-238067 GCA_041753155.1 Thermodesulfobacteriota bacterium | reverse complement strand
AAGACCCACAGGGGAGGACGGAAAGTTAAACGTGTTCTTCCGGAACTTCAAAATTGCCCGGATCGACCTGGTCTAGTATCATGAAATACTGTAACCCATGTCTCCGAACACCTGTAACCTATGTCCCCGGTCTATACACCCCTTTTTCAAAGGGGGAAAACGCTTCTCATGCGTTTGGAATCCTCCGTTCGTCCTGCTTGTCCGGTGTAGTCTTTTGGCGAAGCCGAAAGCACCCGCGGCAATCTCATCTTTTAATTCCCTCCTTAGAAAAAGGAGGGCTAGGGTGGATTTATTCTTTTGCCGTTTGTCTTGCTTGCCTGGCGAAGTCTCGCAATATCCGGGATACCGAAAGCCTGTCGAAGGACGTCATTCCGGGCTTGACCCGGAATCTAATCTTTTATCCTGAATCCTGTATCATGCATCACTCCCGCCCCCCTACTTCAGAATCTCCCCCGTCTTCTCGCTCCATAAGAGCAAGTCGAGCTCGTCCATGGGGATGCCTATATCATCCGCAAATTGCCTGAGGCTATTTTCTACAGCGATATATTTGTCTCTAGTACCGGGCGGCTTCGGGCTCCCGATTACTCCATACTCGCATAGCGTATTGAGTATATGCTTGTCGAGAATCGCGTAACCTAGGTAGCCTATGTTCCTTAGAAAGTGGCTCGACTCCTTGTACCCGATCCCCTTAATATCCCTGTTCCTCGCGAAAAAGTCCCTCCTCTCCTGCGGGTCCGGGAACGACTCGATGAGGTCCCTCAGCCTGAGCCCGTGCTCGCGCCTCAAATACTCCCTCGTATGAATTATGTAATCCGGTCTGTAGTTGGGGAACCTGTGGATACCTTTTAGTGTACTCCTGAATTTTCTGAGACTCCCGACGAGTAGAATCTCCCTCAACGCCTCGATCGATCTGAGCCCCATCCTGGCGCTCGCCCCCGCCGTGCAGATACAGAACGCGAGCTCCTCGAATATCCTTCCGTCATCCCCATGTCTGTAAACATCCCGGAACTCCTCGAGCCTCGCCCTGATGATCCCCCTCTTTACGTTATAGGACGTCCTTAGCTTTTCATGAAGTTCCTTATTCATTTACCGCTTGCCTGGGGAAAGTATGGATGCCGCTTCCGGGATGCTTGATGGTTCTATTTGTAGATAGTGAGGCTGACTCCGGGAGTCAGCTCCGCCGAACTCAGGTTATTCCATTTCTGAATGCTCGCCACCGATACGTTATGCCTGCTCGCGATATCCCAGAGCGTATCGCCTTTCTTCACCCTGTAGCTGATTACGTCGCTGCTGCTCGCCGTCGTTTTCGCCGAGGCGTACCCTCCGTTCGGTATTACGAGCGACTGTCCCGACCTGATAACGGAGCCGCTCAGATTATTGGCGCTCTTTAGTGAGGATACTCCGACGCCGTGCTTTGCCGCAATGCTGCCCAGAGTGTCGCCGGGCTGCACTTTGTATCTGCTCGTAACTGTGCTTGCCGTCTCCGTGCCCGTGCTTTTGTACGACGCACTCGATGTCCCCGGGATAGTCAGCACCTGCCCGTACTTGATAACCGAGCCGTTAAGGTTGTTGGCGCTCTGTATGGATGCGACCGATACGCCGAACTTCCGTGATATGCTGCCTAAGCTGTCCCCGCGCACGACCGTGTATCTGCTACCGGCGCTGCTGTAGCTCGTTGTCTCCGTGACCTTGGCGCTCGAAACGGCCGTCGAGGAAGTTCCGGGTATGGTCAATACTTCTCCTCGTTTTACGACCGTGCCCCTCATGTTATTTGCACTCTGTATCGATGCGGCCGAAACGCCGTGCCTGGCTGCTATCTTTCCCAGCGTGTCTCCCGATTTTACGGTGTATCGCGTGGATGCTCGTGAGGCCGAGTTCCGGGACGCCGCTTTGGCCGTCGTTACGGATGTTGCCGTCGTGTCCGTGTACGCAACTTCTGAGCTCGCTGTATAAGTGCTCCCGTTCGCTATGTAGGGTATGTCCAGCTCCTGCCCCGACATAATTGTCGAGCCCTTAATACCGTTAGCCCGCTTTATAGTCGTTATGCTGACGTTGTATTTCGCAGCTATACCGCCCAGTGTCTCACCCGGCTGCACCCTGTGTTTGGCTACTTTGGTGGCATTGACCGTCTCGACTTCCGCATCGTAATACCGGCCGGTGGATCCGGGGATTGTGAGAACCTGTCCCGACCTTATCATTGAGCTTCTTATGTTGTTGGCGTTCTTTATCGAAGCGATACTGACCCTGTGCCGGGCCGCTATTGCGCCCAGTGTGTCGCCGCGCCTTACCCTGTACTTAACCGTCGCAGAACCGCTGTCCTTCGAAGCATAAGAACTCGAAGAGCCCGAGAGACCCGGGATTCTGAGCGCCTGTCCCGTTCTGATGGTGGAGCTTTTCATGCCGTTTGCCCTTTTTATGCTCGACACGCTGACTCCGTATCGTGCGGCTATCCTGCCGAGGGTCTCGCCCCGTCTCACCCTGTGCGTGCCTCCGACACTCCTCTGTGCAATCATCGGGTTTATGTCTTTGAGCGCATAGAGCTCCTTGCTTTTCTGAGAAGTGACGGTTGCGTAACCCTGAGGGACGTTTATCTGGTAAGGGCCTCCCGGAGGGGTCGCATTGAGCAGTATAGCCGGGTTCAGCTCGACGAGCGTGTAATGGCTCACGCCTATCACTCCCGCAATATCGTTGAGACTCTTTTGGGGAGGGACCATGACGGTCTCATAGAACGAGGGTTCATGGTAGTCGATTCCGACGAACCCGTATTTTTCCGGGCTCCTGGCGATTATGAGAGCGGCCATGAGCTTGGGGACGTAATTCTTGGTTTCGGTCGGCAGGGTGAACTCCGATATCTGCCAGAAGTCGTTGATCTGATATTTGTCTATGGCGGCCTGGACCCGGTCTTCCCCGCAGTTATAACCGGCGGCGGCAAGCTCCCAGGACTGGAACATGGCGTAGAGGTCGCTCAGGTAATCAGCGGCGGCCGTCGTGGACTTCTTCGGGTCCATTCTCTCGTCCACCCAGGCGTCGACCCTGAGCCCGTAGCGCGTAGCGGTAGGCTTTATGAACTGCCATGGCCCTACCGCGGCGGCATGGGATTCAGCCTTGACGTTGAACCCGCTTTCTATCATTGCGAGGTACACGAGGTCGGTGGGCATACCCCTCTGCGAAAGGATTTCCTTCATCAGGGGGATATATTTGCCCGAGCGCTCTAGCCAGATGCTGAATGACCTGCGCCCCTGGTTCTGAAAATAGACCATGTAGTGGATGACCTTGTCGTTCAGAACGACCGGTATTTCTTTTTCCGTGTCTGGGGCCACGTCGGGGAATTGATCGAATATGTTCTCGATGTAATAGTAGGTTCTCCAGCCTTGCACCTGAGGATTGAGAATGAAGAAGCTCGACCTTGTGTCTTCGACAGTCCCGGCTCCCGTATCCTCATCGACTATTTTAATCTCGGAGTCGATTTCGGTATCCTCAAGACGGATTCCCGAAATGGCGGGACCTGACGTGCTGCTAGTGGGCGACTTGGCGCCGCAACCGATCAGAAGGAGAGTTATAGTGCCGGCAAGTGGTAGTAAGTACTTATAAAACATTGGCTTTTTTTTATCATAATTTGATTTGAATGTCAATGGATCGAGATGCATAATTTAAGTGCTTTTCTTAAAAAAACCAAACATCACGCCGTATAATACCGAATTTCTGATTGTACTATAATTAATTTCCGCCCTGCCTTTCGGGTTCCTAATCTTAGCGTCAAGATTTTATTCAGATGGTTCGGCCCTCATACCGCGCCTGAAAAATATCTCTTAAAATCTCCGGGCTTCATGTTCGCGGTCTTGGCGAGCGCCCTCAATTTCTTTTTGTCCGTGAGGTCATCTTGACCGAGTTTGATCATATACTTTTGAGCTACTTCGTATGATTCGGTGTTGATATCTACATACCTTATCCTGGGCTGATTCAGCGCCGGGTCTATGATTTCATCGAAATAAATCGGGATCATTCTTCCGGTCTGTATCGATACCACCGCTCCCGAGCCGCCGCTGAGCAGATATTTCACGGCGCTGTAACCCAGGTCGCGCGTGTATTTCGCGTCGAAGGGTATGGGCGGCGCCGACCTGAGCTCATAACCTATTGTTTTGTCTATGACTCTCACGTCGATTCTTTTTTCCGCCAGCGACTTCATCGTTTCATGCTTCAGAAGTTGTCCGAGGTCGACCTCGGAGAGCCTTATGCGCCCGAGCTCGTCCCTGCTCAGGTTCTTCAAATTCTTGAGCTCCTCCTCGTCGAGCATTTCGGTGAGCCCCTCCGCGAGAATGGCCACTCCGTCCTCTCTTCCGGCGGCGAGGCGTTTTATTATGGAGCCTTCGAGGATTGCGGTGATATTCCCGAGGGATATTTTGCCCTCGCGGAACTGCTCGGGAATCAGGGTGATAGTGGCTCCCGCTGCTTTACCTATTCCCAGTGCGAGGTGCCCCGTCCTTCTCCCCATAGTTACGACGAAGAACCACCTTTTGGTGGTCCTTGCGTCCTCCATGAGGTAATGGACGAGGTGAGAGCCTATGTGCCGGGCCGTTTCGTAACCGAAAGTCGGTATGTAGCCCGGGAGGGGAATGTTGTTGTCGATGGTCTTCGGGACGTGCGCCACCTTTATCCTGCCGCCGCCGGCCTTCTCCACCTCGCTTGCAAGAAACACTGTTCCGTCACCGCCTATCGTTATGAGGTATCTCACGCCGAGCTTCGTGAGACTGCGTATGGTGTTCTTCATCCTTTCCGTGCTCGACGTGGGGTTAGCCCTGGATATGCCTATGATGGAGCCGCCCGTGTTGTGTATGCGCGACGTGCTCTGTATCGTCAGCTTCTCGATATGGCTCGTATCGCCTTCTGCAAGCCATCTAAAGCCTTCCCTGATCCCAATTACCTCGATGCCCCTGTTGACGGCTTCGATCGTCGATGCGCTGATGACGCCGTTGATACCCGGCGCAGGCCCGCCCCCCACGAGAATGGCGAGTATATTCCTTTTACGTCCTTTCGTCCCGGGCATAACCGTTTCCCCGCAGCGCGCGATTTAATATTCGTGTCATTATATAATATGTATGAGTCGAAGGAAAATTATATGGCCGTCTTGTCTTAATGAAAATACCTCCCCGTCGGCGCCTCACGGGCATAGGGCTTGCTATCGAAGAAACGCGCAAGCATGAGGCCCGCGACGAAGCCCCCTATGTGCGCCCAGAATGCGACTCCCCCCGTTTCTTTGGGGGCGGTCAGAGTGCCGAGCCCGCTCAGGAATTGAATCAGGAACCAGACGAATATGAATACCGCGGCGGGGATGTGTATGAATTGTATGAAGAAAAAAATCGGCACGAGCGTCAGGATCTTGGACCTCGGATAGAATGTCATGTAGGCCCCGAGCACGCCCGAGATCGCCCCGCTCGCCCCGACCATCGGTATTATCGAATGTATATTCGTGACGAATTGAAAGAGGGCTGCGATGAGCCCGCATACGATATAAAAGACGAGGTACCTGAAATGTCCCATCCTGCCCTCGACGTTGTCCCCGAATATGTAGAGGAAGAGCATGTTGCCGATAAGGTGGAGCCACCCGCCGTGCAGGAACATCGAGGTCATGAAAGGGTAGATACGGTCAGTGAGACCCGTATCGGGAGAGGCTGAAAATACATTGGCGGGTATGAGTCCGTAACGGGATATAAAAATATTCACATATTCGCCGATTGAATACCCGTATAGGAATATCAGGACGTTCAGTACTATGAGTATAATGTTTACATAAGGGAATCCGGGAGATCTGGTCGTATCTCGGAGAGGGATCATCTAACTTAAGATTATACATAGTGGGCCTTGCCCTCACCACTTGTATTATGAAGCCGATAACATAAAATTGAGGGCGTGTTATTATTAAACGGGTCAGGTGCGTATGTTTCAAAAACTCAGGACAGACCTCGTTAAAAAGCTCGCCGGGATAAAGCTCGTACTGGTCAACGCTGACGGCTTCGTATCGGACGGTGAGCCGGTTCATGGGGCGCACGGCCCGAACGGATTTAATATCCGGGCGCTCAAGAATTATGACGTGGAATTCGTAGCGTTTTCGAAATCCGAAGACGAGCTGATTTCGTCAGCGGCGGAGCGGCTGGGAATAACACTCCACCAGGGGATTACTGAAAATTCCCGGTTCTACTCCGGGATAAAAGTCGATTACGCGGTCTCCGACGATCAGGTTGCATTCATATGCAGGGCCCATGCTGACATCCCGGTAATGAAAAAGGTTATCTTCGCTGCGGTCACACAGGACGCCCCGCTCCGCGTTAAAGCGGAATCCTATTTCGCGGCCTATTCTGCGGGCAGCGGGGCGGTGAGCGAGATCGCGGCGCTGATCCTGGTGGCTAAAAAATATCCCGGCGGCTGGTCCGAGTAGCCGCAATACGTTTCTCCTTATTCTTCGAATTCCCTTCCGGCATGACTTATGTGATAAAATTAGATCCCATGGGGATCAAGGAGATCACTGACTCCGTAAAGTCGAAGGCGTACGAGATCGGCTTCGATCTGGTCGGGATCTCTCCCGCCGGAAGCTTCCCTGAAAGCCAGTTCTATAAGGAGTGGCTGTCGAGGGGGTACGCGGGGGAGATGAAATATATGGGGAGAAACCCGGAAAAGAGGGAGGACCCGGGCCAAATAGTTCCCGGCGCGAAATCCGTGATCACATGCGGACTCAATTACAATACCGATTTCCCCTATTCGACCGAGGCTGATGACAGGAGCAGGGGATGGATCGCGCGTTATGCGTGGGGGGAGGACTACCACGCGGTCATGGACGATAGGCTCATGGCGCTCGAGGACTTCATCTCCGGGGAAGCCCCTCCCGGATCGGGCTCACGCCGTTACGTCGATACCGGCCCCGTCCTCGAAAGGGTCTACGGAAAGTACGGAGGCATAGGCTGGACCGGGAAGAACACCTGTCTTATTAACCAGAGAATCGGTTCCTGGATTTTTCTCGGCGAGATTATCACCAGCATGGAGCTCGACTACGACAGTCCCGCCCCCGACAGGTGCGGCACGTGCACCCGGTGCATAGACGCCTGCCCGACAGGCGCTATCACTGAGCCTTACGTGCTCGATTCGAGGCTCTGTATCTCCTATCTCACTATAGAGCTGAAAGACGGCATACCGAAAAAATTAAGAGACAGGATCGACAATAATATATTCGGCTGCGATATATGCCAGGACGTCTGCCCCTGGAACAGGAAAGCGGAGAAGTCCGCCGAGCCGGGCTTTCAGCCGAGGGAAGGTCTTTACAACCCCGGGCTCCGTTCGTTCTCAGGGCTCGGTCCAGAAGAGTTCGGCGCACGGTTCAAGGGGAGCCCCGTCAGGCGGACCAGGAGAAAGGGGTTATTGCGTAATGTCCTCATCGCCATGGGTAATTCCGGGGATAGGGGTCTCGTCCCCGCGATTGAAGAATACCTCGCTGATGGAGAGCCGCTCGTGCGTGCTCACGCGGCCTGGGCGCTCTGGAAACTGGAAGGCGAGGGATCGAAGGACACCCTGCTCGACCATATGAAGCTTGAGAACGACCCAATGGTGATCGAGGAAATAGATGCGCTCCTCAGGGATACACAGGACTGAGAGCCTCGCATTGGTTCAAGGGTCGTTAAATAGGTATGCTAGGTTACGGAATGCCGGACCTGGAAACCTGATCACACGGGAGTGACTCATGGAAGTAAACCGCAAGGATGAGGTGTTAAAAGCGAATTCGAGATTCTACAAGGCTCTACGCGACGGGGATACGGATTCGATGTACGAAGTTTGGCTTAACGAGCCCAAGGCCAAGTGCGTCCATCCCGGCTGGCCGATGCTATACGGATGGGAAGCGATAAAAGAGAGCTGGAAGAATATATTTCAGGCGGGCCCTCCCGCGCATATCGAGATTACCGACATAAAGGCTTATGTCGCGGGTGAGATGGCGTGGGTTATCTGTATAGAGAAAATAAGCCAGGGGGCGGGGGACCAAGCCCGGATCGGTTACGCACAGTCGACTAACGTATTCGAGCTCTCAGGCTCTTCATGGCGCCTCGTGATCCACCATGCGTCTCCCGTACCTGTCCCCGCGGGTGAGGCCGCGTCAAATCAGAATCTGCAATAAATAGTCCGCTGGGATTAGTAATTAAAGTTATAGAACACGTCGACGCCCGGGTTTTCCCCTCCGACGTCGGCGTCTATAGTTACGTTTTTAAAAATCGTATATTCGAGCAGGACCCTGTTCTCGGTTATGGTTGTCGAATTGAGCAGGGACTGCGTGGTCTCCCTCTCGTAAGCGATGTAAAGGTCCTGTGTAAGATATTTCCCCACCTCTACCTGCGGTCCGCTTGTGCCTCCCCCGACGCTTATGACATCGACCGACAGCTTGCTCCCGAGGAGCTTCTCCAGCTGCGCAGCGGCTATCCCTCCAGCCACGCCGGTAGCTACTCCCTGTATGGACGCCCTGTCCCCGGAGCCTATCTGGTCGGAAGGCGCGCCGAACACGATATAAGATATGATATCGGTTTCCGACATCACGGGGTCGCTCGTAAGTTTCAACACCGGTTTTTCCGCGGTCCCGCTTATATTCACGTATATCCGGACGCTCGAGACACGGTATAGCGCCGTAACGTCGAGGAACGGGTTAATGTTCTCAGTGCCTGAGAAACTGACATTCCCCTCCTGAATCCTGAAGAGCTTGCCCAGGGTTTCGTAAGTACCCCTGACCGTGTTGATTGTGCCAGCGATTCTAACGCCCTGGCCGAAGGCCTTATCTATATCGAGGTCCCCCTTAAGCTCGATGTTCGCGCCCCGTCCCTTCACCCAGTTGTTCTGTCTCATCCTTATAGAAAGATTTAACGCGACGCTCTCCTTAAAGTAATCCGTCTTAGCACCGCTGCCGACTACGAATTCGTCCTTGTCCTCGTCGATGAATTTAATGTCTTCTATCTGTTTTTCCTGCTCCTCGGGTATCGTGATCCTGGCCTTCGCTACCGTAACTTTTCCTTCGACCGCAAGCTTTGCTCCCTCGCCCTTGAGGCCGAGATTCCCCGTTATATTGGCCGTGATTCTCTTCGGTTTTAGAAGGAAGTTCTGTAAGTTCCCCTGCAGATCATAGGTCATGGTGGGCACGTCGATCTGCCCTTCGAAGGTCCCTTTACCCTTGCCGGATACGATTTCGGTCTGCCTGAGGAACCCTTTCTGTCCCTGAAGCTCGATAAGCGCGTTCGTGACGGTGAATTCGTTCCTGAGGGATTTGATCTTGAACAAGGCATCCTTGAGCACGATTTGTCCGGTAGCGGACGGGTTGTCGACGGTGCCCGAGGCTTTTACGTCGAGTACGAGCAGCCCTGAAGATTTATCGATCTCGCTGCTGACGCTCGTTAAGGGGCTCAGGTCTACCCCGCTCGAGCTCACCGATAGATCGAACCTCGATTTCTTTATGCTCTCTCCGAGATTATTGAGATCCAGGTCCGCGTCCGCTCTCCCGTCCGCCTGTAATACTACGGCCGAGTCGCTCGTAACGAGGAATTTCATATTCAGATTGCGGTCGAGGTAGTTGAGGTCGAGCGATATGTCGTCTTTGAAGTCCTTATAGGCGAGGTTGCTCGTATCGAGCTTCATGCTGAACTGCGGTGCGGCCATCGTTCCCCTTATATCCGCATCCGCGGACAGAGTCCCCTCCACATCGGCTTTCGGGTTTATCGCCTTCAAGATGTCGTTCAGGCTGAGGTTGCTGAGCCTTACCCGTCCGTCGACGTTGCCGTCGTAATAAATACTGGCGTCCGCAAGCGCCGAGGAATCTTTATAGTAGAGGTTGAACGAATCCACTATCAGCTTGCCGGGTGAGAAGGTCAGAAGAATATTGTCCCTATTGACGAGCTCGGTGTCCTCCATATCGAGCCTGATCTTGCTGATCTCTATGTGTTTCTCGCTCTTCCCGAGGTCTCTAAGCGTCGTCGCGATCTCGTATTCGAACCGGTCGTTCTCCGTTATCACCGCGTTCACGTCGATTCCGGTTCCTTCGCTTTCGGCGACGATCTTGATGCTCTCAATACTTCTGTCCTTGAGTTTGGCGTTCTCTGTGCTGACCTCCGCATGGAGGTCGGGTTTATCCAGGTCTATCGAGCCGTCTCCTTCTATTTTTATGGACTCCGCGGCGAAGACATCGCTATATTTGAAGTCCCCGGCTTCGGCGTCGATAGTTAACTTCGGGTTCCTGATGTCCCCTTCGACCCTCCCCGAGGTCTTGAGCGTTCCGGCGAGCTCCGTACCCGGGGCGAATCTGGAGACGAGGCCTAAGTCCCCGACCTCTATATCGTAACCGAGGCTCACCCCCTTCCTGCTTGCGCTGCCGTCTTTTACGCTCAGATTGAACGAGTCCCCGTCGAGTGACAGCGCCCTCACGGTCAGTTTCTCTTTGTCGTATGATGCGTCGACGTTCCCGTTTTTTAAATTCAAGTTAAATATGGCGGACGGTCCTATATGCCCCTTGACGGACGCGTTCAATTTTTGCAGCACGTCTCCTTCGAAGGGGATAAGCCCTTTTACAGCCAGGTCTGAATTTATCCTGCTGCGGAGATTCTTTTTGCTCAGGATTGTCCCGAGGTCGACGTTTTTGAGGACGGTTTTGACGTCCACTCCCACCCCGGAGGGCGAGTAGCCCGCTGTCCCGGTCAATTTCAGATCCCCCGCCTGCTTACCCTGTATGTCGAGGCGCTCGATCTTTCCCTGGACCGTAAAATCCCTCCATTCAGCCCAGCCTCCCTCCGCATGCAGGTCAGCGTTGAGTATGGCCCCCAGCTTCGTATTGACAGCCTCCGTCTTCTTCTCGGTTTTCTCTTCGATGAGTGAAAATATCTCGGTCGTCTTCACGTCTTTAAGAGAGACCTTTACGTCGAAGCTGTTTTTACCCTCCCCGGCGATTAACCGTGCGAGGTCTCCCTTACCGCTCAGTACGAGCCCGCCGAGATCGGATTTTATATCCCCGTCGCCCAAATCCACCACTGTGCCGGAGATGGAGATTTTGTCGAGCGATCCCGAGAGTTTTTTCCCGAATACGACCGATTCGGGGATTTGAATATTTATCCGGGCATCGATATTTTTCGGGTCTTTGAACACGCCCTCTCCCTCGGATTCAAGGTTGAATGTGCCGACGTTCTCGAGACTGTAGTTGCGGACCGACACCGAGTAGGAGATCTTCGGGTTCCCTTTCAGGTCGCCCGCTTCGCCGTCGAGCTTGATCTCGGCCCCGTTCAGCATGACCTCAAGGCCGCTGATTTCGGCCTTGTCGCCCGTGTAGAGCGCCTTGGCTTTCAAGTCTCTGACGTTCAATCCCAGTGCCGGCGCGTCGAGTTCGGCGTTTTTGAGGTCGACTTGTATCTCCCCTATGATATTAATGAGCTTCGCTGAAAGCTCGGTATTGTCGACGGAGAACTTCGAGACACTGCCGGCCTCCCTGTCTTCTACCGTGAGGCCGCTGTCATCCAGAAGAAGATCCGAGACTATTATGCTCCACTCGGGCGGGCCCTTTTTCTCTTTATCCTTCTCCTTTTCTTTCCTGCCGCCGCTCCCGATCCTGCTGAAGTTCCACGTGCCGTCCCCGTATTTAATGAGCCTTACCTGCGCTCCGTTTACTGCCAGCTTGTCGACGGGAACCACTTTGCTAAAGAGCACCGCGGTGTTGAGCATTTGGGGGATGGAGTACGTGACGGAAAGTTCCTTTACGGAGACGAAGCTTTCGTTCTCGACTTCGAATGTCACGTCTTTCAGCTTAATGTTGTAAAAGAAATTGCCCTCTACTTCTCCGATTTTAAAGGACTGCCCGGTTGACGAGCTGACGATCCGTTCTGCGGTGTTTTTGACGAGTCTCCTGAAATACCCCGTCTGGGTAAAGAAGTAGGCGGCTAATGTGATGAATACGATCAGGGCGATTAAAATTCCGGAAGTGATCAGAATCTTATGACGCATATCGTGACTTTCTCGGGGTAGAGGTACAGTCGGTTCTTGTTATCATAAATCTGACATGTGAAAATACACGCCCTCAGGCGTTGACACTATTATACCTCAACGGGCTTTTAAAATGAACCTGCAAAAACGGTCTTCAGAGCATACATCATTTCCTGGATACCATATAAATTCCCGCCAGGATGAGCGCCCCTCCCGTTACAGTGCCCCAGTCGAGCCGGCTGCCCAGAATGAGCCAGTCGAAGAAGAGGCCGAACACCGGCACGAGCATGGAAGAGAACGTCGTGATGTTGATATCCAGCTTCTTTATGAGATAGAACCATATGGTGAAGTCGACGGCCGAAGCTATGAGCCCTGTAAAGAGCAGTATGTATACCGAGTTCAATGTCCATTCGACGTTGAATACCCCGTGGGTGGGTACGGCTATGATGAGCAGGCCTATCGTGCCGAACGAGAGCTGGAGCGCGCTTAATCTGTATATGTCCTCCCCCGCCATCCTTTTCTTTACCCAGATATTCGATACTGCCCACGATATGGCTGCGAGAATGATGAGTATCTCCCCGATGAATATATAGAGATTCTGTTTCGAGATTATGTCCCAGCCGAGGATCGACAATATCCCTGCCGAGCCCAGTAAAACACCGGCCCACTGCCGGGTGTTTATCCTTTCCTTGAGGTAGAAGTGGACGAGGAGTATTGTCCAGACGGGCATGGTATATAGGAGCACCGATGTTTTCCCCGCCGTGATGCGTTTCATCCCGAGTAGCATGAGCCCGAAGAGGAGCGCGGTCTGGAATAACCCGACGGCCATAAAATCGGGCCACTTGCGCAGATGAGGCAGTTTAATCGACCTCGATTTCACGTATATAAGCAACACCACTGCCGCTATCCCGCACCGCCAAACGGCAAGGGTTAAGGGCTCCATGTAGCCGAGGCCGATCTTCATCAGCACCCACGAGTACCCCCAGGTGAGAATTACGAAAACGAGGAGCAGGATATTTATCGCGGTTCGGTTCATTATTATTTATTGATTCCGGACCCGGTGCCGGGGATTCTCCCGGAGGGGTGTTCCGCCGGATGGAAATAGCGCATACACGCTTTATCCTAGACGGTTTTATCGTCTTGACAAGGAATGACCAATATTTATAATTACACAGCTTTTGACCGCCGGATAAAATAATTCTTTATTCCGTTAAATTCATTAGTTATTTTGCAACGCCGGTCCGGGTTGAAAAGAGCTTCAGGGGTGCTAAACTAATCGCGTTTCAAGAAACCCCGTGAATTATATTTCCGTGGATAGTTGAGCTGTATAGGGTTAGAAAATCTATAATAAGTCGGAGGTGGGCTAAAGGTGAAGATTCTCGTAATAGTAAGCCAGACTCAGGATACGGAGGCGAAGATAAAGGTCTCCGCGGCCGGCAACTCTATCGATACCGAAGGCATGAAATGGATCATGAACCCTTACGACGAATTCGCCGTCGAGGAAGCGATCCAGACTAAGGAAAAGCACGGGGGCGAAGTCGTTGTAGTCTCCATGGGCCCTGCGAGAGTGGTCGAAACCATCAGGCAGGCGCTTGCAATGGGGGCCGACAGCGCGCTCCATATTTTAGACGAAGGGTCTCCCGACGTGGATTCGTTCGCAACCGGGAAGATAATCGCGGGCGAGATAAAGAAGCTGGGCGACTTCGATATTGTTTTTACCGGCATGAAGATAATCGACGAAGAATCGGGTCAGGTCGGTGTCCAGATAGCCGAAGAGCTCGGGATACCGCACGTTTCTCTCGTAAGCAAGGTGATAGAGATAAACCCGTCTGCTAAAAAAGCCGTGTGTCAGAAGGAAATAGACGGAGGGCATATGGTGGTAGAAGTCCCGCTCCCCTGCCTCATCACATGCCCAGACGCCATGAACGAGCCCCGGTACGCCTCGCTGCCGGGGATCATGAAAGCGAAGAAGAAACCGCTCACCGAAGTGAAGGTCTCCGACATCAACCTCGACGGCCTCGCACGCGTGAAGACAGTGGAGATCAAGGTCCCTCAGATCGAGAGGAGGCTCAAGATAATAAAGGGGCAGGACGAGCCGATGGTCAAAGGGGCCCAGGTCGAACAAGCGGCCGAAGAGCTTATAAAGCTACTCAGGGAAGAGGCCAAGGTTATATAGCATCCAAGTTCACAGACTTTCAGGAGGAATACTATGAGTAACGAAGTTTGGGTTGTAGCGGATCTGAAAATAGACGGCAGCGTAAGACAGGTGACCTTCGAGGCGTTATCAGAGGCGAGGAGCAAGATCGCGGGCAAGCTCGGAGGGCAGCTCTGCGGAGTGCTTATCGGGTCGGGCGTATCGGGACACGCCGCTGAATTGGGCAAGTACGGGGCCGAGAAGGTCTATGTCGTCGATAATGAGCTCTTGAAGAACTTTAACACAGAGGGTTATACGGCCGCACTCAGCGAATTGATAAAGAAGCACAGTCCCGCCGTGGTAATAGCGGGGAATACGGTTTTCGGTCAGGACTATTTCCCGGCAGTCGCCGCCCGCGTCGGGGCAGGCGTTACGATGGACGCGATAGAGATCGATCTGACCGACGATAAGAAACTCAAGATCAAACGCTTTTCCCATTCGAGCAAGGCTATACCGACCCAGGTCTTCCTCGACCACCACCCGATGATGACCACAGTCAGGCCGAACTCGTTTAAAACCGCGGAGGACCCGAAAACCCCGGAAGTGGTAGACGGCTCCTTAACGATAAATCCGGGGGATATAAAATCGAGGGTGGTGGAGATAAAGACGAAAGAATCGGACAGGCCCGAGCTGACCGAAGCCGAAAGGGTCGTTTCGGGCGGGAGAGGGCTCGGGAGCGAGGAGAATTTCAAATATATCTATCAGCTCGCAGATATGCTGGGGGCTGCCGCGGGCGCTACGCGTGCGGCCGTTGACGCAGGCTATTGTCCGTACGATATGCAGGTCGGCCAGACGGGCAAGGCCGTATCCCCTAACCTCTATATAGCGATCGCGATCTCGGGTTCGGTACAGCACTTCGCCGGTATGGGCTCCTCGAAGGTGATAGTCGCGATAAATAAAGACCCCGAGGCCCCGATTTTCCAGAAGTGCGATTACGGCATAGTGGGCGACCTGTTCGACGTGCTTCCGCCTTTCACGGAGAAGGTAAAGGCGCTCGTGTCCCAAAGCTAAATACCAAATTCGGGGGCGGTTACGGTGCCGTCCCCGTTATATCAACCATTTCAATATTCTCTATCTTTTCCCCGAGGAACCTTCCGGCAACGGAGACGAACGTATCGGACACGTCCGTAAGGTAGTATTCCCTCGACGGGGCTTCGGTGCCATTATTTAGAAGGTTTTTCTCTCCGAGCACCTTTTCTATTTCTTTCGCCGTCTCTTCGGCTGAATCGACGAGCGTTGTCCCTCCGCCCATTACTTTCTGGATAGTGGGTTTCAGGAGGGGATAATGAGTGCACCCGAGTACGAGCACGTCTATATCGTATTCCTTAAACGGGGCGAGGTACTCTTTCGCGATTAGTTCGGATATCTCTCCCTCCGTCCACCCCTCGTCGGCCAGGGGGACGAAGAGAGGGCATGCCCTCGAGTAAACCTCTATATCGGGGGATACGGCTTCGAGCGCCCTCTTATAGGCGCTGCTTTTAATCGTCGACGGCGTGCCTATGACTCCCACCCTCATAGATTTGGTGACCTCTGCGGCTTTTTTCGCGCCGGGCCCTATCACGCCTATTACCGGTATCTCCAGTTCGCTGCTCAGGCTGGGGAGTGATACTGCTGAGGAGGTGTTGCACGCGACGACGAGCATTTTAATCCCCTTCGATAAAAGGAACCGGGCATTGTGGCGGGAGTACGCAATTACGGTCCGGCCCGATTTCGTCCCGTAAGGGACCCTCGCCGTGTCGCCGAGGTAGATAATATTCTCCCGGGGGAGCTTTCTGATTATCTCCCTTACGACCGTAAGCCCCCCTATGCCCGAATCGAATACGCCGATTGGCGCTTTCTTCATATCTTTCGTCATTTGCAGCCTTTCCCGGAAAGGATGTGCGGCCCCGGATCAGAAGAATGCTTCTATGGCCTTTTCAACGGAATCGACGCCGATAAGGGCAATAGAATTATCCCCGGACTTCAATCTGTCAAGGTTGATCCTGGGGAGTACGCATCTGGTAAAGCCGAGCTTCATCGCTTCGTTGAGTCTCAGGTCCGCCTGTGAGACCCCCCTTATTTCCCCCGCAAGCCCGACCTCCCCGAATACGATAGTAGCGGGCTCGACCGGTCTATTGAGGAAGCTCGACACGAGAGCGATGGAGATCGCAAGGTCTATCGCCGGCTCTTCTATCTTAACCCCTCCCGCGACGTTCATGAATACGTCCTGGCCCAGTATCTGGAGCCCCGCCCTCTTCTCTAGGACTGCGAGAAGGAGCGAGACCCTGTTGTTATCGAGCCCTATCGTCGTCCTCCTCGGCACGCCGAAGCCGCACGGGGAGACGAGGGCCTGTATCTCGACCAAGATAGGCCTCGTACCTTCTATGCTCGGGGTCACGACCGATCCCGATGCGTTCACAGGGCGCTCTGAAAGGAAAATCTCGGACGGGTTCTTTACCTCCCTCAGCCCGCTGTCGAGCATCTCGAACACCCCGATTTCGTTGGTCGAGCCGAACCTGTTCTTGAACGCCCTCAATATCCTGTAGGGGTGGTCCTTCCCCCCTTCGAAATAGAGGACCGTATCGACCAGGTGCTCCAATACCTTGGGGCCCGCTATGGTCCCTTCCTTGGTCACGTGTCCAATCAGGAATACGGCCGTCCCCCTCGTCTTCGCGTACTGCATGAGCTTGGCCGTGCATTCTCTTATCTGACCCACGCTCCCCGGGGCCGACCCGAAATCCTCCGTGTACATAGTCTGGATCGAATCGATCACCGCGATCTCGGGGCCGAGCTTCTCTATCTCGTCCAGAATCGTCTCGACCGAGGTCTCGGTTAGCACGAACACGCTCTCAGACGAAACGCCTGTCCTAGCGGCCCTCATCTTTACCTGCGTGGGCGATTCCTCGCCCGTCACGTAGAGATAGCTCGATCCGGACGGGCCGCGCTTCGCCTTTTCCCTCCCTATGTCGTTTAACATCTGGAGCGCGAGTGTGGATTTTCCTATCCCCGGGTCTCCTCCCACGAGCACGACCGAGCCCGGGACGAACCCGCCCCCGAGCACCCTGTCGAGCTCCTTATTCCCCGTGGGTATTCTTTCCTCGCTCCCGCTGCCGATATCCGTTATTGCGACGGGCTCTGAAGTATCTGCCCTTTTCGCGGCCTTTTTCTGCCTTTCCACCTTTTCCTCGACGTATGAGTTCCAGCTCCCGCATTCCGGGCACTTGCCGAGCCACCTGGGGGAGTTGTTCCCGCAATTCTGGCATACGAACTGGGAGAGGCTTTTTGTTTTTTTCATGGCGTTGTCATGGAAATCAATCGAGAGGACATTATACAATATTATAATTATGAATTAGAATTGACGATAAGACTGCAATTGCCGAGGGTCCGTAAAAAAAAGCACAAAGGAGGGATTAACAATGAATAACGATTCTGCTTTATCGAGACGGAGGTTCATACAGGTGAGCGGGGCGGGGGTATTGGGATTGGAGTTCCTGAAATCGGGAGGGGGTTTATTCATTACACCCGAAGCGTCCGCGGCCGAAGTCACATCGCCCATGACAAGCGATGAAGCGCTCAAGGAGCTTATGGCGGGGAATAAGCGGTTCATAAACTCTATGAAAGAGAGCTGCGTCATGCGTACTCCCGACCGCCGGATGGAAGTCGCAGAGGGGCAGAACCCGTTCGCTATAATTCTTGCGTGCGCCGACTCGAGGGTTTCGCCCGAGATAATATTCGATCAGTGGATAGGCGACCTCTTCGTCGTCAGGGTCGCGGGGAATATAGCCACTCCGGCAAACTACGGCATCCTCGGGAGCATAGAGTACGGCGTCATAGTCCTCGGGGTAAATCTTATAATGGTACTCGGGCACAGCAGGTGCGGAGCAGTTGAAGGAGCCATCAAGGCTGTTAAAACCGGCGCCGCCTTTCCGGGCTCAATAGGAAACATAGTTAAAGCTATCCAACCCTCTGTTGAAAAAGCGGAAGGTGAGCCTGGAGACCTGCTTCAGAATGCGATACTGGAAAATGTCAGGACAGGGATGGGCATACTCAGGAACTCTGACCCGGTCGTTGCCCCTATCGTAAAAGAAGGGAAGGTCAAGGTCGTAGGCGGGAACTACGATCTGGTTTCGGGCGAAGTTTCATTAGTGGTGTAGTCTCTTTAGTTTTCCGTTCGTCCGGGACGCAGCCCTTGAAAAATTCTTCCCGATGAATATTTTTCATACGGTAGAATAGCCGCTCGGCATATTTAGTGCCGAAACATGCTCCCGGAGGTTTCTATCTAAAATGGCAGAGAAGTCTTTAAAAAAACACGAATTCCAGGCGGAGGTAAAGCAGGTCCTGGATATCGTTATACACTCCCTTTATACGGACAAGGAGGTATTTATTCGGGAGCTAGTTTCGAACGCCTCGGACGCCCTTGAAAAACTCAGATACGTCCAGCTCACCGGAAAGGACATTTACGACGAGAACCTTCCGCTTGAGATAAATATCCGGACGGATGACAAAGAAAACACCGTTACTATCGAGGACCACGGCGTGGGGATGACGGAGGACGAGCTCGTGGAGGACCTCGGCACTATCGCGCACTCGGGCTCAAAAGCCTTCCTCAAAGCGGTCGCGGAATCGGGAGGGGTAAGCGAGAACCTGATAGGCCAGTTCGGCGTAGGCTTTTACAGCGTTTTCATGGCCGCGGAGTCTGTGGAGGTATACACGCACAACTGGGAGAAGTCGGGAAAAAGCCTCCTCTGGAAGAGCGACGGCGGGGGCGGATATGAAATCGAGGCCGTAGAAGGCGAAAGGCGTGGGACAAAAATCATCGTCCGACTCAAGGAGGATGCGAAGGAGTTTTCCGATGCAGAACGAGTGAAGGAGGTCCTCACCCATTATTCGAGCTTCGTACAGTTCCCGATAAAGCTCGACGGGGAGCAGATCAATAAGATCCTGCCCATATGGATGAGAAGCAAGGGGGATATACCGGACGAGGAATATAACGAGTTCTATAAATTCCAGGCCGACGCATTTGACGACCCTCTCTACAGGCTCCATTTCAGCTCGGAAGCCCCTCTCGAAATTAACGCCTTAATATTCGTTCCCGGGGAAAACCCGGAGAGGTGGGGGTTCGGCAAAACCGATCCGGGAGTAAGTCTCTATTGCAAGAAGATACTGATCGATACGAAGCCCGAGGGGTTACTGCCCGACTGGCTCAGGTTCATGAAAGGTGTCGTCGACAGCGCAGACCTCCCTCTCAATATCTCGCGCGAGACAATGCAGGACTCGGCGCTCGCGAAGAGGATAGGGCAGGTGATAACGGGACGGTTTATCAAGATGCTCGAAGACGAATCGAAGAAGGACCCCGGTAAATACGATGAGTTCTACAAACAGTTCGGCATATTTATAAAGGAGGGCGTCGTCTCTGATTTTAAGAACGCCGGGCAGCTTGCGAAGCTGCTGCGTTACGAATCCTCCGCCACGGAAAAGGGCGGGCTCACGACGCTCGAAGATTACGTTACACGGATGAAGGACAGCCAGGATGAGGTTTATTACCTCTACTCCCCGGGGAGGGACATGATCGAGGCTGGCCCTCACCTGGAGGCTTTCAGGGCTCGCGGGCTCGAAGTGCTATATCTGTATGAGCCCGTCGACGAATTCGTCATGACGAGCCTCGGGAAATTCGAGGGCAAGACCCTGGTCTCCGCGGACAATGCCGACATAGATCTCGGGGCCGGGGCCGCCCGACCCGGCGAAGACGCTTTGGCGGAGGCCGATGCAAAGGATCTCTGCGAGTGGATCAAGGAAACTCTCGGGGATAGCGTGAATGAAGTGGGTGTCAGCGGGCGTCTCGTCGATAGTCCCGCGATAGCGCTCAATGCGGATAAATTCATGACCCCTTCGATGAGGCGCATGATGAAGGCCGTGAAAAAGGACGCAGATGTCAAATATTCCGTCAATCTCGAGATCAACGCCGGCCATAAGCTTATTAAAAATCTTTCTGTGCTAAAGGGGAAAGATCCCGAGACAGCGCGTCTCGTCGTCGAGCAGATATTCGACAACGCCCTTATCGCTGCCGGGTATCTCGAAGACCCGAGGTCTATGGTCGACCGTCTTTACCGCATACTCGAGCGCGTCACGGAGAAATAAATTGCCGTCTCTATAAATTCCGTTTATTTTTCTTCCGACCTTGCATCGGGGGAGGCTGATAATGCTAACGAAAAAACTTGCAGACCATTTTGTCATACATTCCCCTTTCTGCGGCGAGATAAGGGAGATAATAACCGGTAAGGATTACGATAAGCTCGGTATAGCGATCGCCGTCGACATTAAACCCACCACGGCCCATTATCACAAAACGTTCGACGAGACCTACTTCGTTCTCGACGGCGAGCTAGAGCTCGAGTTCTATGACCCGGCTCTGGAAAAGACCTGGAGCGAAGTATTGTCCGCAAACGAATTGGTTGTAGTTTCGAAAGGGATACACCATAAGGTGGTCCGCTCATCCGGGCACAACAGGCTCTGCGTCGTGAGCGTCCCTCCGTTCCATGCGGATGACGAAAACCCGTCAGACAGGATTTGAGCATCGTCCGGAGTCGTCTCCGGGTCCACATAATCGGCAGGGCTCGATAAGATAGGGTGGATAGCTGTCTCGAATCTGTCTTTATTTGATAATGCCCTCCGTAAAAAGTATAATTTTTATAGTTGATGCAGGATAAAACAGGCCTGAGAACCGTTGATCTTACAGGCGGGTCAATAACGAAATCTAAATAGTTACGGGGTTTAACAAATGAAATTCGAAGGCACGGACAGTTATATATCAACCAGGGATTTGAATCTCGCGGTTAACGCGTCGATTACGCTCCAGAGGCCGCTCCTCATAAAAGGCGAGCCCGGGACGGGGAAGACGATGCTCGCGTTCGAGGTGGCCGAAGCCCTCGGCAAGGAGCTCATTACGTGGCATGTAAAGTCGACGACGACCGCGCAGCAAGGGCTTTACGAATACGACGCCGTATCCAGGCTCCGCGATTCCCAGCTCGGGGACACACGGATTAACGAAATTTCCAATTATATAAAAAAGGGCAAGCTCTGGGAGGCTTTCGAATCCGACGAGCAGGTTGTGCTCCTCATAGACGAGATAGACAAGGCCGATATAGAATTTCCGAACGACCTGCTCTTGGAGCTCGACAGGATGGAATTCTACTGTTACGAGCTCCGGAAAACTGTGAGCGCGAAAGAGCGTCCCATTATAATCATCACGTCCAATAACGAGAAGGAGCTGCCGGACGCATTCCTCAGGAGATGCTTTTTCCACTACATCAGCTTCCCGGACAGGGAGACGCTTAAGGCTATAGTGAAGGTCCATTACCCGAAACTCGAAGGCAAGCTCGTCGAGAATGCGATGAGCGTTTTTTACGACCTCCGGGAAATTGACGGACTCAAGAAAAAACCCTCCACGAGCGAGCTCATAGACTGGCTCAAGCTCCTCATCGTGGGAAAGGTCACTGAATCCGAGCTGGGCTCGATCGACCTCTCGGAGAAGCTTCCTCCATTCGCGGGCGCGCTCCTCAAGAACGAGCAGGACCACGAGCTCCTGACCCGAATCAGGCTCAGGTTCAGGCGTTGAGGCCGGGGCTTCCGGCGGGGCTTAAATACTTGCGAGGGATTGTATAAAGGGGCGGATATGTTTCTCGACTTTTTTTTGTTACTAAAGAACGACGGCATCCCGGTGACGATCAGGGAATACCTCACGTTCCTCGAAGCGCTCGACCGGGGGATAGCCGAGTACAGCGTCGACGATTTCTATTACCTCTCCCGCACGTCTCTCGTCAAGCACGAGCAGCATCTCGACAGGTTCGACCTCCTGTTCAAATATTTCTTCGAAGGGGTCGAGAAGATAGATACGGAAGAATTCATGAAGATACCGGAAGACTGGCTCAGGAAGAGCTTCGTCAACGCCCTGACCGACGAAGAAAAGGCTCTTATAAAGTCTATGGGCGGCCTTGACAAGCTCCTGGAGCGCCTGAGGGAGCTGATGAAGGAGCAGAAGAAAAGACACCAGGGCGGCAATAAGTGGATAGGGACGGGCGGCACTTCACCGTTCGGGGCATACGGCTACAACCCCGAGGGCATAAGGATAGGGCAGGAGGAGAGCAGGCACAGGAGGGCCGTCAAGGTCTGGGACAAGCGCGAGTTCAGGGACCTCGACGACGGGGTGGAGCTCCAGACGCGGAATATGAAAATGGCGCTCAGGAGGCTGCGGATACTGACACGGGAAGGGGTGGACGAGGAGCTCGATCTCGACAGGACGATCGACAGGACGTCTCGGAACGCAGGGTTCCTCGAGCTCGAGATGGTCCCGGCAAAGAAGAACAACGTGAAGGTGCTGCTCTTCCTCGACATCGGAGGGTCCATGGACGACCACATCGAGCTTTGCTCCCGTCTCTTTTCGGCCGCCAAATATGAGTTCAAACATTTAGAGCATTACTATTTCCATAATTGCCTTTACGAGTCGGTCTGGAAAAATAACAAAAGGAGATGGCAGGAAGCGATCCCCACGTTCCAGGTCCTCCACACCTACAACAGCGACTACAAGGTGATAGTGGTGGGCGACGCCTCCATGTCTCCATACGAGCTCCTCTATCAGAACGGTAGCGTCGAGCACAATAACGACGAGCCGGGCTTCACATGGCTCGAGCGCCTGAAGAACCACTATCCCGACATAGTCTGGCTCAACCCCGTGCCCGTCAAGCAGTGGAAATATACGGAGTCTATAGGCATGGTGAAGGAATTTATGAAAGACCGCATGTTCCCGATGACTCTTTCCGGCCTTCAGCATGCTATCAAGGCCCTTAAAGACAAGAAGGTGAAGTTCGAAGGGCATTGATCTCTGGCCTGCACCTGCCTTCCTGTGTCAATTCGACCAGGTTGCCTGTGCCCTTACTCCGTTGTATCATAAATTTAAGAGAGAGATTATGAAAGAGAATCACTTGCTCGAAAGAATAACCGTAAATCCGAAAGTAATGGTCGGGAAACCTGTTATACGAGGTACACGTCTGACCGTCGAGTTCATTCTCGATCTGCTGGCTCATGGGGCTACCACAGACGAGATATTGAAAGAGTATGAGGGACTCTCGAAGCAAGATATTCAAGCTAGCTTACTGTTTGCTAGGAAATCCCTGAATGCTGCCTTTTTGCCTCAAAAGTAAATAATCCATAAGCACTGTTTCTAGTTGGTAAATGCCCCTCTCTATAGACCACATCAACATCGTAGTTTCCGACCTCGAAAAGTCAGTCAGGTTCTACACGGAGCTGCTTGGTTTTATCGAATCGAAGCGTGCTCATCTCGAAGGCGACTGGATAGAGTCTATCGTCGGGCTAAAGGGCGTGGTTGCGGACGTCGCGTTTATTGTCGCACCGGCGGGCGAGCCGAGGATAGAGCTCCTATGCTACAAGACGCCCATGGGAGAAGCCGTTCCCGCGAATTCTTTCGCGAACACCGTCGGCCTCCGGCACATCGCATTCAGGGTGGACGATATATACGCGGCCGCGGTGAAGCTGAAGAATGCTGGTGTGAAACTGCTTGGCGACCCAGTCGTCGTCCCCGAAACCGTAGTCACGCACGACGCGGGTCACAAGATGCTGTGCTACTTCCACGACCCTGACGGTGTGCTCCTCGAAATTACCGAGTACAAATGAATTCATGGATAGAATATTTCTTTTCTCAGACGGGGAAGTGAAGCCGGGGAACGGGCTCAGTCGGGGCTTGAGATTTCTTTCATTATTTCATTGGAGATGCCGGGTCCGCGCTCGGCGAATTCCCCGTCGGGGCCGTAGATAATAAAGTACGGTATCGAAGGCAGGTCGTAATATCTTACGAGGGGGTTCTCCCAGTTTATTATGTCTATCTCCCTCAAAGCGAGCTTATCGCCGTTCTCGGCGAAATCTTCGAGCCTGGGTTTCAGTATTCTGCAGGGCCCGCACCAGTCCGCATAAAAGAGGAAGGCCGTGTACTTCCCGGGTTCCACGTATTCGAGAAGGTCGATCAGCGTCCCTCTGCTTATGACCTCTACATTTCCATGCCCCTTTTGAGTCCCGGTAAGCTCGTAATTATACGAATCACAGGCGCTCGCGGCCGGACTTGGCGCCGACCAGGTATTATAGCCGCGCCCATCTGCTTCGCCGTAAGCGGAGTGAGAGAGCAGCAGTATGATGATTCCGGCAAAGACGATCCGGCTGAGTTTGGAAGTCGTCATCGATTTACCTGTGGGCTAAATAAGTATACGCTTTTCCCGGTGCGTAACAATCGTGCCGGGGAAATCAATCGAAAATCAGGGTGCGGTTCCCGTAGACGAGGATTTTACGCTTCAGGTGGTACCAGATGGCCTGCGAGAGGACGACCTTCTCGAGGTCCCTCCCTTTCCTAATCAAATCCTCGACGCTGTCCTTGTGGGTTATGCGTACGACGTTCTGCTCGATGATCGGCCCCGAGTCGAGGTCGGCCGTAACGTAGTGGCTGGTCGCGCCGATGATCTTCACCCCCCTCTCGTACGCCGAGTGGTAGGGCCTCGCCCCCGGGAACGCCGGGAGGAACGAGTGGTGGATGTTGATTATCCTGTTCGGGTAATGGGAGACGAAATCTTCGCTCAGTATCTGCATGTATCTCGCGAGCACGACGAAATCTATATCGTACTGCTTCAGTATGTCGAGCTGTTTTTGCTCGGACGCCTTTTTGTTCTCCTTGACGTCGGGTGTGACGTGGTAATCGATGCCGTGCGTAGCGGCGACGGATTCGAGGTCGGTGTGGTTGCTGATTATGACCGGTATCCGGACGTTCCACTGCTCGGATTGCCAGCGGGAGAGGATGTCGTGGAGACAGTGCGGCAGCTTCGAGACGAAGACAGCCATGCGGGGCGTATAATCGGAGAAATAGAGACTCCACTTCATGCCGAATTTCTCGGCTATGAGCGTCTGAAAGTACTCTCCGATCTTGCCGGCAGGAATAGTGAAGTTCTTCAAATCCCATTCGACGCGCATGAAGAACACCTTTTCCTGAGTGTCTACGTGCTGGTCGAGGTATATGATATTCCCTTCGTTCTTGAAGATGAACTCTGTAATAGCGGCGACGAGTCCCTTCCTGTCAGGGCAGTGCACGAGGAGTATTGCCGAGCGGTTCTCGCCGTTCTCTTCTTTTTTACTCATTCCGGTTCACTCTTCGATTCTCTCGATTTTCGAACGGGTCAGTCCCTTCCCATAAGCTCGTAAATCTCGTCGTCCGAGAGCCCGAAATAGTGCCCGAGCTCGTGCTGAAGCACTTCGTTTATTCTCTCCTCGATCTCCCGGTCGTTCCTGCAAACCTTTTCGACGTCTTTTTGATAGAGCACTATTTCGTCCGGCATCCTGATACCCTGCCACACGCTCCGCAAATGGAGCGGGGTCCCCCTGTATAGACCGAGCAGGAGCCCCTCGCCCCTTATTTCAAGTTTCTCCTTGTCATCGGCGGAAGGGTAATCCTCGACCTTTATCACCACGTTATCGATTTTATTCCTGAACTGTTCCGGGATCTTCTGATATGCCCTGTCCACGAGTTCTTCAAACTTTCTTCTGTTCAAATCGTCTAATCTGCAATATTAATGGGATTTAATACATTAATCATATTATAGTATGATACGCACGCTTGCAATCGCCTCGGACAATTAACCCGGTTCGTTTTCCGGCTTTTCCTTCTCGCCGTCGTTCGTTTCCCCGGGTGCTGTAATTTCTTCGAGCACGTCCGCCACTACCAGGTGAAACGGGTCTTTCTTTCCCTGAGATATCTCGAAGAGCGTCTCCTTGAGAATGCCTTCCAGCTTTCTATCTGCCCGAGGGGGTTTGTCCATAATGAATTATAAAAACATTGAATCTACGAGGAAGTATAATGCCGTAATTACAGAAGAGGTACACTGCTATTTTGGCTGCATTTGAACGGGTCCCGGCTTGCCGCCTCAGGCCGGCGGAGACGGCGGGGTAGACTCTATCAGGCTAACGTTAGCTGCAGAACGTGCTCGTAATATTCAGCCTCACCGGACCGAAGAAAACCCGGGTTCCGCCTGCTCTGCAATTTTTAAGTCTTCGACAAAAGAGATGAGCTCGGGAAAGAACATATTGAAGTTGTTATCCAGCTCCTTATAGTTCGTTTCGACCTCCTCGATCGCACCCCTGAGTTTGTTCTCCCTATGGAACCGTCTCCTGAGCCTTTCGGATATCCGGTCGAGGGCTATGCCCGTACCTTCGAGCGTGCGGTAGGACCCGAGCCAGTCTTCCTCTATCATCCTCGGCAGGAACAGGCGAAACCTTTCGGGTAGTATCGTCTTCCTTCTATCGAGCAGCACGTATGTCTCTTGGATAAAGCTCCCGAGGTCAAAGTCCGAATAAGAAGCCCAGTTCTTTGAAAGCAGGTGGTCGAAGGCGAGGTCTATGATCACACCGGCGAACCTCCTCCTTTCGGGGCTCATCAGTTTCTTGCTCGCTCTGAAGATTTCGTGCGAGTCGGTGAAAACGTCCACTTTCCTGTGCGTCCTTAACCCTTTTTCGATCTCCGGGTGAAAACCGTTCCCGATAGGCCCCTTCACGAAGTCCCCCATGAGGTTCCCGAGTACTGACTCTTCCGAGTCCCCGGCAAGAAAAATATGCGCAAGGTAGTTCATGTGTTCTTAGTGTACCCGGACGGATGTAAATATACGGATATTCTCACTGCCGCCGTGCGCGGTGAGGCCCCGCGTAAGGAATATTTACTGGATACCGACGAGCTCCACGTCGAAAATGAGCGTGGAGTTAGGCGGGATCACCGGGGGATAGCCTCTCTCTCCGTATGCGAGGGCAGGGGGGATAATGAGCTGGCGTTTCCCTCCGACTTTCATGTCGGCGATGCCTTCGTCCCAGCCCTTTATAACCTGGCCGACTCCGAGGGTGAACTCTATCGGCTCCCCGCGCTCGACCGAGCTGTCGAATACGGTCCCGTCCTGGAGCTTTCCGGTATAGTGGACTTTTACTACCTGTCCCGTCTCCGGTTTAGGTCCGCTGCCTTCTTCGATAACGATATATTCGAGCCCCGAGCTTGTTTTCTGGACCTGGCTCTTCTTGTCATCCGCATTCGTATTAATGACCGTGAGGCTAACAGCTACGAACGCGAGAAGCGTGCAAATCGTGAGTACAGTCGCATAACTTATCATCTATTTCTCCTTTATGCTGATTGTTTTATTTGTATAGTTTCGGCTAAGCAGAAAAAACTTTACACAATATTCGACCAAAGCGCCATCCATCGGCGCGGCTGAATTTTCCCAGGCAGGCGGGGGACTGATATCGCTTGGAATTTTCATGCCGGAGCCCGGTATTTTTTTGTCGGTTATGCTGCGGGAACCATATAATTGATAGCTGTCCTTTCTTTGAGCCGGTCCAGGATTGACAAGTACTTTTTACCCTGAATTAATATTTATTCCAGTAGTGGTGCTCAATCAGATAGTAGAGGAGGAGTCTTATGGGATACAAATTTATAAGCTACGAGAGAGAACCGAACAGCATAGGCATTCTCACGATCAACCGTCCGAATGTGCTGAACGCGCTCAATTGGGACACGCTCGGTGAGCTGAGGGAGTTCCTCGAGGACGTCCTGCCTAAAGAAGAATTAAAGGCGCTCATCATTACCGGGGCCGGGGATAAGGCATTCGTCGCCGGAGCCGACATAGCTCAGATGAACGAAATGAAAGAAAGAGAATTCCAGGACTACGTCGATTATGCCCACAGGGTGTACGAGCTTATAGAGAACGAACGATGCCCCTCTATCGCCGCTATAAACGGATATGCTCTCGGCGGCGGCTGCGAGCTCGCGCTGACATGCGACATCAGGATCGCGTCTGAAAAGGCGAAGCTCGGATTCCCCGAGGTGAAGCTCGGCATATTCCCCGGGTGGGGCGGGACCCAGCGTATTACGAGGATTCTCGGACTCGGTAAGACCAAGGAGCTTGTATTTACCGGCGAGATGATTACTGCCGAAGAGGCCCTCAGGATAGGCCTTGTCGAGAGGGTAGTCCCCCACGATGAGGTAATGAACGAAGCCAGGAAGCTCGCTGGAGCGATTGCGAAAAGAGGCCCTATAGCAGTGAGGCTCTCAAAAACCGCTATTAACGCCGGCTCGGAAATGGACTTGCAGAAGGCGCTCCTCCTCGAAAAGACCCTGGTTTCGCTCTGTTTTGATTCCCGGGACAGGGTGGAGGGGATGAAGGCATTCCTGGAAAAGAGAGAACCCATGTTTACGGGTGAGTAACGACCCAGACTACGGCCTGTTTGTAACTCCGGAGTGAAATCCGGCCATGGTTTTTTGATTGTACCCTTCGTTGTATTCACTATCTCATTAAGGGGCTTTTATTAAGCCTGAAAGCCCCTGTCGGCGCCCTCCTGTCAGGTTGACAAAAACCTTATTAGGAATAAAATCTATAATCCTTAAATATCAAACGACTGTGATACGCGCTCCAGGAGGTGTCGTATGCTTGAACAAATGCACGACTTATCGGGAAAAGTTGCAATAGTAACAGGTGGTTCTAGAGGAATCGGGAGGGCGATCTCCCTTGCCCTGGCCGAGGCCGGAGCGGATATTCTGCTCAACTATTCGCGTAGCGACAAGGAAGCGGACAAGGTGAAGAAGGAGATCGAGAAATTCGGCAGGAAGTGCGTTACCGTGAGAGCGAACGTCGGCAATTTCCAGCAGGCCCAGGGTCTCGGCAAAGCGGTAATGAGCCACTTCGGCAAGGTCGACATACTCGTTAATAACGCCGGGATAAACAGGGACAGGACCCTTAAGAGAATGACGTTCGAGCAGTGGAACGAAGTAATACAGACTAACCTTTCGAGCGTATTTAACTGCACGAAAGCCGTCATCGACCCCTTGTCGGAGCGGGGCGGTGTAATCATTTCGATATCCTCCATTATCGGAGAGATGGGGAACCTCGGCCAGTGCAACTACGCTTCGACCAAGGCTGGAATAATTGGTTTTACGAAAACCATGGCGAGGGAGCTCGCTAAAAGCAACATACGTGTAAACGCCATTGCCCCCGGGTTCGTGGAGACTGACATGCTC
Organism: Thermodesulfobacteriota bacterium; assembly: GCA_041753155.1. GTDB lineage: Bacteria > Desulfobacterota_D > UBA1144 > Nemesobacterales > UBA2774 > 2-12-FULL-53-21. The sequence continues at coordinate 208,815 of JBGSVA010000062.1, read as the reverse complement.
GGTACGGTGCCCGAAGATATCAGGGACCAGATCAAGAAGGAGATCGCGCTCGGCAGGTTCGGCACCCCCGAAGAGATCGCGATGTCGGTGGTCTACCTCTGCTCCACCGCCGCGAGCTGGATCACCGGCGTAACGTTGAGGATTAACGGCGGCCATTACATTTAATCCGAATATGAAAAATCCGTATTTGTGATGACCTGTGTGAAATCAGGATCTCACAAATACGGATCTTGTTTTTTCTTCTCTGTATTCCCTACTTGGATCTTTCTATAAGCCAGTCCGCGACCTCGGGCCACAGGGCCTTTAAGGATTTGCTGCTTACGGAAAGCCCTATATGCCCCGTCGGATAAACGATCGTTTTGGCGTCCTTGCTCGACGTCATATCGGTGAATCCCAGGCTCGAAGCCGGCGGGACCAGGTGGTCGTTCTCGGCGATCAGGTTTAACACCGGACACTTTATTTCTTTAAGGTCCACCCGTTTTCCGTTTATCCTCAGCTTGTTCTCGACAAGCTGGTTTTCCTGATAAAGGTATTTTACAAATTCCCTGAAGACCTCTCCCGGGACGGGGATGTTGTCGTTGAGCCATTTCTCCATGGCGAGGAAATTCTCGACGAACGCCTCGTTGTCGACGTTCTCGTAGAAGTTCACGTACTTGGAGACGAGGTTCTGAATCGGCTTCATGAATATGAATCCCGACTGCAGAAATTCTGCGGGGACGTTGCCGTATGCGTCTATGAACTTGTCCACGTCGAAATTGGGTTTGTCGCCCCAGAGGCTTAGCGTGCCCTCGACCTTATAATCTATTCCCGCCGTCATCAACAAGAGGTTCCGTATGTCCTCCGGATAGAGCGCCGTATACATGGCCGACATCGTCCCGCCCATGCAGTAACCCAGCACGCTGACCTTGTCGGAGCCGGAATGTTTCTTTACCTGTTTGATGACCTGCCTTATGTACCTGTTGATGTAGTGGTTGAGGTCGAGCTTCCTGTCCTCGTCCCCGGGGGAACCCCAGTCTATCAGGTAAACGTCTATCCCCTTCTTCAGGAGCACTTCCACGACGCTCCTGCCCGGCTTGAGGTCGAGTATGTAGGGTCGGTTAACCAGTGCGAATATCATTATCAGCGGTACCGGGTAAGTCTTTTCTGCAAGCGGATAGTAGTGCAGCAGACGGAGCTTATTTTCGGTGAATATGACCTCGTGAGGTGTGACCCCGACCTCGACTTCGGGCGGATTGAGCAGCGCTATCTCAAGAGCCTTATTGAATTTGTTTCTTGCCTTTCCGGCCTCCTGCATAGCGGAGTCCACGTATTTATTTCCCATGATTTCTAAGAGCCTCCTTGTCTAAAACAGCCCGACATCGATTGCTGCCGTTATGATCGGGTCTGGACGTAACCGTTACTTCATTTACTTCTTTGAGGAACGCGTGGGTTTATTGTAATCGTCCACTTTATCGAGCAGGTCGTTCACTTTGGCTTCCAGGTTATTGATGGAAGCGAGGACCCTGTCGATATCGCCTTTTGTCGGAAAGCGCATGTTCTTAAGTGTTTTTTCGACCGCTTCGTCGAAATACTTCTTGAACTCGGAGGACTTCTCGACCGCCTTCCCGATGTTGGCTGCGAATAGAGGGCTGTTTACCCATTTCTCGAGGACTTCCGAGGAGGACTTTTCCCACGTTTCATAAAACTTCTTATACTGCGCTATGGGGTCGTAATCCTCTTTACCTTCGTTTGCCTCGCTTTTAGCGATAGGGTTTTTCTTCCACATGTCCATTGCTTCAGACATGGTTTTTTCCCATGCCTCGTAAAACTTCTTATAATGTTCGGTATAGTCGAATGCCTCTTTACTCATTGTTTTTTCTCCTTAACTTTTTTTTTGGTATTTCTGGTTCTGGTTTTTGGCTTGGGCTTCCTGGTGCTTGACTGAAGGTCTGTAATTTTGCCCTCGAGGTTAGCTATTTTCTCGCCGAGGGAGTCGAGCGTATCGATGAGCTTCTCCATGTCTTTCTTCTCCGGCAAATACCTCTGTTCGAGCGTCTGTTCCATGAAGCTGTGGATGTAATCCTTGAATTCGGAGGATTTCTCTACTGCCCTTTCCATGAGCGGGCTGCTCATCCATACGTCCATTAATTTGTTGGTGGATTCTTCCCAGGATTCGAAGAGCTTCTTGAAATAGCTGAAGTAGTAAATCTGCTCGTATTCAGTCTTCTTGCTCAAACGGCGTCTCCCCGACGGGCGGACTCAGGAGCCCGGATATTTCTCCTAATATTATACAACATAATAAAAACCATAAATCCCAAACCTGCGCCTTGCCCCGTGCGGGTCAGGATGTGAAGGCGCTAACGTATTTATCGAGCGCGGAAAAAGCCCTCTCGGCTGATTTCTGGTTGAGGTCGAGCAGCTCTTTCGAATAATTATCCGATATCTTCTTAAACACCGTGTAGAAATTGTTCTGAAATTCTACGATTCGGTCGAGCTTTTCGCTGATTCCGAGGCTGGAATATTCTTTCGGCATCTTATTGAATGCGGATTTGACCTGCTCCGCATAATCGTTCTGTATCTTTCGGAGCTGTTCGATCTGTGCATCCATGAGTCTCTTGTTCTCCTCGAGCAATGAATGTGCAGAATCGAGCCCGATAAGGTAGTTTTCCTTTACAAGACCGTTAAGGTCGTAATGGTGATCTTTTTTAGCTTCGGAATTAGCTTCTTTCCTGGGTGCTGCTTTCTTGGTTTGCGGCATTTTGTTACCCCCGATTTTTCTTAGTATTAATATAATTTCTTCGGGTTTTTTGTCAAGTGATATTGTTAGCAACTGCACAATTATATTATACAGTTATATAAGCTGGTTATGGAATACTTGCGCTAAGGTTCATAGCAAAAGCGATAAACGGTGATCGATAACCTCCCGATTCCGGCAGGTTGATTGGCGGAACGACCGGCTGATATAAGCAGGTCGGTTAACTGTAAGGGTACCCTCGGGCCCCCGAATAAGGCTTACTTTCTGTCCTTATGCCATAATTCCGGTACCATAGTTTTGAAAAAGGAGATCCGGCTTGACGCGAGCATTAGTCCTCATAACACTCATGATCCTGACAGCGTTTCCCCCGGGCGCTTACGCCCAGGTAAAACCGGATGCCGGTAATGAGGAGTCCGCCTCAAAAAAAGTGATAACCTTCGGCTGTCTCCTTCCCCTGACAGGCAGGTACAGGGTCCTCGGGGAGAAGGCGCTTAAGGGTGTACTCGCCGCTGCCGAATCCGGCCATCCGGGTATCCAGTACAGGGTCGTAGTCAAGGATATAGGGGACAGCGAGAAAAGGCTTTCGGCTTCGCTCGACGAATTATTGAACACCCCCGGCCTCGCATTTATAGTAGGCCCCGTCCCCAGCAAGTTTATACATGCGGTAAGCCCGAGGGTTAATCAGAAAAAAGTACCTGCCCTGGTGTTTCCCGTTTCGGAGAACGATGCCTCGGGCGGGCCTTATATAATAAAGTATTACTACCCTCTCGAAGAGCAGGTGAGGGTTCTGTCCGGTTACGCGGCGCGCAGCCTGGGTATAAGACGGTTCGCTATCCTGTATCCCCGGACGGCTCTCGGGGCGAGAATGAAAGGGCTTTTCGCCTCCGACGTGGCCGAAAGCGGGGGCAAGCTGGTGTACGAAGGGTCTTACGACCCGGGATCGAGAGATATTTCGGGTGAGCTCGGCTGGATATCGTCTGCCGCACCCGAGGCGGTATTCATACCCGACGGCGCAGCTTCCTCGGCCGAGCTGATCTTGAGGCTGAAGAGGGAGGGCAAGCTTAGGGACGTGCTTTTCCTGGGACCGAGCACGTGGAACGGCCCGTTGTTCCTGGACCTGATAGGGCGGGAGATAGACGGGTTTGTATACAGGGCGGTCTTCACCGATGTCTTTTACTATGGAGACCGGGACTGGGCTGAATATTCCAGATTGACGGAAGGTAAATTCAACGAGAAGCCGGATATATTCGGGTATCAGGTTTACAGGGCGCTAAAACTCATCCTCTCGCTCAACCCTGAGTCCGGCGGCGGAACTGTTATCACAGACGGCCTCGATTCACTCAGGAACAACCCCTATTACGATATAGAGATAGACAGGGGCGGGAGCTACAGGGTCTCCCCTCGTTACAGGATCCTTTCCGTGAGCGACGGCGAGCTTATAGATATTATTAATGTCAGGTGATTGCCGATAATTCGGGAGTCGGCGAGGCATCCCGCTTCCTGATTATTCACGTCATCCCAGGAAGTCGTGACGGCCGGGAGCCAGGAATCCGATCACGAACAGGGTGAAGAGAATAATGCCGAACCCCAGGACTGCGCCGAACGCCGCCTTCCGCCCTTTCCAGCCCGAAGCCAGCCTCCCGTGGATAAGGACCGCGTATAACAGCCACGTAACGAGCGACCATGTCTCCTTCTGTCCCCAAACCCACGCATCTCCCCATATCTCTTTCGCGAGGAGCAATCCCAGCGCGAGCCCGACCGTTATAAGCGGGAACCCGATGACGAGGCAGACATGGTTGATCTTATCGAGTGTGGTAAGGGACGGGAATTTCTGCAGCAGGCTCCCCACGCGTTTCGATTTTATCCTCTGTTCCTGAAACAGGTACATGAGGCCCGAGATAAATGCCACCGTGAATAGCGCCTCTCCCATGAGGATCAGTACGATGTGGATAAGTATCCAGGGGTTGCTCAGCGACGATTCGTGCTCGATAATTCCCTGGGGGAGAATTACGTGAGGGAGCGTCATGATGAAAGCCAGCGGGGAAACGAACGCCCCGAGAAGAGGGGCGTTGAAAATAAGCTGCGACCCTATGAATACGATCGTGATGGCTAACGCAAATAGGTAAAGGGTCGTATCGAGCCCGCCAGCCAGCGTGTCGCCCTTCAGATAGAGCGCCACGACGCTGACCGTCTGGACTATCGTGCCGAGGACGACCGTGTAGAACCCTACCCTCGAGCCCGTCCTGCTGTCGGTCCAGATGTGGCTCATGTAGAATATGGTCGCTATGAAGTATAGAAGGACGGTAACCCAGTATAAATCCATATCTATATTCTATTTATGATGGTGATTAAATACAATAAAAGCCGTTAAATAAGGAGTGCTGCTCCCGGATGCCGGGCATTTTCCAAATAGCCCGGCGATAATTTAAGTATTAGTTTGTTACGCAATAATGATGAAGGAATATCAGGAGTATGCCGCCTCTTTGAGAATCTCGGTCTGGTAATGCGTGGTGAGGGCATCGACCAGCTCGTCCATATCGCCGTTAAGCACCGCCTCGATTTTATAGAGCGTGAGTCCGATCCTGTGGTCCGTAATCCTGCCGTCCCTGAAATTGTAGGTCCTTATCTTCTCGCTCCTGTCTCCGCTCCCGACGAGGCTCTTCCTCGTGCTGGCGAGCTCGCTCCGCCTCTTTTGCTCTTCTATCTCGTATAATTTCGCTCTCAGCATCCTCATGGCATGCGCGCGGTTCTTATGCTGGGACCTCTCGTCCTGGCACTGCACCACGATCCCAGTGGGCAAGTGGGTAATCCTGATGGCGGAGTCTGTCTTGTTCACGTGCTGGCCGCCGGGACCGGACGCCCTGTAGGTATCGATCTTCAGATCTCTCTCGTCTACCTCCACTTCGACCTCGTCAGGCTCGGCGAGCACTGCGACGGTAGCGGTCGAGGTGTGGATCCTTCCGCTCGTTTCCGTCGCCGGAACCCTCTGTACCCTGTGCACTCCGCTCTCGTACTTGAGCCTGCTGTAAACATTCTTGCCTTCAATGGCCGCAATGACCTCTTTTAGTCCGCCTATGCCTGTTTCGCTCAGGTTGATAATTTCCACTTTCCACCTGTTGGCTTCCGCGTATCTCGTGTACATCCTGAACAAGTCGGCTGCGAACAGCGCAGCCTCATCACCTCCCGTACCTCCCCTGATCTCGAGAAAAACGTTTTTTGAATCGTTGGGGTCCTTGGGGAGCAGCAATAAACGCAGCTCGTTCTCGAGCTGGGGGAGCTCGTTCTCGAGCCCGTCGAGCTCTTCCCGGGCGAGCTCCGCCAGGTCCTTGTCTTTAAGGAGAGACTTGTTTTCCTCGATTTTTTCGAGCACGCTTTTATACTTCCTGTAAACCTCCACTACTTCGTCTAGGTCTGATAATTCCTTGGAATACTTATGAATTTCAGGCGGACTTATATCGGGTTTACTTAGTGTTTTCTCGATTTCGAGGTATTTTTTCTCGACCTCTTCGAGACGCTTTAACATTCCTAATTCTGCCATTTCCTACTATTATCATCACACATCTTGCAAAAATTTCAAGATAATATTAAACTTATATAGGTAAAATAATGGAAACAATGGATATTCTGGAAGGCAAAATTAAAGAGGCTCTCTCGAGGAAAACAAAGCTCGAGGTGGAGCATAAAAACCTTATGGAGGAAGTTGTAAATCTCAGGGAAAGTGTAACGAAACTTGAGAGAGAAAGGGACGAGATTAAACAGAAGTTAGACAGAGTAATCGAGAAGGTCGAGATCTACTTAAGCAGGTCTGAGGCATAACATGAATCGCCTGAAGATTAAGTTCCTGGACGCGGAGTATTATATCAAGACAGACGCCGATGAAGATTATGTCCGGAAGATCGCTTCGTTTCTGGAGCAAAAAGTGAAAGAGATATCCACTCAGGATAACAGCGTGGTGGTGCCTAATACACTTCTGCTTGCGATGCTGAAGATTACAGATGATTACTTCAAACTATTAAAAGATTTTGAGGAATTTAAAGACGGTGCTGAAGAGAGATCAAAGAGATTGGTTCAAATACTGGAAAGCTCCCTTAGTGAACAGGAAACCTTTGGATTTAACGAAGGAGTTCTTAAAGAGGAACTCGGAAGAGAAGAATTGGAAGACTCGTATAAATACAGATGATGTTGATATACCTGATTCATTTCTTTCCCTCTTAGAGGCGGGGGGTTTAAATCTTGAGCAACAGAAAGAATACGCACGTTCGTATTTCTTAAAGAGAAGGTCCCGCCTTTCCTATACCGAGATAGCCGAGAAAAGCCGCCTGATTACGAGTAATCTCTCGCGGCTTGGGCTGTTTATACGCGCGAAAAGGGTGGGGTTCTACTATCCGGTCAGGAACGAGGCGGACACGAGGGAGATATTCTTCCTGTCTCTCGGGTCAGGGAAAGAGGCGTACTTCCCCAGAGTGACCGGGCTCGGACTGACTTTCCATAGAATATTAGACCTGAACGAGCTTAAGCCCGGGAAATTCGGTATCCCGGAACCTGATTCGTCCTCATCAAGCATAGCGCCTGAAGACCTGGACCTGATCCTTATTCCCGGAATCGCATTCGACGGCTCCGGCGTGAGGCTCGGGTATGGGAAGGGGTATTATGACCGCCTGCTGGTTAATGTTCCCTTCCGCAGAAGGGCCGCGCTTGCATACTCGCTCCAGATGTCGGATTCGCTCCCATGCGGGGAGACCGACCTTTCCGCGGGTCTGGTGGTGACCGAATCGGGAATAATTTATTGCGGAATGAAAGGCAGAATAAAAGAAGGAGGAAAACAACATGACTGAACTGATAGTTGCTGTAGCGGCTGCGGTTGTTGCCTTCGCTTTGGGGTACTTAGCTAACCACCTCTATAGACAAATGAAATTGAATAAGAAGATAAGTCTAAAGAAGGACGAAGCAGAGGTAATAATCGAGAACGCGAGAAAAGAGGCTGAGAAGGTCAGGGTGCAGGGGGAGCTGAAAGCGAAGGAGATAGTCGAGAGAAGGATCTCCGAAATCGAGAACGAGGCCAGGGAGAAGCAGAGGGAGGCGTTCAAGACGGAAAAAAGGCTCCAGAAACGCGAAGAGATCCTCGATAAGAAATTCGAGGGCGTCGAAAAGAAGGAATCCGAAGTTTCCAGAAAGGAAAGAGACCTCGTGCTGAGGGAGCAGGCCCTCGGAGAAAAACAGAAGGAGCTCGATGCCGTTATAGACGAAGCAAAGAAGAAGATAGAAGACATCGCGGGCATGACTCAGGAAGCGGCCCGGAACGAGCTCATCAACATTATCGAAGACGAGGCAAGGCATGAGGCCGCCAAAAAGCTGAAGCAGCTCGAGGACCAGCTCCACGAAGAGGCCGAGAGGAAGGCGAAGGACATAATAGCGCTTGCGATCCAGAAGTATTCGGGCGAATACACGAGCGAAAAGACGATATCCGTCGTCAACCTCCCGAACGACGACATGAAGGGGAGGATAATCGGGCGCGAAGGGAGGAACATCAGGTCGATCGAAGCGAGGACAGGGGTGGATATTATCATCGACGATACGCCGGAGACGGTCGTTATCTCGTCGCTTAATCCGATTAGAAGGGAAGTCGCGAGAATATCACTCGAAAGGCTGATCGACGACGGCAGGATCCATCCGGCGAGGATCGAGGAGATAGTGGCCGATGTCGAAAAGGAGATCGAGCGCGAGATTCAGAAGGCGGGGGAAGAGGCCATTTTCGACCTGGGTATCCCGTCTTTACATCCCGAGCTCGTGAAGCTCGTCGGAAGACTCAAATACAGGACCAGCTATTCGCAGAATATCCTGAACCATTCGATCGAAGTCGCGTTCATCTGCGGCATACTTGCCGCAGAGATAGGGTACGACGTCAAGCTCGCCAAGCGCGGCGGCCTCCTCCACGATATAGGGAAAGCGGTCGACCACGAGATCGAGGGGTCGCACGTGGACATAGGCGCGGACCTCGTGAGGAAGTACGGGGAGCCCAAGGATGTGATAGAGGCCGTCGCCCTCGCTCACGATCCGCAGCCGCAATCGCTTCTCGCGATACTCGTTCAGTCGGCTGATGCGATATCCGCCGCGAGGCCGGGGGCGAGGAGAGAGACCTACGAGGCTTACGTGAGGAGGATACAGGACATCGAAAGCATCGCAGGCTCATTCAGAGGGGTCGAGAGGTGCTACGCGATACAGGCCGGGCGCGAAGTCAGGGTAATAGTGGAGAGCTCGAAGGTGAACGACGAGGAAGGCGCACTGCTTTCCCACGAGATAGCGAAGAAGATCGAGAAAGAGGTCGCATATCCCGGACAGATCAAGATAACCGTAATAAGGGAAGTCAGGGCTACGGCGTATGCGAGTTAGCCGGGCTTATTAAGTCCGGGTTCATAACTGTCCAAAAGGCGGGCTGCTTACCTGGATGTGAATGGTATGCAGCCGACTGCCGTGCCGCGGTTGACGTGTTTTATAATTTGAGTAAGGATCACGTTGTACATCCTGAATCTAGCGGATTTCATTAATAACTGCTCTATCTTTAATAACCTCGTATACCAGTCCCGAATCTCCGCTCGTTGTCATGAAGTCCTTATTGATATTTTTTTTCTTTTCTTCGGATTGAGGAATCAGTACGAGTACTTTACCCGGATGCGTTGAATCGCCTCTGGTGTAGAATTCATCTTTAAACTTCTCAATTCGCATTTTCATGTTTCCGAATGAAGGGTCAGCGAGGTAAACGAATTTGTCATTCATTCCTTTATACACCGAGAAGTGTTCGTACTGTCTTATCTCTAGGTAGACTATGGCTGGAACCTTGAGGTCCTTTAGTGATTCGAGCGGCATCGCCAAGCCGGCGGCTTTATAACCCCTCTTATCAGCATATTCTTGCAAGTCTTTAAAAGACAGGGCGATATCTTCTTTTGTCAGTTTTTTCTCACCTTCGAGTCCCCTTGCCTTTAACAGGTATTCGAGTATTTCTTTCTCCTCTATGTCCTCATTGAAGAAATATTTTAATATCGTCGCGAGAGAAGATGACCCGCATGAGAAGTCATACTTCTGTTTAATCACATCTTCATCTCTGAACTCTGTCCAGCTCTTTACGGATTTTTTTATAGCCACTCCGTCTTTGATAATTGGAACGGTGCCTGAATATAGCGGCTGGGCAAATAATATTTGAACTATTGCTGAAATAATAAATGCTTTCTTTGACATCTCTATCAGAACAGATACGTAAATCCCAAATTTGCTATGGCCTGACTGATGCTTCCTTCGTTTCTATACTCGGTGTCTAGGGACAATATTAAGTTGTTCGTGACTCCATACGTAACCCCGAATAAGGGTGAAATGCCGGTGCGTGTGGAATTTACCGCGTCACCGTTAATTTCGGTATGTCCCTGTACTCTCCATCTAGCCCCCCAGGTTAAATTGATGTACGGGTTTACGACAAAGAATATCTGCGGCGATAGGGAGAAGAACTCACCGGGGTTAATGCTGATTTCATTTTTTCTCTTAAGATTCTGCTGGTAAACAGCCTGAAAAAAGAAAACTATGGGGTCGACCGTATAATATGAAACTAAAGTCCCGGTGAAAGTCTTGAAGAAATTTATTTCGTAATCATCATTCCCGAAGTTTGTATTGTCCGCTATATTCGCTGAAGCCGATGCCAGTATAGCGGGATACTTGTCTTCCGGACGAATTTGGTACGTCGCTCCTATTCCTGCGAAGTTAAAATTAAAATCCGAATCACTTTCATTCTCGCCGTTTAGGGACAATCTTTGAAAATCCGAGAAGAAGCCTGTATATGTGAATATTTCGAGATTCTTCGTCACGCCGTATCTCAAATCCATGATGTAAGAAATAAAGTCTTCATCTGTCACTTGTTCTCCCAGAAAGACCGGAATTAGTATAGGCTGTCCCATAGGACCGTCTATGGTTATTACCTGTGCCCTGTCGGATGAGGTATCGATATTGGAATACAGGATATTAAAATCGAATATCCATTTCCCTTGCGCCGTTAACAGCTCTTCTACCCTTACGGGCGGTCTCTCTTCTTCCTCCTTTTGTTCGGCCGGTGAAGCGTCGTCCTGCTCTTGCTGAGTTTGGGCAATCGTTATTTTTTCACTTTGTTTGGGTTCTTGGACTGAGTTTTCCAACTCGGTTTCTTCGTTTTCTATATCATTCGCTTTGGCTATAGTTTTCGTTTTTATTTCTTTGAGTGTGCCATTTGACTCAGAGACGTTCTCATTCCCATCTGCATAAACAGCCGAACTTTTATTTTCGTTAGGTGAAGAGGAGGCCGTTCCTTTTCCTCCGGATCGGGACTCGGTCGCGTAAGGTCTATTGACATCTTCAAGTACGGTACTCTCAGGTGAACGTCGGCTGTTGTTATCTACTGCTTTTGAAAAAGCCGTTTTCTCACTGATTCCGCTAATTAGCACGCTTGATCCTTTAGTATACAAAAATAGCGTAAAAATACCGACGATCAAAACGCTCGGGAACAAGTATGCCGACCTAGAGAGAGCGAATCTTTTCCACCAATGATGATCTACGACAATCGGTGTTGCTCCCGTTTCGTTCTCGTCTCTTTCTATCGGCCCTCTTAACGCTTCATAGACTTCGTCTATCTTCTTCGTTATGCTCAACCATTGGTCATCCGCTTTATACGGATAGTAAATATTTAAAAGATTTAACCAATGTCGTCTGAGCTCGGAAAGAATTTTCCGGTACTCATCCCGCGGGTATCTGTATGCTGATTCGGAGAGAATGCAAGTTGCCCGCTCTATAATAAATCGCTCGACTATATCGTTATTTCCGGAAATCTTTTTTAATATATGATAATTGAGGGATTTCTTGCCACTTGATATGTCTTGAAGTATAGGGCCGAACAATCGGGGATTCTGTAAAAACTCTTCTTCTAATTTCTCAATATCGCTTGTTCTTATAATATGGAGAATTATTTCTTCGTATACTTTTCGATCTACTCTGATCATAGTTCCTTCGTCGGCTCAGATACCGTCATCGGGAAATCTATTGCGTCTTCTAAAAGTCTTTAATGACAAAGCCGATTCCTCCCGGACTCATTTCGATGTCCCGGTTTCTAATTGTCATTGCCCGACCAACTGGATCTAATGCTTAAACAAGGCGAGAAAAAGAAGAACCCCAGGGAGTTATGCCTGGGGTTCGTTATTCAAAGAAGTTCAGTTAACTTCCTGCTAGAACTGCTCACAACAGCCCTCCCACTGTTCCGAGGAGAAGTTGGAGTACACCGCCTACTGCGGCCAATTCCTGACTAAGATCAACATTTGCGCCTAAGGAAAGATTAACCGCAAGCTGACCCTGGGTGTCCGCCATCTCACTCGATGAGAGGGTGGAAGCTTCCGTCTGAGCGTTACTGAAGAGATACTCAGAGTCGGCAGTATTTAATTCGCCTGCCATAGCAATCGGTGATACCAATAAACCTACTGCTAGAACTAACGCTAAAACTGACTTCATGTTGCACCTCCTTAGTTTGGAATTTTTTTAGGTATAACATATCAGGGAAGTCGATTCTACAACTTTTTCACATTTGTGGGAAATGATTCACCGGGGTTTCTTTTTTAAAATTAATTTTTTCACCTAATAGCGCTCAATCGATATTTTGTAGATAGTTGCATTTGCAACTGGCATAGATGGTTTGAATCCAACTTGTTGAAAAATGAACGATGGGGAATGCGTACGCTCTCCCGTGAAATAGCAAGGGCGATCGAGCGTGAGCCGCATATTCCAGGCGGGTCAAGAAAAATGTGATAAGGGAAGTCAAGTCTAGGGCGTTTGCAGGCCGGTGGTCATCGGGTCCAGTGCGTTACAAAATTAAACTGCACGCTTGAAATGAAAAAACCCTGAGCCGGCTGTTATATCCGGCCCGGGTGAAATTGTCAGGGGTCTAGATTTCTATTTCTCATTAAGCGCGCCCTTCGCCGCCGCGAGTCTCGCAATCGGCACCCTGAAAGGCGAGCAGCTCACGTAGTCGACTCCGATTGCGCTCGATAACACGATAGATTGCGGATCCCCGCCGTGTTCCCCGCATATGCCTACTTTAAGGTCGGGCCTTACCTTTCTGCCTTTTACTATCGCGAGCTTCATGAGCTCCACCACGCCCAGGTCCAGGGTCAGGAACGGGTCCTTTTCGAGGATGCTCAAAACCTTGCCGTTGAGCGTCACTTTTTCGTTCATGTACGTCTTGATGATTTTCCCTGAATCGTCCCTCGAAAGCCCGAACATCATCTGCGTCAGGTCGTTCGTGCCGAAGGAGAAGAACTCGGCCTCGGTCGCTATCTGATCGGCCGTGACGGCCGCCCTCGGTACTTCTATCATCGTCCCTATTTTATATTTTATTTTCTTTTTGGATTTTGTGAGGACTTCGTCGGCCACTTGCTGGATGACGTCTTTCTGCGCTTTCATTTCGGTAACCATCGCCACGAGCGGGACCATTATTTCGGGGACCGCTTTAACCCCTTCGTCCGCCACCTCGGATGCCGCTTCCATTATGGCAGTCACCTGCATCCTGGTGATCTCCGGTATCAGTATGCCGAGCCTGCACCCCCTGAGACCGAGCATGGGGTTGAATTCGTGGAGATCCTGGACCCTCTCCAGGAGCATTTTCTTTCTATCGAGGCTCTTGGATGACTGCTTTGTCAGCTCGTGCTCCTTTATGTCGAGCATCAGCTCTTCGAGCTTGGGAAGGAACTCGTGGAGCGGCGGGTCGATCAGCCTTATGGTGACCGGGTGCCCCTTCATGTTGCGGAAAAGCTCCTTGAAATCGTTCCTCTGCATCGGCAGGAGCTTCGACAGGTATTTAGCCCTCTCGTCGGCCGTCTGCGAGAGGATCATATCCTGCATGATCGGTATCCTGTCTTTCGCGAAGAACATGTGCTCTGTCCGGCAGAGCCCGATACCTTCCGCGCCGAACTTATACGCTATCCTCGCATCCTCGGGCGTGTCCGCGTTCGTCCTGATCCCGATCGTCCTGATCTCGTCTGTCCATTTCAATATCGAATTGAATATCTTGTAGTTTTCCGATTCTTCCGGTTTTATCGTTTCCTCTACGACCTGTATTATGTCTGAAGGTATTACCGGCACGTGCCCGGAATAAACCTTTCCCTCGAATCCGTCGAGTGAGATGAAATCGCCCTCTTTGACGGTAACGTCGCCGGTGACGAAACGCCTGTTCTTCTCGTCGATGTTTATATCTTCCGCACCCACGATGCACACCTTTCCCATCTGCCTGCCCACGACCGCCGCGTGGCTCGTCCTCCCTCCCCGCGCTGTAAGTACGCCCTTTGAGGCCGCCATGCCCTTGATATCGTCGGCGCTGGTTTCCTTTCTCACGAGTATGGTGCTCTTACCCTCGCTGCTGTACCTCACGGCGGTATCGGCGTCGAGAGCCACGGCTCCCGATACTGCTCCGGGTGACGCCGCGAGCCCGGTGGCTATGACCTTATGCTTCTGTTTCTCATCGGGATTGAATATCGGGAACAGGAACTGCTCCAGGTGTTCAGGCTCTATCCTCGAAATGGCCTCTTCCTTCGTGATCAGCTTTTCCCTGACCATGTCGTAGGCGATCTTTAGAGCCGCGATCCCCGTTCTCTTGCCGTTTCTTGTCTGAAGGAAATAGAGCTTCCCTCTCTCGATCGTGAATTCGAAGTCCTGCATGTCCTTGAAATGTTTTTCGAGCGTATCCGCTATCTTCGCCAGCTGCTTATAGACCAGAGGCAGCTCGTGCGCAAGCTCCTCGATGTGCTTGGGCGTCCTGATGCCGGCCACGAGGTCTTCGCCCTGCGCGTTCATAAGGCACTCCGCATAGAGGTTCTTCTCCCCGCTCGCCGGGTCTCTCGTGAAACCCACGCCTGTGCCCGAATCGTCGCTCATATTCCCGAAGACCATAGCCTGCACGTTGGCAGCGGTGCCGAGGTCGTCGGCAATGCCGTACTGCTTCCTGTAGAAAATCGCCCTTTCGTTGTTCCATGAAAGGAATACCGCGCGTATAGCCATGTGAAGCTGGTCGAGGGGGTTCTGAGGGAACTCCGCCTTTACCTTCTTTCTGAAGTGCTGTTTTGATTTATTGATCACTTGTTTCAGGATCTCGGGTGTGAGCTGGGTGTCGCTCTTTACTCCCTCTTTTTTCTTTATCCCGGCGTAAAGATGCTCGAACTCTTCCTTGTCGATACCGAACACTACGTCCGAGAACATCTCTATGAGCCTTCTGTAAGCGTCCCACACGAATTTCGGGTTGTCGGTCTTTGTCGACAGCCGTTCGGCGATTTTATCGTTAAGCCCCAGGTTCAGGATCGTGTCCATCATCCCGGGCATCGAGAACTTGGCGCCCGAGCGCACCGAAACGAGGAGCGGGTTTTCGGGGTCACCCAGTTTTTTTCCTATGAGCTTTTCGAGCTTCGAAAGATTTAGATCGATTTCCTTTAATATGTGTTCGGGAATATGTCTTTTATGGTCATAGAATTCAGTGCAGGCTTCCGTGCTTATGGTAAAACCCGGAGGGACGGGTATGCCTATTCTCGTCATCTCCGCGAGCCCCGCGCCCTTCCCCCCCAGAATGTCCTTCATGTTCCCTTTTCCTTCCGCTTTCCCGTTGCCGAATAAATATACGAATTTCTTCATGTCCCTTTCCTTTTATGAATTATCTTTCTTAGTTCTCCGACCGGTCTATATCTTATAACTTACGTGCTCAATTTGGAAAAGTCCGCGATCCTGAAAAACAGCTCTCTTATTTCCCAGAGCAGCGATAGCCTGTTCTTTCTTAAATCTGCGTTCTCGTCCATAACGAGCACGTGCTCAAAGAATTTATCCACGGGCTCTTTCAGCGTTTTCATTACGGCCAGGGCTTCCGGGTAATTCCTCTCCGACATCTTCCCGCCGACCTTTTCTCTGGTGTCGATGAAGGACAGATAAAGCTCCCTCTCCACGGGCTCGACAAAAAATCGGTCGCTTATTTCGCCCTTCGGTTGTCCTTTGACTATATTCACTACTCTCTTAAAAGCGATTCCGAGGGAATCGAAGTCAGGCGCCTTCCGGAATTCCGAAAGCGCTTCGATCCTCCTCTTCACTTCGACGATGTCGTCGAACACGGCGCTTATAGCTGCATCCACGACGTCCTGGGGGAAGCCGTCCGATATCATGATGTTCCTGAACCTTTCCTTAAAAAAACCGGTTACTTCCGTCAGGATATTATCCTGCGAATCTCTGGACTTTCCATGGGCTTGATCGACTATGGCCGCGATGCTCGCGCGGACAAGCCCATGAATACTCAAATGGTAATTTTTATCGAGGACTATATTTATAATCCCTATTGCGTGTCTTCTGAGGGCGTAGGGATCTGAAGTGCCCGTCGGGATGAGTCCCGATATAAAACACGCCGAGATCGTGTCCAGTTTGTCGGCGATGCCGAGAACGGAGCCGATATCCGTCCCGGGCAGGTCGCCTTCGCGGGAGGTCGGCATGTACTGCTCTTCTATCGCCCTCGCGACCCCTTCTTTCTCCCCGCTCAAGAGCGCGTAATACTTCCCCATGATGCCCTGGAGCTCGGGGAATTCGAATACCATCTGGGTTGAAAGGTCCGCCTTCGACAGCTCGGCTGCGCGTATGACGTCGGTTATCGGTTCGATGCCGAGCTGTCTGCCGATAACTCCGGCGAGCACCTTCAACCTCTCGGTCTTATCGTAATACGTCCCGAGGTCCGAGAGGAAGACCATGTCTTTTAATCTCCCGATCTTATCTGAGAGCGGCATAGACCTGTCTTCATCGTAGAAGAACCTCGCGTCTGTGAACCTGGCTCTTATGACCCGTTCGTTCCCCTTCGCCACTACCCGGCTGTCTTTGGTCTTAGTGCCGGCGACGAATATGAAATGGTGGAGGAGCTTCCACTCGTCTGACCCGGAGAATACCGGGAAGTATTTCTGATGGTTCTTCATTACGCTTATCAGGACTTCCTTGGGGAGCTCGAGGAAATCCGCTTCGAAATCACCCTTGAGAACGACCGGGTATTCGACAAGGTATGTCACGGTCTCCAGAAGCTCATCGTCCTTAAGCGCAATCCCGCCGATTTTCTCCGCGAGCTCGTTTATCCCCTTTTCTATTAAGTCTTGTCTCCTGTCCTGATCGAGCACGACGAAACCCTTTTCGAGTCCTTTAGTGTAATCGTCCCAGCTCGAGACCGGGAAGGGCCCGGGGCTCATGAACCTGTGGCCGCGGGATTTAGAGGAGCTTTTTACTTCCTCGATATTGAAATGAATAGTTTTGCCGCCGTAGACCGCGAGTATCCACCTAATCGGCCTCGCGAATACCGTCTCACCGTCGCCCCACTTCATGGATTTTCTGAAAGGGAGGTCCATAATTATCCCGGGCAGCAATTCTTTTAAGAGTTTTTCCGTCTTCTGTCCCTTTATTTTTTTTACCGCCGCCAGGAACTCGCCCCTGTCCCTCGTTACGGTTACGAGGTCTTTTACGTCGACCCCCTGGGATTTGGCGAACCCGATCGTCGCGTTTGTCGGGTTCCCCTTATCGTCGAATGCAATTCTCACCGGAGGACCGTAGGACTCCCTCGACTGGTCACCCTGTTTGTCCGTGAGGTCCGTGACCCGGAGCGTCAGTCTCCTCGGGGTCCCGTAAGACGAAATATTCCCGTAGGTGAGCGCGTTCCCGGCAAGCTCCCTGGATGCTATCTCCGACAGCTTATCGATGACATCCCTCATGAAGCCGGCGGGAATTTCCTCGGTTCCTATCTCTAGTATCAGCTCTTTTGCCATGGATTCTTTTTCGCGAGCGGGAAACCCATTTCCTCCCTTTCGAGGAGGTACCCCTCCGCGCACATCTTTGCGAGCGCCCGCACCCTGCCGATGTACGAGGCGCGCTCGGTGACCCCTATCGCCCCCCGTGCGTCGAGGAGGTTAAACGTGTGAGAGCACTTGAGGCAGTAGTCGTAAGCGGGCAGGGGTAGTTTTTTCTGTATGAGCTTCCTGCACTCGGCCTCGAATTTATCGAACAGGTCTCTCAGCATCACGGGGTCCGATTCCTGAAAGTTATATGTCGAGAATTCGAATTCGTCCCTCTGGTGGATCTCGCCGTACGTGATCCCCTTTGTCCATTCGAGGTCGTACACGCTCTCCACGCCCTGGAGATACATCGCTATCCTTTCGGTGCCGTACGTCAGTTCCGCGGAGACGGGCTTCAGGTCTATGCCGCCCGCCTGCTGGAAATAAGTGAACTGGGTGATCTCCATGCCGTCGAGCCAAACTTCCCAGCCGAGGCCCCACGCGCCGAGCGTCGGCGATTCCCAGTCGTCCTCTACAAATCTGATATCGTGCGCGAGCGGGTCTATGCCAAGGTGTTTCAGGCTGTCGAGATATAAGTCCTGTATGTCGTTGGGTGAGGGCTTTATTAACACCTGGAACTGATAGTAGTGCTGTAGCCTGTTAGGGTTATCCCCGTACCTGCCGTCTGTCGGCCTCCTCGAGGGCTCGACGTAGGCCACGTACCAGGGCTCGGGTCCGAGGCATCTCAGGAACGTCGCCGGATGGAACGTACCCGCCCCCTTTTCCAGGTCGTACGGCTGCATGATAACACAGCCCTTTTTAGCCCAGTAGCTCTGGAGAGATAGTATCAGTTCCTGAAATGTCATTTAATATCCTTCAGCCCAGAAAATTCGAGGGAAAATAATACCATTAATTACATTTTTTGGAAATCCGGAGAGGATTCAAGATATCGATTCGGATATCACGGGACAGACTGCAGTTGAACGCCTGAAGGGCCGGGATCGCCGGAAGATATGCTGCGGAGCGGTTCATAGACAAAAACCCCCTCTCAGGTATCTTTCCATTTCGTCATGGCGAAGACCACTTACAAGGGCTCAGGGGTCGATATAGAAGCCGGGAATCTCTTCGTCGACCTGATAAAGCCGCTTGCCGCATCCACCCTGAACAAGCATGTTCTCGGTAAGATAGGCGGCTTTTCGGGTGCGTACGAGATCCCTCTCAAGAAGTATAAGAAGCCCGTGCTCGTAGCCGCCACTGACGGCGTCGGAACGAAACTAAAGATAGCCTTCATGACCGGTAGGCTCGACACCGTCGGTATAGACCTCGTGGCCATGAACGTGAACGATATAATCGCGTGCGGCGCCGACCCTCTCTTCTTCCTCGATTATATCGCCACCTCGAAGCTCGATCCCAGGGAAGGGGTGGAGATTGTAAAGGGCATAGTGAAAGGGTGCAACGAAGCGGGCTGTGCGCTCCTCGGAGGGGAGACCGCCGAGATGCCGGGCTTTTACGGCAAAGGCGAGTTCGATCTCGCGGGGTTCGCCGTGGGAATGCTGGAAAGGGATCAGGTTATCGACGGCTCGGACGTCCGTCCGGGGGACGCGGTCATAGGGCTCGCTTCGAGCGGGCTTCATTCGAACGGGTATTCGCTTGCGAGAAAAGTGCTCCTCGGGAAGAAGAGATACAAGCTCGGAGACTCACCCGGACCCCTGACACGACCCCTCGCCGACGAGCTTCTCGAGCCGACGAGGATATACGTGAAGACGGTCCGTAAGCTGAGGAAAGCGTTCAACATCAAGGCGATAGCCCACATCACGGGCGGCGGACTCCTCGAAAATATACCGAGGGCGATGCCCAAAAAATGCGCGGCTCTGCTGGATTCTTCATCCTGGACCCTCCCTCCCGTTATGGAGCTCATAAGGAAGGAAGGCCGTATAGAAGACGAGGAGATGCGGAGGACCTTCAACTGCGGTATAGGTCTCGTGATTATTGTGCCTGCTTCAGATGCGGGCCGCGTATTGAAGAAGCTCCGGGGACTTAAAGAAAAGGCGTACCTGATAGGGGAAATAGTCAAAAGAGGGAAGGGGGATCACGGTGTGATCATAAAGTGACGGTGTGAAGAAGCTTATCCGGATTATTACCTGATGAACCCGCCGAATTGATAAATGAACGTCGCTTTGATATTGAGTCTTTCCAAAGCTCCCCAGCCTTCAGGGAACGGAGAATAGGGGGAAGCCGACCTTATCGCCCTTATGGCTTCGTTGTCGAGACGGGCGTATCCGGACGAGTTCAGGAGCTGGATATTTTCGAGGTCCCCGTTTCGTTTAATCGTGAACACGAGGAACAACTGCCCCTCTTCGCCCCGGTAACGCGATTCTTCCGGGTAATTCCAAACGCTTTCTATCTGACTCTTTAACTTTGAGAAATAGGACAGGTATCTGAATTCGGTCGTGCTAAGCTCAACCGTGTCCTCTCTCATGTTTACGTCCCTCGCGCCGAGATAATCCTGAGTGCTCTGCGAGCTCTCGGGGAACGTATTCGGGACGTTGCTGAACAATTGCTCCTTCGATATGTTGGGAACGGCCCGTTCCTCGTATTTTTGGCCGGTCGCTTTCTGACTTCCGGTATCTTCCCTGAGCTGCTCTTTGGGGAGTGACGCCAGGGTCTTGTCACGGAGCAGGTCCTCTCGCGTAATACTCTGCCGGGTCGTCTCCTGTTTTGGTTTTTCGGCCGTCTTGGGTTTGGTCTCCTCTTTCTTCGCGGTTTTTTTTGGTTCCTGCTTCTTTACTTCAGGTTTCGGTTTCTGCGGGACTGCCGGTTTTTGCGGCGGAGGGAGGGCTACCGACCTCTTCGTGAACTGGTCTCTGGTTTTTTCTTCCTTGGCATCGTGTGACCGTTCTGCGAGCCGCTTGGTCTCTTGAGGCGGCTTTGTTTCCTTTTCCTTGGGTACAGGCAGCTCGGTGATCTCGATATAATCCGGTTCCTTCTTTTCTTTCTTCGCCTGTTTACCTATGATTTCGAATTGATAAACCAGAATAATGGCCAGGATGAGCAGGTGAAAGAATATCGAGCCGATTATAAAAGGGAGGAAGGACTTTTTACGCGGTTTTTTCAGGTGCTTTAACCTAATCTGCCTCACAGACAATATGATACCACTCAGGAAGCTTAAATTCTATTTTCGGTAGATGTTTTTTCTTCATACTTTATAAAAAACTTTAATATTGCAGAGTTAAAGCCGGCGGGGCCTTCTCCGTCCGCGAGGGTCAGGTTTTCGAGACGGCACCCGCTGTCATAGATTCCGCCCCTTTTCCGGATGAGTATTGGGAAATCGACCTCTTTCAGCATCGAGAGATCATTCGGGCTGTCCCCGACTCCTACAGTCTCAATTGAAGGTGATTCGATTCTAAAAATTCCGGAGAGGATTCTTACTGCTTTCCCCTTGTCATTTTCCCCGAGAATATGGTGGAACCTGCTTCCCCGAGTGTGGTTATAACCTTTTTCAACTATCTTTCTCCCTACCTCCTCCTCGTCTCCGTAAATAAGAAAAGGTTCGCTATAACTCCTCTCCATCGCCAATCCGGCGGACTCCTCGTCGAGACCCGTAGCTTCCATGATCTCGGACAGGGACATATCGGATATGCCCCTTAACCGTATCCCAGTTTCGGAAGCCACTGACTTGAGAACACCCCTGAGCGTCTCCCGCGGCGTCCCGGGCTCGATCACGAGGTATCCGTCCGATGCCCTGTCGTAGCGGAATTTGCGGCTGAAGTAGCCTTCGGGTATGAAGATCCCCCCGCCGTTTTCCGATACGAACGGGTGTCTGTTCCCGAGAAGAGATCTGTACATTTCGATCTCCCCGCGGGATTTGCTGGTATTGATTACGAGGGGAATATTTTCTTTGTCCAGGAAACGCAGAGCCGGAAGCGCCCTGTCGAATGAATATGTATCGTGGTCGAGAAGCGTTCCGTCGAGGTCGGTAAATATAAGGAATCTATGGGGCATTGTCCTTATCGACCGCGTCCTTTAACATATCGAGAATATCCGGGATGGCGGAGGTCACCCTGCTCCAGTTCGGGATCAGCTGCG
Source organism: Thermodesulfobacteriota bacterium (assembly GCA_041753155.1). GTDB lineage: Bacteria > Desulfobacterota_D > UBA1144 > Nemesobacterales > UBA2774 > 2-12-FULL-53-21. Next base: position 187,170 of record JBGSVA010000062.1, on the reverse strand, counting down.
AGCCGAGAGGGTTCTCGAGGAATTGCCGGCTCGCTATCCTTATGCCTCGCGCGAATGTCTCGACTGCGAGCGCCTCTGCGTGCCTGTCGAAAATTAAACCGTTGATCGCGGCATCGTCCTCATACATCTTTATCGTATCCTGGGCTATTTTTAGATACGTAACCAGGAGTGTATTGAAGATGCTCTCCGAGAAAGTTACCCCTTCAGACGACAGGGTCCTGAAAAGCGACTTGGATATATCGGCGCACATCTTAAGGAGGCCGCCTATCTCGCCGTCCTGCGATAAGCGCTGGTGCTTATGCTCGTAATTGTCCGCGAGGTCCACCTGGCAAATCCTCTTGAGCGAGACGTTCCTGAACACCTCGGCAAGCGAGCCGACTTCGAGCCCCCAGTCGGCAGGGATCCTGTTCACTCTCACGAGGTCTGTTTTCATCGAGAATTCCCCTGCCAGGGGATACCTGAATCCGTCCAGATAGACGAGGAACGGGAGGTGTCCGAAAATCTTTTTGAGCGCCCTTATTACCGGTGATATGAAAAGTCTTGTAACCCTTCCGTACATCCTGTCGGTGACTCTCGAGTAATACCCTTTGCAGAATTCATAATCCATATTCGGGTTCGCGAGGGGATAGCATAGCCTGGCAAGGAGCTCACGGTTGTACGTGATTATATCGCAGTCGTGAAGCGCTATAACTTCGCTCGTCTCTCCCGCCAGCACATACCCGTATGCGATCCATGCCGCTCTCCCTTTTCCCGGCTCACCGATATCGAGGCCGCTCTCTTCTAACAGGTTAAAGATAGCGGTCATCCTGTCCCCGTCGTCCCATATGATCTTATGGTTATCCGGAAGGACGGAAAAGAACTCCTGAGCGTGCTTGAATTCCTTTTCGTTCGCCTTCCCGAGCGTTATCACGATCTCGTTCAGGTATCGGACTTCCTTCAACTGTTTCAGGATTAGTTTGAGAGCCTTCCCCTTGAGCTCGGTGTAAAGGCACGGAAGCACGAGCGCTATGGGACGCGTCTGGCAGAACTCCTGCAGCTGTTCTTCTAACTGCCCCACATTTTTTCTGTTGAGTCTGTGGAGCGTCGAGAATGATTCACTCTGATAAAAGTCGCCCATGTCTCAAATCTCTCCAATCACGAGGTATAAATAATAGCACACCGGTATCTGACCTCATAACGTTTTTTTCGCGGGTCAGGGGCCGATATATAAGAGGAACGGATGGGTTTTCGCGTAATTAAATAAGCCCTGTACTTTGCGAATAAGTTTATCTGATATTATCAAAGTCTCCGGGGGAGGTCGGATCTCAGTTTTTCGAGGAAGCCGTAGTTTGTGAGATCGAGGCATATCGGCGTCACCGAGACGTAGCCGTCCCTCACGGCTGTTATGTCCGAGTTCTCTATCTCGACGGACCCGAGCTCGTATCCGCCGATCCAGTAGTATTTTTTCCCCCTGGGGTCGACCTTTTCCACGACCGGCTCTCCGTATACGCGCTTGCCCTGTCTCGTCACCAGGACGCCTTTAATATTCTCGACGGGTAGGCTGGGTACGTTCACGTTGAGAATGGTATCCTCCGGGAGCTTTTTTTCCAGCACGTACATCGCTATAATCTGCGAATAACGGATAGCCGCGTCGAAGTTGAAATTTACCTTCGTCGCCAGCGATATCGCAATAGAGTTGATTCCGAGGAGGGCTCCTTCCATGGCCGCGCTCACTGTGCCCGAATACGTTATATCGTCGCCGAGGTTTTCTCCCTTGTTTATTCCCGATACGACCAAGTCGGGCTTCCTGTCTTTCAGGATACCGTTTAAGGCCAGGTTGATGCAGTCCGTCGGGGTCCCGTCCACTGTATAAACATTATCCGATATCTGTTCGATCCTGAGCGGACGGTGGAGGCTCAGGGAATGGCTGACCGCGCTCTGGTCCCTGTCGGGGGCGACTATGCAGACCTCCCCGAGGGGTTTCAGGGCTTCGTGGAGCTTGTGAAGCCCTTCCGAGTTTATTCCGTCGTCGTTCGATATGAGTATTGTCGGCGGCATGATTTATTTACCGATGGGATGGAATCATCCGGTCAGGCAATAGAAAATACACAATTGACAGCGCCGGGCAAGTTTCGTTGATAATTCATTAACTGAAAAATGTATCGGTATATGGTCGGGGTGGCCGGACTCGAACCGGCGACCCTCGGCACCCCATGCCGATGCGCTACCAAGCTGCGCTACACCCCGTATGAGTGATATGGAAAGTTTCTATGGAAAGAGGGGAAGCGAATTAACTATCCCAGGTTCTGCTTAATGGACTTCAATTCGCCCAATACTTCATGCAGCAAAACGTTAACTTTAGTGCTGACACGCTTCTGATTGGCTTCTTCTTTAAGCTTCTTCTTGGCGCCGGCTATCGTAAAACTCTGCTCATAAAGCATATTTTTAATCTTAATTATCGTGTGTATGGCCTCACGGTCATAGAGTCTCTGCGACTTTCTCCTGATCGGGGTTATCTCTTCGAACTCGCTCTCCCAGTACCTAAGCACATAGGGCTTGATCCCGGTAAAATCACTTACTTCCCCGATCCGGAAATATATCTTATCAGGAAGACTCACTTCAGCTTTATTCTGCAACATAGTTTAAAAATTAGACCACTTTGGCTTAATTGTCAAGTATAAATGATTAGGTATTTCCTATATTTATATCGTGACTTTAAAGTGTGAAAAACCCTCCGGTCAGAGCCGATATTCGTTTAAACCGATCGCGACCTGAACGGGCAGAACCGGGACATGGCTCCCAGGGCCCTTTCCGCAATGTAACTTTTCTTCCGGGATTTCGGGATTTTTTCCCCGGGAGGGGGGAATAACCCGAAATTAATATTCATCGGCTGAAAGTTCTTGATGCCCCCGTCCGATATATATCTGAGGAGGGAGCCTGTTGCGGTCTCAGGGGACGGGACTATGGGGGCTTCGCACATGGCGGCCCTTGCCGCATTGATACCCGCAATGATTCCCATGGCCGCCGATTCGATATACCCTTCGACCCCTACTATCTGGCCGGCAAAGAATATCCGGTCATGGTCCTTAAGCTGAAGCGTTTCGCTGAGCAGCCTCGGGGAGTCGAGATACGTGTTTCTATGGACGCTTCCGTACCTCATGAACTCGGCCTTCTCGAGTCCGGGAATCATCCTGAATATCCTCCGCTGCTCGGGATATTTGAGCTTCGTCTGAAATCCGACCATGTTGTACATCGAGCGTTCCTCGTTCTCCGACCTCAGCTGGACGACGGCAAAGGGCGTAATGCCGGTGCGCGGGTCCCTTAGCCCCACTGGCCGCGCGGGACCGTACCTTAATGTTTCCCTGCCCCGCTCGACTATCTCCTCGACCGGCAGACAGCTCTCAAAGTAGATCCCCTTTTCGAAATCCCTCGTCTCGGTCTTCTCGGCCTTCAATATCTCCTCCACTAGCGCGTAGTATCCCTCCCTGTCGATAGGGCAGTTTATATAATCTCCCTCTCCCTCTTCCCCGTTCTCGTACCTCGATGCCCTGTAAACCCTCGAATAATCAATTGAATCCCCGTCGATTATGGGGGATATAGCGTCGTAGAAATATAAATGGGCGGAGTCGGTCAGGTCCCGGATGTTTTCCGCGAGAAACTCCGACGTAAGCGGACCAGTCGCGATTATGAGGGGTGTGCCGGGGGAGTCCGTAATACTCCTGAATTCTTCCCTCACGATCTCTATAAGCGGATTTTTTTCGAGTTTCCCGGTTATATATTGCGCGAAGGCGATCCGGTCTACCGCCAGGGCCTTGCCTGCGGGAACGCGTGTCTTCTCGGCAGCCTCTATGACGAGCGAGCCCAGCTGCCTCATCTCCTCTTTGAGTATTCCGCTTGCATTTTCGATAGAGTCGGACTTTAAAGAGTTGCTGCATACGAGCTCGCCCAGGTCTCCGGAATTATGAGCCGGGGACATTTTAAGCGGCCTCATCTCGTATAATTTGACTTTAATACCTAATTTCGATGCCGCATGGGCTGCCTCCGAACCTGCGAGCCCTCCGCCCGCTATTATTATCTGCTTTTCTTCGTTCATGCGCTTAATTCTACCCGAACGAGGGTATTGGGGTGCGGACTGAGCCCGTCATCGGCTTTATTCTGCCGGCGACGGAAAAAATAGATCCGAACATCGTATGCGTTCCATAACTTGCTTGTATTATGAAATATTTAATTCTGTCATTCCTCTTTTGCTTAATGCTCCCTCCGGGTGACAAATAAAGTCGCTGCCCAACAATATTCGTCATCTCAAATCATAAGTGATAACTGCGGGTTACATGAAATTCTTAAGATTTTATTGTCATCTTAGTAACTTATGTGGTGAATGGGCTTCTTCGGTTCCATGGCATATATTTTGCTATTTTTCAGTAGACGGTTGATAGGCATGGGTTTATTTAAAACGGATCAACTACAGACGCAATATTGGGCCTATACTTTGATGAGGGGAGTCTGTTCGAAAAGATATGGCGCAAGGTTCCTGTCCCGGACCGTTCGGGACCGGAGTACCGAAGCGCGAATGAGTCCTGCGGCAGGACTGCCGGTTGCAGGGCGATATCCATTTCCACGACTCACTGTTCTTGAACCGAATTTTGATGCACGGTAATCCGCGGGATGGCAACAGACCGTAACTTAATAGGGGCCCTGATAACGACAGGATAGAGATGAAAGAGCAGCGAGTCAGCGCACAGATGGGCGATATACTGATCAAAGAGGATGTAATCAACCTTGATCAGCTTAAAACAGCCATCCAGGAGCAGAAGGAAACGGGGAAAAGGCTTGGGGAGACCCTCCTCAATCTCGGATATATAGACGAGCACCAGCTGGTCGCGTATCTGAGCAAGCAATACGGAGTTCCCGCAATAAATCTCGACCAGTTCGAAATCTCGATCGACGTTTTGAAATCCGTTTCCAGAGAATCCGCAATAAAACATAAACTCATCCCGATAAACAAATCCGGGTCGACGCTGGTCGTCGCCATGTCCGATCCGTCAAATATTTTCGCAGTCGATGACCTCAAGTTCGCAACCGGCCATAACATCGAGGTCGTCGTGACTTCCGAGAGGTCCATAAGAAATGCGATCGAGAGGTTCTACGGCTCTCAGAAGGAATGGGAAGACGCGAGGAAGGCCCAGGAGAGCACGGCCGCAGTAGACAAGCTCATGGGCGACCTCGATGAGTTCCTCATCGAAATAAGCGGCGAAGAAAATATGGACCTCAACGACCTCGAAAGGGCCTCGGAAGAAGCCCCCGTAATAAAGCTCGTAAACCATCTGCTGATGGATTCGATCAGGAAGGGGGCGAGCGATATACATATCGAGCCTTACGAAAAATCTCTCCGGGTCAGGTACAGGATAGACGGAGTGCTGTACGATACTATGCACCCGCCGTTAAAGCTCAAAAACGCGGTATCATCGAGAATAAAGGTAATGTCGAACCTCGACATAGCGGAGAGGAGGCTCCCTCAGGACGGCCGAATCAAGGTGAAGATGAATCAGAACAGGACTATGGAATACCGTGTTTCCGTGGTTCCGACCCTGTTCGGAGAAAAGGTCGTCATGAGGATTCTGGACAAAGAGTCGCTGCAGCTGGACCTGACGAAGCTCGGGTTTTATGAGGACCAGCTGGAGGTTTTCAGGAGGTCGATTTACCAGCCGTTCGGCATGGTGCTGATCACGGGTCCGACGGGCAGCGGTAAAACGACTACCCTCTACTCGAGCCTCATGGATCTAAACCAGATAGACGTAAACATCTCGACGGCTGAAGACCCCGTGGAGTACAGTCTCCCCGGTGTAAACCAGGTGCAGGTGCACGAGGAGATCGGTCTCACGTTCGCCGCCTGCTTGAGGTCGTTCTTAAGACAGGACCCGGATATCATCCTCGTCGGCGAGATCAGGGATTATGAAACGGCGGAGATAGCGATTAAGTCAGCGCTTACCGGGCACCTCGTCCTCACGACCCTCCATACCAACGACGCCCCCTCTACCATAACGAGGCTCCTCAATATGGGTGTTGAGCCGTTCCTCGTTACAGCGTCCCTCAATGCCATAGTGGCTCAGCGTCTCGTAAGGGTGGTATGTCACGAGTGCAAGCAGGAAACGGAGGTCGCCCCCCAGGTTCTGATAGATCTCGGTGTGCCTCCAAAGGAAGTTTCCGATTACATAGTCTATAAAGGGAAGGGAGAGGGCTGCAAGACGTGCTCCGGGACCGGATATAAAGGCAGGCTCGCCGTGTTCGAGGTTATGGAATTGACCGACGAGCTCAAGGAATTCATACTCAGCGGCGCTTCGTCTCTCGAAATAAAACGGGAGGGGATCAGGCAGGGCATGAGAACGCTCAGGCAAAGCGCACTTCAGAAGCTGAAAAGTGGTATAACCTCTATTGAGGAAGTCGTGAGGAATACGGCGGCCGATGATTAGCCTGCGGAGGATAGGGTGTCGATAGCGATAGATAAGCTTCTAAAACTCATGGCAGAAAACGGCGCATCGGACCTGCATATAACTGCGGGCGTGCCGCCGATGATCAGGATCGACGGCAAGCTGGCACCGGTCAAGCATCCCCCGCTTACCCCTACCGATACGAAAGACATTTGCTACAGCGTGCTTACCGACATGCAGAAACACAGGTTCGAGGAAAACTGGGAGCTCGATTTCTCCTTCGGAATTGAGAACCTCGGCCGTTTCCGCGGGAATGTTTTTACGCAGAGAGGCGCGGTCGCGGGCGCGTTCAGGCTGCTTCCTTTCTTGCTGAAAAGCTTTCAGGAGCTGGGGCTCCCCCCTGTGCTCGCGGACCTCGCAAGGAAGCCGAGGGGGCTTATCGTAATTACGGGCCCCACAGGCTCGGGTAAGACTACGACGCTCGCGAGCGTCGTAGACCAGGTAAATAAGGAGCGTCACGAGCACATCGTTACGATCGAAGACCCTATAGAGTATGTTTTCGAGCACAAGAACTGCATAGTTAATCAGAGGGAGGTAGGGAGCGACACCAAGAGTTTCGCGAACGCGCTCAAGAGCGTTTTAAGGGAAGACCCTGACGTGGTTCTCATAGGTGAGATGAGGGACCTCGAGACAATAAAGATAGCGCTCACGTTATCCGAGACCGGGCACCTCACTCTCGCGACGCTCCATACGAACACGGCTGTACAGACGATCAACCGTATCATAGACGTTTTCCCGCCGCACGAGCAGTCGCAGGTAAGAGCTCAGCTGTCTTTCGTGCTCGAAGGCATACTCTGTCAGACGCTCATCCCGAAGCTCGGCGGAGGGCGTGTGCTCGCCGTAGAAGTGCTCATACCCAACCCCGCGATCAGGAACCTCATCCGCGAGGACAAGGTGCATCAGATCTATTCACAGCAGCAGATCGGACAGGAGAAATGGAAAATGCAGACCCTCAACCAGAGCCTCACCGATTTATACCTGAGGAAGCTCATCAGTTTCGACGATGCCATAGGGAAGTCTCAGGAGCCGGAAGAAATTAAACGAATGATAAGCGAACGCTCCACTTCGGAGGGTTCGAAAGAGCGTATGATGAGGCAATGAGCCTCCGGGGCGCGGCATGAAGCGACATGAAAATTCGATGAAGCAGAAAGAGAGGAACCCGTAATGCCGGTATTCGTTTGGGAAGGCAGGTTCGGAGGGACGATAAAGAAGGGCGAGATGGACGCCCCCAGCAGGTCTGCGGTGCTGGCCCGTCTCAGGCAGATGCAGATACAGCCTATACCGAACCGGATAAAGGAGAAGGGCAAGCTCTTCGGATTAAACATTACCTTCGGCTCGATATCCACGAGGGACCTCGTAATCTTTACGAGGCAGCTCTCGACGATGATAGACGCCGGGCTTCCGCTGGTGAGGGGGCTCGATATCATAGCGTCCCAGCATCCGAATCTAAAGTTCAAGCAGATAATTGTCAGGGTAAAAGAGGACGTCGAGGCAGGCTCCACGTTCGCCGATTCCCTGGCAAAGCACCCGAAGGTGTTCAACAACCTCTATACCCAGCTTATTAAAGCCGGCGAGACGGGCGGCGTTCTCGACGTGATACTGCAGAGGCTCGCAAGCTATCTCGAAAAAATGGATTCGATCAAAAGAAAGATTAAAGGGGCCATGGTCTACCCCGCGATAGTCATCAGCGTAGCCATTATGGTCCTCGCGATAGTAATAATCTTCGTTGTTCCCGTGTTCGCCGAGATGTTCAAGGATATGGGGACGACCCTGCCTGCTTTAACGCAGCTTGTGGTCGATATCAGCTTTTTTACGAGACACAATATCCTTTACATATTGATAGCTATCGCGGCCATATTTTTCCTTGTAGGGTTTAGCTACAATAAATCCTACAAGATTAGAAGGCTGTTCGATGCATTCCTGCTCAAGTTATGGCTCGTGGGTCCGTTGCTTCTGAAGACCGTCATCGCGAGGTTCTGCAGGACGCTCGCTACGCTTACGGCAGGCGGTATTGCCATACTGGACGGACTCGAAATTACGGCGAAGGCCTCGGGCAACATCATAACCGAGGAGGCGATCCTCGAAGCCCGGAAAGGGATTAGCGAGGGGCAGACACTTGCCGAGCCGCTAATGGCCAGGCCCAAGCTCTTCCCGCCGATGGTCGTGCAGATGATTTCGGTCGGCGAGCAGACGGGCGCACTCGAGGATATGCTGAATAAAATTGCCGATTTTTACGAAGAAGAGGTCGATATAGCGGTCGCGTCCCTGCTGTCGGCGCTGGAGCCCATCATGATAACTATCCTGGGGGCCACGGTCGGAGTCATAGTCGTCTCGATGTACCTTCCGATGTTTAAGCTCGTGTCTACCATGGCGAATTGACACACTGACTATCGGCGCCTAACTTTCCTTTATTCTTGTACATTCATAGATAGACGGGTGTTTATTACTCTTGCGGCAATTTAACTGGAGGTATAGTCTTAAAGCGATATGAAAGTTCTTCAGAATCCTGACGGAGGCCTAAGGAGCTCGGTAGTACTAAGGGTGATCATAACGACCGTCCTTCTCGGGTCTGGAGCCGTGATTTATTACGGCCGGGGCGCGAGGAAAGAAGCCTTTTATCTGGCTGTAATCGTAGCCGTAATTTATTTCCTGAGCCTCGTTTCTCTCCTGCTCCAGTCTCTTTTCCAGCGGCACCCCAAAATGTTTAAGATCGCTCAGCTTTTCTTCGACCTGGCTCTCGCTTCGACAGTAATCTTCGTGACTGGCGGGAAGTCGAGCCCTTTTATATTCTTGTATGTCTTAATTATTATTTATGCGAGCATCGCACTAACCAAGCTTGCGAGCTACTTCACCGCCCTCGTTTCAGGCCTTGTCTACGTCCTGATCGTCTTTTATCAGATCAGGGCCGAGATCCCGATGGAGCCCGGTCAAGGTATATGGAGATCCCTATCCGAGTGGGGGGAAATAGGGCTCGTTTCCACATATTTTCATCTGACCGGTTTCCTCCTCGTCGCAATCCTCTCGGGGTATCTTTCGGAGAGGTTCCGGACGGCGGGCAGGGAGCTCGGTGAAAGTGAAAGAAGCCTGCGGATACTCCAGAATCTTCATGAGAATATAATTCAGAGTCTCACGAGCGGGGTAATCACGCTGAACCTGGACGGCAAGATCATATCCGCTAACAGGACCGGTCTGGAAATCCTGGGCATACGCGCCGAGGATAAGATTTTGGGCAAGGATCTCGGTCAGTTCATGTCGGGTCTCCATCTCGAGGACCTCGTTTCGAAGAAGAGGGAGCAGATGCTGTATACGGCTCCCGACGGCAGGATGGTCACACTCGGTTTCTCCTCCTCCGATCTGAAAGATACGGACGACAAGACGCGGGGGTACATTATCATATTCCAGGACCTGACCGAGGTTAAGGAGCTGGAAGACCGCTTGAGGACATCGGAGAAGATGGCGCTGCTCGGTCAGCTTGCGGCGGGTCTCGCGCACGAGCTGAGGAACCCGCTTTCGGCTATCAGCGGTGCCGTCGAGATACTGGGCAGCGACGTTAAGCCTACGGAGGAGAACCTGAGGCTCGTACGCATGGCCTCTCAGGAAGTAGAGAGGCTGAATCTGCTCGTCGAGGACTTTCTCATACTCACGATGCCGATACAGAAGCTGACCACGCTGGTAGACCTCGGGCGCATAGTCAACGATACTGTCGAGTCCTTCGCGAAGACCATAAGGCGCGGCAACATAGAGATAATAAACCAGGTCGAAAACGGTATTTACGTCCAGGCGGATTCGTACCGCCTGAAGCAGGCGGTGTGGAACCTCCTCCTCAATTCCGTTGACGCAATGCCGATCGGCGGTCTGATAATAATTAAATCGAAGACCGAAGAGAACAACGTGGTCATCGAGATATCGGACGAAGGCAAGGGGATAGACGAGAATTTTATCTCGAGGATTTTCGACCCGTTTTTCACTACGAAAGAGGTGGGCACGGGGCTTGGTCTCGCAATTGTACAAAAGGTTATAGAAGGTTATAATGGAAATATAAATGTGGTGAGTTCGCGCGGTAACGGGGCGACTTTCGTTATCACATTACCGAGATTTAATGAGGTGCCTGCCGATGTTATACATTGAATCCCGCCCGGAGGTATCAGATGGGGCTGAATGACAGCAACATTCTGGTCGTGGACGACGAGCCGGGCATGAGGGAATTCCTGGAGATAATGCTCCAGAAAGACGGCTATAACGTCGAGACCGCCGCCGACGGTACCGAAGCCATAGACAAGATCGAAGAGAAGCTCTTCGACCTGGCGATCGTCGACATCCAGATGCCGGTACTGAACGGGATCGAGGTACTCAAGAAATTTAATGAAAAGAGCCCTGACACTACGGTGATAATGATAACCGCGTACGCCTCGCACGAGACTGCGATCGAGGCAATGAAGCTCGGGGCATACGACTACATCACCAAGCCCTTCAAAATCGACGAGATAAAGCTTGTAATCAAAAAGGCGCTCGAAAAGAAGAAGCTCGAGCGTGAGAATACCAGGCTCAGGAAGGAGCTTGAGACGCAGTACGGATTCGGAAACATCATTGGCAGAAGCCCTTCCATCGTCAAAGTCTTCGAGCTGATAAAACGTGTAGCGGAGCTGAACGTGAGCGTTCTTATCACAGGCGAGAGCGGTACGGGGAAAGAACTCGTGGCGAGGGCCATTCATTACAGCGGCTCGAGACACGAAAGAGCCTTCGTCCCCGTAAACTGCGGGGCTATTCCCGAATCCCTGATGGAGAGCGAGCTCTTCGGATACAAAAAGGGCGCGTTCACGGGCGCAGTGAGGGATAAGCGCGGACTGTTCGAGGAAGCGGACGGCGGCACCATTTTCCTGGATGAAATCGGCGACCTGCCGCTTCATCTTCAGGTAAAGCTCTTGAGGGTGCTCGAAGAGAAGAAAATAAGAGCCTTGGGCGGCACCGAGGCTGTAAGCGTTGATGTAAGGGTCATAGCGGCGACGAATAAAAAGCTCGAAGACGAGGTCACGAACGGAAAGTTCAGAGAGGACCTCTTCTATCGCCTTAACGTTATTAAAATCGTACTCCCCCCACTGAGGGAGAGGAAGATAGACGTATCTCCGCTCGCTATTCATTTCATTAACAAGTATTCGGTTGAAATGGAGAAGGACATCAGGGGCATTTCTCCGAAGGCCCTCGAGATACTCGAGAACTATCATTACCCGGGCAACGTGAGGGAGCTCGAGAATATAATCGCCAGGTGCGTGGCCCTCGAGTCGTCGAACGTCATACGTCAGGAAACCCTGCCTCAGCTGGTCACCGGAAGGGACTATCTCGACCTCGACACGAGCTTCGCATCGAACTCGAGCCTGGATACCCTCCTCGGGGACGTCGAGAGAAAGATGATAGAGAAGGCGCTCAGGACCACGAACGGAAACAAGACCGAGGCCGCGAGGCTCCTCGGTATAACACTGCGCTCGCTCAGGTACCGGCTTGCCAAACACGAGCTCGACGACGGAAACGGGGACGACCTCGAGGATATGGACGAGGCGGGGGAATTGTAAGTCTAATTATAGAAAACCAAACCGGCGTTACTAATTCACATCTTGTATTTACCGAAATCACCTTCCGGGATCTTGTCCAGGAGCTCGGCTAACTTATCTTTATCCTCGTCTATCTCGATTTTCTTCGATTTCTCGATGACCTCTTCGTTGACGTATATCGGGGAGTCTGTCCTGAGGGCTATAGCGATCGCGTCGCTCGGCCTCGAATCGAGTGAGTACTCTTCGCTCTCTCTCTTGAGATAGATGCGCGCGTAGAAAGTATCGTCGCGGAGGTCGGTGACCTCTATCTTCGTAACTATGAATTTCAGCTTCTCGATGAGGTTCTTGACGAGGTCGTGTGTGATGGGCCTTATGCGGGGGGTTTTCTCAAGCTCCATGGCGATCGAGCTCGCTTCCATAAACCCTATCCATATCGGGAGGGTCTTTTCGTTCGCGGTGTCCTTTAGTATTACGATAGGGGTGTTCGTGAACGGATCGAGAGCTATCCCCGAAATTTTCATCAGAAGAAACATAATTCACCTCCCTTCATAATTATACAGACAGATCGCCGCGAAGGGAATTAAATAGTCCCTCGGTGATCCTGACCTTCAGCATTTTCCCTGAAAGCGCGCTATCCCCCCTGAAATGGGTGATTCTGTTGTGACTCGTCCTTCCTGTCAGGAATTCCGGATCGTTCTTGCTCGTCCCCTCGGCCAGCACTTCCTCAATATACCCGACCCTGCCGCGGTTTTTTCTCATTGTAATATCCCGCTGGTACGACTGGAGCATGGAAAGCCTCCTGCTCGCGGTATCCTCGCCTACGGTCTCGTCCGCAGGAAGAGCGGCCGCGGGAGTGCCCGGGCGGGGGGAGAATTTGAAGGAGAACGCGCTTTCGAATTCGATCTCTTCGAGTAATGACATCGTGTCCCTGAAGTCACCCTCCGTCTCACCCGGATAACCGATGATAATGTCCGTGGTAACCGCCATGTCGGGCAGAGCGTCCCTTAATCGTTTAACGATATCCGAGTACCATTCCCTGGTATACGTCCTCTTCATCTTTCCGAGTATCGAGTTTGACCCGGACTGAACGGGCAGGTGTATGTGGCGGCATATTTTAGGCACGTCCCTCACCGCTTCGATCATCCTTCCGGTTATGTCCCTCGGGTAGGAAGTCGTGAACCTGATCCTTTCCAGGTTTTCCACGTCGGCTGCGGCCCTCAAAAGGTCTCCGAACTTATAACCGTTCTCTTTCCATGAGTTGACTGTCTGCCCGATGAACGTCACCTCTCGGACACCCTTATCCACGAGGTTCCTCGTTTCCCTCAATATGTCCTCGAGCGGTCTGTTGACTTCATCGCCCCTTACGCGGGGCACTATGCAGTATGAGCACCTTTTATTGCATCCCTGCTGGACCGAAACGAATGCCGTGACTTTTCCCTGGCTGTGATAGGGCTCGACGTCGAAGAGCTCCTCGATGTCGTAAGAGGTTTCTACGGCCCTTTTCTTCTCGGTTTCTATTTTCTTAATCAGCTCGGGCAGCCTGGGGATCGCCCTCGGGCCCAGTACGAAATCGAGATGCGGCATTCTGTGAAGGAGCTTTTCCCCGTAAAGCTGCGCGACGCAGCCCGATATTCCGACGATGAGGTCGGGGTTGTTCGACTTCAGATGTTTATACTTGCCGAGACTGCTAAACGCCTTCTGGTCCGCTTTATCCCTGATCGCGCACGTATTGATGATAATAATATCGGCTTCGGCCGGGTTGTCGGTCGTCTCGGCGCCGAGAGCGTTCCGGATCCTGTCGGAATCGTACTCGTTCATCTGACAGCCGTAGGTCTCCATATATAAATACTTATTTCTCATGTAATTAACAATGTAATGCTCACGCCGGGCTTAGTCAAGAAAAAATCCAGTGTGAAAATATACGTAAGATGCAGTAAATTTTATATTTAGGGGCGGTAATCCCCCCGAATTTACCCGATTGACACGAACCTGGAAATTTAGTAGGATGGAGGAAAGTTGCCGGGGAAAGGAGACTAAAGAATGAGCGGCGGTACGGCTGGAAATTCGGATTCGCGGCGCGGGCTCTTCGCCTGGACTAGGGACATATATCCAGATCAGTGGAAGGCGTTTTACGCGGCCTTCCTGGGATGGACCCTCGATGCGATGGACCTCCTTCTCTTTGCGTTCGCCGTGGGGTCGATAGGGAAGGTGTTTAACCTTTCGGAGACCTGGGTCGGCGCGTTGTTCTCGGTCACGCTGTTTTCTTCCGCCTTCGGCGGGGCGCTCTTCGGAATAGTGTCCGATTATATAGGGCGCGTGAGAGCGCTTACGTATACGATACTATTATATTCTGCCTTCACGGGCCTGAGCGCATTCGCGCCCAACATCGGATTTCTTCTCGTTTGCCGTCTGATCCTCGGACTCGGAATGGGAGGCGAGTGGGCGTCGGGCGAGGTGCTGGTCGCGGAGAAATGGCCGAAAGAGCACAGGGGAAAGGTCATCGGTATGGTCCAGAGCGGCTGGGGCATCGGCTACATACTCGCCGCGATACTGGCCACGCTTATAATCCCGTTTTTTAAAGCCGGCGAGACTTACACGATCCCTCTCCTCAATATAAGCCTCGACGGGCTCGACCTCGGATGGAGGGTCCTGTTCTTTGTCGGTGTCGCACCTGCTTTTCTTGTCTTTTACATAAGGAGACATCTCGATGAGCCCGAGGTCTGGAAGAAAACCAGCGAGCTCAGAAAGGCAGGGAAGCTGAGTGAAAAGGGTCATGGCTTCACTCTGGGTCAGATATTCGCACCCGATCTAATCAGGTATACGATTACCGCCTCTCTCCTCACGAGCCTGTGCATGATCGCGTACTGGGGTCTGTATTTCTGGCTGCCCCAGTTCCTGGCCAGCGATAAGGGCGTGGGCCTGAACACCAAAGGCTTTATATGGATCATACCTATTAATATAGGAGCGTTCATCGGGTGTAATACTTTCGGGTTTATAAGCGACAAGTTCGGGCGGAGGCCCGTGTTCGTAGGGTATCTCCTCGTTATGGCTGTTCTCGTATGGTTTTTCGGCCACGCGACCACCTTAAAAGAAGTGCTCATCCTGGGGCCGTTTATCGGGTTTTTCGGCACGGGGTTTTATTCCGGTTTCGGGGCTATTTTCTCCGAGATATTCCCGACAAGGGCGAGAGGGACCGCTCAAGGGTTCTGTTACAACGTCGGAAGGGGGGTCTCGGCAGTCGCGCCTCCTCTCATTGGATTCCTCGTAGACAAGTACGGCTTCGCAGTCGGTCTCACCACGGTTTCGGTTTTTGCGGTCGCAGCCGCGATAGTTGTTCTAACGCTCCCCGAAACCAAAGGCAAGGCGCTAGATATAGAATAGGTATCGGACCGACCGCCGTACTCATTTATTCAATACTTCTGGATTGCTCCGCCCGTGGATTTCTGACTGCTCCGTAACGCATTCCGTCTCCGAGAATATCCACTGATTCGTCTCGTCTCTGCCCGAATTTAGATATGCACGAAAATCAAACCTGCGTGCTTAATAACTAGGCAAAGAAGACTTTACCCGCGGTCCTCTCAAATTGCTCGTTTCCAGCAATATTATTCAATGATCTTGAAAGGTAAGAGCTTTATTAACTTCAGGTATTTCTTCTGAATTCCACATGGCATATCTCTTGCATTTTTGGTTAGTGAGGATCTCGTATCAGATCGTTTCCAAAGGAGGATTTACGTTATGGAATGGGTTGATCGTGGATTGAAGGGAATAACAAGGTATGCGGGTTTTATGCCTCTTCTGGCCCTGCTGGTTTTAGGGTCGTCATTGGCGAACGCTCAGGAAGATGCCGGGCCGACTGTAGCTGATGCAATATTCACAGTTAACAACACCTGGATGCTTGTCGCGAGTTTTCTCGTGTTTATAATGCATCTGGGTTTTGCAACGGTTGAATCCGGGCTTGCCCGAGCAAAAAACACAACGAATATTTTATTTAAGAATACCTGTGTGGTCGCAATAGGTCTTCTCACCTATGCGATCGTGGGTTTCAACCTCATGTACCCGGGGACATTCTCGATAGGAGAATACTTCGGGTTTGCTGGGTTCGGTCTTTCTTCACCCGAAGGAGCGGCGGGATTAATCGATTACGCGGACGGACATTACACGTACTGGACGGATTTCATATTCCAGGCCATGTTCGCCGCCACCGCTGCAACCATTGTATCGGGGGCTGTTGCGGAGAGAATCAAGCTCTCCAGCTTTCTCGTTTTCACCGTATTATTCGTTTCCTTCGTGTATACGATCGCCGGTTCATGGAAATGGGGGGGCGGCTGGCTGAACACGATGGGTTTTTATGATTTTGCGGGCTCTACACTCGTGCACAGCGTAGGCGGGTGGGGAGCTCTGGTAGGCGCAATAATCCTGGGCCCTCGTATCGGGAAATATATGAAGGACGGCATCAAGCCGATACCCGGTCACAGTATGCCGCTCGCAACAATCGGCGTGTTTATGCTATGGCTTGGATGGTTCGGGTTTAACGGCGGGTCAGTGCTTTCTGCCGATCCCGGTCCTGTCTCCCTCGTATTCGTCACGACGTCGCTAGCAGCCGCAGCGGGTGTCATCGGAGCCATGATCGTTTCGTGGATAGTATTCAAAAAGCCCGATCTTTCAATGATCTTGAACGGGTGCCTTGCGGGTCTTGTAGGTATAACTGCCGGAGCTGATGTCACGACTCCTTTGACATCGATTATCATCGGGTTGGTCGCGGGATGTATAGTCGTCGTATCCGTTATAGTTATCGATAGGATAGTCAAGATAGACGATCCTGTGGGTGCGATTTCCGTACACCTCGTATGCGGTATATGGGGTACACTGGCGGTCGGCATATTCAGTACCAATCCGGAACACAGCTTTATTACACAGCTCATAGGTGTCGCCGCTTACGGCGTATTCACCGTCATCTGCTCGCTCATTCTCTTCCTGGTCATAAAGATGACGATGGGACTCAGAGTATCTGCGGAAGAGGAAATGGCGGGGCTTGACATTGGCGAGCACGGAATGACCGCATACCCTGATTTCCAGCAGGTGGCCGAGGCCGGCGGCTCGACGATGTACATGTCGTCGCCGGAACTTTCGGAGAAAGAGGGGTCCAAAGTGTATAAGGAAAGTGAACAGAAATCTTAAACGGATGAGAACGGATATACATTGTGAGGCCTCCCGGTCTCCGGAAGGCCTCACTCTAACACAAGGTGAATAAACTAATTTAAAGGAGGATAGGTCAGAAATGAAAAAGTTAACTCTCACGATTCTGATGTTAACTCTTTTGTTGCCGGTCGGTTCGATCCCTTCATTTGCCCAGAGCACCGAACAGGAAATACAGGAGCTTAAGCAGATGATCGAACA
This sequence comes from Thermodesulfobacteriota bacterium, assembly GCA_041753155.1. Classification (GTDB taxonomy): domain Bacteria; phylum Desulfobacterota_D; class UBA1144; order Nemesobacterales; family UBA2774; genus 2-12-FULL-53-21. Next base: position 169,760 of record JBGSVA010000062.1, on the reverse strand, counting down.
GAACAGCAAACAGAACGACGAGCTGATGAGGAGGATAGAACAGCTCGAATCTGAGAAGGCCGCTACTCAGACGAAGATGGACAAGTTCATAACCGAGCAGGAAGACAAGGACCTGAAATATGACGGGCTCATGACTTTCTTTGACGCCATAGACCTCGGGTTTTATGTCGACACGACGTACCAGTACGTCTTTAACCGCGGAGTAACGGACAGTCTCCAGCTGCGGTCGCTGTATCCCGAAAACCAGCAGTTCGCAATTAACGCCTTTACTGTCTCGGTGTCTAAGACGCCGTCGATGGAAGGCGGACTGATGAACCTTCTCGGTTTCAGAGCGGATATACTCTTCGGGCAGCAGGCTGACCAGCTGGGCGGCGAAGGGTTCGACAGCGACGTCGTCGACCCTTATCAGGCGTACCTCCAGGTATTGGCCCCGGTCGGGAACGGCATCAACATATTTGCGGGCCGCTTCGTGACCCTGGCCGGGTACGAAGTAATAGAGGCCTGGAAGGACCCGAACATTACACGTTCGATACTGTTCGGATTCGCGATCCCGTTCACTCACACCGGTATAAGGACCAATTACACGGCAGGGCCGATAACTTTCACGGCCGGTCTTAACAACGGATGGGACCAGGTCGAGGAGCTGAACGATTCCCCGACGATAGAAAGCCAGCTGGCTTACAGCTATGCGGGGTCCACCATATCGAGCGCGTGGCTCGGGGTAACCGGTTACTTCGGCAAAGAGCCTAGCGGTCTCGGGTTCGGAGGCGAGGGGTGGCGCGAGCTTATAACTGCGGTGGGTACGATAACTTTCGTAGAGAAACTGACATTAGTGGTAGATGCCGATTTCGGATGGCAGCAGGACGTCGTATTCGATGAGCTGGGCGCTGAGGACAACGTTTCCTGGTGGGGTATTGCGGGTTATATCATATTGGATCCGCACCCGGCGGTCAGGCTTGCACTCAGGGGAGAATACTTTGATGACCCCGAGGGGTACAGGACCGGTCTTAACCAGAAGCTCTTCGAATTTACGCCGACACTGATTTTAAAACCCTTCAAGGGTCTTATAGCGGGTAATAAATTCCTCGATAACTTCGAGGCCCGTGCTGAGTTCAGATGGGACCATTCGGACGAGCGGTTCTTCATCACCAAAGACGACGGTCTCAAGAAGGACCAGTACGGTGTGATGGGGCAGCTGCTTTACTGGATTCAACTGTAAATGATTTGATTTAGTGTACTCATCTCTCCATATCTCCTTTGTGTGGGCGGGGGGGAGAACAGCTCGAAGTTTCAGCTGTTCTCCCTTTTGTCTATTCAGGGCTTTCATGCTGCCGGTATCGATAATTTTCTCCCTTGCCTGTAAATTTTTAGTTAGGTAGAATTAAATCCGCTTTTTGGATATGCGTTTCCGGCTCTGTTTAACACTAAAAAACACCATATGCCCGGATAGCTCAGTCGGTAGAGCAGAGGACTGAAAATCCTCGTGTCGGCGGTTCAATTCCGTCTCCGGGCATTCTGTAGGGTGTAGCCTTTGCCTTTACTATCCCTTCCCAGCTAGTTTGTATATCCTGGGGACAATATGGCTCTCTTCATCCCCCAGGGCCTTTCATAGCCGGAAGCACCGGACCTGACCGTTTCCCTACCCCACTGTGAGTTAATACGGTCCATAGCCTTCATCAAATTCTCATGTTTTGAGCAATCGAACTTAACAAATAGATTAAGCTGGCTTTCGCCGGCCGGGACCAGATCCAGTAAGGCCACTCCAGCCTTCTTGTATTCGTATCCTTCCCTGTAGATTCGCTTGAGCAGGTCAAGGGCATATGTAATGAGAATAGGGGTAAAGGCTGTAGGTTCAGGAAGTCTGCAACTGATCGCATTGCTATACTGCGGCTTCTCAGGTTTAAAACGGTTCGAATATGCGGGTTAATGCTCTGCTAATAATTACAATTTACATTATACTTATTCGAGTTACAATCAAATGTGGTATCAGTGGGTCTATACGGGCATTCAATATTTCCCGAGCCGAGAGTTAGTTGCTGCCATAACCCGCTACAACATGCCTGGCACATTGAACGTCCATTCTGTGATCTGCACTGAGTAAACCCATCACCTATACCTGCGCAACTATCATTTGGTATAGGTTGTGTTCCGACTATTTGTGATTCATCTACGAAATTCACAGCCGCTGGTTGTTCGTAAGTTGTACAGGAGATCATTACAATAGAAGAAATGATTGTTAAAAAGACTATTATGAATTTACCCATATCATTTACCTCCCCCATATATTGTTTATTCTAAGAATACAATTAATTCGATTTTCTCATAATCATATACCAGTGTCAAGCTTCAATTTTAGGAGAAGTTGTCAAGCCTCCGGAAACCGGTTGACCTGCCCCCCCTCCCTAAAATAGGCCTATAGATTAAGTTAAATTTTCGATAAAGGACCGTTTTTGAAACGCTCTATTGTTTTTCATTCTAATATCGAGAATCTGTCATTTTTGACTCAAGGTAAATTAATAAGTTATGCTGTTTAATATAATCTTCAACTTACTGAGTTAACTATGACTAAGATAATACTCATGTTATTAATTTGCACGTTCATAACCTTGGATGGTTTGGCACAAACTGAGAAATTACCTACAGCTGAATTCAATGAAAAAGGAATTTATGAGCTTTCTAACTTATATTCAGGGGGAATTGGGTGTTCTAAATATGAAGAGACATTTAAAGGTACAATCGTAAAACGAGAGTTTGCAGAGGATGAACTTACTATTAGAGGATGAACTTACTATTATTGGTATAGTCCTTATGGATGAAAATGATAATCGCAATTATATAAACATAGATTCTGAACAATTAAAGAGATTGTCCCGTGCGGCCCTTAGTAATTTTTCAAACTTTCTAACAATAGGTAATCGTTTGGAAATATGGGCTTATATGTGTGGAGGTTCAGGAAGAATATTGGTTGCGGACAAGATGAAATTACTATAGCACTCAATTATTTTTAGCCTTTGTCATCTCTATACCATACAATAATTTAATCAGACGCTTAAATGAGATAATTATATAATAATTATTGGCGCATTAACCAGAATTAGCCTTTATAATCTCATTCCATTTTGTCGTGTACCTAGCTGACAACATAAACCTTTTCATCCCCCGGGGCCTTTCATATCCGGCGGCCCCGGACCTACCATAACCGCTATCCCGTTAATATAGAACTTGAGTCATTTTTGATTAATACTATTCAGTTATAATCAAAACGGATATGGCATGAGTCATATGGAGAAGAATAACCCCGACAATCATATTCCCGAGACAACCGAGTTAGGAGAGGTGTTTAAAGAGCACTTAAATATCCGTTCCATCTCGATTTCAGGACTATTCCTACTTGCGGTGTTTTACACGCTCTACCTTGCGCGTGCCGTATTTATCCCCATTTTTTTCGCTATCATCTTAAAACTTCTACTAGCTCCTGCCGTCGATGCGCTAAAAAGATTACGCATACCCCAGGCGTTGGGATCTGCGGTAGTTATAATAGCGCTCCTGGCTGTTATATCGGCCTCATTCTATATTTTTTATCAACCTGCTGCAGACTGGATAGAAAGGGTTCCCCAAAGCCTCAGGAAAGTTGAACAGAAGCTTCGTTTCATTAAAGGGCCGGTCGAAAAAGTAAGTGAAGCCACCAAGAGCATGGAAAAGATTACAGACGTGGGGCCAAAATCCGAAGGGAATACGGTAGAGGTTAAAAAGACGAAATTGCTCAATACCCTCTTTATTGAGACCTCGGAGTTCATCTTCGGCGTTGCGACAATGCTAATACTACTTTATTTCCTCCTGGCATCGGGAGATTTATTTCTCCGCAAGGTAATAAACGCACTCCCGAAATTAAAGGATAAGAAACAAGCGGTCGAGATAGCGAGACATGTAGAGCGGGACGTATCCACTTACCTCTATACAATAGTAATAATCAATTTCTGCCTCGGCGTTTTGATAGGTGGAGCGATGTATGTCCTTAAAATGCCTAACCCGTTTTTATGGGGTGTCATGGCCGGACTCGTCAACTTCATCCCTTACCTAGGTCAGGCGGCGGGGATTACCATCATAGTTATAGTAGCATTAACTACATTCGATAATACCTATCAAACCATAGTGCCCCCGCTCGTCTACTGCGTAATAATCGGAATTGAAGGGAATATTATAACCCCCATAATACTCGGAAGACGGCTTTTGCTGAATCCGGTCGTGATATTCCTTGCGCTCTTGCTATGGGGCTGGATATGGGGGATTCCCGGGGCATTGATCGCTGTGCCGATCCTGGTGATACTCAAAATAATCTGTGATAATATAGAGTCTTTGGGAGCCATAGGGGAGTTTCTGGGAAGATAACTAAAAGCAAACACAAATAAGATAGACTGAAACTAGTCACACCTTTCACTTGGCTTAAGACCACCTGTTCCACAAACAATCGTATTTCGCAAGAGTGAGAAAGCTTATTCCATAATAATTCGTCGCTAGGAGGTCTCAGTGCACTGGTGAAAACAACTAACTTTAAGGGGGGACTATATACGTGGGTTTGATACATCCAAAATTTGCTTGACAAAAACTTCTTACTTGTGGGAAAATAATTGTAAGATAGGGTTCCATATAAAATGGGATTAGAAAAAGTAAGAATGAAGGGGAAAGGAGGTTAAAGAGTTGTTTGACAACCATTTCTACAACCTCATGGCACAAATAGTCGAAGAACACAAAAGCCTCTGGCGGATCAAAAATATGTATAAAAAAGACGCCTCAGGCTGTAGTCAATGCCAAACCTTCTGGGATAAGTTAGAAAAAGATAAAGAGGATCATATCAGAGAGCTTGAGGAAATAATCAAAAAACATATTAACGAATGACAACTTTAAAAAGATTAGTCTCAAATTGAGAAGTTTCAAAAAGCTAAAATAAAACTGCCACTTTATTTATGGATATCATGGGAGGCAAGTTAATGAGATTATTTAAAATGTCTTGGAGGAGCATTAGAGTATTATTAATGTTAGTGGGCATAACATTTTTATTCAACCTCCCTGGGCTTATGAGTTGTCATGGCTCTGTAGATGCAACTGGTAAGGGTGAATACAGATGGATAAATAGTTAACAGATAGTCCCAGAACTATAAGCCTCATTATATGGCTTGTACTTACGGTTGTGTTGATGACTTGTGCGGGTAGCGGCACCAGAGAGATTTCAGGAGAGTATGTGGACGATAGCGCTATCACCACAAAAGTGAAGTACGCGCTTTTAGCTGATCCGGATGTACAAAGTCTTGATATAAGTGGTTTTGTCAACGATAAAGAACAAGTCCGTAAGGCAGTTGAGATTACACGTAGCGTACACGGTGTTAGGTCAGCAAAAAACAGTCTTATTGTGAAATAGGCTAAGGGATCTTAAGCAACACTACATCTGATCCTGTAACTCAATAAAAAGGGGGTGAAATCATGTCACTAGGCACAATTTTAATTGTCGTCTTAATCCTGATTTTGATAGGGGTGATTCCAATACACGGTTGGTCGACAAATTGGGGCTATGGACCTAGCGGATTAGTCGGAGTGATACTGATAATATTGCTCATATTGTTGTTATTAGGAAAGCTTTAAAAATGCATAATCACCAATCCCGTCTCTTGAAGATTACGGCTATGCAGTACGTTAGGCGGCAGGCGCAGCGGCTAGCTCTTCTTGTTCGCAAAAAGCAGGAGCGCGCCTCCAATCACTATCGCCCCCACGCCTGCCCATACCGGGACGTTGACTGTTTCCTTGTCCTTTACCGACAGCTCGATCGGGCCCAGCTTGGCCTCATGAGTCTCCTTGGTGTAGCTGAAACTGCCATACACCAGCCCTAGGATGCCGGCAACTATCAGTACTATTGCTGCAATCTTGATTGAACTCATCTCGTGTCCTCCTCTCTATTTTTCTCTCTAGAGTAAAATTTTCAATATCTCAGACGACAGGCGCTCAGTAATGCAAGCTGATCGTCAGATCCAGGTTTTGCCCGTCGTACTGGAAGCTGGCAGCAGGGAACGAAGGCGCGCTGAGAAAGCCCTTTGCATCGTTTGAAAATCCGTAGCCTTCCGTGGGGACCCCCGGCCATCTGGTTTCCAGCTCGCCGTTCATATTTTCATCATGTATGACGGCAAGCGCATACGTCCCCGGCGGGATGTCCACAAAGTCGCAACGCGCTTTCGTATCACGGATTTTTATTACCATGACATTTGTTGCAAAGTGCAGAAACTCATTAGGGAAACCATCCGGCGAGCTGAAAAGAGCGCAATCTATGGTACCGGTGCTGTTTCTGATTTCCAGAATATCCACGTGAATTCCAGGGCATGGCGATTGTGCAAAGGCGGCGGGAAGATTCGCAAACAACAGCACAGCAAATAATGCTAAAACTCCTCTGCGAACCAACGAATCCGAATCCTTGACCGTGGAAACCGCGTGGGGCCTCCGAATGATTGACTCATTCACGTTCTTCAACACAACTCCAACATGCATAGCCCGAGTGGATCACGATGCAACTTATGGTTACTTCCCCGGCTCAGGTACCTAACTGCCAATTAGTATATCAAAAAAAGATAAGTTGACAAAAGATGTGCAGTACACTCAAGTAGCCCTCTTTTTTACCAAAGAATAGCCAAAGAACCATACGAAATTTTTAGTATTCTATGAACTATATTTAATTCCCTGCATTAAACAATTCCTCCCTAAATTCAAGGGTTTAAACTAAATTTCAATGTATTCAGGAAGTTAGAATTTCGAGTTAAAACGGACTGAAAATCCTCGTGTCGGCGGTCGGGTTCCGTCTCCGGGCATTCTATTTTCCGACCGTCGTTGAAAGCGCGCTTGACCCGGACGTTAGCTCGATAATTGGGCGAGTCTGCGTTTTGCTCCCGGTTCTAAATGAATCCGGATTAACATTTCAAGGAACTTATTCAATTACGCTCCGGTTAGTATTGCCATTTCATATATTTATAATGTAAAATTAATAAGCTGGGCAGTATTCAAATAATAGCGGGATAATATTCAAATAAGATAGGATTCCGTTAATCTTGTGGAGGCAATAATGAGATTTGGCGACTATTTGAAGAGTAAAAGGAAGCAGAGAAATATTACTCAGGAGGACTTGGCGCGTTCCCTGAGCGTATCGAGTGTGTTCATACACCAGCTCGAAACAGGCAAGGTTGACGCCCCTTCGATTGACCGGTGTCAGCAGATAGCGGCTATATTGGATGTAAATATAGAAGAGTTGTGGACGGTTGCGAAGAAAGAACGCCTCAAGAGATTCATGGAAAAGGAAGAAATAACCGAAGATAGCTTTGAAGTATTGACCGACGCCGAGAAAGCACTCATTAACCTTTACAGAAGCCTCGATTCCGACATGAGGAGGGACTTTGGAGGAATGATATTCATGCTGCTTAGACACTCCCAGGACGAAGGGGTGCAGGAGATACTCGAAGAATTTATTAAATGTGCATAATGAGTAAAATATCTATTATCCTCAAGGCATTAGGGATAGAGCTCTGCATTCTGGCATTAATAGGGCTCGTCTTTTTATTCCAGTTCAATAAGGCCAAGGGGGAATTTGTATTCAAGACCAGGGCGATCTCCGAGACCATAGGGGACCTGGCCAGCGACTTTTATTCCGAAGAAGGCAAACAGCCGACGAGCGGGGAGTTCTATCATTTTCTCGATAAGAGGCTCGGAAGGAAAAAATTGTTTAATACTTTCGAGATAGCCCCTAAGTTTTTCAGCGTTGTGTTCAAGAAAGATGTTGAAAACAGCCTGACGCCCGACGGCTTGTTCATGAAGGAGTTTTATCCCGAGGAAGGTTATACAGTCAAGGACATAAATGGAATTATCTCCGTATCCGTCCCTTTCTCCACACAGACCGAGACTGAGCCCTATGGGATAGTCAAGATCGACTCCGATACGAAGGCGATATTGAAGAAGGTGCTGGCGGACAACTACCTTCTCTACGCGGCGATGCTGATAGTCTTGAATAACCAGGCTTTCATCTTTTACCTCCTGATGAGGAAGAAGAAAGAGATAATCTTCGAGAAGGGGTATCTTAAAGAGCACTCCATAGGCGCCCTTAAGATAATGCACAAGGTCCTGGGTGATATAATTGACGATCATAAGACCGATTATGAAAGTCCCGACCCGGCCAAAAGACAGGAATCAGGGAAGAATGTGATCTCAATATCGGAGTTGGCGGAAAAAAGAAAACAATGAAGAAAATAATTTTCGCCGCTATTTTAATGTTTTTTATAGGTGCTCTGGGTTGTGATAGCCCGAACGAGAATGGCGTGGTCCAGCTCGATGGGCCGATACTCGAAAGTATGGATACGGATAGTAACCTGGAATTCAACGGAGCTTTGATAAACACGGGGGAATCGCCTGTTCGCTCCGTTTATGTCGTTATAGTGTTAAAGGATCAGGAAGGTAATATTATTGAAGCGAATTCGGTCTCGATATTCGATGAAGACCCCAATGCCTTGCTTTACCCCTCCGAAAGGGCTTTCTTCAGCCTTTCGGTCGCTTCAGACCCGAACAGGGTATTTTCGAAGGAAGTTGAAATATACTATGAAGACGCTTCGGATACCCCTCCCTCATCTTAACCCCCCATTGCAATCTTATAAATACCAAGCTTGGTTTTGCCTCTAACCAAAATAGTATTGACACATAGGGACTTAAACTGTATTGTTGATATAGTTGTATAAGTCTCCGAACGGAAAAGGGCAAACTGTGCGAAAGCACAGGGCGCAAAGCCGACGGTCTAAGGGTATCTAACCTATGACGGCAGGGTTACCGAAGCAGGAGAATCTTGAACTACCAGTCGACCCCTCGTACACCGTTCATACTAGAAATTTTATAACACACCGTCATCATGAACTATTTCTTTGCTATTCATCATGGCCAAAACTGCAAGACAGTCAGAAATAAGCAAGCCGCGGCTTCTTAAAATGAAGATTTATAGTGGGCTATTGACAATTATTAAAGGTCAGTTTGATATTTTTAAACAGAGTATTGCAATAACTTCAAAAAGGTGGTTAAATTAGTAATGTAACATAGGAGGATGATTTGTTTTTAAGTAAGAAAGAACTTGTGGGACTCGATATAGGTTCTAATGCCGTCAAGCTCGTAGAGCTAAAGTCATCCAAGAACGGCTACCAGTTGAAAAATATTGGCGAGGCCATTCTGCCGCATCATTCCATAGTCAACAAGATTATAGAAAAACGCGATGCCGTGGCGGATACGATTTCCTCATTGTTCGAAGACCTGAGAGTCAGGACCAGGAATGTGGCGATCTCTATTTCGGGTCATTCCGTGATAATAAAAAAAGTCAGCCTGCCTAAGATGTCCGAGAAAGAGCTCAGGGAATCGATCCCCTGGGAGCTCGAGCAGTACATCCCGCAGAGTATACAGGAAGTCAACTACGATTATCAGGTCATCCCGGGGGAGACGCCCGAGGGCAATATAGACGTTCTGATCGTTGCGGCGAAGAAGGACGTCACGAGTTCCTACGTCTCGATCGTGAGAGAAGTCGGTCTCAACCCGGTCGTGGTGGACGTCGATGTTTTCGCGCTAGAGAATATGTACGATATAAATTATCCGGACGCGGAAGGACTCATCGCACTCGTTAATATCGGCGCATCCGTGACGAACATAAACATACTGAAGGACGGCGTTTCGATATTCACGAGGGATATAACGACCGGAGGGAACCAGTTTACCGATTGGATAATAAAGGACCTGGGGCTCGAATATGCGGAAGCCGAGAAGGTCAAGTCTGCTTTACGCGAAGGGGGAATTACCCCGGAGCTCGAATCCCTGACCCGCAATTTCAACGAATTGATTTGCGGTGAGATTAAGCGGACCCTCGATTTCTTCGCCTCGACGCTGTGGACGAGCAAGGTCGGCAACATACTGATCGGCGGCGGCTCGTCGAAGGTCCCCGGGTTAATAGACGTCCTCGCGGACCTGACCGAAGCCAACGTCGATCTCATGAACCCGTTCAGAAATATTTTCTACGATAAAAACGAATTCGATCCCGAATATATCGAAGCGATAGCTCCGAAGATGAGCGTCGTGATGGGCCTCGCAACCAGAAAGCCGGGGGATAAGTAATGATAAGGATAAACCTTATTCCCGAGCCGGAAAGAAAGGAAGTCAGGGGGACAGGCGAAATCTTTATAGGGATATGCGTTCTCGCGGCTTTATTCGCCGCTATTGTGGCGATCCATATTTTGCAGGGAAACAGGATCGAAGAGGTTAACCGGAGAATCGCGAAGGCCGAGAAACGGATCAAGGAGCTCGAGGTCATAAAGAAGAAGGTCGACGAGTTTAAGGCCAAGAACGCCGAGCTCAACAGGAGAATCGAGATCATCAACGTGCTCGAGAAAAACCGGACCGGGCCTTTGTATGTAATGGACGCCCTGTCTCAAGCGATCCCCAACAAAGCGTGGATAGACGAATTTACCGAGAAGGGGTCGCAGACCAAGCTCGTAGGCATAGCGGATAACGAATTCACCGTAGCGGATTTCATGAAGGCCCTCCAGACCTCTCCGTATTTCGTCGGCGTTGAGCTGGGCGTGATTAAGAAAACCGAGCTGCGCAAGCTCGACCTGAGGGCTTTCGTTATAAACACGAAGCTCGATTATGCCGGCAAGTCCAGGACTCAGGCGCCGAAAACGCCTGGAAAAGATTCCGAGCCGGAAAAGGCGGTGAAGGAATAATGGCTTTCCTGGATGAATATTCCGAAAAACTGAACGAGCAGCCCCTTCATGTAAAAGCGGGCGTACTGCTCCTCATTGTGGCGGTGATATCTGTCGTCTACTGGTATTTCTTCTGGTCGCCCAGGAACGAGCAGCTTCAGGCCGCCGAAAACAAACTGAGACAGCACGAAATAAAGGTCAGGGAATACGAGGCGGTCGCGGCTGAGCTTCCCAAGTTTGAAAAGGAATATAAGAGGCTTGAGAGGGAATTCGAGCTTGTCGCACGCAAGCTGCCCAAGGATAAGGAGATACCGGCTCTGATAGACGGTGTTTATTCCGAGATAGCCGCCTCGAACCTCGAATCGATAATTTTCGCTCCGAAGCCCCAGGTCACGAAAGAGATCTACGCCGAGATCCCCATAGAGATGGAAGTTATCGGCACTTACTTTAACCTCGCCGATTTCTTCGACCGGATATCGAGGCTGCCGAGGATAGTGAACGTGAGGGACCTTCAGCTCACTCGTAACAATATTCGCGGGGGTACCGTGATCCTCAACGTTAAGTTTGACGTCGTTACGTTCAGGCTGCTGCCCGAGCAGGCGGCCAAGCCTGACGACAACAAAAAGATAAAGGGAAAGAAACGCAGGAAATGAATGTGTTAACGAAAACATCTCGATTCGATGGAGCAATGACCGGACTAATTCGATTATTCCTGGTCTCGTTGATTGTCCTCTCGCCTCTGCGTGCTATGAGCGCGGAGGAAGCGGAGGCCCCCGCCGACAGCCCCCTGTCACAGGGGCTGCAGGTAATTAAAGACGCCAGGGAGAACAAGCTCGAGACGCCTGAGGAGAGGGCCGGGAAGGCGGCGGGAGAAGAAAGCCCGGGGGCGGCTCCCGAGCCCGCCGAAAAAGCTGCGGATACGACAAGCCCGGCACAGCCGGGGAAAGTAGAGCCACTCACGACCAATGAGGAAAAGCTGCCTTATGATTCGACCGGGATGCGCGACCCCTTCAAGCCGTTTATTAAGCTCGTGGATACACCCTCTTCGCCCTCGGTCGTGCTGCGTCCGCCCATTCAGAGATACCCCTTGAACCAGTTCAGGATAGTCGGGATCGTATGGATCGGCGGGAAGCCCCAGGCTATGATCGTAGACCCCGAGGCTAATACCTATTTCCTCGGCGTGGGCGACAAGATAGGGAGCAGCGACGGGGAGATACTCGAAGTCAGGCAGAACGGCATTCTGGTGCAGGAAAGAACGAAAATGGAGAATGTGTACGGAGAGGTAAAAATCGAAGTGAAGCAGTCTGTACTGGCGTTTCAGAACGATGAATAGGGGAAATCGTATTCAGGAGGATGATTAAGTTAAGGAGGATGGATTAATGAGATTCCTGATAATATCAATCGTGCTTGTAACCTGTGTCCTGTATCCGGGCCTCCGGGCTCACAGCGGACAGTTGCAGCAAATCTACAACGATAATCACTCGCCGGCGGAAACACCGGGTATTGCCGGCATAGCGGCGGCGAATAAAGCTTCGCCTGCCCTGCTCGCGCAGGCCGTAACCGGTACGACGGTCGTGCCTCAGAATACGACTGTTAATATGCCTAACCCTTCAGACGAATATAACCACATCGAGAGTATCGGGTTCGAGGTTCAGCAGGGAATGGGGATTGTGAGCATAGGGACGGCTTCGTCCGTTCAGTATGAAAGACTGCAGGACGAGGACAGGAAGGTCACTCTTAAGATCATGGACGTTATACTCGCGGATAAGTTTCAGGTTTCGCGGGACGTCAGTGATTTCGACAGCCCGATTAACTTCATATCCTCCTTCAGGGACCCGATCAAGCCGAACGACGTGATAATGGTGATAGAGCTCAAGGAAGACGACGTGCCTGTGGAAATCGGACAGAACGGCAACGTCGTTACGCTCAATTTCGGGGAAACGCGGGAACAATTGAAAATGCAGGCGGAAAAGGGAGAGGTAGAGGTCGAGGTCAAGCCCGAGGACCTCTATGCGTTCGACTTCAGGCTCACGTCGATACCCGGCGCGACGAAGACATACAAGGGCCAGCTCGTTTCATTCGATTTCAAGGACGCGGACATCAGGGACGTGCTCAGGATAATCTCCGATATAAGCGGGTTGAACATGATAATCTCGAAGAACGTGGCGGGTACGGTCACGCTAAAGCTTACGAACGTCCCGTGGGACCAGGCGCTCGACGTGATCCTCGAGGACGCAGGGCTGGGGGCATTCATTGAAGGAAATGTGTTGAGAGTCGCGCCCCTGGGAACGCTGCAGGCAAGGCAGAAGGCGGTAAAGAAAGCGGCCGAAACCAGCGAGGAGCTTGAGCCCCTGATCACGAAACAGATTTTCGTCAACTACGCAACGGCTGAAGAGCTCATACCGCTCGTAGAGCCGCTCCTGAGCGACAGAGGGGAATTAAGGGTGGACATACGTACAAACAGCATACTGATTAACGATACGGGTGTAAGAGTCGCACAGATCGAGAACCTCGTAGGGGACCTCGATACGAGGACTCCTCAGGTATTGATAGAGTCCCGAATAGTTCAGGCGACACTTAATTTCACCCGCGACCTGGGAATTCAATGGGGGTTCGATTACGAGGCCTCCGCGGCGACGGGTAATCCTACTGGCGCTACATTCCCGTCAAGCGTAGCAATAGGCGGTTCCACGATTGGAAGCCCATTCGGAACGACCGGCGACAATTTCATAATCGACCTCCCTGCGGCGGCCGGTGCGGGCTCAGGCGGTGTCCTTGGGATCGTGTTGGGCAGTCTGACCGGGGCATACGACCTCGACCTCAGGCTCTCTGCTCTCGAGCAGAGAGGGGACGGCAGGATACTGTCGTCACCCAAGGTGCTGACGCTCGAGAATACCCCCGCGAGGATCGAGCAGGGCGTCTCGATACCGTTCCTGAGCGTATCGGCGGCCGGTACGCAGACTCAATTCGTGGACGCCACGCTGAGCCTCGAGGTTACGCCACAGGTGACTAATGATAACAGGATATTGATGAACATAGTCGTAACGGACAATTCGCCCGATCCCGCACTTACCGGGGCGGGGGGACAGCCCAGTATCAGGAGGAACGAGGCCACTACACAGGTCCTCGCGAGCGACGGCGAGACAATAGTAATCGGCGGTATATTTACGAGGAGAATAACCGATACCAACAGCAGCATACCGTGGTTCTCGAGACTGCCTCTTCTCGGATGGCTGTTCCAGAGGAGCACGACGGACGACGAGCGGAGGGAGTTAATCGTTTTTATCACTCCGAGGATAATAAGGTAAGAGCGAGTTGAAATATATAAAGAGGAGGATGATGTAATGAACAGGAAACTCACGGGGAAGCTATTATTCCCCTCAATCATAGCGTTGATGCTGACGGCCGGAGTGATCGCCGTAAGCTGCGGCGGGGCTAACCCGCCTTTCGCCCCGTTCGGATCTACTGTGGAGATACTCGATCCCCCCGGGGATATTGTGATTATAGGTAATAACCTGTCTACACGCCTGGTGCAGGCTATAGTCCTTAGCCCTGAGGGTGAGCCTCTCAATGATGTGAGGGTCACCTGGATTGCATCCTTCGCCGGTCAGAATGATTTTGTCGTGGATACAGACGGAGACACTGTAGGCGATGCCAGAGCGGTTCAACTGGCAGATGATCATGCTTGCGAGCCTGAGAGTTGTTCGCACACCCCGTTAAATGAGTGGTTTGCGATGGGGGCTTTCGTCGATTCTCCGTTCGAGACCCTCACGGACAACCGCGGAATAGCCTTCGTCATAATATTGCTCAGCGGCGAGGACATTATCGACCCCGCGTTCCTTGAGGCTTCCACCGACAGCGGCTCGGTCGATGTTGTCGAGTTCTCGGTTAACGTGCCATAGGAGTTTGAGTTTATATAAGGAGGGATGGATTTCATGAGACTTAGAAACTTGTTTAAACATAAATCGGTGCGGGTTTCCTCGGTTCTGTTATTTTTTGTCTTGCTCCTGGGCACTCAATACGCGTGTCTCGACGGTCTTAACAGTGACGGGTCCGATAACCCGATAAACACTGCCATCATCGGCCTGAGCGCCAACCCGGCGACACTTTACGGTAATGCGAGCGAAGATTCTTTCATTCAGGTAAATACCAATCTGGTTCCTGATGGCACGCCCATAGATTTCAATATAGAATTTTCGAGCAGCGGCCTCCAGCCTCAGTTGAGGGGATGTCTGTTCGACAGCAGCGTAACCGTCCAGGATGAATTCGCGTTCGTAAACTACCTGGCAGGCGTGCTTATCGGGATAGGGGAAACCGCTACAGTAAATGTGTCCGCTACGATACATCCTGTCGACGGCGACGAAGAAAGCGATTTTCTCACTATGAATCTTCAGGGTGTGGGAATAGCCCCCCCAACGGCGGGTCCGGTAGAAGTTCCGAATGCTGAAACTCCTGATGCTCAGGATGTGGATGTTACACTTACATTTACAACGGTCGGAATCGAACCTGGGACCATCGCCGAAGTATCAATCAGTAACCCCATGATCGGAACACTCAACGGAGGCTTCGAAGTGGTGGAGGTTCCTGTGCTGGGAAGTATTAATGCGGGTCAGTTCATCGTTGAGTATACCGCTTTTGTCGGGCAGGGCGGCACTCAGATTATTATAGCCAGGATTCAGCTCCAGATACCGCCTGAATTCTTTGCTATCTGCCCGCTAATCTCGGATGACGACGGACTGATTGAAGTAGTCTTAGTGATTACTCAAACGGTAGCCGCACCCCCCGCACCGGCGCCTTGAAGCTACGTGTAATATATAAAGCGACTCGATCTCTTAGTTGATATCCCTATGTTCAACTATTAGACTCAGTTTCTGTTCAGAATTATCTGTCGGGAACGAGGGCTGTAGATTACGTTTGCTCCGAAAAATGGAAAAGTTCCGCTGAGCTTCGTGAGTTAAATTCCATATCTTTTCCGTATTTGACTTAATCCCCGCCTTTTTTTACTATTTATTTGATAACTGTTTTCCAATACGCTTAATTTTCGGTAATATTTATAATAAGTTGTGCCGGGTGCTTCACGGGTTCCGGGATTTGTCCAAATGAATCGGGTCGGAGGGTCGGATGTCCGTTGACGAAAACGAGATTGAAAGGCTGAGGAAAGCGAGAGAAGATTGGGAAAAAGATTACGGCAGCGCCCGGAAAAGGGAGGCCGACTTTACCACCATCTCCGGCATGGAAGTACCGCCTCTTTCTACACCCCTCGATCTGAACGGTTTTGATTACGAGAGCCGTTTGGGGTTCCCCGGCTCCTATCCGTATACGCGGGGCATCCACAACTCTATGTACAGGGGCCGTCTCTGGACCATGCGCCAGTTTGCAGGATTCGGGACCCCTGAGGACACCAACCGGCGCTTCAAGTATTTGATGGAGCACGGGCAGACCGGTCTCAGCACCGCATTCGATATGCCTACGCTTATGGGCTATGACAGCGACCACGAACGCTCGAAGGGGGAGGTCGGGAAGGAAGGCGTGTCCGTATCCTCGCTTGCCGATATGGAGGTCCTCTTCGACGGCATAGACCTCGAAAAAGTGACGACCTCGATGACCATCAACTGCAGCGCGAGCATCATCTTCGCGATGTATCTCGTCATGGCCGAAAAGAAAGGTGTCAGCTGGCAGAAGCTCCGGGGCACGCTCCAGAACGATATGCTGAAGGAGTTCATCGCTCAGAGGGAATGGATTTCGCCGCCCGAGCCGTCCGTAAAAATCACGGTCGACATTATCGAGTTCTGCGCGAAGGAAGTCCCGCAGTGGCACCCGGTCTCGGTATCCGGCTACCACATACGCGAGGCTGGCTCCACAGCGGTCCAGGAGCTTGCGTTCACGCTCGCAGACGGAATCGCTTACGTGGAGGAAGGCGTCAAGCGCGGTCTCGACGTGGACGATTTCGCTCCGCGTCTCTCTTTCTTCTTCAACGTGCACAACGACTTTCTAGAAGAGATCGCAAAATACAGGGCGGCAAGAAGGATGTGGGCCAGGATCATGCGGGAGCGTTTCGGGGCCAGGAGCCCGAAATCCCTGATGCTGAAGACCCACGCGCAGACCGCGGGGGCAAGCCTCACGGCGCAGCAGCCGATAAATAACGTCGCCAGGGTGACTTTACAGGCCCTCGCGGCCGTGCTCGGCGGGACCCAATCGCTTCACACGAACTCGATGGACGAAACGCTCGCCCTTCCCACGGAGGAGTCCGTCACGGTCGCGCTCAGGACTCAGCAGATAATCGCCGAGGAGAGCGGGGTCGTGAATACGATCGACCCGTTCGGCGGGAGCTACGTAATGGAATTACTTACCGACAGGATAGAGAATGAGGCGTTCGCTTACATAAATAAGATAGACGAAATGGGCGGTATATTCAGGGCCATAGAAACGGGCTATCCCCAGAAGGAGATCGCCGACGCGGCTTATAAATATCAGCGGGAGCTCGATACCGGGATCAAGACGATCGTAGGGGTGAATAAATACAATTCGGAAGGTGAAGTCACAATCCCCACGCTTAAAATCGAGGAGATGGTCGAGACGGGTCAGATAGAAAAGCTGCGCGAGCTAAAGAGGAAGAGAAATAACAAAGTCGTTCGGGCGAAACTGAGCGAGATCGTCACGGCTGCCCGGAACGGGGATAATCTTATGCCGTCGATCGTCGACGCGGTGAGGGAATACGCGACCCTCGGGGAAATCTGCGATATATTCAGGGAAGTGTACGGCGTTTACAGAGACCCGGGCTATTTTTAACCGGCGACGGGGTCAGCAAGCGGGTGAACTATTGCCGGTAAGAAAGCGGGCGGGTACATGGAACAAAATTACAATTACCGTTATACGGGGTGTTCGACATGGGTCAGGGTTCGAGAGCAAGGATACTAATAGGGAAGGCGGGCCTCGACGGTCACGACAGGGGTGTAAAGATAGTCGCGCGGGCGCTCAGGGACGCGGGATTCGAGGTCATTTATACGGGGCTCCACAATACGCCTGAGGCGATAGTCGAGACGGCGCTCCAGGAAGATGTCGACGCCGTGGGGCTCAGCATACTGTCGGGCGCTCATAATTATATTTTCCCCGAGGTCGTACGTCTTTTGGAGGAGAAAGGCATTGGCGGCGTTACGGTTTTCGGAGGCGGTATAATTCCGAAGGAAGATGTCGAATATCTAAAGACGAAGGGTGTGAAGGCCCTCTTCGAACCGGGCGTCTCGACCGACGAAATTATCAATTGGGTCAAAGAGAATGTTACTCCCAAAGCGCTATAGGACTGTCCGATGAAGTGCGCGAGCTGCGGCAAGAGTAAGGCGAAGAGGCATTGTCCCGCTCTCAGAGCGTCGATCTGCCCGGTGTGCTGCGGCGAGAAGAGGGGCGTCGAGATAAAATGCCCCCTCGACTGTATCTATTTTGTTGAGGGACAGAAGCATCAGC
Source organism: Thermodesulfobacteriota bacterium (assembly GCA_041753155.1). Lineage (GTDB taxonomy): Bacteria > Desulfobacterota_D > UBA1144 > Nemesobacterales > UBA2774 > 2-12-FULL-53-21. The sequence continues at coordinate 151,548 of JBGSVA010000062.1, read as the reverse complement.
AGCTCAAGGTTATGCATCAGCGGCTCAGGAAAGAGGGCGCCGTCAGTTACGTGCGTCGCGCGGAGCTCTATAACCGGAACCCCGGCCTTTTCGCGAGGATCGAAAGGATATTTGCCGATGCGTTCCGCGCCAATAAGAAGATCAGGAACGACGACGTGGTCTCGGCCCTCTCACTCGTGAAAAGCACGCTCGATACCGAGAAGAAAGGCCTCATTTACCAGCACCAGGGCGAAAACAGCTTTGCAAACGATTTGTCGACACGGATACTGATAGCATTGACCGAATTTAAAGACAGCCCCGATATTACCGAAGACAGGGTCACCATAGATTTCGCATTAAGTGTCGTGGATGATTTTCTGAAAGAAGCGAAGTTCTATATGGAGAACGACTCGAATCTCCAAAGCTACCTCGTCCATATATTGCGTTATCACCCCGAAGAGGACGTCCCTTCCGCCGGGAGGCAGAGCGAGCTTATTATTACTCCCTGATGCCGGAGTAGTTAATGTGGGCGGGGGGGGCGGAGCCGCTCCTATTTATTCTTGTTGCCTGCGGGAACGGTGTTGATGATCGCAGAGACTATGAAGGCGACCACAGCTACGATCGAAAGGATTTTGAAATACGCCTGCCAGTTAATCTTTACTCCAAGATAGAAACCCGCACCGATAAATGAGAAAACTATGAGCAGCACCAGTATTGCGCCGGGTATGTTCTTTCTAAGCATTTCGTATCAACACTCCTTAAACGTTATATAATTCTCGGGAATCATTATATAATTCTCGGGGCGGACATAATACTATCTGAATTTCTCCCCATATTCAACACTCGGAGGACAGGTTCAGGGAATATGCCTGCCACAGCACTGTTGACGCACGGGTTTGAACTTAATCGATAATATATGTAACATTACTACATATTATTTTCTCTTACGGAACGAGACCCCGCTTGTCCTTAATAGATAATATAAAAATTACCCATCGAAGGTGACCTATAATCTCCACTGATTTAGACATAAGACTTCCAAAACCGAAAGAGATTCTTAAGCTCTTAAAGAATAACTCTCACCGCCCCATGAGGACCAAGGAGCTTTCCAGACGGCTCGGAGTGCCCAAGGAAGGAAGGCTGCTCCTTAAAAAAGTCCTCGGGAAAATGGTGACGGACGGGAAGATAGGCAGGACGAAAGGCGGATACATATATTCCGCACCGAAGGAAACCGCCGAAGTTAAGCCCGAGCCTGTAAGGGCGAACGCCCTCATCAAGGGGATGGTCAAAGGCGGCAGGATCCTGGGAAAATTCATCAGGACCGGGAACACCGGAAAGATAATACCGAAGGACGACAGGATACCGCACATCCACCTTCAGGCCCGCGAGATAAAGAATCTGAGGAACCACAGCCTCGTCGTATTCGAGATAAGCGGCGGGGTTTCGACGAGCAGGAAGGTAAAGGGCCGTATAACGGACGTGCTCGGCAAGGCCGGGGACCTCGAAGTCGAGAAGAAGGGCTTGCTCGTGGAATACGAGCTTGAGGAAAAATTCCCGTCCGGAGCGATGAGGGAATTAACCGAGATACCCGACGAGATACCGGAAAGCGAGCTTAAGAAGAGGGTCGACCTCAGGGAAGAGGTCATATTCACGATCGATAACGACGACGCCAAGGATTTCGACGACGCTGTCGGCATCGCGACGACTCACTCGGGATACAAGCTGCTGGTATCGATCGCGGACGTCTCTCACTACGTGGGAGTGGGGAGCGAGATAGATAACGAGGCATTGGGCAGGGGGACGAGCGTCTATATGCCTCACATGGTCGTGCCCATGCTGCCGGAAAGGCTTTCTAACGACCTCTGCAGCCTCGTGCCTTACAAGGACAGGCTCACGAAAACGGTCGAGATGGAATTCAACCGCAAGGGCCAGATGGTAGATTTCAAGGTTTATAACAGCGTCATAAGGAGCGCGGCGCGGCTTACTTACTCGAAGGTCGCCGCGAGACTCGGCGATTCGGAGAGGGTGCCGCTCGAGGAGAAGCTGATAACCGAGAAGCTCTTCATTATGAACGAGCTATACCAGCATATAAGAGAGAGGAGGATCGAAAAGGGCGAGCTCAATTTCGATATCCCGGAGCCTGACCTCATACGGGACGAGCTCGGGAGGACCGTGGACGTCGTGAGGACGCAGAGGAACCTGGCGCACGGGCTGATCGAAGAGTTCATGATCGCGGCGAATTCGGCGGTAGCCGAATATACGCGTAAGGCCGAGGTCCCGTCCATATACAGAATTCACGAAAATCCTGATGAAGAATCCATACTCGAGCTTTCAGAGGGGTTAAAAAAACTGGGCTACTCCCTGTCGGCCTCGGGGAAATTAGACACCCTGGATTTCCAGCGGGTGATCAACACGAGCAGGGGAAGGCCCGAAGAAATGGCCGTCAACATGCTCATACTGCGCTCTTTAAAACGGGCCATATATTCGACCGAGGAAAAAGGCCATTTCGGACTTGCTATAAAGCACTACTCACATTTCACCTCACCTATCAGGCGTTATCCTGATTTGATAGTCCACAGGATTACTAACTCACTGCTAAAACACGGTTCGACACCATATGACAAGGAGTCCCTCGACTGGATGGCTGAGCAGCTATCCAGGAAAGAGAGGACTGCCGACGAGATCGAGAGGGAGGCCATTAACCTCGAGAGGGCTTATCTGATGAAGTCCTACATAGGACAGGAGTATGAGGGGGTCGTTCTTAGCGTTCTGCCTTTCGGAATGTTCGTCGAGGTCAAGGAGGTCTTCGTGGAAGGCCTCGTACCCAGAGACAGTGTTGCAAACTGGAGGAAGCGCTGGTTTGACATAGGCCAGACGGTGCGCGTGAAGGTAACCGCCGCCGACGTCGAGAAGAGGCGGATCACTCTTAACCTCACGTCTTGAGGAGACGGAGCGCGGATAATACTGCCCCGAGTTCTTCGTGACCCGGATACGGGTTACGTATCCCCCGCCGTTCTCATATCTCTACCCTGAACAGTCCTTTCAGGGCGAATCCGAATACAATCGATAACACGAATACGATAACCAGCCAATGGACGTGCCATTTATATATTTCTATCGACATGGCGGGATAATCGATCCTTATCTGCTCCACCGGTGAGTCCCCGGGCAGGGACCGGAGAGCGGGATTGAGCAGGGCATCCGTGAAACCCGACGCCGAGGCGGACGCCAGCGGGGAGACCTGCACGAGGCCCTTTTCGGAAACTATGACTTTCTGCCGTATCTCCTCGCCAGGCACGTTAAAGGTCAGATACTGATCCCCGGTTTCCCGGGCCCGTATCCTCCAGTCAATTTCGTTCTGATCGGGAATCCTTAAAGGCGGCGTCTCGACCGTAATCCCGTCGCCCGCAGTAAGTTTTATATCCGAAAGCGAATGGCTGCCTTCATGGAGCTTTACGGAAACGATAGCCGATTCGTCCGGCTTGAGCGGCCTGTGGCCGTACCAGCTCTCGAGCTGGATCAGGATCAGCACGAGCGGAATCATCATGAAGAGCATGGGCTTGAGCGCGTATTTGATATATTTGAGGTTGTAAATAAAAATATTTTTCTGGGCGGAGAGCACGATGCCGATCTCGTCCTTGAAGAGACTGAGCTCGAAAATATACGCCCTGATCTTGCTCTTGGTCTCCCTTATCTTCTGCTGGTCGGACGTGTAGCGGAAGATTATGAGCATTATTATTCCGATCAGGAGCGAAAATAGTGCGAGCGACCATATCGGGTCCATGGTCTTGAAGGGTGTGATGATGACGTTAAAGAATCCGCTTATCACTCTGTTGAAATCCTGCATTTCACGCCTGCTCGGCATTCAGTGAATTCTGCGCATGCGCGGGTATCTATAATTTCACCGAATGTCCCTGACATAGATTGCGCCGTTATTCGATATAGCCGAGGCCCTTAAGCCTCTTGGCTACCTTTTCTTCGTCTTCGGGCGATTGCTTCTGCCCCTTTTTTATTTCCCTTTCGAGCGTATACGCGATAAATTCTTCAACCGAGGTATAACCGGTTTCCTCCGCGTATTGCTTGCATCTCTCGAGCAGGTCCTTATCCAGTTTTATCTTCGAGCCGCCGAACATAAATGTTCCTCCTTGATATTGACGCTAATTATTCCCGGGTTTCTCTTCCTTAAAAATGCTCTCTCCGATCATCCCTTCCTGCTTCGGGATTCCGAATTCCTCAAGGACAGTCGGCGCCAGGTCCGTAAGCGCCGGGTTCTCCGACTTGATCTCCTTATTCGAGAGCAGGATTCCCGGTACGAGAGCGGCTTCCATAAGGTGGTCCCCGCTCCATTTCTGCCTGTTGTCTCTCAAAATACCCTCGGGAAAACTGCCGAGCACGGTCTCCCAGGAAGCACGGTACCCCTTATTGTAACCCACGATCAGATCGGGTGCATCCTTAAGGTAAGGGCCGCTGTATATCTCATCCGCCTTATATACCCTGGATATCACCTGTTCGCCGTTTTTGGGGTCCCGTATTGAGAGGAGCTTTTCGGAAATCTGGTCGAGCAGCTTATCCCTGTCCCCGGGCCCTACAATCCCTTTGAATTCCCTTCCCTTCAGATTCAGATATAGGCCGTTGAATCCGACCCCGTAAGCGCGTGTCTTGTTCCAGTCGACGTTCTGGAAGAACTCGCCTTCCGAGTCGTCGGTCAGCTGCGCGTATCCGTTGTCCTTAAGCCACGTGTTCAGATTAAAAGCCCTGTAAAACGGGGCGAAGCCGTGATCGGAAAGGGCGATGACGGTTGTATCGTTGTCGATCGAGTCGAGCACGCGTCCGAGCACCTTGTCCATTTCTATATAAGCATTCTCGATCACTAGCTTGAGCTTGCTCCCCGAATCGTAGGCAGGGTGTTTCGGGTCCATCGTGCGCCAGAACATGTGGGAGAGCTGATCGACCCTGCCTATATAGAAGAAGAGCAGGCCCGACCTGAACCTCGCGAGCTCGTATCCGAGCATGTCCTGCTCTTCACCGAAGGCGATATTCGTCTGGTCGAGGAATTCACCGTCCTCGAGCACGAGCTCCGACAAGGCTTTCGAGTCTTCGGGTATCCCCTGTGTGTAAAAGAGACCAACGTTCTCCGCTATCTCGGCCGAGTAATCCTCGGGTGTGGAGATCGGAAGAGCCGGATTAGATGGGTCTATATTTACGGGCGTAACGTACAGCTTGAAATTCGGCCTCACCTCTTTAAGGTAAAAACGCACGATACCGCCCGCCTTCTGCATGTAGGGGAGAAGCTCGTAATTTATCCTGATCCAGTCGCTCCACTCCCCTTCCCTGAGTATGAGTTCTTTGTCCTGTACGGATACCTTCGCCACGGGGTTTTCAGGGTCTATAAAAACGGTGAAATCTACCCTGCTTTCGGGCGTATCCTTCCTGAAAGTGTTTATCGGGCCGGGGAGTCTGCCTCGCACCCTGCTCCTGTAAACATCCACTGGATAAACCTTGCCGCCCGACAATTTCTCGAACTTATCCGTGTCCTCGTCCGTATAGTAGGAGTACGTCCCGTATGTCCCCTGCATATCGGGCGTTCCCATTCCCGAAATTTGATTGGCCTTGTCGTCCGTGGTCGGGAAGTTCGCGGGCACCCTGAATATGGTGGTCTCAATCCCGTTCTCCGACAGGTATTCCCAGAACGCTTTACCCTGGCGGAGTAAAGAGACCTTGCCCGAGGATAGCGGTATCATCCATTTGCCGATTTTGAAGGTCTTCGCAGCCGATTCGGTTCTGGAGGTCGACAGATAAGGGAATATGCTTTCCGGGTCCCTGTGGATGAAATCGAATATGCCGTGACCGCCCGGGTTCATGCCGGTAATGAAGTCTGACCATGCGACGGGGCTCTGAGGAGGGACGCTCGTCGCGAGAGGCTTGAAGCTGCCTGACTCGCTGAGTTTTTTGAAATTAGGGAGTTTCCCCTCTGCCATAAGCTGCTTCAGAATATTCGGGTCCATACCGTCGAACCCGATGATTATCATCTTCTCGTCCGTCCCATCGGGCCCGGCGTAAGACGGCGTCTCGTTTTCCCCGCACCCCGCCGATACGAGCATGACGGCGATAAATATTGAAAAGAGTATTGCGATTCTCGGGTCGAATTTAGAAATGTGCATCATGTTTTGCCGTCGCATTGACTTGAGTGTTATTGCACTTAATCAATCCCTGAAAAATATTCGCGCATTCTTTTTTTGCTGGGATATTATACTGCCCTCGCCCTCTTCTTCTCCTCATCCCCGAATTCGCCCCCGGCTCCGTTAACAACACCGGATGCTTCATCGAAGAGAGGCTTTCCTTTCATGTAGCCCGGGATCCCTACGCCGAACAACTTCATCACTGTCGGGGCCATATCGGTCAGGTGGGGGTTCTCCTTCACGATTCTGCGGTTTGAGAAAATGACGCCCGGAACTATTTTAGGGTCGACGCAGTGGTCGCCGCTCCAGTGTTTCGTGTTATCCTCGAATACGTGCTCGGTAACGCGTCCCACGGCGCACGTCCACGAGCTTCTATACCCCGCATTATAGCCCACGAGCAGGTCCGGGGCATCGTGCTTGTAGGGCCCTGTCGAAGCCGCGTCGGTGTCTATGACCTCCCGGATCGATACCGCTCCCGTCTCTGCGTCCCTGAGGCCCGTGAGCTTTTTGATGAGCTCGGACTTCAAGTACGAGACCTCTTCCCCTTCCCCGACGATGCCTTTCATTTCCCTCCCCTTTCTGTTGATGAATATGCCCGCGAGCCCGAGAGAAAATGCCTGCGTCCTGTCCCAATCCACATTCTGAAACCAGTCGCCGCTCGTGCTTCCGCCGTCCTTGAGTTTGAGATACCCGTTCTGAAAGAGCCAGCTGTTCAGATTGACTCCCCGTTTGAACTGGGTGAATCCGTGGTCGGATATTACTACCAGCACGGTTTTGTCGTCTGTGTATTCGAGCGCTTTCCCGATGAGTCCGTCCATTCTGATATACAGGTCTTCTATAACGTTTTTATATTTCTCGGTCTCCTTTCCCTTATTCGCCGGGTGCTCGTCGTCGAGGCAGCGGAAGAACATGTGCTGTACCCTGTCGGTCGTGTCGAAGACACATGCGCATAGCCCTCTCGGTGTTTTCTCGAGGGCGTTAAAAAACATTTTTTCCCTCTCCTCGTAAAGCAGGTAGGCCTGCTCCAAAAAGGCGTCTTCGTCTATTACTCCTTCGTTGAGCGCCCAGGTGTCCTCTGCGAGACCGAGTGTGCCGAATGAGCCCTGAAGCTTGGCTAGGTATATGGAGTATACGAACGGGTGGGATATCGGGAGAGCCGGGTTTTCAGGGTCGATGTTGATCGGGGTTACATACATATCGAACCCGTCATCTAGGGTATTTATATAGAAGCGGCATATGCCGTGGACTTTAATGCCCAAACCCGCAGGGAAGGCGAGCCTTATCCAGGGCGAGTACTTCCTCGGGGCAAGCTCGAAACGCTGGCCCGATATATCGATGACCGCTTTCCCTGCGCCTCGGTCGATCTTTATCTTGAGCGGTATGGTTATTTCCTTTCCGTTTCTGACTAGGCTGTTATCCGGGCCGTACAAGAGTGTGTTTATGACCCCGTTTTGTATCTCTACGAACCTGCTTACCCCTCCCGTCTCCACTTCGTTCTTGGTCGCGTCAGTCGTATAGTGGGCGAACGTACCCTGGGACCCCTTGAGATCGGGGACGCACATCCCCGAGAGTAAAACACCGTTGAATTTTTCAGGCGGGAACGTAATCGGGACACGCAGCACCGAGCTCCATATCCCGTGCTCGCCCAGTATCTTCCAGAATGGGCGGCCCTTCCGGAGGAGCTTCATCCTGGGCTTGCCTAGCGGGATCATGTATTTCCCGATCGGGAGTACCTTGGAGGCTTTGCCTATTTCGGCTGAGGTGAGCATGGGCTGATACGTGCAGGGGTCTCTCGTAATGAAATCGAATATGTTGTGGTGGGAAGGGTCGACCCCTGTCATGAAAGACGACCAGGCGACCGGGGATATGGAAGGGTAACTGGTAGCGAGAGAGGTGAAAGTGCCTTGTTCCCTTAATCTCGTAAAGTTAGGCAGCTTCCCCTTCTGCATGAATTCTTCCGCAAGCTTCGGGTCCATTCCGTCGAGACCGATTATTATCACGCGGGATACGCTGCTTTTCGTCCTCGAACCGCTTCGCCAGAGGGCCCTCAGCGCATAACGGAAAGGCCAGGAAAGGAGATAGAATATAGCGAGGGCGAACGTCACTATCAGTATCAGGAACGACGAGAGGAATGCAAAACCCGCGCCGGGCCCTATATATGCGTATGCGCTGTCGGTTAATGCAGTGAAGAGGGCGAAAAAGATAACTAATATCGCGGGGAGGTTTTTCAGATTTTTCTTCGGCATTGAGTTCGGTATTCTAATGGACTTTTTATGTGATGTCATTTCCTGGTAATTTTATGGCCGGTATTTAAGGGGACCCTGCCCAAAAGAACTACTGGATGTAATTTAGCGCCTTGAGCTTCTCTATCTTTTCTTTGTCCAGGGCCGCCTTCTCAGTGCTTGAAACGCCGAGCTCTTTGGTCAGCATCTCCGATTCCCGGTTGTGGTTATACATTATGTTTTTTGCCTGGTCGGATTTTAATCTATTCCGGGATAATTCGAGCGGGTCCCGTTCGTCCGGATCGGTTTTCAGGTCGTAGAGCTCCCCCAGTCCGGTTACGAGGCTCTCTATATATTTGCTGCCTTGAAATATTACCCCTTCCCTGTTTTCGTAGTAGAGAAGCCCCGTGCTTACTAAGGGTTCTTCGGCAAAAGAAGAAGGGCTTTCGGTTAATAGCGGGGCCAGGGATTCGGCGGTTGCGGCTTCGCTTTCGTTGGGGATCCGCATCAACTCGAGCATGGTCGGCATCAGGCTCTGGGTCGTGACCTCTTCTTCCACTACCTGTCCCGTATGCTTGCCGGGCAGTTTGACTATGAGCGGGACGTGTATCAGCTCGTTGTATAGAGTATGGCCGTGCTCGAACCCGTCGTGTTCCCAGAACTCTTCGCCGTGGTCGCTGGTGAGTATTATCAGCGAGCTCTTATAGAGGCTATTATCTTTGAACGCATCCATCAGCCTGCCCAGGTTTGCATCGACATACCTGACCTCGGCGTCATAGAGCTCCTTTATCCATTTTCTTTGTGAGGCATTGGGGGCGAAATGTCCGTCCCTTATCGCGGACGCGTTCTCTAGCTTGTAACCGATGGAATCGTCGGGTACTGCGTCTTTTGAGATGTATTCCGCGGGCGGCGTGTACGGTAAATGGGGGTCGTAATAATGCACCCAGAGAAAGAAATCGGAGTCGCGGTTCTTCCCGATCCAGTCAATCGCCAGATCGGTTAACTCTCCCGTCGATGCGTGTGGATTCAAAGCGCGCGGGAAGCTTTTTTTTATCAACGTCGCCCCGAACGAATCGACTATCATTTGCCGTCTCGGGTAGAAATTGTATTCCAGGAAGCCCTGGTCCATGTTGAATTCGGGATGGAGATAAAAGTTGTCGCCTATCGCCGCGGTGTAATATCCCGAGTCACGCAGGTATTCAGCAATCGTTTTGAATTTCTCCGGGAGCATTGAATCGGCCGCGATTGTTTTATGAACGGTCGGAGAGACCCCGGTCATCATGGACGAAAAAGACGGCAGTGTCCAGGGCGCGGCCGAGTACGCGTTTTTGAACACGGTCCCGTCTTTTGCCAGGGAGTCTATATTTGGTGTCGATGTCGCGGTGCCGCCGTACGAGGACAGCGCGTCTGACCTGAGCGTGTCAATCGTTATCAATATCACGTGTTTGACCCTGTGATCGGAGGAGGGTTTAAAGCCGCTCACGGAAGGCTCGTAGGTTTTTTTCGTCATGAAAAAGAAGGCAGGGCCGGCGGCGACGGCCAAAAACATTAAAACGACAAGCGGGATCGTCGTATCGAACCCGGTTTTTACCAGTAGAAAAAATAATCCGAGCGTTAGAATTACAATCGAGAAAAATCCCAGGGATAAATCATAGGCCGTAATCTCGCTGTGTTTGTTAAGCCAGACCATTATCATGATGACAGTCAGAATCAGCGGAATCAGGACGCTCAGGATGGAGCCTGCGAGCGCCCCTGATTGAGACCGGTTTATTCTTTTGGAGATATAGTAGGATATAACGAGCGCGAAAATTGAAATAACAAGAAATACGAATAGTTTCGTCCTGAGCATCGCCCAGTCAGCGTCGAAATCGTGATAGTTGATGGAGATAAGCAATTCCGTGACCCCGATACCTACCCCGAGCGATATAACGGCCGGTATCCTGTCCAGACTGAATCTCTTCGCGAGCCTCGCCCCCAGGAGATGCCACAAGAGCAGAAGCAGAAGGAATGAAAACCCCGCGGTTACGGCTATAGGCAGCAGTATCGACCTGAACATCAGGAATTTGGTTTCTGTTGTGATTATCCCGATCGACGCGTCGAGTATAGCGATCGATAGAGAGACGGCCAGGGCCGATATTATGAATTGTTTTACAGAGTCGCCTGTTTGTCGCATTTTGCTATATTATTCCCTTTCCGCCCTGCCGTAGTCAATCCTGTACCGGCTCCGGAACTTCTCCGGGTTTTATAACGATTGAACCCTATATTTTCATTTAAATCCACATTTTTTTAATTCTTCCGATGAGGCCGCCGTTCCCGGCGCTCGTGAGGCTTTTCCCTATGGCCTCACCCTCGAGCTTCATCCCGAAGAGGTCGAGGATCGTCGGGGCTATATCGTAAATCTCGATTCCGTCCCTGTATCCCTGTTCGAGGTTCCCCGCCCTGCATCCGTTTTCATCGAGTATGAATATCCCGTTCCAGTCGTGGTTGGCTTCGTCGGACCCTGTATCGTTCTCGAACGTGTGTATGTTTCCGAGTCCGACGCTCCCGACAGAGCGCCAGCCGAGCGCCCCGAAATATACGATGAGGTCGGGGGGGACTCCGTTCGTTTCCCTGTAAATGTCCTCGGGCCTGTATGCCCTGGTTCCGATATCCTCGCCGTCAGGCCCCGGTATCGCCTCGATCCTGCGTACGAGCTCGGAGCGTACGTCTTCATAGTCTCCGGGCTCTATTGTTCCCTCGGGCTCCCTACCCCTGACGTTCATGAAGAGGCGTCCGTAATACCCGCCGTCCCCCCATGCGAGGGTTTTGCTCCAGTCGATCTCCGCATCGGCGATCCTCGTCTGTTCCTTTGGGTATTCTTTCAGCGTCAGATACCCTTCCTTGATGAGCCATTCGTTGAAGCAGATCCCGCCTTCCATCTTCCTCGCGCCGTGGTCGGATACAACGATCACTACCGTATCTTCGGGAACGAGCGATATGAGCTCCCCTATCTCTCCGTCACAATATTTATAGTATTCCTTTATAGAGTTCTCGAACGGATTGCCGGGCACGAACTTCCTGTGCTCCGGGTCGATGAAGCTCCAGAACCCGTGATGTATCCGGTCGACCCCCATCTCGACGAGCATGAAGAAGTCCCAGGGCTTCGTCTTTATGAGATGCTTCGCGACCTTGAAGTGTTTTTGGGTCTTTTCGTATATCCTTCCGAGGAGCGCTTCTTTGTCGTCCGTCCTGAAGTTCTCGACGTCGAGCACGTATCCGCCCGAAACCGCCTCTACCTCGTCCTTGAGTGGGGCGGGGTAGGTGTAATTGCTCTCGGTCGACGGGGCGAGGAACCCGCTTACGACGTAGCCGTTTACAGGCCTGGGCGGGTATGTCTGGGGGACGCCCAGGAGTACTACCTTCTTCCCCGAGCGGGAAAGTATGTCCCAGACCCTGTCGCACTTTACGGCCGTCGCGTTCGCTATGGTGTATCCGTCGTAGGAGTGGTCCTTTCTGTTCCTGAAGCCGTAGTACCCGAGCTGCCCCGGGTCCTTCCCGCTCATCATCACGGCCCATGCGGGTACTGTGATCGGCGGGTGGCAGGAGTGCATGGGTCCGTAAGCGCCATTTTCCATGAGCCTCTTGAGGTTGGGAAGCTCGTCCTTCCATCCGAACACGAACCTCGGGTCGGCGCAGTCAAGCCCGATAATCAAAAGCTTCATTCACTGAATCCTTCTTCTGAGAAATCCGAGCACTGTTGCAAAGGCCGGAATCAGCAGTATCAGCATATTTGCAAAGGCGGTTCCCGCTATGTCGTTCCCGCCGGAGCCGTAAACGGAACAGCCGCCGCTGTCGTTTGAGTCACCGTCACCGGGCGGGGGAGTGGGCTCGGGACCTCCGCCGTCCCCTATCGCCTCCTCGACTGCGGCGAAGGCGTTGATGCTGCCGAAGCCGGAAATATTATCGAACCCGGCCGGGGGCAGATCGTCTGCGGTGCCGGTGATAATATCCGTGACCTCTTCGACCTGCCTGGCTGTTATGATTGAGGATTCCACGGAATTAGCGGATTCTATATCATCCCCGAACCCCAGGGCCTGGAGCACGAGCGCCGCTACTCCCGCTACGTGAGGAGCCGATGCCGACGTGCCGGCGAAATTGAAGAATCCCGGAACGCTCGTCGATACCCTGTTCGGGGCGACGATTGTGGGCGTGTCCCTGTCCTCGAGCAACGGAGCCGCGCGACCGGTCTCTACGGCTGCGACAGTCACTACCGACGGAAAGAATATAGACGAAGGGCCTTCGGAGCTGAAGAAGTCCACATCGCCCTCGAACGTCGCGCCCACCGATATCACTCCGGGGGCAGCAGGATGGCCGTAGACACTGTTCCCGGGCACGTTGAATTCTACCGGCGTGCCGCTCTGGTTGAAAAAGATCTCGAGGGTCTGGTCTTCGCCGCTGAATTTATTTATTACGATATTGAAGAATCCCGCACCTGGTCCATCATTTGTGATTCCGGCTACTTCAATCGGGTCGTCGTCTCCGTTCTGAACATCCGTGCTCGAATCGATGACTTCATCCGTATCCGAATCGACCAAAAAGAGGTCGTAGTCGTCGGAGGCCTCGCCGAAGTGGTTACTCCACTGGAGCACTACGATCGATGTTCTGTTCGCGGGCAGCTCTATTGTCATACCTGTATTGCTCCCTTCACCCGCTGCGAGCCCGAAATCGTGTATATTGACCTCGTCATCGCCATCCCCGGGGTCAGTATCCAGGAACAGTGCCTGATAATGGGCGTCGCCGTCGTTGCCTGCGGACGAGACGTATATAATTCCGTTATCCACCGCCCCCGCGGCCGCCTGTGCGACCGAGCCGTCCTGGAAGAAGGGCTCTGCGAGAAACCCTATGTCGTCTACTATTACGTCTGCGCCGTTATCTGTGAAAAATTCGATCGCTTCGATGAAATTGAGTGTGGTAGTTCCGTTGTGAAACGCGAGGTCGGCCCCCGGCGCTATATCGTGCACGATCTCGAGAATGGCAGTGCCCTCGTCACCGCTGCCGGGGTCGCCCACCTGCACTATATTCGGGAGGTCGCCCGTCATCTGTGAGGCAGCGATCGAGTCGACGCCGTCCGATATGACGCCTACCTTTATTCCCGAGCCGTCCACTCCGAACGTCTCTCTCGCATCGTCCGAACCCATAATCTCGTCGCCCTCGGTAGTTACGGACCCTACTCTCGGATGCCCGTAGCTGGGCGGGGTGATCTTGGAGACGAACCCCAGCTCGGCCGCCTTCTCCACGCTCCCGCCGGGGATCCAGCCCTGCACGATCTTTAGATCGTCGTTTGTTATTTCAGGGACCAGGCCCATTCCCTTTAGCTGCTCGATGTTCTCGCCGCTCGTCTCACTCATGTGCACATAAACCTGAACGTACCCCTCGTCGTCAACCTTCACGAACGGCGTGGAAAAATCCTCCGCGCTCAGGCCCTCGACGCCGTTTCTCAATGCCTCGGTACCGGCCATTTTATCAAGGACTTTCGTCAGCGTCGGGCTTATTTTAGTATTCGTGCCGGGACTTGCTAGTCGTTTGCTGAAGTCTCTGCCGTCCACGTCCTCAAGAGCGGACGTTTGCGGAATCAAATCGGAGGTCAAAGATGAAGTACATATGATAAGCAGTGTAAACAGTGCTTTTCTCATTAGGTTATTTCTCCGGGGGCTAATTTTGATTTTAATATTATAACCAATCGGATACCGTCTATACGGAATAATTTGTCAAGGCCGGATTTCATTAATTATTCCTGATTTTAGCAGCTTACCAACACTTTTGTTAATGATATATCAAATATGGAGTCTCCGGACAAAATCGGTGATATATGTCCTGATCGACTCTTCCGCTAAGCCGACAAATCATTAGATTAACTCACCGGCATTATTGTAAATATCGGCATTTATTACAGGCGCCCCTGCAAATGCTGTGTATTCGTCTGCTTTTTCCGGAGTCATATAGCGGCGTGAAGGAATTTAACAGGCGGATATTCGAGCACAGAGATGAGGGTCACGAGCCTTTCTTTGCCGGGGGAACTCAAATAGCTCACCCCGTCAGATTTTTAAATAACTTTTCCTAATCCTTTTTCAAATTTTCCCACAAACCGATCACGTTGCCTTCGGAGTCATTGACATAGGCATAAAATCCCATGTCCGGGACTTCTCCTTTTGGCATAACAGCTTTGCCGCCGGCTGCCTTGATTTTCTTTACATATTCGTCTATCGAGCTGACGTGGATTGTAATTATGGGAGCGGAAACTTCTTTACTCCTCTGCATCATTCCGCCGTTGATGGCGCCCGGCTCCTTCGGCATATAGGTCTTCTCGTCTACGGGGACTGTCCTCACGCCCGTGTACGTCATGCCTTCGGCAAACTGATAATCCTGAAGCTCCCAGCCGAATATAGAGCTATAGAATTTCTTGGCGCGGTCCAGATCGTCAACCGGAATCTCAAAATGCACTACTTTATCCATGACATTTCACCTCTCTTTTTAATTGTAATTACATCTTTTTAATTATAATGACATGAGAAGATTTTCAAGTTTTTCTTCGGCGGCGGATTCTTTCGATTATTTTTTGAAGGTATTGAACAAGTAGGCGAAGAGTCCGGCGCCGAGCAGGGCGACGATGTTCCAGATAATCAAGCCGGAAATGAAATAACCGACTCCGAAATAATCGGACAGGAAAGTAGTTTTCGTGTGCAAGGCGTATTGCATGAACAAATCTCTTATCGGGGGATAAATTGCCACGCCGGCGTAACACACGGAATAAGCGACGCTTACCCAGGCCGAAGTAACTTTTAACAGATGTTTTACGTTGATCATATTTAACCTCCCCATTAACTAATAATAAGTATAAATTATCTTGATTAGGCGCAATATATCGGCTGGAGATTCGTAGATATTTGGATTCCGCGTGTCTTGGGGAACTCGGTTAGGGAGATTTATGCTGAGCGTTGCCTTTGGGCAATGCAAATCACATGGCGGAGGGGGTGGGATTTGAACCCACGAGAGCCTTACGACTCTACTGGTTTTCGAGACCAGCGCCTTCGGCCGCTCGGCCACCCCTCCAGGCAATTCAATCAGATAACCTACCAAAGGACTTGTTGTAAAGCAATAAGATTGAGTTTAGTTCAAGTCTTCGAGAAAGTACTGTTATAATATGCAAAAAATTGTAATTAAATGTCGTAAGTCAAATAAGAAATGGGAGGTGTGTTTATTATGGGAGAGGGACTTCAACTTTGGAATAATTTTGTTGACGCTTTTTTGACGGAGGTAAAAAAGCTTGGTTCATCTTCTGATGAATTACACAGCTTTTGGGGTTCAATTACTGGTCGTACTGATAGGTATCTCGGAAACAGTGGTTTACTAAAACGTATTGATTCTAAGCTGAAGCTAGAATTTATCTGGGAATATCTACATATTGATGGTTGTTATAGAGACAGTAACGGTTGGCCACAAGTATTCGTAGAAGTTGAAAATAATCCTAACAGTACTCTGAATGAAATCGAGAAATTATGTTATGTACGGGCACCTTTAAAAATATTGATCACGGTATCTAAATGGCCGCCTGATAAACCTTTAAAGCAAATTTGGACAAAGAACATATCAAATTCTTGGCAATGGTTGCAGGAATCACCGGACACCGTATATGGCTTTATGATTGGAGAAGCAAAAAAGGATAACTCTCAAGGCGAGAGTTTGTTCTATCACTATTTTTCTGTTTCTGCAACTGGCGAGGTTTTGAATGGAGAAAAAGAAGAATTTATAGGCAAATTTTAGAACCCGTTTCAATGGCAGATCTATAGATTTTCTAAGCATCCGATGCTTTGCGCAACAAGCCAATACCGGGCTGTATGTGAAACTTACCCAAATAATGTAGACTTTCCAGCGTGCAGAAGGATCTCCTTACGTCCCGCGCAAAAAACCGCATCAGGATAAGCATCGAAGAGGCCTCGGGGAACGAGGTCTTTTTCGTCGGCTCGTTTACCGAAGGGACCGTCATCGACGAGGTGCGCGTAGTGGCGCGTGGTAACAACGATTCCGTCCCTGCGGTTATCGATTCCGCCATGCCCGGCGAGGTCGTCATTCACAACCACCCCTCGGGGAACCTCACGCCTTCCGAGCAGGATATACGGATAGCCTCCGTATTCGGCAACGAGGGGATCGGCTTCTACATCGTCGACAACGAGGCTTCACGAATATACGTGGTCGTGGAGCCCTTCTCCGAAAGGGAAATCGAGCCCCTCGACATGGACAAGATCAGGGGGCACCTCCTTCCCGAAGGCGGTATCGCCCGGTTGATGGGTGATAAATACGAGCTCCGGGACGAGCAGCTCGCAATGCTCGAAGCCGTCGCCGGGGCGTTCAACGAAAACCTTATTTCGCTCATCGAGGCCGGGACCGGGACCGGAAAGACCCTTTCATACCTCATACCTGCCGTCGCCTGGTCGATACTGAACGGCGAGAGGGTAGTTATATCGACCAACACTATCAACCTCCAGGAACAGTTGATAGACAAGGACATCCCTCTCGTGCATAAGGCGTTCGACGGGGAATTCAATTATTCCCTCGTCAAGGGTATGGGGAATTACCTCTGCCTCCTGCGGACGGAGACTGTACAGGAAGGCCTCTTCGAGATCGCCGACGAGGACGAGGTGGGCACGATATCGGATATACTCGAATGGGCCAAGGTCACGGACGACGGGTCTCTTTCGGACCTTAGCTTCACCCCTCCCGACGACGTATGGGACAAGGTATCCGCCGAGAGCGACAGCTGTCTCAGGGCGAGGTGCCCTTATTATTCCCGCTGTTTTTTTTATAAATCTCGTAGGGAGATCGCTTCCTCGCAGCTCCTCGTCGTGAACCATCACTTGCTGTTTTCAGACCTCTCGATCAAGGGCGCTTCCGAGAAGAGCGACGCCGGGATCCTTCCCCCTTTCAAAAGGATAATTTTCGACGAGGCCCATCATATAGTGGACGCGGCCACCTCGCACTTCGGAATGAGGGCCACGAAATTCGGCATTATCAGGATATTGAGGAGGATGAAGCGGAGGGGGAAGGGCGGGGAATCGAGGGGGCTCATCTACTACAGCGCGTCTCTCGCGACGAAGCTCGTAAAGGTCGTAAGGAAAGGGATAGTGAACGACGTATTGAGGAGAGTGGAGCAGAACCTTTCTCCGAGGATAGACGCCGCCGAACAATACGTGGCCGACGCTTTCGATGCGCTCTATCATTTCTCGCTCGCCCTCATGCAGGAGAAGGAGCCCGAAAGCCAGGAGGTGAGCATAAGGATTACGGAGGCGGTCTTTTCACGCGAGGGGTGGGTGGAGATAGACAGGAAGTTCTCGGTCTTGAGAATAAGGTTGAAGGAGCTCCACGAGGAGATAAAGTCTTTTACTGATTTTTTACTCGATTACGAGTCGGAGAACGATTTCGCGAGGCTCATAGTCGAGTTCAGGGGTGTAGCAAACAAGCTCGACTATTACTCGGATGTCATAGCGACGTTCCTGAGCACGGACGACGACGGTTATGTGAGGTGGGTGGAGGGCAGGATGGGGAGGGGCGCCGTAGTTTCGGGCCTGGGACTATCCCCTCTCGATATATCCCAACCGTTAAAAGAGAGGCTCTACTCGAGATGCGACGCGGTCGTAATGACCTCGGCCACCATGGCCGTCAGAAAGGATTTCGAGTTCTTGAAGTCGGGGCTCGGCCTCATGGACGATACGAGGGTGTCCGAGCTCATTCTCCCGTCTCCGTTCGATTACAGGGAGCAGCTTTTACTATCGATACCGACCGATATGCCGGAGCCGGGCACGAAGGAATACTCGCGGAAGATCACTCCGCTCATACTGGACGCGGTGAAGGCGTCCCGGGGGAACGCCCTCATTCTCTTTACGTCTTATTCCCTCCTCGATAACGTGTACAGGCAGATTTACGAAGAGCTCGAATCGGCGGGCATGCTCGCTCTCAAGCAGGGGGCACTCCCAAGGGCGAGGCTACTCGATAAGTTCAGGGTCGAGGACGGGTCGGTCCTCTTCGCGACAGACAGTTTCTGGGAAGGCGTCGATGTGCCGGGGAACGCGCTCAGGCTGGTCGTGATAACGAGGCTCCCTTTCAGGGTCCCGACTGAGCCGATAATCGAAGCCCGTGTCGAGCATATGGAGAGCATGGGCGTGAACTCGTTCACCGATTACAGCGTCCCCGTGGCCGTGCTCAAGTTTAAACAGGGATTCGGCAGGCTAATCAGGACAAGGAGCGACAGGGGCGTGGTGCTCGTACTTGATAGAAGGATTATCAGTAAATTCTACGGGAGGTACTTCCTCGATTCCCTTCCCGAATGCGGTCAACTCGTAGCGGTCTCGGAAGATGTGATATCCGGGCTCGAAGTGTTTTTTTGCGGAGAAACTCCTTGATAGTTACTGATACCTGTCAAGCCCATCGAATCCGGGTCGGACGGCCCTTTACGGTTATTAGCTTAATATCTGAATCGAGGTTTTACCTTCGGGGTCTACAGAACCCGAGCACTTCATAACCCCGGGGACGACAAAGGCGACGGCAAGACTCATGAATATAAAGGATATTCTAAGGGTTTTCTTTATTCTTGCTGATAATTTCATTTTCACAATCCTCCTCCGAATTGACATTCGACATCAAGCTTTATTTCTTATCAACGATCGAGCTGCTTGCACTAATCCCGCCGGCATCTCCGGATTTGGTTCCCACCTCTCCTTGACACTGACATCCGTAGGCGAAGAACAATGCAATGAGGCATACTAACGAAAGGATCGAATTCCGATTCTTTTTGAGCGTTCTTATAATTTTCATCTGTCCACCCCTATCTTGGTATAATCAATCTGTCTGTAACTAATACTTATTAATACTCATTATGATTATATCACAGTAAAACTCAGAGAGCAATCAGGGAATTTCGTATGGTTTCCCGATCGGGAAACTCACCGGATATGCCCGGATTTAAGTTCAGGATTGAAGAGATTTTACGATCTTCCTTACGAGGAACCGCGGCATGAATCTCAGGAGGAACGGTATCAGCTTCTGTTTAATCCCGGGCAGCACTATGACATCCCCCCTCCTGAATCCCTCGTAACCCGCCCTGACCACGGGCTCGACGTCCATAAGACTCAACTTGAACAGGAGCGAGTCGTCGAGCTCGGACTTCGTTCCGAATTCCGTCCTCACCGGGCCGGGAGCGAGGCACGTTATTTTTATATTCGGGTTCCGTACCTCCTCGGAGAGGGCTTCGGTGAAGGAAAGCACGTATGCTTTGGTGGCGTAATAGACGGCGAGGTTGGGCCCGGGCTGAAACCCCGCGAGCGAGCCTACGTTGAGTATGCCGCCGCGCCCGCGTTCGATGATGCCCGGAAGGAAGAGTCTAGTTAAATGGGTGAGCGCCGCTATGTTTACCTGGAGCATGTCCATCTGCGATTCCTCGCCCAGCTCGGCGAATCCTCCGCGAGAGCCGAAGCCCGCGCTATTTACAACCACGTCGATTTGAATGCCTTCTTTCTGAAGCTCTTCGAATATCTCTCTCGGGGCGTTCTTTTCCGAAAGGTCTTTCGACAGAATGAAGACGTCGACGCCGAACTCGGATTTGAGCTCGTCGGCGAGCGCTTTTAACCTGTCCTCCCTCCGCGCGACGAGCACGAGGTTCGAATCGTCCGCCGCGAACAGTCTCGCAAGCCCGAGGCCTATACCTGAGGACGCCCCGGTTATGAGCGCTGTCTCGTTTGCCATATGCGTATTCTCTCTCTCCCGCGAAATGTATCCATTGTTTTACACCCCGTCCATTATCGTGTCAATCGGCAATCGGGCAGGGTGTTCTCTTGTGGCCGTAAATTATTTGATCTTCTTCAAATAGCCGGTTCCCAGATTGTCCATCTGACCCATTATCCAGAGCTGCCTTTCGCGCACATACCTCGAAGGTTTTACCGCAGACATACGCACCGGGTTCGGAAGTATGGCGGCTATCAAGGCGGATTCCTCTTTCGTGAGGTTCCCGGCGGACTTCCCGAAATATATTTCACTCGCTTTCCCGACGCCGTATACACCCTTCCCGGTCTCTATGACGTTCAGATACACCTCCAGTATCCTCTTTTTGCCCCATATCTTTTCGATGAGGAACGTGAAATAGGCTTCGGCTGCCTTTCGCATCCAGGTCCTCGACGGCCAGAGGAATACGTTCTTCGCGGTCTGCTGGCTTATGGTGCTCGCCCCCCGGAGCCTGTCACCGCTCATCTTTTCGTCAATCGCGTCTTTAATGGACTCTATGTCGAACCCGTCGTGTAACGGGAACTTCTGGTCCTCCGCGGCGATCACAGCGAGCTTCATGTAATTCGAGATATTCTTGTAGTCGCTCCACTCCTTTTTTATGGTTTTCGCTTCTCCGAAGTACCCGATGACCATGAGCGGCGTGAGAGGCGGATTCACATACTTATAGAGCACCGCCCAGACCAGGGTTGCGGCAATTATCAGCAGGACCGTTTTTATGGCGAATTTAATTACGCCGTAGAGAAATTTTTTCATATACTCGCTTCATTCCGCGCCCTGACCGCGGCCCGGCCGGTTAAACGGTTTTTCGGGGAATATCTTTCATCTAACGTACCTTATGATTTATTCCGGCCGCAAATCAATTGACTCTTGGCTTCCTCTCATATAACCTTATTAGCCAATATTTATAGACATTTAGGAGGCCCGCAATAAATGACAATGCCGTCTCAGATACTGCCTGTCAACATCGAAGACGAGATGAAGGAGTCTTATCTAAGTTATTCGATGAGCGTTATCATCGGCCGCGCCCTTCCCGATGTAAGGGATGGTCTCAAGCCTGTGCACAGGCGAATACTCTACGGAATGGAAGAGGCGGGGAACCAGTGGAACAGGCCCTATAAAAAGTCGGCTAGGATAGTCGGGGACGTGATGGGTAAATACCATCCGCACGGCGACGCCGCTATCTACGACGCGCTCGTCAGAATGGCGCAGGACTTTTCCATGAGGTATACGCTCGTCGACGGTCAGGGCAACTTCGGCTCTATAGACGGAGACCCCCCGGCCGCTATGAGGTACACCGAAGTCAGGCTCGACAGGATAGCGAGCGAGATGCTCGCGGACCTCGAAAAAGAGACCGTGGATTTCGTCCCCAATTATGACGGCGGCGAGAAAGAGCCCCTCGTGCTCCCGGCCAAGATACCGAACCTGCTCCTTAACGGCTCGTCCGGTATAGCCGTCGGTATGTCGACAAATATCCCCCCCCACAACCTTAACGAGCTTATCGACGCGGTAGTAGCGCAGGCCGGGAATCCGGACATTACCCTCGACGAGCTTATGACTCACATCCCCGGGCCGGATTTCCCTACGGGCGGCTTCATCACGGGCAGGGCCCCGATCAGGGAGGCATACGAGACGGGCAGGGGAATAATACGAATAAGGGCCAAAGCCAGGATAGAGAGGCAAAAGAAGGGAGACAGGGAAATAATAATCGTCAGCGAGATACCTTATCAGGTGAACAAGGTGAAGCTGATAGAGCGTATAGCGGAGCTCGTCAAGGACGAGAAGATAAAAGGCATATCCGATATAAGGGACGAGTCCGATAGAGAGGGGATAAGGCTAGTCATAGATATCAAACGCGGCGACATCGCGGACGTCGTGCTGAACCAGCTCTACAAGCATACGCAGATGGACATGTCTTTCGGCATTATCATGCTCGCACTCGTGAGGAACCAGCCCCGCGTGCTCCCGCTCAAGGAAGCCATAAGCCACTTCATTGAGCACAGGAAAGAGGTCGTAACCAGGCGCACTCAGTATGAGCTGGGCAAGGCTGAAGACAGGCTCCACATACTGGAAGGCCTCAAGATAGCGCTCGACCACCTGGACGAGGTTATTGCCCTCATCCGCAAGTCGGCGAGCCCCCAGGAGGCGAAAGACGGGTTGATGCAGAAACTCGGCCTCTCGGAGCTTCAGGCGCAGGCAATTCTCGACATGAGGCTCCAGCGCCTTACCGCTCTCGAGAGGGACAAGATACTCGAGGAAAGGAATGAACTCATAAATACCGTGAAGCGCCTGAAGGAGATACTCGAGCACGAGCACCTGATACTGGGAATAGTCACCGAAGAGCTGAAAGAGATAAAAGATAGGTACGGGGACGAGAGGCGGACCGAGATACTCGATAGCTCGGAGGAGATCTCGATAGAGGACCTCATTGCGGACGAAGACATGGTAGTCACTACTACTCACGACGGTTATATAAAGACGACCCCGTTGAGTATCTACCGGAGTCAGAGGAGGGGGGGCAAGGGCAGGACCGGTATCACGACGAAGGAGCTCGATTTCGTCGAGACCCTATTTATAGCGTCCAAGCACAACTACGTACTATTTTTCACGAACCTCGGCAGGTGTTACTGGATAAAGGTCCACGAGATACCGGAGGCGGGCCCGACCGCGAGAGGGAAAGCCCTCGTCAATCTCCTGAACTTATCTGAAGGCGAGAAGGTTGCCGCAGTGCTCCCCGTGAGGGAGTTCAAGGAAAACCAGTATATCATCATGGCGACTAAGAACGGGATAGTTAAGAAAACCAAGCTTATGGCTTATTCCAATCCCCGTGCCGGAGGCATAATCGCGCTCAATATCAGAGAGGACGACGAGCTTATAGAAGCCAGGATTACGAGCGGTCAGGACGAGATACTCCTCACGTCACATTTCGGTCAGGCAATAAGGTTCGAGGAAGACGATGTTAGGGATATGGGCAGGACGGCTACGGGCGTAATTGGCATAAGGCTCGACGAGGGGGACCAGGTCGTAAGCCTGGAAGTGATAGAAAACCCGGAAGCCCAGGTTCTTACCGTGACAGAAATGGGGTACGGGAAGAGGACCCTCGTATCCGCGTACAGGGTTACCGGGCGGGGAGGAAAGGGCGTGATCACGATCAAGACCTCAGGAAGGAACGGAAGGGTCGTGGGCGCTTTTCAGGTGACCAACGATACGCAGATAATGATAATCACTACGCACGGCGGGAAGGTTATCAGGATGAACGCTTCCGAGATAAGCGTATTCGGGAGAGGCACACAGGGTGTCAGGCTCATCGATCTCGAGTCTGATGAGAAGGTAGCCGCCGTGGCAAAGGTAGTGGAAAGGGATTAGTCCGGGTATTTTTTCATTGGCATTTCCTCAGCGCTCAGATGATCCGCGAGATTGAAAATATATTCCTCGATTTCCCCGGGTACGGTTGCTTCGCCTGCGACCCGCGCAATACTCACGGGCTCCGCTTGAAATTCTACGCCGACGACGAAAAGGGGGACGTCTACACCCGCACCACGCCCGAAAAGCACCTCCAGGGTTTCCCGGGGATACTCCACGGCGGTATCCAGTGCGCGCTCGTCGACGAAGTCGCTTTCTGGACCATGTTCGACAGGTATAAAAAGATTGCGCTCACCGCCAAGATCGATATGGAGTTCCTGAGGCCGGTCGGGGCAGCGTCCGAAATCGAGGTAAGGGGCAGGGTCGCAGATGTGGACGGGCGTAAAATAGGGGTCGAGGTGATTATCTATGAACAGCAGAAGGTTTGCACGAAGTGCAGGGTAGATTATATTATCCCCGGGAAAGAGGTGACCATGAGGGTTATGGGGAAAGAGAGGTTTACCGAAAAATTCAAAAAATATCTGGATGACTGAATATGCTTAAGCTATATGACCATCCGCTTTCTGGCAACTGCTACAAAGTCAGGCTTGCGCTCAGCCAGCTCGGGGTCGAATACGAGAGAGAGTACCTCGACATATTCAAAGGCGATCAGTACGCGCGGGACTATCAGTCGCTTAATCCGAACAAGAAAATTCCGGTGCTGATAGACGAAGGCTTCCATATGTGGGAGTCGAATGCGATACTTTTATACATCGGCACGAAATATTCCCCTAACCGGTTATACCCCGAAGACCTCCGGGGATTCGGGGCCATGGCTCAGTGGCTCTTTTTCGGGAAGACCTCGGTCGATCCGAACCTCGCCGTAGCGAGGTATTTTACGAAGTTCCTCGGCCCCGCGGACAGGGACGAAAAGAGGCTCAGCGAGCTCCGCACGCAGGGGAACGGGGTGCTCAAGGTCATGGACGATCACCTGGAGCGAAACGATTTCCTCGCCGGAAGCTATTCCATGGCCGATATCGCCTGCTATCCGTACGTGAGCCTGGCCCCCGAGGGAGGGATAGACCTTTCGCCCTACCCGAGCGTCATATTATGGTGCGACCGGATCAGGTCTCAGCCGGGGTATATTTCGATGGAGGATTGAACGGGTGGAGCGGGAAACGGGATTCGAACCCGCGACCTTCTCCTTGGCAAGGAGACGCTCTAGCCAGCTGAGCTATTCCCGCTTTGTGAAGAACTAAGATAGCTAGGCGGAGGCTCGTTGTCAAGAATTCACGTGATCACGGGCTCGAAGGGAATAATAAATTTTTTCGGGACTAAATGAAAAAATCTGACAGAAAGTCCATTATCTCCGGCGTGAAACGGGCGATAATTAAAATAGGCAGCAGCGTCCTCACGGACAAAAAAGGGAGCTTGTCCGAGAGCGTGTTCGATCTTCTGGCTAAAGACATATCCCGGATCAAGTCACGGGGAATCGAGGTCATAGTGGTATCTTCGGGGGCTATCGCGTCCGGGATGAAGAAGCTCCATCTCTCGAGGAAGCCGACCGAGATATCGATGAAGCAGGCGATCGCGGCATGCGGTCAGAGCGCCCTTATCTGGAATTACGAGAGGGCGTTTTCGTCGTTCGGGCTTATCGTTGCGCAGATTCTCATCACGCACGACGGGCTCGCCGACAGGAAGAGGTTCCTGAACGCCCGGAAGACGCTCACTACCCTCCTGGGAATGGGCATAATTCCGATTGTTAACGAGAACGATACTGTGGCGGTGGAAGAAATAATGCTCGGCGACAACGACAACCTCGCCGCGCTCGTCACATCCCTCATCGAAGCCGACCTCCTCGTACTGCTGACCGATATCGAAGGCTTGTACAACAAAGACCCGAGAAAGAACGAGGACGCGGAGTTCATATCCCTGATAGACCGGATAGGGGAGGAGATAGAGTCGGTCGCCGGCGATACGCTCGGAAGGACGACGACGGGCGGGATGATAACCAAGATTCAGGCCGCGAGGACAGCGGCTGCATTCGGGGTGCCGACTATAATCGCGAACGGCAAATCGGAGTCGACGCTCGCGGATATATTCGACGGCCGTGATGTCGGGACCATATTCCTTCCATCGAAGAAGAGCCTCCGGGGGAGGAAGCATTGGATCGCGTTCACTCTTAAATCGGCAGGCGAGCTGGTACTGGACGGAGGAGCTGTAAAGGCTATAACCACGCGCGGCAAGAGTCTCCTCCCCTCCGGCATTAAAGACGTGCGGGGGAAGTTCGGGATTGGGGATTCGGTCACCTGTGTCGACGAGGAAGGGGTCGAGGTCGCGAGGGGGCTCACGTCTTACGGTTCCGACGAAATCCGCCGAATAATGGGTATGAGCACGAAGGACGTGGAAAGCGCGCTCGGGTATAAATACAGCGACGAAGTCATTCATCGGGACGATCTGGCGGTAATTGAGAAACGCTGATAGATTACAAGTTTTGAAATGGGTTCCGAAAGATTAAAGATTATATCGATTGCAGTCTTGATAATCCTGATCCTGGGCGCTTCTGCGCTCTGGGGTGTTTACTACTACGTCAATAATATCCCGACGGTTTCAGAAGATAGCATCGTCGATGTACCGAAGGGCAAGGGCTTGAGGAATATATCGGCTTTACTCGAAGATGAGGGGATCATCGGGAGCGGCGACCTATTTGTGCTCTACGTCATCGGCAGGGGCTGGCAGGACAGGCTCAAGGCCGGGGAGTACGAGTTCAAAAGGGGCGACACCACGTCGGAAGTCGCCCGCAAGCTTGCGGAGGGGGACGTGGTGATACACAAGGTGACGATCCCCGAAGGGCTTACGCTCAGGGAGACCGCGGAGCTCCTGGGAAGGAACGGTGTGCTCGACCCGGACGAGTTCATTGCCGCGTCCTCTGACCCGAAGCTCCTGAAGATCCTGCCCGGACGCTCGGTTACGGGCCTTGAAGGTTATCTGTTCCCCGACACATACACGTATATCAAGGGTGTTACACCGGAAGAGTTCATTCGGATGATGGTGGGCCGGTTCAAGAAAGTTTATAGCTCGCTCGCCGGTTTGAGGCAGCGGGTAAACCTTACGGACAACGAGGTAATCACACTCGCATCTATTATCGAAAAGGAAACGGGCTCTCCGTCCGAGAGGCCGGTTATCTCTGCCGTCTTCCATAACCGTCTCAGGCTCGGTATGAGGCTCGAGAGCGACCCGACCGTTATCTACGGACTGGGGGAGGATTTCGACGGGAACCTCACGAAAGGGGACCTTAATTCGATGACGGAATACAATACATATCTCATCAGCGGTCTCCCGCCCGGACCTATATCAAACCCCGGAAAGGAATCGATAATCGCGGCCTTGAAACCGGCCCCCGTGGAGTACATCTACTTTGTTTCCCGCGGGGACGGCACGCACCACTTCTCGGAGAATTACAAGGACCACCAGAGGGCCGTATCGGAGTACCAGAGGTAAGAAAGACTAGGCGAATACCTTGCCGAAGGGGTCGACGTGGGACTTGTCTTCCAGTACCGGGGCGAGCAGCTTTTTGTCCCTCCTCTCGATCCTGATAGTCCCGTCCTTTCTCCGAGTGGCTATGAACTGCGTCCCGCTCGTCTCGCCCGAAATCTTCTGGAGTATGCGGGGATAGTTCTTGGACCCTATAAAAATCGAGTGTATGCAGACGCCTAATTTCTTAGC
The DNA here is from genome assembly GCA_041753155.1 of Thermodesulfobacteriota bacterium. Lineage (GTDB taxonomy): Bacteria > Desulfobacterota_D > UBA1144 > Nemesobacterales > UBA2774 > 2-12-FULL-53-21. Next base: position 124,295 of record JBGSVA010000062.1, on the reverse strand, counting down.
CCTCGTCCTTTCGTCGAGCACGTCGCAGTCGCCCGAAGTGGGGATACCGTCCGTGATGAAGAGTATGTGCTTGTTCCTGAGCCCCCGCCCCCTGAACTCCGTCAAAGCGTCCTTGAGCGCGTCTTCGTAATTGGTGTTCCCGGAGCATTCCGTCTTGGACGCGAGCTCCAGCATCCACGGGTAGTCCCTCGTGAAGAATTTGGAATTGCGCTTGTACTTGTAGGAGCGGTGGTTGAATTCCACGTATCCGACCCTCATTTTTTTCGACCTTGCGAGTTCTACGACGCCCCTTACGACGGAAGAGGACCATTCGCTGTAAACACCCATCATCGAAGTGCTTACGTCCCTCAGTATAGCTATCTCCCCGCCCATCATCTCCTTTTCGCGCTTATGCACCCTCGGGAGCGTAGGTGTGGTGTATTCCGACCAGAACATGGCCTCGTAAGGATCGACGTCCTCGATCTCGTCGAAATAGTTCATCCTCTTCCATTTCCTCGGCAGCCCGCCGGGGTGAGGCGCACGGAGCGCGATACTCCTCTGGAAATTCCCTTCGAGGACCTTCATTATCACTTTTACGTTATCGGCCGATTCGAGATTCTTTTTGCCCCCTATCCAGTAATCCTCTTCGTCGCCGGGGTCCGGGGACTTGCTGGCGAATACTTTGGTGGTCTTCGGGGGCTGTTTTTCGTTCCTCTTGCCGCCGTCGTCCGAGAGCTGGCCCTCCGGGTCAGACGGAATGTTCATATCATCGGGCGGAGCCATGGAGCTCTCTTTCTGGATGTTTTCCTTGAGTTCTTTTAGGGCCTGGAAAAAGGTCTTGCGTGCTTCGGTGAGCTGGTCCTGGGACTCTTTTTTCCCCCGTTCGTCGGGGGAATCCTGCTTTTGCTCTTCGGGGGCGTCCTTGTCAAACTCCGAGGACTGCTGCGGCTCTAGCTCGCTCCCCCTGTCCCTGTCTTTTTTTTTTTGGAGGTGAGGTCCTCGATAATCTGGTCGAGCTGCAGGAACACCTCTTCGGGGATCCTGAAAGCGGTCATGTATTTAAGAGCGTTCAGGTCCTGGAGCGTGCACGCGTCCCTCCCGTGGAGAAGCGCATACGCCCTCATGATCTTGAGCGACTTTACGAAGAACGTCCTGTCGGATATGAGGGAATTCGTTTCATTGCATCCGTAGTCTTCTATGAGTGTCGCCACGAAGTTCGCGAGCCCCTCCTGCACTTCGAGGGGTATGTCGAGGCTTCCGAGCTTCTTGTAGTATTCATCGAACACTTCCCTGCTGACCCTGACCGGTACGTGATATTCGAGAGGCCTCTGCGTGTAGAGCCTAATGACCTCCCTCGCCTCGTCCCATTTCTTCCCGTAGGACAAGCCCTGAGCGTTTATCTGGAGGACGAACCTGTCGAGGTTGGCCGGGTCGAGGGGCTCGTTATAATACTCGTCCGCTGTAGGGTTGCTGGTCGCTATCGCCGTCAGAAGAGGTATTTCCTCGTCGAAGAATTTTCTTTCGTTAAGTATTCTCAGGAGCACGTTGAGCGATTCGCCCGGCGCCCTGGAAATATCGTCCAGCAGGCATATCTCCGCGGTCAGAATACCGCCCTTCACTACCTTCTGTTTTATTACCTCGCCTGTGTCGGTGGTCTCTTTTGAAATTACCAGGTCCCCGATCAGCTCCGAGAGTCTCGTGTCCCTGTGGAGCTGGTAGAAGAAGAATTTAAGCTGCGCGGCCCTGGATATTATCTCGGCAAGCATGGTCTTTGCAGTCCCGGGCGGCCCTTCGACGTAAATGTGCTCCCTGGCTATGATACCAAGGAGGAGTGAAATCTTTACCCCCTCGTGTCCTATAACCAGTTTATCCATTTCTTCTTTCAGAGCTATAAATGGATTCTGTGATGTCATTATAAGGTATTGCCTCCGTAGTAGTCCTTGAGCTATGGGATAATTGTACATAAGGGTCTTTTTTTTTGCAATAATCACCGTTTCCTCCCTGCGGGTGTATTTCATCCGGGATGTTTATCCCGCCGCTGTTTCCGGCTGTTTTCAATAATCCGAGAAATGTGATAGGTTTCTAACCTTAAAATCTAGGGACGGGTAACATAAATGCAGGAATCAATCACATCGTTCCTTTCCGGTGTAAGCGGCATAGTCTGGGGTGTTCCTTTGATTACGCTGCTCCTGGGGACCGGTATATACCTGACAATCATATTAAGAGGGATCCAGTTCCGCGCTCTCATACCCGCCCTCTATCTGGCGTTAATAAAGAGACACGAGGAAGGGGAAGGGGACATATCCCATTTTCAGGCCCTTATGACGGCGCTGTCCGCGACCGTGGGGGTGGGAAACATAGCCGGCGTCGCTACCGCCATCGCCGTGGGCGGTCCCGGAGCTATTTTCTGGATGTGGGTCACCGGATTGCTGGGCATGGCCACGAAATACTCCGAGGCTGTGCTTGCCGTCAAATACAGGGAAGTCGACAAGTTCGGCACGATGAGCGGCGGACCCATGTATTACATCTCGAAGGGGCTCGGGCTCAGGTGGCTCGGAATGCTTTTTGCCGTATTCGCGGCGTTAGCCGCTTTCGGGATAGGGAACATGGTGCAGTCGAATTCCGTGGCCGACGCCATGCAGACCGCTTTCGGCGTACCCCCCTGGATTTCCGGTCTCGTGATGTGTGTCGCCACCGGGCTCGTGATCGTAGGCGGGATCAAGAGCATAGCGAAGGCGACGAGCGCAATCGTGCCGTTCATGCTGATATTTTACGTAGTCGGTGCTTCGATAATCCTTTTTGTTTACAGGGAGAACATACCCCACGCTTTCTACCTGATTTTTTCCCACGCCTTTTCACCTTCGGCCGCAGCAGGGGGTTTCATAGGCTCGACGATCAGTCAGACTATCAGGATAGGGGTCGCAAGGGGCATCTTTTCAAACGAATCCGGTCTCGGCAGCTCGCCGATTGCCGCGGCGGCCGCGAAGACCCAGAACCCCGTCGGTCAGGCCCTCGTATCCATGACCCAGACATTTATCGATACGATAATTGTCTGCACCATTACCGGGATCGTGATAATTTCGAGCGGCTTCTGGACGAGCGGCGAAACCGGCGCTGCGCTCACGGCGCTCGCATTCGAGAGCAAGATACCCGCGGGGGCAGGGGCGGCCATTCTCGGAATCAGCCTCGCCTTCTTCGCATACTCCACCCTCCTCGGCTGGTGTTACTACGGCGAGAAGGCCATAGAATATATTTTTAAAGAGAGGGCCGTAAAACCCTACAGGCTCGTATTTACGGTGGCCGTGCTCGTGGGCGCCGTGGTGAAGCTCGAGCTCGTATGGACTTTCGCCGACGTAATGAACGGGCTCATGGCGTTCCCTAATCTCGTGGGACTCCTGGGGTTGTCGAGGGTCGTAGTCGACGAGACTAAAAAATATCTCGACTTCGAGATTGCCCGCGCAAGGTAAAACCTTCGACACGATACTCCGGCCGGTTATATATTGCGGAGCTTCCGGTTTTATCAGGACTCATTTTAATACTCGAGATATTTGGCTAAAATATAGCATTCGGAATAATATGAAAGCGTTTCTTCTCGGGCTCTTAATGACAGGAACAGCCGTTTTATTCGCGGCATCGGGGGCGGACGCCGTCGTATGGCAGCCTATAGGGTTCGGTACGATGGGCGACTCTACCAGGTTCAGGGTTTTCGTCGACACGGAAACCGTACAGAGTTACGGAGGAAAGGTCCGGTTCTGGCAGGGGCATGTGTTCTATGAGGAGCAGTCTCTCCCATCCGGTGCCTCGTTCGTACGGGTTTCTATATCGCGCGTAGCGGACTGCGATGGTAGGAGCGATACGAACCTGGAAGCCGTATTCTACGGGCCGGGAGGGGAAATCGTCGACAAATACGGGACCCGGGGCGCGATGCAGTTCAGTCCCGTAAAACCGGATACATTGAGCGAAGCGGTTTTAAATTATGTCTGTGACTACGTAAAAAAGAACGGTTAGGAGCGATTAATGGCTAAAAGGTCCGGCTTGTTTCTATTGATGCTTTTTTCGGTGTTCATATTGCTTGTTTCATGCCGGGGTGAAAAAACCGAACGCGACGGATGGAAATATGTCAGTGTCATCGGCGACGAAAAAGGCAGAAAGGTAACTGTGTTCCTGGATACGAATAATATCGAGATAGACGGGAATAAAAGGAAATTCTGGATCAAATATGTAGCCGCTAAACCGGGGGGAGGCGATGACCGGGGTGAATATATACGCCAGACCGGTTATTGGGAGATCGATTGCTATGACAGGTCGCTCTACAGGCTCGCGGAGGAATATTTCAGTCCCGGCGGGAAGCTCCTGGGCAGGACTGAAAAGCGGGTGCGGGAGGAGTACGGCTCTTACCAGTCACTAGGAGCTAAAATGTCGGACATCGCATGCCGCTACGCCGGGAAGTAGTCTGATAGACACGAATTTTACGCTTAGCCCCTGAAATTCGTTATGGTTTATCCCTGATTGCCTGTAATAATTTGAAATCCCGGGTCTCAATGCTTCACGTCGCTCGGCAGGAGCACCATTTCCCATATCGAAATCATTATTTCCTCTTTTTCCGTGAGCTCCGGCTTCTTTCCGGTCATCATCTCCTTTGCGTACCTGTTGGCAAACTCGTTCAGGTCGCTTATGCTGAGCTCTAGCTCTTCCGGGTTATCGTGAAACATGACTCTGAATCCGGTCTCTGTCTGTGTCGCTGTGAATCCGTTTAGTTCTCTGTTCATGTTTTATCTCCAATTTTTATTTCCAAAACCTGCTTTTATCAAAATATAGTCACGGGTTTATTGTTTTAAAGGGGTGAATTTCAAGATGCGGCCGGAAGCTTCGTCCCGCTCCTGTTTTCCCATTGCCGGATCGCCCCCCGCGGCTATCGTCAGCCCAGCTTTATCCTGACTTTTCCGTTAGTTGCGAGGAGGTCGCATCTCCCCCGCTGTCAGCTTTCTTTCGAGCTCGTTCATGCATTTATCCCCCTGGTATCGTTCATTCCGATGCCGGAATAATGTAAAATTAATAATATCAGATTCGGGAGGAGAAATGGGCGGCCCTTACCTCGAGGGAGAAAAGGCGCTTGAGCGGCTGGGAGACCTGACCGAGCTTATCTGCAGGATTGCCGAGGGCGGCGGTATTGGTCATGAGGACGAGACGCTCCTAGAAGAGCTCCTCCGGGATATGGGCTCTGCCTTGAGGGAGAGGGACGTCCCCAAGGCGAAGAAGCTCGTGACGCGGATGCTCTCGGATGTACTCGGATATGATCAGGTCCGCGCCCGATTCGTCATGCAGAACCACCTGAACAAAAACGCCGGATGGGATTAAAGCGCCCGCTATCGGCCGGATTCCCCATCCTCTTTCAATATCCTGCTCACCGCGCGGACCAGGTCTCCCTCGATAAAGTCCGCATACCCGGAATCGATCTCCGAGCCGGTCAGGACCTGGATCGTCCTCAATCCGGAATTCCTGCCCGCAAGCATATCGATCTCGGAGTCCCCGACCATCCATGATCCTGCCTTATGAATGTCCTGGGAATCGCATATCGAGTCGATCATCCCTGTCTTTGGTTTCCTGCATCCGCAGACCACATTGTAAGGAGCCAGGCTGCCGCGGGGGTTGTGGGGGCAATATTCGTATTGGGTAATAAACACGCCGTTATATTTCAGAATCAAATCCAGACAATGGTGGAGCGCTTCGACGTCCTCTTCGGTGAGGTGTCCCTTTGCTATCCTGCCCTGGTTCGTTACGACGAAGAGGAGGAAGCCGCTCTCCATCAATTTCCTGAGCGCCGCGATATAGCTTTCCGGGATGTAGAAGTCTTCGACCCTGTAGATATACTTTTCGCCGCCTTCTGGCAGAAGAATGGTCTTATCCCTGTCGAGAAACACCGCCTTTGCGTTCATCGGGTGCTTAACCTGTCTCACCTTAAATAAAGCTTAACAGTCGAGAGAGGCCCGGACAACAACCGGGCGCGCCTCGATCGTTCGTGCGGACGGTGCGGGGATACGGCTGCCGCAGTTTGGCCGCGGTTTATGAAACCGAAGTCTTACTTGGCCGGGGTCTTGAAATACTTGTCTCTGGCTTCCTTGGGGAGGTGCTTCTTGAGGTATTCCGTTACCGCTTCCCTTACGATCTGCGCGGGCCTCATCTGGAGGTGCCACTGAGACTCATTCAGCATGTCCACGAACTCCTGCGAGGCTTTAACGTAGATAGCCTTTTCCAGGGGTTCTTTCTTGGTTTTCTCTTTCTTCCTTGTAACCATATTTAAAATATATAACATAGTCGAGATATAAAATGAATAGACGATTTTCCGTTACTTCCGGATTGACCTCCGCGCAAAGGGTCGGGGACGAATCGGCCGAAAAAAATATGTAATATTCTATGTATATTATCCGGGCACGTCAGGGGCGAAAAAAACCCGCCGACTTTTCACGCCCGGTGTATGCGATTTTAATTTTTTCCATCTTGTTTCAGCGGAGGCTGTGATTAATTTTTAATATAATATCAAGCGAAAGGCGTCCGATCCGGTACACTTACTTACCTTGTATCGGTCGTCTCCCGGATCGGTCGGGGAACCGCATCAAACGGTATGACGACTGAATGAATTGAGGGGTCACTAGAGAGGGGACACGCGATGAAATGGTCCTGGAAGATAGGTGAGTTCGCGGGCATCGGAGTTTATATGCACGCGACGTTTTTACTTATTATCGCCTGGGTCGTACTTATACACTGGAGCGAGGGGCACGACCTTGCGACAATAGTATCGGGAGTCGTATTCGTCCTGGCCCTGTTCCTCTGCGTCGTGCTGCACGAATTCGGACATGCCCTCACCGCCATGAGATACGGTATAAAGACCCGCGATATTACCCTCCTGCCCATAGGGGGGGTCGCCCGTCTCGAGCGCATGCCCGACGACCCGATGCAGGAGTTCTGGGTGGCTCTTGCGGGACCCGCGGTGACCGCGGTTATCGCGCTGCTTCTGTTTTTCTGGCTCCAGCTAACGAACGGTTATGTGCCCGTCGACACTATCACCATGACTCAGGGCTCTTTTGTCGAGCGCCTCATGCTGGTGAACGTATTTCTCCTCGTATTCAACTTGATCCCGGCATTCCCCATGGACGGCGGCAGGGTGCTGAGGGCGCTCCTCGCGCTCCGCGGCGATTATACGAAGGCCACTCAGACGGCGGCGAATATAGGGCAGGCGATCGCCCTTATCTTCGGCTTTATCGGTCTCTTTACCAATCCGTTCCTCATCTTCATTGCGCTCTTCGTCTGGATAGGCGCCGCCCAGGAATCGAGCATGGTAAAGATAAAGTCCGCCCTCGGCGGAATTCCCGTGTATAAGGCTATGCTCACGGATTACAAAACTGCGGCCCCCGGGGACAAGCTCAGGTATCTCGTCGATCTAACCATGTCGGGTTCCCAGCACGATTTTCCCGTCGTCGATAACGGCAGGGTCGTAGGCGTCGTCCCCCACTCGGATCTCATCAAGGGACTTGCGGAAAAAGGCGACTCAGTTTCAGTGGGAGAGATAATGAGGCGTGAATTCGAGGTCGTCGATCCAGGAGAGATGCTTGAATACGCATTCGGGCGGCTCCAGACGGCTGATTTCTATACGATGCCCGTCGTCAAGAACGGGAACCTCGTCGGTCTCCTGACCATGGACAACGTGGGGGAATTCATGAGGATTCAGTCGGCCATGTCCGGCGCGCGTACACGGTAATACGAAAAGCAGGAATTATAAAATCGCTCAATCGCGCTGACCTCATTCAATAACAGCGTTAGTAAGGTGGTATTATATCCACGGTGAAGGGAAACCCCTTCGGTCGAGAATATTGGTGCGGACATGAAGGAAAAAACAGGAACCGATCCTAAGACGACTCAGCGTCTGCACGTACCGGACATGAGCTGCGCAGGCTGCGTCGATACGGTGGAAAGAACACTGAGGTCCGTCCCGGGAGTGTCTGACGCAGAGGTCAATTTCGCCGAGAAGACAGCGACCGTCACAGGTGACGTTTCCCCGGAGACACTCGTGCAGGCGGTCGGCAAGGCGGGTTATACGGCCTCGCTTCTCGAAGACGAGGAAGCCGAATCCGACAAGGAGAACGCGGAGCTCGCGCATTACAGAAAGCTCCTCCGTCAGACCGTCGTCTCAGGTGTAATAAGCGTAATAATTTTCGCGGTAAGCATGTTTGATATGCTCCCTTCGCTCGATTCCCCGGCCGGGCGACTTTCATGGGGAGTAATTTCCCTTCTGACGCTATTCGTCCTCGCTTACGGCGGGGGCCGTTTTTTCACAGGCGCCCTAAAATCCTTCAGGAACCATAACGCGAACATGGACACGCTGATCGCCGTCGGCACGGGGGTCGCGTGGGTCTATTCGTCTTTCGTGATTCTTTTTCCGGGCGCAGTGGGCGAGGTCGCGAGACACCTTTATTTCGAGACGGCGGCCCTGATAATCGCATTTATAAATTTAGGCTCGGCGCTCGAGATGAGGGCGCGCGGCAAGACCTCTCAGGCGATAAAACGTCTCATAGGTCTTCAGCCCAGGACGGCGCGGGTCGTGAGAGCCGGTCAGGAGGTCGATATCCCGATCGGGCTCGTCGTGCCGGGCGATATCGTGCGCGTCAGGCCCGGCGAGAAGATACCCGTTGACGGAGAGGTGACGGAGGGATCCTCTCACATAGACGAATCTATGCTTACGGGCGAGCCTATCCCTGTCGAGAAGAAGAAGGGGGACACGGTGATCGGAGGGACAATAAATAAAACGGGGAGCTTTTTATTCAGGGCAAGCCGTGTAGGCAAAGACACCGCGCTCGCACGGATTATAGACATGGTCAGGAAGGCCCAGAATACGAAGCCCGAGATCGGGAGGCTTGCGGACAGGGTCTCCGGGATTTTCGTCCCTTCTGTTCTCATCATAGCGGTGATTACTACGCTTGCATGGTTTAATTTCGGCCCCGCTCCGCGCATCACGTATATGCTGGTCACGACAATGGCCGTGCTTATAATAGCCTGCCCCTGCGCGCTTGGTCTTGCTACCCCTATATCGGTGATGGTCGGTGTGGGCAAGGCGGCCGAATACGGGGTGCTCATAAGGAAAGGGGACGCGCTCCAGCAGGCTGGGCAGCTTACGACTATAGTGCTCGACAAGACGGGGACTATCACAGTGGGTAAGCCCGTATTGACGTCGGTCGAGCCTGTCCCGGGCGTATCGGGCGGCGACGAATTATTGGCGCTTGCCGCAGGCGTGGAAAGCGGCTCCGAGCATCCCCTCGCAGAGGCTATTGTCGAAGCGGCAAAACTGAAAAACATAGAGATGAAACCCATGGAATCGTTTGAGGCCTTATCGGGTCACGGCGTGAGGGCCGTTTACGGTGGGAACACGGTGCTGCTCGGCAACAGGAAGCTCATGGAGGATAACGGTATCGATACCGTTTCCATTAACGAAGCGGCGGAGCGGCTGTCGATGAAGGGGCAGACGGCGGTATACGCGGCCCTGAACGGTATCGCGGCAGGCGTGCTGGGGATCTCCGACCCCGTCAAACCCGATTCGAGGGAAGCCGTTGAGAGGCTCCGTAAGCAGGGGATAAGGGTGATAATGCTCACCGGGGACAACAGGCTCACAGCGCAATCCGTAGCGGAGCAGGCAGGGGTGGATGATTTCATCGCCGAGGTGCTTCCGGAAGATAAGGCCAGGGAAATTTCCAGGCTCCGGGAAATGGGCGAGAGGGTCGGCATGGTAGGGGACGGTATTAATGATGCACCCGCCCTTGCAGGAGCGGACGTAGGGTTCGCCATAGGAACGGGGACCGATGTCGCGATAGAGAGCGCCGATATAACCCTCATGCGGGGGTCGCTCCACGGAGTGGCGGACGCGGTGTCGATATCGAAAGCGACGCTCAAAAACATCAAAGAGAACCTGCTGGGGGCTTTTGCTTACAATACGCTGGCTATCCCCGTGGCGGCCGGGATACTGTTCCCGTTTACCGGTCTCCTGCTCAATCCCGTCATAGCGGGCGCTGCGATGGCGCTCTCCTCGGTCACGGTGGTGACGAACGCGAACAGGCTCAGGTGGTTTAAACCGTAGCATGGAGAGAACATGAATATCGCCGTCAACATACTCGGCATTGTTGTGGCCGCATTCATAGTATGGTGGTTCTGGATTTCAAAAAGAGGGAGCGAGGCGCATACGGATGGTGATGCGATTAGTATTCTAGTCGACGGCGGCGTATACGCGCCTTCCGTAATCCACGTCCCCGCTGGAAAGCCCGTTACCCTGCGTTTTCTACGGAAGGACCCGAGCCCGTGCGCGGAAAAGGTGATATTCAGCGGCCTAGATATAAGCGCCGATCTCCCGGTCGGAAGACCCCACGACCTCAGTTTCATTCCCGAGAAAGCAGGTGAATACGATTTCACATGCCAGATGGCTATGTACCGCGGCAGGCTTATAGTGGAGGAGACGACGAAATCCTGAAAGGGGCGGATTCTCTCTCAAAAGCCGATCTAGCCCCAAGAATTCGGTACGCTCTTCTCAGGCCCGGCCTTCAACACCGACCCCGAATGCATATATCGGGAAGCGCTGGTTCTTTTATTCTGACAAAAAGGAGAGCTCCCCGGGATACAGCACGGGTAAGACCTACTGGGAAACCTTGTTGACCTTGCTGGCTTGAAGTCCCTTGGGGCTTTCGACTACTTCGAACTCAACTTCATCACCTTCGGCCAGGGTTCTGAAGCCGGATCCTTCGATGGCGCTGTAATGAACGAATACGTCTTTACCGTTGTCCTGCTCGATGAATCCGAAACCTTTGGACTCGTTGAACCATTTAACCTTACCTTTCAAAATAAATTCCTCCAAAAATAAGATTTATGCAAGAGTACATACTTTTATTTTTTAGTCAACAGGATGTTAATTATTTTTATTCGCGCCGGACGCTATTTGACTTTAAAATATAATCTATATAGCCTAAATCCGGCTGATCGAATAAGACCGCAGATTGAAGAAACCGAGGGGGTATATATAAAATGGCAAACGAAAGACCGAATGTAGTCAAGATGAAGGGAAACCCGGTGACACTGCTGGGAAATGAGGTGAAGGTCGGGGACAAAGCGCCTGATTTCACGGCCCTTGCGGGTCTGGGGGCGCCCGTCGGACTCGGCGATATGAAGGACAAGGTAAAGGTATTCAACGTAGTCGTATCGGTGGATACCCCTGTTTGCGACGTCCAGACAAAGCGGTTTAATAAAGAGGCCGCCGGTCTCGGGGACGGTGTCGAGATCGTAACTTTGAGTATGGACCTTCCGTTCGCGCTCAAGCGTTACTGCGCAGCCGAGGGGATCGACAGGGTGAAGACGTTATCCGATTATCAGAATGCGTCCTTCGGGGAAGCGTACGGCGTGCTCATAAAGGAAAACAGGCTCCTGGCGAGGTCGATCTTTGTCGTGGACAAGAACGACAAGGTGAGGCACGCGGAAATCGTCGGGGAAATAACTCAAGAGCCAAATTATGAAGCTGCGCTTAAAGCCGTACGAGAATCTCTTTGAATTTCGGAGGGTGCTAAATTATCATAGAACGGACCTGACCGGCTGCGGGACTTGTTCCGAATTCCGCGCGGTCAGGATGGCGGAAACCTCCCACCTGCTTCAGCGCCTTTAAAATCCCTCCCCCAATATGTATCCTTATAATAAAGGAAAGGCAATTTAGTCAAGGAGGCTCAATTATGGGGTTCGGCAAAATGCTTGCGGGTCTTTTTAAAAAAGATGAGGCAGAGGCGGTCCAGACGGACAGGAACAATTCCGGCGATGGTCCGGCTGAAGACACAGGGCACGAACATATAGATTCAACCGGGGTTATCGGTGATCCCGTGAGTGTCGAAAGTGCCGGCCTTCATGGAGGTGCCGGTCATGAGCACGCAAACCAAATCTCCGCAGACGGAGGCGCAGATAAAACTTCCTCGGCTGATTCCACTCACGCAGAGGTCACCGAGAATAAGATCCTCGAGGTCCTGAGCAATGTTTACGATCCCGAGATACCGATCGATATAGTAAATCTCGGGCTGATATACGGTATAGATATAGAGGGGGGGAACGTACGCATAACCATGACGATGACGGCCCCCGGGTGCCCCGCTTCGACACAGATTGCGGGGGAATCGAAGATCCTGGTCGAGGAGATTCCGGGTGTCGAGAATGTGGAAATCGAGCTCGTCTGGGACCCGCCCTGGGACCCGAGCAAGATGAGCGATGACGCCCAGCAGAGCATGGGGATATTCTGATCGGGATGTTGTCAGGCCCCGGCAGTCCCGGAACGCCGCAATAAATTATGCCTCTCTTGCACAAAGGTATTTTCATAACCGGCACCGATACAGGCGTCGGTAAAACCGTGATAACCGCCGCGTTAGCCTGGGCCTTGATTCAGGCGGGTAAAAAGGTTGCCGTGATGAAACCGGTGGAGACCGGCACCGGGCTACCGGGACCGACGGACATCGAGTACGTGGAGACCGTGCTCGGGACGAAGTTCGAACCCGACGATGTATGTATATACCGGTTCCGGGATCCCCTTTCACCGCTCGCCGCTTCGACGCTTACGGGTATAAAAATCGATACGGCTAAAATTGAAAAGGCATTTCGCAGACTATCTGCCGCACACGACACGGTTGTCGTCGAAGGGGCGGGAGGGCTCCTCGTCCCGATAAGGGAGGGTTACCTGATGGCCGACCTCGCTTCCGACCTGGGTCTCCCTCTCCTCGTCGTCACACTCCCCGGCCTGGGCACATTGAACCACACGGCCCTTACGATCGAATCCGCGAGAATGAGGGGCATCGAGGTAATCGGGGTTGTCATAAACCGGTTCCCTACCTCCCCGGGACTCGCCGAACTCACCAACCCCGACCTCATCGCCCGGATGACCGGAGCGCCTGTCGTAGGCGTCTTTCCGTCCGACCCTTCACTATCCGTCGAGGGGGGCAGGACAGGCGGTATAAGAGAGCTTGCCCGACCGGCTTTCGCTCCCTGCCTGGGCGGGACTTTCGACTTTCAGGAATTTCTCGGGCGGCTGCGATAGACCTTCCTTTTTCCCGCTGAAAAATTGATAAATTGCGGTATTGCCTGTCTTCATATGTGTCCGCAGGGATTCGCATTTTAAGGCCGCACGGTGAAACTTGACAGATTTCCTCGGTATGATATACATACTAGGCGTTTTTGAGTACTTTGTTTCAACTTTCCAAATGGACACACTCCAGAGCTAAGGTAAACAGGATGAGAAAACGGATTACATTGCTTTCAGTGCCCCTACTGTCGCTGGCTATTTTTCTGGGCTTGTATTTTTTCGATAACGCTGAAAGCAGCAACAAAGGACCTGTTCAGCCGGTCAGGTTCAGCCATAAAATCCACGCCGGCGGCGAAAACGATCAGATACCCTGTCAATACTGCCACAGCTTTGTAGACGTATCTCCTAACCCCGGAATACCATCGGTCAAAAAATGCATGGGCTGCCACACCCATATAGCCGGGCGCGACGTCGAATACGACTTCGGCGGCACTACCATTAACTTACAGCAGGAGATAGCCAAGGTCAGGGAATATTGGGCGAAGAAAGAGCCCATACCCTGGAACAAGGTCAATACGATGCCGGGCTACGTCCACTTCAACCACAAGAGGCACATAAAGCGCGGCATCGAGTGCGCCGCCTGCCATGGTGACGTTGCAAACATGGACCAGGTCTATCAGGTAACCAGGCTCAACATGGGGTTCTGTATCACCTGTCATACGGAGAATGCCAAAGACCACGAGGAATTGACTCACTTGAAAGACTGTCTCACGTGTCATTATTAATTGGAGGAGGAAATGTCTCAAGATAAAAAGGGCGGCATAAAGAGAAGGGATTTCCTTAAGATCATAGGGGTAGCCGGAGGCACGGCCGCGGTTGCGGGCGCCTGCTCCAATCCGGCCGAGCAGATCATCCCCTACGTCATCCCGCCCGAAGGGATAATCCCCGGAGTCCCCAACTGGTATGCGAGCACCTGCCGGGAGTGTCCGGCCGGCTGCGGTATCATCGTGAAGAACCGCGAGGGGCGGGCGATCAAGGTCGAGGGGAACCCGAAGAACCCGATAAACATGGGCGGGAGCTGTGCCGAGGGGCAGGCCATGCTTCAGGGGCTTTATAACCCCGACCGCATAAGGTCCCCGCTTTTGAAGAACGACCTCGGAAGACTCGAGCCCGAGGGGTGGGACAACGCCCAGAAGATGCTCACGGAAAAGATCGAAGAGGTAAGGAAGAAGGGCGGCAGCGGCAGGATAGTGTTCCTCTCCGATCATAATGAAGGGACTCTAGGGAACCTGATCGGCGACTGGATGTCGGCGCTCGGAGGAAAACACCTCTCATACGAAGCCTACTCGTACGAGCCGCTGAAAGAAGCGAACCGTATCGTATTCGGAATAGATAAGATACCTACATACAATATAGATAAAACTAAATACCTCCTGTCGTTCGGCGCCGATTTCATAGAGACTTGGCTGTCCCCGACCCTCTACACGAGGCAGTTCAGCGAGATGCACGGTTATAAAGACAAATCCATGGGGAAATTCGTCCACGTGGAGCCGAGGGCGGGGCTGACGGGCGTAAACGCCGACGAATGGGTTTCAATTAAACCGGGCACGGAAGCCGTGCTCGCACTCGGAATCGCGAGCGTCATAGTGAATGGGGGCATGTCGGTAAACGGCGGAGGCGGATTCGCCGGTCTCCTGAGCGCATATACCCCCGAAAAAGTCTCTTCGGTCACTGATGTTCCGGTCGATACGATAAAAGAGATAGCGAAGGAGTTCTCATCCATGCAGCCGAGCCTCGCTATCGGCGGTGGCATCGCAAATACATCGACGAACGCCACTGAGACCCTGGTCGCGATAAATATTCTGAACTACGTAGCCGGGAATGTCGGCCGGACTATAGATTTCGGGAACTCGCTCACACTTTCCAAGGTAAGCACCTTTAAGGAGATTACGTCCCTCGTGGATTCGATGTCCAGGGGTGAGGTCGATCTATTATTCATATATAATGTAAATCCAGTATTCACCCTTCCGAAATCTCTCGGTTTCGAAGACGCCCTGGGCAAGGTCCCATACGTGGTGAGCTTCTCGAGCTTCATGGACGAGACGACGGAGAAGGCCAATCTCATACTTCCCGACAACACGACGCTCGAATCCTGGGGGGATTTCATCCCCGACGGCAGGGTCCACGGGCTCATTCAGCCTGTGATGACCCCTGTTTTCAATACGAAGGGCACGGGGGACGTGATACTCGCCGTGACCGCGGGGCTCGAGGGTCTCAAAGGCAGATATACGCAGGTTTCTTATTACGATTATCTCAGGGATTCATGGAAGCAGGTCTGGACGAGCGTCACTGGAGGCGGTGATTTCGAGGCCTTCTGGAGCGATGCGCTCGAGAACGGCGGTATCTACAGGGACGTGACGCCCGTGCAGGTATCCGCGTCGGGGAATATTTCGGGCATAAGCTTCGGAGAGCCCGAGTTCACGGGGGACGGAGATTTCTATTTTATGGCTTACCCGTCCTACAAGTACTACGACGGGAGAGGGGCGAACAAGCCCTGGCTCCAGGAGCTGCCTGACGCCATAACCACAGGGGTGTGGGACTCGTGGGTCGAGATACACCCGGATACTGCCAAGAAGCTCGGGGTTAAACTCGGAGATTTCGTCAAGATCGAATCGCCGTACGGAACGATCGAAACGCAGGCTTATGTCTATGAGGGGATAAGACCCGATACGGTCGCCGTGATGATAGGGCAGGGGCATACGAGCTACGGCAGGTATGCGAAAGACAGGGGTGTTAATCCCCTTTCGATACTCCCTGTCTCCACCGACAAAATAACGGGCAGCTTTGCCTGGTTAACTACGAAGGTAAAGGCCTCCGGTACGGGCAGGCACGCGCAATTCGTACAGACTCAGTACACGACCACACAGCACGACAGGGACGTGGCGCAGATGGTCACGCTCACCGAGCTCGAGCACGGCCTCCATCACGAAGAGCACGAGGAGCCCGATTTCTATCCCCCCGTGGTGTACGACAGGTACCAGTGGGGCATGTCGATAGACCTCCAGAAATGCACGGGATGCGGCGCATGTATCACCGCCTGCTACGCGGAGAACAATATCCCCTTCGTCGGTAAGGAGCTCGTGGCGAAAAGGCGCGATATGGCCTGGCTCAGGATCGACAGGTTCTTCGAGAAATCGGACAACAAGGCCGGGTTCGAGACGAGGTTCCTCCCTATGCTCTGCCAGCAGTGCAATAACGCGCCGTGCGAGCCTGTATGTCCCGTGTTTGCGACGTACCATAACCCGGAAGGGCTTAACGGAATGATATATAACAGGTGCGTGGGAACGAGGTACTGCTCCAACAACTGCACTTACAGCGTCAGGAAATTCAACTGGTTCTCCTACAAGATCCCCGATCCCCTCAACTGGCAGTTTAACCCGGACGTCACCGTGAGGGACAAAGGGGTCATGGAGAAATGTACTTTCTGCGTACAAAGGATCATTTACGCCAAGGACCAGGCAAAGGACAAGGGCAGGAACGTGCTGGACGGTGAGCTCCAGGTAGCGTGCCAGCAGTCATGCGCCTCCGGCGCTATCGTATTCGGGAATTTAAAGGACCCTGAATCAAGTGTGTCGAAACTTTCACAGGACGAGAGGGGATACAAAGTGCTCAATCAGCTTAACACGCAGCCGAACATCACGTATCTAAAAAAAGTAAAATGGGATAAGGCATAATGAGTGAACAGAATTCATTAACTTATGCAAAAGTTAACGAAGACGTAATACGGATGCTCGATAAGCCGACCGTCAAGTGGCTTGCGCTTTTCCTCCCGGTCTTGGGCTTTGTCGGCTTCGGAATGTTTTGTTTCCTGTATCAGGTATATACCGGACTCGGTGTCGCAGGTTACAGACACCCCGTTTTCTGGGGCGTTTACATTACGGACTTCGTTTTCTGGGTCGGTATCGCCCACTCGGGAACGCTGATTTCGGCAATACTTTACCTCTTCAGGGCAAGTTTCAGGGTTTCCATATACAGGATCGCCGAGGCGATGACGGTTTTTGCGGTTCTGACGGCCGGGCTTTTCCCCATCATACACCTGGGGCGGCCTTGGTTTTTCTACTGGCTCTTCCCTTACCCGAACCAGCGGGAATTATGGGTGAATTTTAAATCCCCGCTCCTCTGGGACGTATTCGCGGTCAGCACGTATCTTACCGTAAGCTCCGTGTTCTTCTTCGTGGGGATGATCCCGGATATAGCCGCGATCAGGGACAAGGTAAAAGAGGTCCCCCGTAAGATCGCATACACTATACTCTCGCTCGGATGGAAGGGTTCCAACTGGGAATGGCTCCATTATTCGAGAGCCTATCTCTATTTCGCCGCGTTCGCCACACCGCTAGTCCTGTCGGTGCACAGCGTCGTATCCTGGGACTTCGCAATGGCGAACCTGCCCGGGTGGCACACTACTATATTCGCCCCCTATTTCGTGGCTGGGGCTATATTCTCTGGGCTCGGTATGGTGGTAACTCTCACCATTCCGATAAGAAAAATCTTCGCGCTCGAGGACTACATAACGCTCGACAATTACGACGGCATGGCGAAGATGATAATACTCACTTCGCTGATCGTGGGGTATGCGTACGGCACCGAGTTCTTCATGGCCTGGTACAGCGGAAGCCCTGCAGAATGGGGGCAGTTCTATTACAGGGCCACGGGTCAGTATGCGCTCTTTTACTGGATAATGGTCGTATGCAACGTAGTTATACCGCTCCCGCTCTGGTTCAAGAGCGTCAGGAGGAATATAAAGGCTTTATTCATAATATCGATCTTCATAAACATCGGTATGTGGTTCGAAAGGTTTAATATCATCGTGATATCGCTCTCCCAGGGGTTCGAGCCGGGCGCATGGGGAATATATAAAGTATCCTGGGTCGAAATGGGTATTACTATGGGCAGCTTCGCCTGGTTCTTCATGTTCTTCCTTATCTTTATCAAAACGCTGCCTGCTATTTCTATTTCCGAGTTAAAGGAAATTTTGCCTGTGCCGAAGAAGGAGGCAAAACACCATGGATAACCAGGGAGTTCTGGGGATATTCTCTTACGTTGATCTCACCGTTAAAGCGGTCAGGAAGCTTAAGGACGAGGGGTTCAAGAACCTTCGTGTTTTTTCTCCCGTGCCAAACCATGAAATAGAAGCCGTGGTCGGAGAACCCGAAAGCATCGTACGGTTCTTCACTCTGTTCGGCGCCATGCTGGGCGCCGCGTGCGGCGTCGGTTTTACGGTTCTTACGGCCTCGGACTGGCCTATTCCTGTAAGCGCGAAGCCGGTCGTATCGATACCCCCTTTCATCGTAATCATATTCGAGCTCACGATCCTGATTGGCGCGCTTTCGACGCTCCTGGGACTGCTCATAAATTCCCGACTCAGACGGAACGCCCCGAGGAGCATGTATGATCCGAGGTTCACGGACGATAAATTCGGCGTAATGGTTACATGCGGCAAGGATAATGTGAAGAAGGTCGAAGAGATTCTAAATTCCCAGGGGGCCGAAGAAATAAAGTTCGACGGCGTGTAGTCGGACGGGCTGTCTCAGGAGGTACTACGGGATTGTCAGTGAAGAATATGAAATATTATGCGATGTTGATAATAGTATCGGGCTTCGTAGGGTCATCCGGGGCGCACGCATTTCCATGGAATTTCGATATGTGGCTCCAGCCCTCGATACAGCCTTATGAAGAGCCGATAGCTTACCCCGAGCTCTCGGTCTCGACGACCGGTCTCAGGCTCGAGCCCCTTCCGAGAGAGCATTACGAAAGCATGACTGCGAATCCTGCGCCTGCCACGGCGGAATCGCTCAAGAACGGGGAGCAGCTCTTTAATACGTACTGTTTCGTCTGCCACGGCAAAGAGGGCAAGGGAGACGGACCCGTAATAAAGAGGGGGTTCTATCCGATGAACCTTACGACTCCCGCAGTCGTAGCCCGGACCAACGGCTACATATACGCCTATATCAGATACGGCGGTAAGGTCATGATGCCGAGCTACCGGGAGGGCATCACCTCAGAAGGCGCGTGGGACGTCGTGAATTATGTAAGGAAACTCCAGGGAAATCCGAATACCGCACCGGCTAACCCCCAGAACGGGAATACAGTAGAGGAGACCGCTCAGTAATATGGATCAGCATATAAGAGATGAAATACTTGCTAAAAGATCGAGCATACCGACCCTGGGCATATATATATTTCTAATCATCGCTGTAATCGGTTTCGGGACGTTCGTTTCTCAGATACTAGGGTCTGATCCCAGGGGCGCGTGGGAGGTATTCCTGATAAATTTCCTTTTCTGGACCGGTATAGCCCAGGCGGGAATCGTGTTTTCTTGCATACTCCGTATCACGAACGCGAGGTGGGCGAGGCCGCTTCTGCGCGTGAGCGAGGGATTGGGCTCGTTTCTGCCTATATCCCTGATCCTGCTCCTCGTGGTTTTCGCCGGGAGGGATTACCTGCTCCCGTACGCCACGGAACACTATCACCACCCGAAAGACGTATGGCTCAATATGAAGTTCGTGTTCGGCCGTGACGTTATCGGCTTCATAGTGCTCCTTATCGTGAGCTCGTTTTATCTCTACTACTCCCTAAGACAGGACCTGGGCGGCGTGAGCCAGAAGCTTAGCGGTATCGCCGGATGGATATCCTCGGGATGGACCGGAGAGGATGAGAGGAAGAGGGTCTGGATAAAGATAGGCAAATTCGCCCCGGCCGTGATCATCTTATACGCCATCGTTTTCAGCTTCTTTGCCTGGGACCTCATGATGTCGCTCGACCCCCACTGGTTAAGCACGCTCTTCGGCCCGTTCTACTTCATGGGGAGCTTTGTCGCGGCGATCGGGACTACTATTATATTTTCGATACTGATGAGGAGGAGGCTCGGCCTCGAGGATTATCTGAACGACAACCAGTATCACGACATCGGTAAGCTCCTTCAGGGTTTTTCGCTATTCTGGGTCTACCTGTTTTTCTCGCAGTTCCTTCCGATTTGGTATGCGAACATGCCCGAGGAAACCGCGTTCGTAATCAAGAGGGTGCAGGATGAGCCTTTCAGGTCGCTGGCATGGGCCGTGCTGACCTGCTGCTTTATATTCCCATTTGTTTCCCTGCTCCCGAGGACGAACAAGGTGGTGAAGCCGATAGTCGTATTCATCGCATCGGTATCCCTGACCGGTTTCTGGCTTGAAAAGTACGTACTGATAATTCCGTCGCTATCCAATACCGTAGGTATAAGCCTGATACAAATACTCATAACGCTGGGTTTCTTAGGCGCATTCGTTATGACTTTCCTGATCTTTATGAGGGCGTTACCGTCAATACCTGTAGGTGACCCGTTCTTCGGCGGGAAATCCGGCTCGGGAGGACATTAATGGACGAAAGACATTTGGATATGATAACTCAGGTGGCCGTCGCTGCTCTATGTCTCGGCGTTGCGGGGTTTATATCGCTCATCGCGTGCGTGGCCCTCTTCGGACCCCAAATCGCGCCCCTGATGAATAAGCTCCCCTGGTAGCCGGGATAAAGCACGGACTATCCGGTGCGCGGGGCTTTCCGGACTCGGGCGCGTGTATTCCAATTTCTCTCACCCCTTTCACAAATAAACCATTTGACAGACCGTGTTGTCCGGTGCAAAAATCATAGGTAACAAATTCGAATATAATCAGGAGGGCGTCATGGCTAAAAAACCGTCGGCTGGGGCCAAAACAAAAAACGGGGATAAACCCGCGAAAAAGAAAACCGGCCTTAAATTGACCTACATTCTATACGATAAGAAGGACAGGGTGGCGCGCGTGACTATAAACCGCCCGGAGGTGCGTAACGCCCTTAATTCGGAAGTCCGTGAAGAGCTTGCGATCGCCATAGAGGACGCGTGGCTCGACGATGAGATAGGCGTCATCGTCCTTACGGGCGCGGGCGGCAAGGCGTTTTCAGCCGGGGGGGACCTGTCCTGGATAGTCGACCCCAAGAAAAAGGTAGACGCAAAGTATATGCTCGTTCATTACAGGCTCGCGACCGCGATGAGGTGCTGCGGCAAACCCATTATCGCGCGTGTCGACGGCTATTGTGTCGGGGGCGGGAACGAGCTCAACATGCTCTGCGACCTTACGGTAGCTTCAGATACGTCTGTTTTCGCGCAGGCGGGCCCCCTCGTGGGGAGCGCGCCTATCTGGTACGGCCTCCAGCAGCTCCAGCATTCGGTCGGGGACAAGAAGGCGAGGGAGATCGTTTATCTCTGCAACAGATACACGGCGCAGGAAGCTATGAATATGGGCTGGGTCAATAAAGTGGTGCCCCAGGACAGGCTCGACGAGGAAGTGGACGCCTGGTGCCGGAGCCTTCTCGAGAAGAGCCGGCAGTCGCTCAGGATCGCGAAGCTCCAGATAAATTTCATATCCGACATGGCCCACCCGCAGATCACGCACGGGCTCGAGCTCGCGAGGTACTTCATGAAGGCGCCCGAAATGGTCGAAGGCGCTACAGCGTTCCTCGAAAAGAGGAAACCCGATTTCTGGGGAGTCGATTAAATACCGGGAGGCCGTGGCGGTAAATGTCTAAAGAGGCGGAAATAAAGTTTCTGATAAAGCTCGACGATGAGGGTGCGCCCGAGGAGATTTACTGGAGCGCGAGCGATTCCAACCTCGAGGGCTACGTGCCCTGTGATTCGCTCATGATATCGGTGTGGGACCGGTCCGAGAAGAATACGATGAGCGTCGATCTCTGGACGGACGAGATGCAGGTGGGCGAGATGAACGCGCACTATTATTTCACGCTGATGAAGATGGCCGATACATACTCGAGGGCAACGAGCAATCAGGAGCTCTCGGAGATGATAAGGAAATTCGCGGACGAGTTCGCCAAAAAAGTCGAGGACTTTGCCGTGAAGCCCGACTGATATTCGAGTTTCCTTCTCAGAAAGCGGATAAGACCTCACGCGCGAAGAATTTGAGTGTCGCGTGGTTCATAATGTCCGAGAAGAAGACGGTATATTTCGATATACCTTTCTTCTCGTTCTCCTCGATCTTCCTTATGCACTGCTCGGGCGTTCCGACTATGCCCAATTTTTCCACGTCCCCGAAAAACCCGTACCGCATCTGAGCCTTGGGGAGTTTTTCCGCGAGCTCCGCCTTGTCCTTTGCGAGTACGCATACCGTCTGCTGTGATATCCTGATATCGTCGGGGTTCCTCCCGACCGCGCTGCAGTGAGCTCTGAGCGCTTCCATCTTGCTATCGAAGGACAGGGAATGGTTTGCCGGGCAGTTCCATTCGTCCGCGAGCTCCGCCACGACTCTCAGGAGATACTTTTCGCCGGCTCCGCCTATGATGACAGGCGGGTGCGGTTTCTGAACGGGCTTCGGGTTGCAGTAGGCCTCATTTATACGGTAATACTCCCCGTCGAGGCTCGGCTTTTCCTCTGTCCAGAGGGCTTTTATGATTTTTACCGATTCGGCGAGCTGTTTTATTCTGGTCACAGCGTCCGGGAAATCGTATCCGTAAGCCCTGTATTCGGGCTCGGACCATCCGGCGCCTATTGCGAACTCGAGCCTGCCACCGCTGATAACGTCGAGTGTGGACGCCATTTTTGCGAGCAGGGACGGCGGCCTGAACGAATTGCAGAGCACCATCGTGCCGAGTCTCACGTTTGAAGTGACGGTGGAGAGGGCGGACATGAGCGTCCACGATTCGAAGATGTCGAGGTCTAGGCCCCCCATTCCGAGTATATGGTCGTAGAACCAGACGGAGTGGTATCCGAGCTCGTCGCAGAGCTCAGCCGTTTTCCGAATGTCCCCGAATTCGATCTTCTGCTGGCGCAGCATTACGCCGAACTCTATTCTGGGCATTATTGGTCCCCCGTGCGATCTGTATTTCCGGAAGAATCACTTTAACAGAGCGTCGCCGGGGATTCAAATATTCCTTTCCACTAATTTGGAGTGTTTGACACCGTGCGTTAAATGCTATAATTTTAGTGGCCGAAAATGCAGGAGGAACAGGACATATGAAAAAAGGATTCTTAAATTTATTCCCGGGAGCAAAATCTTTTCGGTTCCGCACGGCGGCGGTTGTTTTTTTCGCCATACTGCTGATTCCGTCGGCGTTCCTCATGGCGGGGTGCAAGCAGGAGGGCTCGAAACAGGGAGAGACTGCAACCAAAAAAAGCGAAGCAGAAGGAGGCAATCCGGTGGTTATATTGTCTACATCGAAAGGCGATATCAAGATCGAGCTCTTTAAGGACAAGGCTACGATAAGCGCCGAGAATTTTCTCTCGTACGCGGGCGACGGTTTCTACGACGGGACCATATTTCATCGTGTGATACCGAATTTCATGGTGCAGGGCGGCGGGTTTACCCCCGACTTCAGCCAGAAGCCGACGAAGCCTCCGATCAAGAACGAGGCCGAGAACGGGCTCAAGAACGAAAGGGGCACGCTCGCGATGGCGAGGACTCAGGTCGTTGACAGCGCCACGTCGCAATTCTTCATCAATCTCGTCGACAACAGCTTCCTCGACAACGGAGTGAGGGATTACGGATACGCCGTGTTCGGCAAGGTGATCGACGGCATGGATGTGGTCGACCAGATCGCCGCTGTCGAGACCGGTAACAATGGCATGTACGGGGATGTCCCGAAGGAAGAGATAGTTATAACTTCCGTCAAAGTCGTTGAACAATAGTGTCAACGATAGTAGAAACGGATTTTCCCTGAGTTCCGATTAATCGATTACGAGCACTCCCCTGAAGCTCCTTCTGTGGATAGGGCAGGGGCCGTGTTTCCTGATCGCTTCCAGGTGCTCTTTCGTTGGATATCCCTTATGTGACCTGAAGTTATATTCCGGGTAGAGCTCGTGGTATTCGTTCATAATCTCGTCCCTTCTGACCTTGGCCACTATCGAAGCCGCCGCGATCGAGCAGCACCTGGAGTCCCCCTTGATGACCGTTTCCTGGGGAATGAGGAGAGATGTCCTCTGGTTGCCGTCGATCAGGAGGAAGTCTGGCCTCCTCCCGAGGTTGTTGACTGCGATCTCCATAGCCCGGAGAGAAGCCCTGAGTATATTGATACTGTCGATCGCTTCGTGGTCCACTACGCCTACTGCAAGGTCTACGGCGTAGGCAATTATCAGCTCGAGAATCTTCACCCTTTGCAGGTGCGTTAGTTTCTTCGAATCGTCGAGACCGTCGATCGCAAACGATTCGGGGAGTATTACGGCCGCCGCTACGACGGGTCCCGCGAGAGGCCCTCTCCCGGCCTCATCGACGCCTGCGGGGGTTCTCCCTCTGGCCCAAATTCGTTTTTCCATTTCGTGATCCGGGGGACTCATCTCCTCCTTCGTCTTACCCCAAGCCCCGTCGTTTTATGTCATGGCAGCAATGCCTGATTATCTCACTATCAACGAAATGATTGTTTCAATTAATGATCCCGTAGTCCGTGAGCGCTGTCTTAAGCTCCTGATAATTCTTTTCCGCCATCTGGCAGAGCGGGTACCTGTATTCGTAGGCGATTTTATCCATCATGCTGAGCGCGGCTTTGACCGGGATCGGGTTCGTTTCGATGAAGAGCGTTTCGTTAAGCGGAAGAAGCCTGTAGTGCAGGTCCCTTGCCTTGTCGATCTCTCCCCTGATATAGAATTCGTAGAGGTCGGCCACATCCCTCGGGGCGACGTTCGCAGTTACAGTTATGAACCCCCTCGCCCCTATCGCGAGGAGCGGGAAATTAAGCGCGTCTTCTCCCGAATACAGCAGGAAGTCCCTTCCGCACAGATAGAGGATCTTGCTCGCCTGTATCAGTGAACCCGAGGCCTCCTTCACCCCGATGATGTTCTTACATTCTTGCGCGAGCCTCAGTACCGTTTCGGGGTTCATATTGACACCCGACCGCCCCGGGATGTTGTAGAGTATAAGCGGTATGCGGACCTGCGAGGCTATCTGCCTGAAGTGGAGATAAAGCCCTTCCTGTGTCGGCTTGTTGTAATATGGAACCACGAGCAGGGCTGCGTCGGCCCCTATCTGCTCCGCGAACCTCGTGAGCCTGATCGCTTCCTTCGTGCTGTTGGAGCCCGTCCCGGCGACTACGGGGACTCGTTTCCCGACCGCCTTGACTGTGAGCTCGATGACATATTCGTGCTCTTCGTGGGAGAGTGTAGGGGATTCGCCCGTAGTGCCGCAGGGGACGATCCCGTGAGTGCCGTTTTCGATCTGGAATTCTATGAGCTTCTTTAGCGCGTCTTCGTCGATCTTGCCGTTTTTAAAGGGTGTGACTATGGCGACTAGTGATCCGTGAATCATTAAAAAGCCTCCTTCTGCTGGCTGCATTTCATTATATTGAAGCTGCCGCGTAAATCAAGGAATCGGCCTCTTGGATTAATATTAGTGTTGGGAAGCGGGCTTTACCCGGGTTTCGGTTTTTGTTATGTATATTGTAGTTTCGCTCCGCATTCCGAACAATAATGGCTTCTCCTGATGATTCTGCCTCCGCATGCCCCGCAGTGTATAAATTCGCCTTCCGGTGAATTTTGAAGCATGACTCTCGCATTCCCGATCGCCGCGTTGATTATTTCTTCGAGACCCGCGCAGTGGCGTGATACCTGTTTCGGGAATTCAATAATGTCTTCATGACCGGGGGAGGCGATTGTGATTCTGGGCTTTGAATAATCGAGCTCATAGAATATCTGTGAAATGCCGGACAACGGTATGTCCCTGAACCTCTTGAACCCCGATGAGTTCCTCGCGATTATTATCCTGTGGCTCGTTAGAATGAACCATGTACGAAAGTACGTGTTGCTGTCGATGAATCTGGGGGCTTTATAGATGGCCCTCCAGCTGAGGAGCGTAACGAGGATGCTCTCTTCTTCCTTTATGTATTTCTCGACGCCTTTTTTTATCCCGTGAGGGAGCTCGGAGCGGTTCCTCATCTCGAACATACCAATGATATTTTTCACCGCGCTCATGATCGCCATTAAATGTGGTCCCTGATAAGGAGCTCCGCAATCTGTATCGCATTTAGCGCGGCCCCCTTTCTGAGCTGGTCTCCGACGACCCAGAAACTGAGCCCCGCGGGAACAGTATAATCCTCCCTTATCCTCCCTACAAGGCATTCGTCTCTGCCGGCCGCGTCGATCGGCATCGGATATTTGAGGTTCTGCGGCTCGTCGACCACCTTCAACCCGGGGAATTTGCCGAGGGCCTCCCTCGCGTCCCTGATCGTTATCCTCTTCTCCGTCTCGATATTGACGGAAACCGAGTGCGCCCTGAATACAGGCACCCTTACGGTCGTAGCGGTTACCGCTATGTTGTCGTCCTCGAGTATCTTGCGGGTCTCGTTATGGAGCTTCATCTCCTCTTTCGTATATCCGTTCTCGAGGAAGCTGTCGATGTGGGGCAGCAGGTTGAATGCGATCTGGTGGGGGAACGTCCGGGCTATTATCTCTTGAGAATTGGCCCATGCGAGCGTTTGGCTGCGGAGCTCCTCGATAGCCTGGGCCCCGGCGCCCGAAACCGCCTGGTAGCTCGATGCCACGACCCTCTTGATCCTGCCCAGGTCGTGAAGGGGCTTGAGCGCCATTATCGTTACAGCGGTCGTGCAGTTGGGGTTGGCTATGATCCCCCTCTTCTTATACCCAGCGACCGCGTGGGGATTTATTTCCGGCACCACGAGCGGTATGTCTTCTTCCATTCGGAACGCGGAGCTGTTATCGACTACGACGGCCCCTGAGTCCACAGCGGCGGGCGCGAATTCCCTGCTCCTCGACGCACCAGCGGAAAAGAGGGCTATATCTATGCCGCCGAATGAGTTCTCGTCAAGCTTTGTTATTTTTACGCTGCTGCCGTTGTATTCGATTTCCTTCCCCTCCGACCTCTCGGATGCCAGGAGCCTGAGCTCCCTGACTGGGAAATTCCTCTCCCTGAGTATGCTGATCATCTCCTGCCCCACTGCTCCCGTCGCTCCGACTATTGCGACGTTGTAACCGTCACGCTTCATTTCTTCCTCCGGATTTTATCGCGCAGTCCCGGTGCGGGCTGCCGGCAATATTTTCTTTCGATCTCGCTGATTTTATCGATGTTCGTTTTCTCATTTCCCTCCGGGCCCGAGGCGAGCCAGGCGTCCAGTATCTCCCTCGCCACGACCGGGGAAGTAGCCCTCAGGCTCATGGCGAGCACGTTGGCGTCGTTCCATTTCCTCGCCCCTTCCGCGGTCCTGGCGTCCGTGCAGAGGGCGGCCCTTATTCCGGGCACTTTGTTCGCTGCGATACTGACCCCGGTCCCGGTCCAGCAGAAGAGTATACCCTGATCGCATGCCCCTTCCCTCACCCTTTCCGAAACCCTCTGGGCTACATCCGTCCACTCGAGTTTCTCCCCCTTGAGGGGGCCGTGGAGCTCGACTTCGACACCCTTTTTCCCAAGCTCCTCTATTACAAAGTCAGTCAGATATGTTTTCTCGTCGCTGCCGACCGCTATCTTCATATGATTTGCCCTATCCCACTCTTTCTCAAGTAGTTTAAATGTGTTGCATCAAGTCTTCAAGCTCGGGAGGGAGAACGGTGAAACCGCTCCGGGATGAGGCCGGGTCCTGTGAGCGTCAGCTCCGAAACTTGATTATCTTGACCTTTTCCATGGTAACGATTCCGTTCTCAATACTCTCTTCGAGAAAGGGGAGCAGCATTTTTATTTTCTCTTCGTCGTCTACTATTTCTATTATTATAGGCAGGTCTTCCGACAGCCTGAGTATTTTCGCCGTGTGTATCTTGCTGTTAGCCCCGTATCCCATGATGCCCCTTAAGACCGTCGCCCCTGCTAAATGGAGCTCCCTCGCTTTGTATACTATGTATTCATAGAGTGCCTTGCCGTTGTAGCTGTCGCTCTCGCCTATGAATATCCTGAGTAGCAGCTCTTCCTTGAAAATGTTCATCCCTGCCTCCTATCTCCCGATGCTGAATAATAATCTCGCCGTTATAAAGCCCAGAAACACCATCCCGAGACCAAGAATATTGCTCCCGAGAAAGTTTAAGAGAACGTATCCCATTTCCCTTTCTCTCAGGAGATTGAAAGTCTCGAGCCCGTATGTGGAGAAAGTCGTATACGCCCCCAGAATCCCGATGAACATGAACGACCTCATATGAGGCGAGAATGAAAGGTTCTCGAACATCTGCCAGAGAAATCCGATTACGAGACAGCCGGAGAGGTTGACGACGAGTGTCCCCCAGGGGAAAACGCCGTTCGCGTAGGTATGGACGAAGCCGGATACCCCATACCTGAGCAGGGCGCCCGCTGCGCCCCCTATCGCGATGAATAATAGATTGGTCATTGTCGCCCCCGGATTGGATGATTTGAGAATCGGATGTACTAAAATGATAACATATACGGCATTATTTGTACCTTTATGGAATTTGCCCGTTAATTAAAGTAATTTTATTTCCGTGGAGGGGCCGGAAGGTCTGAGAATGTCCTGGAACCCGGAGCTTTATCATAAATTTCAGTCAGAGAGATTCGCGCCTTTCGAAGACCTTATGGGTCTGATTGTCGTCGGGGAAGGGCTAACGGTGATAGATCTCGGGTGCGGTACGGGCGAGCTGACGTCCGGGCTTGCGGACCGTCTGCCCGGCAGTGACGTGCTCGGGATCGATTCCTCTCCCGAGATGCTCGAGCAGGCCAAGTCGAAGGAGAGAGAAGGGCTAAGGTTCGAGCTGAGATCGATAGACGACGTCGCCGGGGAGTGGGACCTGGTTTTCTCAAACGCCGCCATACAGTGGGTTGAGGACCACGCCGGGCTGATTCCGTCGCTGTTTGCCTTGGTGAGTCCCGGGGGCCAGATCGCGGTTCAGCTCCCTTCGAACCACAACCACGAAACTCAGATGCTGGTGCACGAGGTCGCGAAGGAACCCCCTTTCGCAGATGCGCTCAAGGGGTGGTCGAGGGAATCCCCCGTATTGTCGATAAACGCTTACGCTGAGCTCCTTTATCAGTCAGGGGGAATGAACATCAATGTTTTTGAAAAGGTATTCCCGCACGTGATGAGGGATACCGATGCCGTCGCGGACTGGCTTTCGGGCACTATGCTGCGCCCTTATTTCGATCGTCTGCCCGAGGAGCTGCACGGACGGTTCATGGATAGGTACAGGAAGAGGCTCCGGGATATCTATCCGTCTGACCCGGTATTCTATCCCTTCAGGCGCATATTCTTTTCGGCGATGAAAACGAATCTGCACGGATAGGAAGATGAGGGGCGCACTATAGGATTAAGGAGGCACGGATGCCTGAAAAGAGGTTCTCTAAAAGAGAGGCTGTCGAATTCGGATGGCGGACGATGAGGGCCAACCTGGCGGTTTTTGTTATATTCCTCGTCGTTTCGATGCTCGCGGGTTTTTTCTTCAGCGGGTTTGCGGGACTGTTTGAAAAACGCCTGCCCGTGCTGTCCCTCATTTTCAACCTCGGGTACATCCTCCTGACGATTGCGATAAACATCGTCGGGATCAAAATTGCGCTGAAGTTCTGTGATAACGACCGGAGGGCTATAGCGGAGGTGATATCGTTTACTCCTTCCCGGTTCTTAAAGTTCGCCGCCGGATATATACTCTACAGTCTCCTGGTCGCGGCGGGCTTGATATTGTTCATAGTCCCGGGCGTGGTTTTTATGGTCAAGTACCAGTACGTTATCTATTTCATTGCCGACAAGGATGCGTATATAGGCGAAGCGTTTCAAAGGAGCTCCGCTATTACCGGAGGGATCAAGTGGGAGCTCTTCGTGTTCCTGATATTATTATCGTTGATCAACATGGCCGGCGTCATATGCTTCTTCGTGGGTTTAATCGTCACGATACCAGTGACTATGGTCGCCATGGCGTACGTATATAGAAAGCTCTCGGGCTCCTCTGCGGAGGGAACCCTAAATCCGTTTCAGGCGCCTCAGCGAGCAACCTGAGTCTAATCTATAGAGAGGTCGATCCGCAGAAATTGGGCAAGGTCTACAAGCACACGCAAATCGGGTACCTGATGATTTTGATTATAGGGACAGGGCTCTACTTATTGCTGAACTTCTTCTACCTCCACGGGTTTAATATACTCTTTATCGCAGTCTTTGCGGTGCTCGTGGTCTGCCTGGTCTTATTTGCCGCATTGACGGTTAATGTCGACAGCCGGGACGTATCTCTGCGCTTCGGTATCGGGGTTATACGCAAGAAATTCCCCGTAACCGGTATCGAGACGGCAGGGGTCGTCAGGAACCCCTGGTATTACGGATGGGGGATAAGGAAGACGCCCGGCGGCTGGATCTATAACGTATCCGGCCTGATAGCGGTGGAGCTCCGGATGAAAAGCGGGGAAAAATACCGCATCGGGACCGACGACCCGATAGGGCTCCTGAGTGCTATTGAAGCGGTTATATCGGAAATCAAGGACGGACAGTAGTCTTCTTATGGACGATCAATTCAAACTCAGGGTGGAAACGAATCTCGAGCTCGAGCTTCTTCAGGACGCACACGCTCAGGAGCTATTCGCCCTGACTGACAAGCACAGGGAGTATCTGCGTAAATGGCTCCCCTGGCTCGACAGCAACAAATACCTTCAGAACACCGTCGATTTCATTATCTACAGCAGAAAACAATACGAAGAGAATAACAGCTTGCAGCTATGTATCAGGCACAACGGGGAATTGGCGGGGATGATCGGCTTTCACAGGGTCGACTGGCTGAACCATTCGACAAGCATCGGATACTGGCTTGCGGAAGATTTTCAGGGTAAAGGGATTATGACCGCCTCGTGCCGGTGTCTTCTGGACTATGCGTTCAGCAACCTCGGCATGAACCGTGTCGAGGTCAGATGTGCGACCGAGAACATGCGGAGCAGGGCTATTCCCGAGAGGCTGGGGTTTATGGAAGAAGGGTTGATCCGGCAGGCCGAATGGCTCTACGACCATTACGTTGATCACCTCGTTTACGG
Organism: Thermodesulfobacteriota bacterium; assembly: GCA_041753155.1. Taxonomy (GTDB): domain Bacteria; phylum Desulfobacterota_D; class UBA1144; order Nemesobacterales; family UBA2774; genus 2-12-FULL-53-21. The sequence goes on along the minus strand of JBGSVA010000062.1, from coordinate 93,269 downwards.
CCTCCTGAGAGAGGAATGGAAGGGCGGGCAATAAATTATTATCATGACGTGTCGTGCTTGAATCACATGATATGAAAAACCCTCCCAAATCCTGTGGAGGAAGTGGGAGGGTTTAAGAGAAGCAAAAGGCAAGATGTAGTTAAGCTATGAAAAAAGCACTATTATCAATCCCGCGAATATCGTCGAATACAGCGCCAAATCTGTGAACCCGTATGTTTTGTTCATTCACGCACCCTCTCTAAAAATCATAGACTATTAACACATAGTCCATCAAGGTTTAATTTCTTGTTATTTAAAAGATTGATTGTCGGGATTGATATCAGACTTTAGTATTAGACCTTAAGTTAGTATTGCTGGACGATTGTCCGGGACGGTTTCGTATATGCCCGGTGTATTAACGCCATGGCGCCGGTTCCGGGCAGGTATACCCGTCGGAATCAGGGCTTTTTCGAAATGATGAGGTGATTGGCCGCCTTCCCCTCGTCGATCAGCCGGAGGTATGTGTCGAAGTATTCGATGTGATAATCGGTATTATCCCTGCCCTGCTCCTCTATGATTTCTTTATAGTGTTTCTTATAAGCGTCGCCCCATTTCTTGTTCTGAACCCTGAAATCGGATACGTACTCGGTAATCTCTTCGATCTGAAAGCCCGCTTCTTTGAGCTTATTGCGGTAATTGGCGAGCGAGTCGTAGTACTGTGGGATGAGGTATCCGCGCGCCATCTTTCTCGCTATTTCCGGGTCGTCGGGCATGTCGAATGTCCCGCTCAGGAACGCCCATATTCCATCCTTTTTCAATACCCTGAGCACTTCCCTGAAAAGCCCTACCTTGTCCCTGAATACATTCATCACGTTCAGGCTTATCGCGGTGTCGAACGTGTTATCGGCGAAGGGGGTCTTCATAGCGTCCCCGAGACGGAATTCCGCTTTCCCCTCGAGTCCCGATTTTTTAGCCAGCTTCACGGACATATCCACCCCTACGTCCGAAATGTCGATACCCGCTATTCTGCACCCCGTCCTGCTCGCAATATACAGGGCAGGGCCGCCGACGCCGCTCCCTACGTCAAACACGTAGCTATTTTCGTCGATGCGGAGCCTGCGGATTAAATCGTCCAGGTACCTGGGCGCGATGAACGACTGCTGTCCTATGTCGTTTTCCTTACCCCAGATCGAATCCCTGATGAGCCTGTTGGCAGGGCTGTCTATCTGGTGGAGTATCGAGTAATCGACCCCGATTTTTTCTTCGCTCATATTTTTATCCTCCACGGAATTGTTTCGGAATCAGTCATTATGGGAAGTTATGCTAATGGAATATTATCCAACCCCGATGACGCTATAAAGGTCTAATTTTAGTAATAGATCATTTCGCGCTCATCCCTCCGTCCACCGAGAGCATCGTTCCCGTGATGAACCTGATTTTGTCGTCACAAAGAAATAAGACCGCATGCGCTATCTCTTCGGGTTGGGCCAGTCTTCCGATAGGGTGCACCGAGATATAGCGCTTTTCGCCGAGCTCCCTGTCCCCCCATTCCTCGAACAGCTCGTCCATCATGGGGGTGTATATCGTCCCGGGGCAGACGGCGTTTACCCGGATACCCTTATCCGCGTACTCTAGAGCCATGCTCCTCGTGAGCTGGTTCACGGCGCCTTTCGATGCGCTGTATGCGGCGAATCCCGCGGCGGACGCCTTGAGACCCAGTATCGACGAGTTATTCACGATCGAGCCCAGCCCTTGCCTGATCATGTGAGGGAGGGTGTGCTTGGACATTAGATAAACGCCCTTTACGTTTATATCGAAAGTCTCGTCCCACACATCGGTATCCGTCTCGTGCGTATTGGATTTATAGCAAACCCCGGCGTTATTGAAAAGGATGTCTATGCGTCCGTACTTACCGAGTGTGCTTTCTACGGTCTTTATGCAGTCTGTCTCGCTCGAGACGTCGCTCACCCGGCAGCTTATCTCGGATCCGGCACCGCTTATCTCGCCGGCCGTTTCTAATAGTGTTTCTTCCGTCCTCCCGGTGATGACGACATTAGCCCCCTCTCCGGCGAAAAGTCGGGCTGTCGCCTTTCCGATCCCCGTACCGCCCCCCGTGATTATGGCTGTTTTGCCTTTAAGTTTCATGTCGTCTGCTTATTGCGGCTGATAATAAGTATGTATGAGTCGGGTGTTTTATCAATACGGATACCGTTCGCCATACCGGCGGGCGATGTAATCCGGTGTCTTTCGGCTCTCCCGCTATTTAGTTTTTTTCCCGTTGTTTTATAATCTCTTATCTTAATTTGCCCGGAAGGGATTTATAATTGGTAATATCCGGAATCCCAGTTAAGAAGAGAGGATGATAATATGGAAAATTCTTCCGAAAGTAAGCCCCGCTTCAGTGACCCGAAAAATGTAGCTATCGCGCTCCTTGTATTGATAGTCCTCGTAATGGGGGTCCTTCTGGCCAAGAACAACCTCCCCCTCACGGGGGCGAAAAAGGTTTTGACGGAGGTAAGCGGCGGCGTCTCGGTCGTCGAGGTCAAATTCGATGCACAGGACAACACTTTTGTCGACATCATATTCAATAAACCCGTCGGGAAGAGCGAGGAGGGCGAGATACTCGGACGCGATCCCGCAGTCATCAATCCCCCCGTGAACGGCTCCTGGACCTGGAAAACGCCCAACGTTCTGAGCTTTCAGGCGTCCTACAGGTTCAATATGGCCACCGATTACACGATCACGCTCAAGCCAGAGAGTTTTTTAAAGCCCGGCGAGTCGCTCGGAGGAAAGACCGAATTCGAGATACGCACGGACAAATTCAAGGTCGAGCAGGCTACGGTCGAGGAAGAGCCCGTACCCGACCAAAAGAATACTGTGAAGCTCGTCGGCACTCTCGATTTCAATTACACGGTCGATCCGACCGTGGCCGCCAGAAAAATCAGCCTGACGGAGCTCCCGGCAGAGAAAGGGGGGGAGAAAAAGCCGATTCCCGTCAAGCTCATCACCGACTACTGGAATACGACTATAAAGTGGCAGAGCGACCCTGTAGAGAAGATGGCTCAGGAAAGGGAGCTCAGGCTCGTCATCGTGGGCGACCTCACACCCGCCGAAGGCAACGTGGCGCTCGGGGACGATTATGTCGAGAAGATAATGCTGGGATCGAAAGACAAGCTAGCGGTGAGGAGTGTCGAGCCCAAGTCCGAATACCCCAGGTCATCCCTTGAGCTGGGTTTCTCTTCCTCGGTGAGTCCCGACATAGCGGCCGACTACATATCTATCGAGCCCAAGGTGAATTACAGCGTTAAAAGGATAGGGAACGATATTATACTGACAGGCGATTTCGTCCCCGGAAGCAAATACCAGCTCGCGATAGCAAAAGGGCTTCCCGCCCTCGACGATGCCGTACTGAGGGAGGATTATAAGAAAGAGGTCCAGTTCTCGGACCTGGCTCCAAAGCTCGAATTCGAGAGCCCCGGAATGTTCCTCGACTCCAAGGGCACGCAGGCCGTGGTGCTGAAGTCGATAAACACGGAAAGCGTCGAGCTGACCGTAGACCGCGTATATCTCAACAACATCTTCTTTCTCTTCCAGTCCTACGGATATTCGGTCTGGCGGGACGAATTCTACCAGGGCACGGTCGGGGATTTCATGGGCGGCCGCGTCTCCGAAGAGCTCGATTATAAAATAGCCAACAAGAAGAACCAGGAAGTCTCCACCGTCCTCGATCTCAAGAAGTACATACCGGCGGACGAGCCCGGTCTCTATCAGGTCGGCGTTCTGCCCTCGGGGGATTATCAGGGGGTGCAGAAGTGGGTGCTCATCACCGACATAGGCATCGTGGCCAAGAAGGGTAAAGACGATTTCCTGGTCTGGACCTCTTCGTTCTCGAATCTCGCGCCTGTTGCGGGGGCGGATGTCAGGGTCATAAGCAGCCAGAACCAGCTTATAGCGAGGGGGGCGACGGACGGGAAGGGCATCTTCAGAGCAGCGGGCCTCACACAGAAGTTCATCGACAACAAACCCTATATGGTGACCGTCCAGAAGGGCGCCGATTTCAGCTTTCTAATTCTCGACAACATGGGGATAGACACGTCTGGACTCGACGTCGGGGGGGCTCTGCCATCGGCGCTTGGGTATACCGCCTACGTCTACGGCGAGAGGGACATATACCGCCCCGGCGAGACCGTAGAGGGTGTCGCTATAGTGAGGGATTCGAACCTCAATACGCCCTCCCCTATGCCCATAGTGCTCAAGCAGAAAGACGCGAGGGGGCGGGACGTAAAGACAATCAAGGAAACTTTAAACGAAGCGGGTCTCGTATCGTTTTCGATCCCGATACCGGAATTCGCCCCGACGGGGAACAATACGATCGAAGTGCTTGTCGGAGACGAGCTTATCGGGCAGTACCTCTTTCAGGTAGAGGAATTCATCCCCGACCGCATAAAGGTTAAGGTCGAGACGGACGAGGACAACGTCCCTCTGGGAAAAGAGCTTGACTACGACGTGAGGAGCTCCTATCTCTTCGGCCCCCCCGCTTCAGGACTCTCCGTCCAGACGCTCGTAGACCTTGTGGAGAATCCTTTCCTTCCCGAGGGCTATGGCGGGTACGTCTTCACGAACCCGGACAGGAAATACGATTCCAAGGAGATCTTCCGCTCGGAAGGCTATCTCGATGCGGAGGGCGTAAATAAATTCACCGTGAAAATACCGGAAGGGCTCAGGCCCGCCTCGTCCCTTCAGGCGCAGATATCGGCGCGCGTCCAGGAAACCGGAGGCCGCGGAGTGAACTCGCTCAGACGGGTCAACGTAGACCCGTATCCCTACTATCTGGGGCTCAAGCGGAAGACCCCCGACGAATATGCCGAGCCCGGTAAAGAGGTAGAGTTCGAATACGTCGCCCTTGCTCCGAAAGGCGAAGGCACGGAAGAGGTAAAAACGGGGGGGCTAAAGGCCGAGTTCTACAAGGACGTATGGAACACGGTATTGAGGAGGACCTCTACCGGGAATTACAATTACGAATCGAAGCGCGATTCGGTGCTCCTGAATTCGATGACCGTCGACAGCGGGGCGTCCAAGGGCAGCTTCGTCTTTACAGCGCCTGAATTCGGGAGCTACAGGGTGGTCCTGACCGACCCTAAGGGCGGCGCGTCCACGCAGGTCCAGTTCTATGCAAGCGGATGGGGGTTTTCACCCTGGGCGGTCGAGAATCCCGCGCGCATAGACCTCGGACTCGAAAAGACCGAGTACATGCCCGGCGAGAAGGCCAAACTTCAGGTGCGTGCGCCGTTCTCGGGAAAACTGCTCGTTACAGTCGAGCGGGAAGGGGTGTACTACACCGAAATACATACACTCGAAGGCAACACGGCGACTATAGAAGTCCCGGTCAGCGAGAAGTACAGGCCTAACGCGTATGTCACCGCCACGCTGGTAAGGGGGGTAAAGGAGCTGGAGCCGGGCTCTGCAGGGAGGGCGTTCGGAGCTATTCCCATTAATGTGGACCGCACCGCGAACAAGATAGACGTCGAAATTACGGCGCCCGAGGAAATCAGGCCGTTAACACCTCTCGAAATAGGGGTTAAGACGCTTCCGGGCGCGACCGTCACGATTGCGGCCGTGGACGAAGGAATATTGCAGCTCATAGATCAGAAGACCGCCGACCCGTTCACCTTCTTTTACAAGAAGCTCGCGCTCGAAGTGGCTGCTTACGACACTTTCTCGCTCCTCCTGCCGGATGTATCTCTCGGGCTATCGCCTCCGGGCGGCGGGTTCGGAGCCAGGAAGGAAATGCAGTTCCTGAGCACGCAGGGCATAAGGAGGGTCGAGCCGGTCGCTTACTGGTCGGGCGTTCTGAAAACAGACGCCGAAGGGAAGGCCGTGTTCAAATTCGATATGCCCCAGTTTCAAGGGGTGGTACGTATTATGGCAGTAGCCGTAAGGGGCGAGGAGTTCGGATCGTCCGAGAAATTCACCCGCGTGAAATCTCCGATAGTGCTCCTCCCAACCGCGCCGAGGTTCTTTTCCTTGAATGAGAGCGTCGTCATACCGGTCTCCGTCAGGAACGACACGAAGAAGGACGGCGTGATTACCGTAAATACTGTGATAACGGGACCGGGTTCCATCGCACAGATGAAGAGCGGTGCGAATGCGGAGGAAAAAACCGACAATGCAGACAATACAAAGGAAGCGAAGATAGAAGCCGAGATACCGAACGGCGGAGAGAAAACCGTCTACTTCGTCGTCGATACGGCGGACGAGACGGGCGCCATCAGTCTCGATATCACCGCGTCGGGTAACGGCGAATCCACGAGCTCCGACACCGATATACCCGTACTTCCCGACCTGCCCATGAGCAGGGCGGAGAACATCGGCAGTATCAAGGGTGCGGATACGGAGCTCGCAATCGGGGATGCGGAATCTTACCGCACCGGGACTATTAACAGGGAGCTTTATATAAGCAAGCTCCCGCTTATACAGTTCTCGGGGAAACTCGAATTCCTCCTCCAATACCCGTACGGGTGTCTCGAGCAGGTCACTTCCCGGGTATTCCCCCTCATATACCTTTCCGACATAGCGAAGGAGATCGACCCCGATGTGTTCAAGAAAGCGGACCCCGCGGCCATGGTGCAGGAAGGGATAAGGCAGATAGGCACGATGCAGGTGACGGGGGGAGGATTCTCTCTCTGGCCGGGCGGAGTCGAGCCCGAGCCGTGGGTGAGCATATATACCGCGCATTTCCTGGTCGAAGCCCGTAAGGCGGGTTATTTCGTCGATGACTCCCTCTATTCGGGGATGATCGAATATCTGAAGAACGTCGCCAAGGCGAAGCCCGATTACAGCACGGGAGAGCTCGAGAGGGCGGTTTATGCGCTCTATGTATTGAGCCGTGACGGTAAACCCGATATGAGCACCATGGATTTCATCAGGGACCGCCACATGGGCGAGCTTACAGTCGAATCAAAGGCTCTCCTCGGCGGGGCATACGCCGCGGCGGGAAACGCGGCTGCGCTTGAGGGGCTTCTCAAGGGCCTGAACGACGTGGAAGAGGTCGCGAGGCAGACAGGCGGCAATTTCAATTCCACTATCAGGAACCGCGCCATACTGCTCCTCGCGATACTCGACGTCAACCCTGAGGACCCGAGGGTCCCCGCTCTCGTCGAACGGCTGTCGAGAGACGCCCAGTTGAACGCGTGGTGGACGACTCAGGAGAGCTCTTTCGCCCTCCTGGCCATAGGCCAGTTCGTGAAGAGACAGAGCGAGACACCGCCATACACTGGGAAGGTCTACCTGGGGGATGCGGAAATAGCGGCGTTCAGCAGCGAAGCTACTTTGAGTCTCCCCGACATAGCGGGTGACAAGCCTATAAGTATAAAGATGGACACCGGGTTCAAGGAAGGGAGCGCGTTCTATACATTAATAACGAGCGGTTTCCCGACGAGGAAAGGGTTTAAGCCCGTCCAGGACGGGCTCCTCGTGGAGAGGGAATTCCTCACGAGGGACGGCGCTCCGCTCGACCCGAATAATATCGAGCAGGGCGACCTTGTAGTAGTCAGGACCAAGATACAGAGCGCTTCCGGAAAGATCGAGAACCTCGTAATAGAGAACCTCCTGCCTTCCGGGTTCGAGGTGGAAAACCCGAGGCTCAAGACGACGGAGACGCTCTCATGGGCGACCGGGGACAGCGTAGAGCCCGCATACCTCGACATAAGGGACGACCGCATACTGATATTCACCGGCCTGCCCGACGCCAAGTGGTACAACTACTACGCGCTCCTCCGTGTCGTCAATCCCGGCACGTTCACGGTCCCGCCCATCCAGGCGGAGGCGATGTATTCGCCCAATATCAGGTTTACGGGAAAACTCGGGAACCCGTTCGTCGTTAAGATGAGACAGTAACCCTGCGTGCAGCGGGCACGCGGGAATACCGTACGGAGATAAGGATAGATGACGAGACCTGCCGGGCGCTTTAAAAAAATTGCGGTGATATTTTTTCTGTCGTCGTCCGCATTCGTTCTATTCACGCTCCTCCTTTTTTTCGCGCTCGATCTCTTATTCCCATTTCCGGAGGAGTCATTAAGAAGGGAGCCGACAGCCGTCATCACGGACAAGGACGGCGGGCCTCTCAGGTTCTTTCTGCCTCAGGACAAGCGATGGCGGTTCCCCGTAAAGCTCGCGGACGTTTCCCCGAGGTTTATAGAAGCCGTGATTGCCTCCGAAGACAGGTGGTTCCGCAGTCATCCGGGCGTGAACCCTTTTGCCCTCATGAGGGCTTTTTACACCAATATAAAAGAGGGGAGGGTCGTCTCGGGTGCATCTACTATACCGATGCAGATTGCCCGCATGTCCGACCCCAAGCCGAGGACCATTTATTCAAAAGCAGAAGAAGCGTTCCGCGCCCTTCAGTTAAAACGCTTATTCGATGACGACGAGCTCCTCGAGATTTATCTCAACCTGGCTCCGTACGGCGGCAATATAGAAGGGGTGGGGGCGTCGTCGTATTTTTACTTCGGGAAAAGCCCGCGCGCGCTCACGCCCGGCGAGATAGCACTCCTCACGGCGCTCCCGCGCTCTCCCGCGGCTTACGACCCGGTCCGGAACCCGAAGGACTCGGAGAGGGAGAGGAATAAGGTTCTGGGTCAGCTGGCAGCGAGGGGGGTAATTACTTCCGGTGAGGCCTCCGGGGGGACGAAAGAGCCTCTCCCGCGAACACGGAAACCCCAGCCATTCTCGGCGCCGCACTTCTCGGAGTTCGTGTATAGGGATATTTCGAAAGGAGGCAGCCTGAAGACCACGCTCGACCCGTCCATACAGAAAATAGCGGAAGAGGTCGCGAGGCGTCACGTAAGGCCTTTGAGGAACGACGGCATAGACAACCTGTCTATAGTCGTGATAGAGAACGATACGAGGAAATTGAGGGCCGTGGTCGGGTCGGCGGATTACTTCGATAAAGACCACTCCGGCCAGGTCAACCTCACGCTCGCGAGACGCTCCCCCGGCTCCGCGCTCAAGCCGTTTCTCTACGCAATGGCCCTCGATGAGGGCACCGCGATACCCGATACCTACGTGCTCGACATACCGACCGACTTCTCGGGCTACGTCGCGGAGAATTACGACAGCAAATACAGGGGGAAGATAACCCTCGAGAACGCCCTCATACTATCGCTTAACGCCCCGGCCGTAAGGATGCTGTCGCATGTCGGTCTCAGGGATTTCCATGACCTTCTTTTAAAAGCCGGTCTGACGACACTCGACAGGCCGGCTAATAAATACGGGCTTCCGCTTATACTGGGGGCGGGAGAGGTGAGGCTCCTCGACCTGACGAACCTTTATGCGACGCTCGCGGCCGGGGGCGGTCACGAGCCGGTAATCGTCGCCGAAGACGTCGATCACGACGATGCGCCGACGGTATTGTTCTCCCCCGAGGCTTCTTATCTCATAACGGAAATACTTACCGGTCTCAAACGCCCCGATATGCCCTCCAACACCTGGGCGCTCACCGAGGACGTCCCCGAGGTGGCCTGGAAGACGGGCACGTCGTACGGACACAGGGACGCCTGGTCCCTGGGATACTCGAACAAATACACGATCGGGGTATGGGTGGGCAATCCCGACGGGAGGGGACAGAAGGGCATCTCGGGCTCTGAGCACGCGGCGCCAATTCTATTCGATGTTTTCAGGGGCGTGGAAGGGGACGGCTCGAGAATAAGCAGGCCCGAAGGGCTCAGGCTCGGCACGATCGAGGTGTGCAGGGAGAGCCACATGCTCCCGACGCCTTACTGTAGCGAGAGGGACAAGGTCACCTATATAAAAGGCGTATCCAGAATACCGAGAGACAACTACTCGAAAAAGATATTCGTGGATTCGGAGAGCGGGGATCTGCTCCTGGGCGACTGCATCGGGGAGCGCCCGCACGAATCGCGCGTTATTACGACATATCCCCCGGAGCTCGTCGCCTGGTGGATGGCCGAGGGCAAAAAGAGGGACGCCATCCCCCCCCTTAGCGCATACTGTAATGACGTCTCTTCCGAGCGCCCGCCTCAAATATTATCGCCCGACAAATCGACCCCTTACCGTGTGCTCACGGGCATGCCCGCCGAATATCAGAGGGTCGAGCTCATAGCGGGGGTGGGCGAGGAAGTTGACGCGCTCTACTGGTATCAGGACGGGAAGCTCGCAGCCACGACGCGTCCTTACAAGAAAACGTTCATACCGCTCACTGCGGGCACACACCGCCTCGTCGTGGTGGATTCGTCAGGGCGTTCCGACGGTATCACGTACAAGGTCGAGAGCCGGGACAGCGTCGAAGTCGTGGAGAGATAAGGATCTCGATGTGGGGTGAATTTGGACCGGAATTTCCGGCATAAGAACGGTCTGATGAAATTGATACTACCGCCTCTCGACTAACATTTGCATTCCGTATTTCGGACGGATCGTGATAAGCGGATCGGGCACGACCCTGTGCCCCGGTGCGAGGCTCATCTTCCAGCGGGAGGCAATTGCCGCGATCAGAAGCACGCCCTCCATCCACGCGAACGGCTCCCCTATGCAGCGCCTCGGCCCCCCGCCGAAGGGGAAGTAGGTGAATTTGGGCAGGCGCGAGTCCTCCTCCGCGCCCCATCTGTCGGGGTCGTATTTAAGCGGGTCGGGATAAAAACGCGGGTCGCGGTGTATTACGAACTGGCTCATGTATATGTCCGCCCCCGCGGGCACGGTATAGCCGCCGACCCGATAATCCTCTATCGCGCGCCGGGCCAGCGTCCACGCCGCGGGATAGAGCCTGAGGGCTTCCTTGAAGACCCGGTGCGTATATGGGAGCTTGCCGAGGTCGTCCACTGACGGGAGCCTGCCGCTGAGCATCGTATCGATCTCTTCGTGGAGCTTCTTTTCGGCTTCGGGGTTTTGAGAGAGGAGATACCACGTCCACGTGAGAGAGTTGGTCATCGTCTCCTGCCCGGCGAGGAAGAGGGTTATGGCCTCGTCCCTTACCTGCCTGTCGCTCATCCCCCTGCCGTCCCCCTCTTCATCCCTGGCTTCGAGGAGCATCGAAAGGAGGTCGTCTTTCTGTCCCGTATATCTCCGCCTTTCGTCTATGAGCCTGTATATCACGTTGTCGAGCCGGCTCACTGCCAGAAGGCCGCGTTTATTCCCGGGGAGGGGCAGGTAGTCGAGGACTTCGGAGAACGGAAATACGAACCTCGGAAAAAGGTTCACTATGTCCGTGAGCGATTTGACGATCTCGTCCGATTCGGATTCGACGTCCGCGTCGAATAGAGTTTTGCTCACGACGGCGAGCGTGAGCCTGGTCATCTCCCCGTGTATATCGACCGTGTCTCCGTTCTTCCAGCCCCCGCCCGTGCGCGAGCCGTATTCCGCCATAACGTCGCCGTAGGATTTTATCCTCTTATAATGGAATACCGGCTGAATGATCCTCCTCTGTCTCAGGTGGAAGTCGCCTTCGCTCGTGAGAAGCCCATCGCCCAGGACTATCTTGGCCCGGTTAAGCGCGCGGCTTTTTGTGAAGTTGCGGTTCTGTGTGACGAGCACGTCCTTCACGTGCTCCGGGTCGTTCAGGAGGTATATCCTCCGTGAGCCTAGCCTGAAGAAAACCACGTCCCCGTACTGTTGAGCGATCCTCGTCAGGAACCCGAGCGGGTCCCTGAAATAGCCGATAAGGGAGCCTATCAAGGGGAGTCCTTTGGGCCCCGGAGGGAGTAGCGGTTGTTTATATCGGTACTCTTTATCAGCCGCTTCCATGATTAGTTCAAGAATATGGAATCGTGTCTGGGGTGTCAATGATATTGTTGGCGATTGGGCCGAAGAAAGAAATCATTCAGGGCCGATTTTCTGAAGTAGCCGGTTAGCCCTTTCCTTGAGATTCGGATCATCGGTCAATTCCAGTACCTTCTCAAGGTCAGCGGTTGCCAGGGCATGATCGCCCGACAAGTCGTACGCGACCCCTCGATTGTAATAAGCGTCCGTATGCGCCGGATTTACCTGAATGGCCTTTGTAAAATCCCTGACCGCGGAGTCCAGGTCGCCTTCTTTTGCATAGCCTATTCCGCGGTTAACGTATGCATCGACGAATTCCGGGCTGATCTCGATCGTCTTCGTGTAATCCCTGATTGCCGCTTGAAGGTCATTCCTGGTCATGTACATGTTTCCGCGGTTGAAATAGGCTTCGGCGTTTCGAGGGTAAAATTCAATAGCCTTTGAATAATCCCCGATCGCGGGATCGAGCAGATTCATCCTCGAGTAGACATTCCCGCGGCTGATATACGCGTCGGCATCGTTGGGATTAAGTTCGATTGCCTTTGTAAAATCCCTGATAGCCGGCTCCAGGTCGCCTCCCATAACGTAAGCAGTCCCTCTGTTGTGGTACGCAAAGAAATTATCGGGATTAAGTTCTATAGCCGTTGTAAAATCCTTAATAGCCGATTCAATGTCGCCTTTCATCATGTAGGCGTTGCCGCGGTTATAGTAAACGTATGATTCTCCGTGTTTCAGCTCGATGGCTTTCGTGTAATCGTCGACAGCGGAGTCGAATTCGCCTCTCTCGGCAAAGGAAATACCTCTGTTTACATATGCGGTCGGATTGGACGGGTTTAGGGCAATAGATTCGGAGTAGTCTTCGATTGCAGAGCCCGGGTCGCCGTTTAAATAATATGCGTTGCCGCGATAAAAGTAGATTATTGCAGGTTCAATTATGCCTACAGGCACATTCTTCCCTCCTGAGGCGTCCGTAAACAGACTGATTGCGCCCGTATAATCACCGGCTTCATAGCGTGCAAGCCCGATAGTCAGGAGCACGAGATAAGTCATTTCATTCGAGAGCTGCTCCTGTATAGTGAAATTTCTTAGCTCTCCGACCTCCACCTTCAGGCTCTCTACCTCCCGCTTCAATTGAAGGAGGGCGGGTCTCTTCAAAACTTCGAAGTGAGCTATAATTTGTACTCTTTCTTCGTTGACCGTGTACTCCCCCCAGAGCACGATGCTGGCTTTTCTCTTCTTGCCGACCTCGAGGGCGTAACCGCTTTCGTTTTCATAAGTGATGGGTTCGTTCAGGAGCTCGATCTTAACGTCCGGGTATTTTTTAACGGCGTCCTCCAGCTGGTCTTTGATCTCTCCCGTAACACGGTATTTCTTCCTGTCCGGCCCGTCGAAATCCGCCAGTAGTATGATGATCTTATCGGGGGGCAGATTCTCGTAGTACCGCCATCCCAGGTAGCCTGCGGCGGCGAGAGTCGGTAGAGCGATAGTAAGGACTATAGCAAGATTGCCGACCCATTTGGAATACCTCGCTCTCCTGATGTAGAAAAAGAAAGCGCTTAGCCATATTCCGCTTACACAGATCATCAATAAGATTATTGTTATCAGCCCGAGCTTGCCCTGAAGTATACGAATTGCTCCGTAAAGAAGTCCCCCTATGGCTATCACGTCTGCCGTATAGCTTAAAATCTCACGCTTCGAAAGTTTGCCGAAAATGCCGGGTTTCATATTTTGGCGCCTGTTGCGAATTGTGCTTAAGACTGATTTATTTTATCTACCAGACTATTCATCAGCATGCAGACATATATATGAATATATTTGCGAGAAAATATTGATCTAGGGTAGATTATATAATAATTCTTTCATATTCTTAAGGATTTTTGGACGTTTGCACAAAGGAAAACTAAATGGAAGACATAAAGACGCTCCGACGCATATTGAACGATTATAAGACGATTGCCGTCGTCGGGCTCTCCGACAAATGGCACCGTCCGAGCTACTTCGCCGCCAAGTACCTCCAGGAGCACGGGTACAGGATAATCCCCGTCAACCCGGGGCATAAAGAGATCCTCGGCGAGAAATGCTATGCGAGTCTCCTCGACATCCCGGATAAGGTAGATGTAGTCGATATATTCAGGAAGGCGGAAGACGTTCCCCCCATAGTCGAGGACGCGATAAAGATAGGGGCGAAGGTCGTATGGATGCAGCTCGGGATACTAAACGAAGAGGCTGCGAAGCGCGCGAGGGAAGCGGGGCTCGAGGTCGTCATGAACAGGTGCATGAAGATAGAGCACGGGCGGCTCTTCGGGGGAATTAATTTTATCGGGGTGAACCGCGGGATAATTTCGTCCAAGAGGTCGAAGCAGGTCCCGTAACCTCAGGAGGGGTTAAGATGGCTGACAGAAAATTCGGGTTCGAAACGTTGTGCATTCACGCGGGGCAGCTCCCTGACCCGGCTACCGGCGCGCGCGCCGTGCCGATATACCAGACTACCGCCTACGTGTTCGACAGCGCCGATCACGCGGCGAGCCTATTTAATCTCCAGACGTTCGGAAATATCTATAGCCGCATAATGAACCCCACGAACGCCGTTTTCGAGGAAAGGATGGCCGCGCTCGAAGGGGGGAGGGCCGCGGTCGGCGTCGCGTCGGGCATGGCTGCACAGTTAGTTGCGTTGCTTACGATTCTAAAGTCGGGGGACGAGATTGTATCCTCGAGCACGCTCTACGGGGGCACGTATACGCAGTTCGACGTCAATTTCAGGGACCTCGGCATTGCAGTGAATTTCGTAAACCCGGACGAGCCCGAGAATTTCAGGAAGGCCATAACGAAAAAAACGAAGGCCCTTTTCGCCGAGACCATAAGCAACCCGCTAGGTAACGTTCTCGATATCGAAGCAGTTTCTAAAATCGCGCGCGGGGCCGGGGTACCGCTGGTAATAGATAACACCTTTGCGACCCCGTACCTCTGCAGGCCGTTCGATTTCGGGGCTGACATCGTAGTCCATTCGGCGACGAAGTTCATTTGCGGACACGGCACTTCGATAGGCGGCGTGCTCGTCGAATCGGGCACGTTCCCCTGGGACAACGGGAATTTCCCGGGAATGACGGAGCCGTCGAAGGCGTATCACGGAGTGAGGTTCTATGAGACATTCGGGGATTTCGGATTTACTATGAAGGCGAGGTGCGAGATACTGAGGGCGTACGGCCCGGCGCTCAGCCCCTTTAACGCATTCCTCTTCCTCCAGGGTTTGGAGACCCTCAACCTCAGGATGGAAAGGCACTGCTCGAACGCCATTGCCGTAGCGGAATTCCTTAAAAACCATCCCGCCGTAACGTGGGTCAATTATCCGGGGCTGCCGGACAGCCCGTATTACGGGCTTGCGAAGAAATACCTCCCCAAGGGGGCGGGCTCGATCTTCACGTTCGGAATAAAGGGCGGAAAGGAGGCCGGGATCAGGTTCATTGAGGGCGTCGAGTTCCTGAGCCACCTCGCCAATGTAGGCGACGCGAAAACGCTCGTAATTCATCCGGCGTCGACCACGCACCGCCAGCTGAGCGAAGACGAGCAGGCGGAGGCTGGCGTGAACCCGGAGATGGTCAGGATATCTGTAGGGCTCGAAACGCTCGACGACATTCTCTGGGACATAGACCAGGCGCTCCTGGGCTCACAGAAGGCATGACCCCGGGTTCATCATGTGCCGAACGGGTTTTCCGGGCGGATCGCATAAGATGAAATTCACATGGAAAAAGATATGAAAGTCGGGATTGCGCTCGGAGGGGGAGGGGCCAAAGGGTTCGCTCATATAGGAGTCCTCAAGGCTCTCGGTCAGGCGGGCATCGAATTCGACATGGTTGCAGGTACGAGCATAGGGGCGCTCGTAGGCGCGGTATACGCTTCGGGGAAGCTCCCCGAGTTAGAGCGCATCTCGAGACGGTATGGAGTAAAGGACCTCCCCTTTCTGCTCGGCCCCACCTGGCCACGCAAAGGCCTATTCACCGGGAATTATATTGAGCGGCTGCTCGACGATATCGTTCATGTCGAGAATATAGAGGATTTAGGAAAGCCCTTTGCCGCAATCGCAGTCGATCTCAATAAAGCCGAGGTCGTCACTTTTACACGCGGGAATCTATGTCGGGCCGTACACGCGAGCATGTCTATTCCGGGTCTCTTCAGGCCGGTGATAGACGGGGACAGGATACTCGTAGACGGCGGGGTCCTTGAGCCTGTACCCGTGAGCATTCTCAGGCGTCTCGGCGCAGACGTCGTAGTAGCGGTCGATCTCCTGAGCAATCTGTCCCCGTTAAGCGGAGGCGCTAAGACGAGGCCCGTCTTCGTCGACTATATCCGCTCTCTCGCCGGGAAGTTCTACATGGAGGGTTTGGTCGAGGCGAAGGGCCGGGAAAGCGAGATCGCTATGTCGCTCGTCGATATAATACAGAGGAGTTCCATAGTCGCTCAAAGGAGGCTTACTGAATATAATTTCAGGGACAACCCCCCCGACCTCGTCATCGACCCCCCGCTCTCCGGTATTAAAGTCCTCGATTTCCATCGGGGCGAATCAATAATCGAAGCTGGCAGGCAAGCCGCGGAGAAGGCCATTCCCGGGCTGCGGGACCTTCTCACAAGAACCTGCTCCCGATAAATTCCCTTCTTCCCCTCTTCCACTCGAGAAAGAGCAGTACCCAGACAGGCGCGAATTCGAGCCAGACTATTATGTTTGTGAATATGTCCAGCCCTCCCCGGGGCTCGAAATAATACCTCAGATAGTAGAGCGGGAGTAAGGCTGTGAGGATGAGGAGCGAGAACCTCGGCTGAAGGGCCAAAAAGGGTAGGAGCCACGTGTAGTACCAAGGGAACTCGGTCGGGCTTATCAGGAAGACGAACGCGACGATAAACAGGCTTTTTTTGAAGAAGTCTACCCCTGCGGGCTTCCTGTATGACATATATGCTATCCACAGGACCGTGAGAGAGGCCGCGATCACCCGCGCCAGGGCGTATTTGTGATACGTCTCGAATCCGAGAACTCCGAGAGAGAAATCCGAGATAAAAATTAGAATGCGGAAAACCGAATCGTTGTTCTCCCAGCTGCCGCCGTATGCGATCAGGCCTGAAGATCCGTCGGGCCCGGAAAGATATAGCGGCAGGAAGAGGGCGGTCAGAAAGACTATCAACACGAGTACTGCCCGCAGTATCCTCCCCGGGCTCGACAGAATTGGGCGCAAGGCGAGGGGTATCAGGAATACGGGCCAGAGCTTGATACCTATGCCCGCTGCTAGGCTCATTAGAGAGCTCAAGTATTTAGCCCTCAACGCGAGCAGGACCCCGCCCAGTGCGAAAGGAAGCACAAGTGCGTCCAGGTGGCACGAGTTGTATATCTCCTTCACGAATAGAGGGTTCCACCAGTAGATCATGGTGTAGATCAGCGGCAGCCGCATGAGGCTGAGTGAATAAAGAATGAGAGCGAGTGCCGCGATGTCAAACGCTAGCAGTACCGACCTCCACGGCAGGAGGCTCCAGGGTTTTATGATGTAAGAGAGCGCAAAGAGCGCCTGGGTGATGGGAGGGTATATGCTCCGTATGTGGGGGTGATTGATGCGGTGTATTATGTCGCCTGATTCTCCCGCGAGCCTGCTCAGCTCCTCGGGGACGTCCCGGTTTTGAATGACCTGCTCAGGCGAATATTTATATGGGTTTATGCCGTTCGCCGTCACGGCCCCGTCCCACATGTATCTGAAATAATCGTCTTCGAGCATCGGGGTCGAGAAAAACATCACAAGCCTGAGCGCGAGGCCTATAAACAAGATAAAGCCCAGCATCGTGCCGGCGTTAAACGACTTGAGCGCTCTGAAAACTGTAAATATGTACAGAGTGCCTGAGAGAGTGAGTATCAAGACGAGCAGCAGCACGGGCCTGTCTTTGAGCTGGGTCTCAGGCGTGAAATGATCCGAGAGGAAGGACAGAATGATGAAGAGACCCGTAAGCGTCAAACCGCTCCATACGATCAGCCTCTTCGTATGTAGAGGACGCTCGCGCTTTCTCTCCCGATCCGCTCCGAAGAGCAAGCTCATCGTGACACCCCGCTGTGTTCGGCTTCTGGTATCAATATACGCTCTCGCCGCGGCGCCCGGAAGGAATTATCTGATTGTGGTTGGAATAGAATCAGGCTGAGATTGTCGAACACGATCTCAAGCGTGTCCGGCGTTTTCTTCGAGAAACCTTTCGGCGTCGATCGCCGCCATACACCCCGACCCCGCCGCGGTGATGGCCTGCCTGTATTTGCTGTCCTTCACGTCGCCCGCGGCGAATACCCCCGGGATGCTCGTCTCGGTGCTCCCGTTCTTCGTGATAAGGTATCCGAGCGCGTCCATCTCGAGCGTTTCCTTGAAGAGCTTCGTGTTCGGGTTGTGACCTATGGCGATGAATACACCCTGGACCGCCTTTTCCGATACCTCGCCCGTCTTCGTGTCCCTGAGCCTCACCCCTCTTACTCCTCCCTCCCGGTCCCCCAGTATTTCCTCCACTTCCGCGTTCCAGATGAAATCGACCTTAGGGTTTTTCAGCGCCCTGTCCTGAAGTATCTTTGATGCGCGGAGCTCGCCTCTCCTGTGGACTACGCTCACCCTGGATGCGAACTTCGTAAGGAACGTGGCTTCTTCGAGCGCGCTGTCCCCGCCCCCCACGACTATCAGCTCCCTGTCCTTGAAGAAAAAACCGTCGCATGTGGCGCAGGTCGATACTCCGTGCCCCAGTAATAGCTTTTCCGATTCTATACCCAGCATCTTGGCGGAAGCCCCTGATGCTATGATGAATGAATCGGCTTCGATGACCGTATCTCCGGCGGTGACTTTAAAGGGCCTCTTCGAGAAATCGACAGCGGTGACGGATTTCATCACGCACTTCGCCCCGAACCTCTCCGCCTGCTTCCTCATCGAATCCATGAGCTCTGGCCCGAGTATCCCCTGGGGGAATCCGGGGAAATTTTCCACCTCGGTCGTCAGGGTTAGTTGGCCGCCCGCCTCCATCCCCTCGAACACTACCGGCTCGAGATTGGCCCTGGCCGTATATAGTGCTGCGGTTAACCCTGCCGGCCCCGAACCCATAATCACGACCTTGTGTTTTCGTTTCAAATCCTTTATGTCGGTCATTTCCGCTCCTGAATCATATGCGTCTTCCGTAAACTCCGCTTTATACTACACCCGGGAAGCGGTATTTCAAGTTACTCCCGCCCCGCAAAATACCGTTTAATTTTAGATAGCCGGGGGCACGGGAAAGATTCAAACCGGTATTTCGCCGTAGGGCCCGGCGCATCTGGTAGAATAATGATGTCGTGTGGTAATTCCGGGGGATATACAGGGTTCCTATGAGTCTCAAGAGATTGTCCTTACATGGTGTACACGAGTCTTTAGGCGCGGACTTTGGCGAGTCGGGAGAATGGCTAGTCCCCGAGAGCTACGGCGATAGAGCGGGCGAGTACGAGGCCGTAAGGAACGGGGTCGGCATAGCGGACCTGTCTGACCGCGGGAAGCTCCGTCTCGGCGGAAAGGAGCATCTGAAATTCCTCCAGGGCATGCTCACCAACGACATCATAAAGCTCGAAGAGGGTAATGGTATGTACGCCGCGATTCTCACGGTGAAGGGCAGGATGGTCTCGGATATGCGGGTCTACCGTGAAAAGGATTCTGTACTGCTGGATCTCGAGCCGGGATTGAATGCGAAGGTCGGAGAGCTCCTCAAAAAGTTCAGGCTCTCTTACAAGGCGACCATAGACGATCTGACTGAAAGTCTGGGTCTCATTTCCATTCACGGCCCGCGCGCGCCCCTTCTTCTTGAGGACATAATAGGCAGGGGGAATTTACCGGTGAACGATCTCGATCACGTGATTGCATCTGTTACCGGCCGCGAGGCGACCGTGATTAAAATCCGGAGGACCGGCGAAGAGGGCTATGATATCTACGCCGACACAGACGGACTCGCGGACGTCTGGGGGCTCTCGATGGAGAAGGGTAAAGAGCACGGGATAAAACCGGTAGGCAGAGCGGCGCTCGAAGTGCTCAGGATAGAAGCCGGCATTCCCGTTTACGGGATCGACATGGACGACGATACTATTCCCATCGAGGCCGGCATCTGGGACGCGCTCAATTTCGAGAAGGGGTGTTACGTCGGTCAGGAGGTGGTTGCCAGGATAAAGTGGAGGGGCCATGTAAACCGGCACCTTCTAGGATTCATTTCGGACGGGGACAAAGTGCCGGAAACAGGTTCGGAGGTGTTTCTGGGAGAGAAGAAGATAGGGCGCGTTACGAGCGGCGCTTTCTCCCCCACCCTCGGAAAACCCATAGCCCTCGGCTACATAAGAAGGGAATTTAAAGAGCCGGGCACCCGGGTTGAAATTAGATCCCCAAACGGGTCGATCGAACATGCCGAAGTCGCTCCCATCCCGTTCCCCGGCGGTAGGGCCGTACAAAAAACGGAATAATCGCGTTCGGTTAAAAATTACTGCCCGTAATCCTTGATTTTATTTCCCCCTCTATTATAGTATCAGGAGGGTGTATTCTTTCGGGCCAAAAGCCGGTTAAGAAACAGGGTTTGGTATCTTTTATAAATCACTAATAACATTTTATTAATTTCTGTTCTATAATTTGGGTAGGAGGGTCTCGGAAATGATATTCGATACAGTTCTGGGCTGGTTCTCGAATGACCTCGCTGTCGATCTGGGAACTGCTAATACGCTTGTCTATGTGAGAGGGAAGGGTATTGTCGCGAACGAGCCTTCGGTCGTAGCGGTGCAGGAAGATTCCAGGGGTATCAAGAAAATACTCGCCGTCGGCAAGGAAGCCAAAGACATGGTCGGCAGGACGCCGGGCTCTATCAAGGCGATCAGGCCGCTCAAGGACGGCGTAATAGCGGACTTCGACGTAGCTCAGAAAATGCTTGAATACTTCATACGTAAAACTCATAACAACAGGAAAAGTTTCGTGAGACCCAGGATTATCGTTTCGGTCCCCATAGGCATCACGGAGGTGGAGAAAAGAGCTGTAAGGGAGTCGGCCGAGGCGGCGGGGGCAAGAGAGGTATATCTCATAGAAGAGACCATGTCGGCGGCGATCGGCGCCGGGATGCCTGTGACCGAGCCTATGGGGAACATGGTCGTGGACATAGGCGGAGGCACCACGGGTGTTGCAGTGATCTCCCTTGCCGGAATAGTGGTCAGCAAATCGATTAAAGTCGGCGGCGATAAGCTCGACGAGGCGATACTCCAGTACGTGAAAAGGAATTACAACATGCTTATCGGAGAAAGGACCGCCGAAGACGTGAAGAAGAAGCTCGGGAAAGTGCTCGGGAACGGCGACATAGGCTCCATGAACGTCAAGGGGCGTGATTTACGGGCCGGGATTCCGCGCACTATCGAGATAACGTCGGAAGAGGTTAAAGAAGCCCTCACCGAGCCCGTCAGCCTGATTATAGAGGCGATAAAACAGACTCTCGAGAGGACACCCCCAGAGCTTGCCGCGGATATAGTGGACAGCGGCATTATGCTCACGGGCGGGGGCGCTCTGCTCGGGAACCTGGACCAGCTCATCAAGGAAGAAACGGGCCTCCCGGTAACACGGGCGGAGGACCCGTTGACCTGCGTCGTTTACGGCTCCGGGAAGGCGCTCGAGGAGCTCGACCTGCTGAGAGAGGTCAGTATAGGTTACTCCTGAAAATCGGCCGCGGTTTCTATGCGCCATGGTTCTTTTGCTGATATGATATAGACATGGGTTTCTTCAAGCGCCGCACCATCTTAATCGTTCTCGTTCTTTTCTTCATAGCGATACAGCTCTTTTCACTCGATCTCAGGGAAAAGAACAGTCAGAACCCTTTATCCAAACTAGTCCTCAGCATCACTTATTATCCGCAAATGGCGGTATCCACCGTTACCGATAAAGCCGTGGGCGCCTGGCGGGATTATATAGACCTCATGCATGTGAACGAAGAGAACAAGAGGCTCCGGGAGGAGTTGAACGCCCTCAGGCAGGAAAAGTTCGAGTCAGCGGAGATCAAGGCGCAGAACGCGAGGCTTAAAAAGCTTCTCGATTTTAAGGACGTATCTCTTTACCCCGTCGTGTCGGCGAACGTCATAGGCGCGAGCCCTTCCATCCTCCGCTCACAGGTAGTGATAGTCGACAAGGGCGGCGCGGACGGTATAACTGAAGGCATGCCTGTCGCCTCTTACGACGGGATAGTCGGGAGGATACTGCTGGCCGGCGATAAGAGCTCCGAGGTGCTCCTGATCACC
Source organism: Thermodesulfobacteriota bacterium (assembly GCA_041753155.1). Classification (GTDB taxonomy): domain Bacteria; phylum Desulfobacterota_D; class UBA1144; order Nemesobacterales; family UBA2774; genus 2-12-FULL-53-21. The sequence goes on along the minus strand of JBGSVA010000062.1, from coordinate 71,245 downwards.
GACCCCGTGAGCGCTGTCGACGCTTACATCCACAGGACGCGGGCTAGGGGAATCGTGAAGGGTGTGGGCAGCGGATGTGTCATGGAATACATTGAAAACAAATCCGATGTCAGTGTCGGGGACAAGGTCATTTCATCGGGCAAGGACGGGTTTTTCCCCAAAGGCGTCATAATCGGGACAGTTACCGATATAAGCTCCAACGGGAGCTTTATCAGCGCGGGAGTTTCCCCGCATGTCGATCTGAACTCTCTAGAGGAGGTCGTCATAATTCAAAAATCCGTGAACAACGTGGTTCTGAATGAATAAGACGGTAACGTTCGTATCGCTTCTTCTTGTCTCTGTCCTCATAATAACGGTGCAGTCAACGCTCCTGTCCCCGAGAAGCGCAGGCTTACTCTTTCCGGACCTGAATCTGATCTTCATAGTTTTTCTCGCCGTTTATTCGGAAACGAAGGGGAGCTTTCTCCTGGCAGCTGGGAACGGGTATATGATGGACGTCCTCTCGGGGAATCTGCCGGGGACTTTTACCATCTCCCGCCTGAGCGCCTACATGCTCGTACGCACCAGCTCCAATCACGTATATCTCAAGAAGTCACTGGTCCTGGGGCTCGTTATATTTTTATCGACGATTTTTACTTGGACTTTCATACTGACTATAATTAGAATAAAGAGTGACGCGGGCTTTCAGTTTTCTTTCGGCGATATAATTCTTCAAGGGCTGGTTAATTCGGTGGTCGGTGTGCCGCTCTTCTGGGCGGCGGGCAGGATACATGCAAGATTTCAGAAATAGACTCGTCATTGCGACCGTAATCCTCGGCATCGCCTTTCTCGGGCTAGTGTCGAGACTCTGGTTCCTCCAGGTCTTGAAGGGGGACGAGTTCGAGGCGTTTTCCAGGGATAACAGGATAAGAATAGAAAGGGTGCCGGCTTCGAGGGGCAGAATACTCGACAGGTACGGCCGCGAGCTCGTCGTAAACAGGCCTTCCTTCGATGTGTACGTCCTGCCCAAGGACGCGTCCGACGTCTCCGCCTTGAGCGTCAATCTATCGAGGGTGCTCAGCGAAGACCCAAAAAAGATCGAGCAGAAAATAAAGCTGGCGTCAAAAAAGAACCGCTTTAAACCCGTACTGCTGGCGCAGGATATCGACCGCGATCAGCTGGCTTACATAGAAGCGCGCAGGAGCTCCCTCCCCGGACTGACTATAGAGGTCAATAATCTAAGACAGTACCCCCACGGTGTGCTGGGCGCTTCGTTCCTCGGGTATATAGGAAGGGTTAGCGAGGCGGATCTCCTGGCGATCCCCGAGCTCAACAGCAACGGCCTCGTGGGCAAGACGGGCGTAGAGAAGACATGGGAAGGATCGCTCCGCGGTCAGGACGGTTTTTTACAAAAAGTTACCGATGCGCTCGGCAGAGAGGTGAATTCGGACCTCTTCCAGAAAGACCTGGTAAACAGGCAGAGCGTCCCCGGTAACGACGTCGTTATGTCCATAGACATCGATCTTCAGAAGGCCGCTGAAGAAGTTCTCGGCGAAGAGTTCGGCGCGATTATCGCCGTTAACGTCAGGAACGGCGAAGTGCTCGCCCTCGCGAGCAAGCCTTCTTTCGATCCGGCGGATTTCGTCAAAGGTATCGACTCTAAAACTTGGTCAAAGCTGATAAAAGATAAAGACTTCCCTCTGGTCAGCCGCGCGACTCAGGGTATGTATGCCCCTGGATCCGTCTTCAAGATGGTTCCGAGCGCGGCTGCTATGAAAGAAGGGGTAATACATCCCGATACGCTCGTCCATTGTCCGGGATACTACAGATTGGGCTCCCATGTCTACAGGTGCTGGAAGAAGGGAGGGCACGGCTGGATGAACATGAGGGAGGCTATAGTGCAGTCCTGTGACGTTTACTTCTACAGGCTCGCGGAAAAGCTCGGGATAGACCGTTTGTCCAGGTACATGAATTTCTTCGGATTCGGATCGCCGACGGGCATTGGGATCGAAGAGCGGGCGGGGATCGCCCCGAGCAGGGAATGGAAGCTCGAGAAGTTCAAGAAGCCCTGGTACAAAGGCGAAACGATCGTTTCCGGGATCGGTCAGGGCTACGTCAGCGTAACTCCGCTCCAGATCGCGATGATGACGGCCGCGATAGCGAACGACGGTACGCTCCTGACCCCGAATCTCGTCATTAAGGAGGTGGCTTTCAGCGGACAAACCAGGATGAATATTCTGCCCCCCCGGGGGGAGGTGCCGGTCGGTAAGGATGCGCTGGCCCTGATCAGGGATGCAATGACCGGGGTCGTAAACGGTCCCGGAGGCACGGGTCGCGGCGCCAGGATCGAGAATATATCAGTTGCCGGAAAAACCGGCACGGCCCAGGTAGTATCGCTCGATTTCCAGAGCAGCGACAAAGCGCACAAAGACCACGCCTGGTTCACTTCCTTTGCCCCTTCTGAAGCCCCGGAGATCGCCGTCACCGTGCTGGTCGAGCACGGAGGGAAAGGCGGAGCAGTGGCCGCCCCGCTGGCGAAGAAGATTATAGAAACCTATTTCCATTTAAAGAAAGAGAGAAAAGCAAATGATAATGTTTGACAGGAGACTGCTCCAGAGCTTCGGGTGGTCTCTATTTCTGATGACGCTTGCATTTACGGCTCTCTCGCTGATGAACCTCTACAGCGCATCGTATCAGACCGGACTCGGCTATTTCAAAAAGCAGGCGATGTGGGTATGCATCGGCATCTTCGCGATGATCGTGGTTTCTTTTATCAACAATAAGCTTATAAAGCAGTACGCCTTGTATATTTACGGATTTTCACTGCTCCTCCTCCTTTTCGTTCTGGTTTTCGGCAAGGAGGTCTCGGGGTCGCAGAGCTGGATTACGATAGGTTCGTTCGCCACAATACAGCCTTCGGAGCTCGCGAAGATACCGATAATAGTCGCCATAGCGAGATTCTACGACAACGATTACGAAGGGGTGCCTTACGGCTTGCTCGATCTCATTAAGCCCGTGCTGCTGACCGCGCTGCCGCTCGGTCTCGTAATGCTCCAGCCCGACCTGGGCACTGCGCTTACGATGATACTCATATCGGGAAGCATGATTCTGTTCATGGGTGTCGAGCGGAAGCTGATTTTCCTAGTCCTGGCAGTGGTCATAGGGTTTTCTTATCCTGCATGGCATTTCTTCCTCAAACCCTATCAGAAGGACAGGATCAAAACCTTCCTCGAACCCTCGAAGGACCCCCTCGATTCCGGTTACAATGCGATCCAGTCCCGGATCGCCGTCGGCTCCGGCAGGTTCATGGGCAAGGGTTTCATGTCGGGCTCACAGACCCAGCTCAGGTTCATTCCCGCCCAGCAGACCGACTTCGCCTTCTCAGTGCTTGCGGAGGAATGGGGTTTTATGGGAGGGTTCATGGCGCTTCTACTTTATTTCATGATGATTCTATGGATACTCGACACGGCCAGCCGAGCTAAAGACAAGTTCTCGGTGCTTACGTGCTTCGGCATCGCGGCCATGTACTTCTGGCACGTGGTCGTCAACGTTGGTATGGTCATCGGCCTCCTACCGATCGCCGGTGTGCCGCTCATGCTATTGAGCTACGGGGGCTCGTCGACTCTGACCGCGCTCATCGGCATCGGAATCGTGCTCGGCATAAGGATGAGGAAATTCCCCATCCAGGGTCAGGCTGTCGAGCTCAGGTAATCTCCTCTCCCTTAATATCTTCAGTGCTGGGTATGCCCCCCAGGCCCTTCGAGTGGTGGACGGCGCGGAGTATCGCATTCGCAGTAAGCTCCGCGGCGATGACGCCGATCAGGTTGGCGTCCCCTTCTATCTCACCGCACGATACCGCGATAACTACGTCACCGTCTGCGATCGTATGTACGGGGGATATGACCCGCGCAAGCCCGGTCTGGGCGATGTTGGCTATCCTCCCGAGCTCGGATTTCGAGAACCGTGCGTTGGTCGCTACGACCGCGAGCGTGGTGTTCCGGGATTTATCCTCCCTGAAAGTAACTCCCTGCTTTAGAAGGTTCACTGTTCCGGCGAATTTGCTCCCGCGCGGGGTAGTCCTCACGCCCGCGACTATTTCCCCGTTCTCCGGGGACACCACGTCTCCGAACGCGTTCACGACGACGAGCGCGGAGACGATAACCCCGTTTTCGAATTTATAACCGGAGGTCCCTACGCCCCCCTTCGTCGCGTGGTCGAGTCCCAGGAGCTTTCCGACGGTCGCGCCGGTCCCCGCGCCGATGCTCCCCTCCTCGACCCCCGAGGACTCGGCATTGAGGCATGCCTCGTAACCCATGCGGGCGTCGGGCCTTATCCTCCCGTTCCCTATCCCGAGGTCGAATATCACGGCGGTAGGTACGGACGGAACGACCATTCCGTACCCGACACTGAGCCCTTTATTCCTCTCCTCGAGGAATTTCATGACGCCGCCCGATGCATCGAGACCGTAAGCGCTTCCCCCCGTGAGCAAGATTGCGTGCACCTTGCCGAATGTATTGTGCGAGAGGAGTGAGTCTATCTGTCTCGTGCTTGTGCCGCCCCCTCTCAGATCGATCGCCCCTACGGCGGGGTTATCGAAGAGGATTACGGTGCATCCGGTCACGGCTCCGAAATCGGAAGCATGGCCGACACTTATACCTTCAATATCAGTAATTGAGATCATGAATACTATTCTAAAATCATTATTTTTTATTTCAAAGTTTGCCCCGTCCGCCCCGCCCTGCCTATAACTTGACAGGATATGATAATAGGATAAAATCTTCCACGATTTAAGGTTATTAGAGTTCGGGAGTTTGAGAATCTATAACTTGCTTTTAATTCAATAAAATATCCTGTGTTTACCCCAAATGATGATAAAAAACGCGTGCAGTTACGGGAATGAACGGTGTTGTGTGACGGGATATTTATTCGGGCGTGACATGGAGCAGGTTTGAAATATGCATAACCCCAGACTGCTGTTAACAGTACCGGTTCTGTTATTGCTATTTTCGGCAAACTATGTATTTGCCATAACCGATTCGAGGGATGTGAAAGACATCGGGATCGATGAAAAGACAGGGGCTTTCGTCCCGGGTGATCTCAGGTTTACTACCGAGAGCAATGAGATCATAGAGTTAAAAGACTTCTTCAATCCGGCTAAACCTGTAATATTGAACCTCGTCTATTTCGGCTGTCCGAGGTTGTGCAATTTTGCAACGGACGGGCTTGTCCAGGTAATGAATGAGCAGAATTCGCTCGAGATCGGAAAGGATTTTAAGGTTTTGACTGTCAGCTTCGACCCAAGGGACACGCCGGAGCTCGCGAGTACCAAGGCCTCTCAGTACCGTGAGATGGTAAAGCACGGGGATTCGGGAATAGAGAATTGGGTCTTCCTTACGTCCGATTCTGAGAACATACGACGGCTTACTGAAGCCGTAGGCTTCAGGTATAAAGTCGACGGCGATGAATTCGCGCACGCTTCCGCCTTAATTATTCTCACCCCGGAGGGGAAAATTTCGAGGTACCTTCCCGGTATTCAATACGAGCCCGGCGATTTCAGGCTGTCGCTCCTCGAAGCGTCCAGGGGAAGGATAGGCTCATCAGAAATGTTAAACAAGCTTCTTCTTTTCTGTTATGAATTCGATCCGGTGGGTAAGAAATATGCGCTTCAAGCCTTGAATATTGTCAAAGCCGCCGGAGCCGTCACGCTATTGTCGCTTTGCGGGATACTCGCGTATTTCTGGAGAAGAGAGAGGAAGGAACCCGAATAGGAGAATGGAGGTTTAAAAGAGACAAATGACTTGGATTCCCGAGGTAGCATCGAATCTTGCAAGCAAGGTCGACGGAGTATTGCTTCTGATTACTCTCCTGTCGCTTGTATTCTTCATACTCATTACCGTAGTGCTCGTGTATTTCGCTATCAAATACAGGAGAAAGAGGGAAGACGAGGAAACTCCCTACATCACGGGAAGCGAGCCCCTCGAGATAATCTGGACCGTGATACCCTCCATACTTCTTATCGTGATTTTCGTTTACGGTTATGTGGTTTTCAAGGACATGAGGACGCCGCCCAAGGACTCCGTCGAAGTGACGGTTCAGGGAAAGCAGTGGCTCTGGACATTTGATTATTACAACGGCAAGAAGACGATAAACGAACTTTACGTGCAGTACAACAGGCCCGTCAGGCTCGTTATGGAGGCTCCGGACGTGCTCCACAGCTTCTTCGTCCCCGCGTTCCGCGTGAAGCAGGACCTGGTGCCCGGCAGATACACTCAGCTCTGGTTTACTCCTACCAAAATCGGGACATTCGATATCTTCTGCGCCGAGTATTGCGGTACAGGTCATTCGGCAATGCTCGGGAAGGTCATAGTGCTAAGCCCCGAAGCCTACGAGATCTGGGAAAAGGGCGTAAAGGCCGACGAGGGCGCCGGTGTAGCGTCTCTCCCCCCCGTCGAGCTGGGAGCAAAGATTTATAAGGAAAAGGGATGCAACGCCTGCCACAGCCTGGACGGCTCTACACTAGTCGGTCCTTCCTTCAAAGGTATTTTCGGCCACGCGGTCGAGCTTCAGGACGGCTCGAAGGTCGATGTGGACGAGAACTATATAAAGCAGTCTATACTGGAGCCTCAAGCGCAGGTTGTTAAAGGTTTCGCCCCGGTCATGCCTTCGTTCAAGGGTATACTGAGCGATGAGGACGTTACCGCATTGGTAGCATATATAAAGACGTTAAAATAGTTGTTCGTATTCCAAGGAGGTTAGTTTTATGGCAAATCATACGATTGCCCAGAATGTATATGTTCCCTTTCTCGAGAAGAAGGGGATATGGTCATGGATTCTTACCACCGACCACAAGCGCATAGGAATAATGTATTTAATATCGATCTCGTTTTTCTTCCTAGTGGCGGGCGTGTTCGCTCTAATGCTCAGATACGAGCTCCTGACCCCTGCTTCCGATTTCGTTCAGCCGCATACGTATAACGTACTCTTCACGCTCCACGGCTCGATAATGGTCTTCTTCTTTATCGTCCCCGGTCTCGCCGCGAGCTTCGGCAACTTCCTGATACCCCTTATGATAGGGGCCCCGGACGTTGCGTTCCCGAAGCTCAACCTTGGAAGTTATTGGATTTACCTGCTGGGCACCCTAATTGTGCTCATAGCCCTTGCCAAGCCGGCCGACACCGGGTGGACGTTCTATACGCCCTACAGCGCAACGACCGACACCGATGTTGTGTTGATAACCCTAGGTGTGTTCGTCCTCGGCTTCTCGTCGATCCTTACGGGGCTTAATTTCATAGTCACGATTCATAAGATGAGGGCCCCCGGCATGACATGGCACAGGCTCCCTCTCTTTATATGGGCTTCTTACGCAACTTCGATCCTGCAGCTTCTGGCGACTCCCGTCGTGGGGATCACGCTTCTCCTGTTAATAACCGAGAGAACACTGGGCGTCGGCTTTTTCGACCCCGCAAAAGGGGGAGACCCGGTACTGTTCCAAAACTTTTTCTGGTTCTATTCCCACCCCGCGGTCTATATCATGATCATTCCCGCTATGGGAGTCATTTCCGAGATCATTCCGGTTTTCGCGAGAAAGCCGATATTCGGCTATAAGGCGATAGCGTATTCGAGTCTCGGCATTGCGTTCATCAGCTTCCTCGTCTGGGCGCACCATATGTTCACGAGCGGAATCTCGGACATTGCAGCGACTATATTCTCATTCCTTACTTTCCTTGTCGCCATCCCGACGGCTATCAAGGTGTTTAACTGGACGGCTACACTCTATAAGGGGTCCATACACCTGCACTCCGCCATGTTATATGCCCTGGCTTTTGTCTTCCTCTTCACTATCGGCGGTCTTACGGGCCTCTTTCTGGGCGCCCTCGCTGCGGACATCCACCTTCACGATACCTATTTCGTAGTGGCTCATATGCACTACGTGATGATCGGCGGAACCGTTATGGGATTCTTCGGAGCTCTCCATTTCTGGTACCCGAAGTGGTTCGGCAGGATGTTCAACGAAACGGTTGCGAAGATCGCGTGGCTCTTCATATTCATAGGTTTCAACGTAACATTCTTCCCCCAGTTCTTTCTCGGGGTACAGGGCATGCCCAGGAGATATGCGACATATCCAGCCGAGTTTGAATCGCTCATGTCGCTTTCCACTTACGGCTCCTGGATACTCGGTGCCGGTATAATCATCATGACAGTGAACCTCATAGCGGGTCTTATAAACGGAGAAAAAGCCCCTCAGAACCCCTACGGGTCGCTTTCTCTCGAATGGCAGGTGCCTTCACCCCCGCCGCTTGAGAATTTTGAGGAAATACCGCATGTGACCGACTGGTCGTACGGTTACGGAAAAAAGAAATAATCGGAGGCCCAAATGGGAGATGCTAGCGTAGAACATTCACACGGACACCACATGGACCCCGCTGTCGAGTACAGCTCTTCGAAGCTCGGCATGTGGCTGTTCCTCGGGACAGAGATATTGCTCTTCGGAGGGCTTTTTGCGGCTTACGCGATTTTCCGCGCCAAGTATCCCGAGATGTTTTTCGAGCAGCACGTGGAGCTGAACAAGAAGATGGGCGCTGTTAACACGTGCATACTGATATTCAGCAGTTTGACCATGGCCATGGGCGTTTCGGCTATTCAGCGCGGGAAACAGAAAATTACGGCTATCCTGATCCTGATAACGATACTCTGCGGCCTCGGGTTCGGCATCGTGAAGTATTTCGAGTACAGCGCCAAGTTCCATCACCACATATACCCGGACACGAGCATTTTCTTCTCCCTTTATTTTCTTATGACGGGGCTCCACATGCTTCACGTCTTCATAGGGCTTGCGATACTCGGGGTTTTATTCGTCCTTACGCTCAAAGGAAAGTTCACGGCCAAGTACAATACTCCCGTCGAAATCGGGGGGCTTTACTGGCACCTCGTGGACTTGATATGGATATATCTTTTCCCATTACTATATCTCATAGGCTGAACGGAGGAAGTTAGATATGGCTACGCATTCACATGCAGAAGAACACCATATAACGGGCAACAAGACATATATTATCGTATGGGCCGCCCTCATGGTCATGACGGCAATCACGGTATATGTGTCGTATATAAATTTCGGGATGCTCAACATCGTCATAGCGCTCGTGGTCGCCTCGATAAAAGCGTCCATAGTGGCCCTTTATTTCATGCACCTCAAATTCGAAGACTCGATCACGTGGGTATTCGCGCTATTCCCGCTGAGCCTGCTGGCGTTACTCATCGGTATGACGATTACGGACACGTTTACAAGGACGATAGTCCCCTAGAATCGATAATTCATGATTGCTAAAATTACCCTTTTTCTTCTTTTTCTTCTCTTAATCTGGGGTAATCTGGTTGCCGGTCTTCAAGCAGGACTCGCATGTCCGGATTGGCCGCTCTGTCACGGGACGGTCCTCCCCCCCTTCAGGTGGGATATCTATATGGAGTTCATGCACCGGGTCATAGGGGGTGTGACCTCACTTTTCCTCGTCATCCTGTCTTATCAGAGGTTCCGGGTCTACAGAGGCTCCGTAAAACTGGTCCCGATAATCATATTGCTCCTTCTTTTGGCGCAGATCGTTCTCGGCGGCGTCGTCGTGCTGCTCGAGCTTCCTGTGGATCTTACGACATACCATTTTGCAAACGCGATCGTAATATTCGCACTGACTCTCTATATCGCGTTTTATGACGGCGAGAAGAGGAAGCCGCATTTCAGTATCGGCGGCTATAAAGGACTGTTCTTCTTTCTGGGTTTACTTGTATTCGTTCAAGCCGTGCTGGGAGCATATGTCAGGCATTCCGGCTCGGGTCTCGCCTGCCCGGATTTCCCGACCTGCCTCGGTTACTGGATACCGCCTGAGTTGTCGGGAATTATTCTCAACCACTTCGTCCACAGAGTGGTTGCATACATCATTACGATTACGGTGCTCGTACTCCTGCTATCCTCATACATGGCGAAAGGCCTTCGAATGTTCCGTAAAGAACTACTGATTCTCATATGCCTCATCATCCTCCAGATCGCTCTCGGGGTCGGAGTGGTTCAAACAAGGCTCAACTTCGCGGTTACGGCCCTTCATCTGTCTATCGCCCTGTTAATACTTTCTCTCGTGCTTTATACTTGGTTCTGGGGTATGGAGGAAAGATATCAATAAAAAAGGCGCAAGGAATTAAAGGGATATATGAATACGATCGGACACATTGACAGGGCTCCCGCAAAGATAGTCGTCTCGACTATACTGCTCTCGAAACCGGGGATAATACTTAGCGTCGCGTTCACCGGCTTCGCCGGAATGGTCCTGGCCAACCGCGGTATCCCGCCCCTCGGGTTGACCTTGATGGCGGTGGTTTCCCTGCTCCTGAGCGCCGCCGGCTCCGCAATACTCAATAACGTCCTCGATAAGCAGATAGATACGCTCATGAGCAGACTCAGCAAGCGCGTGGATGCGCTCGAGGTGGTTGGCGAAAAGACCGCCACGCTCATATCCCTCGTCTTCATAGCGATCTCATTATTTATTTCTTTTTATTATCTGAACGCGGTGAACGGCGCATTGATCATAGCGGCGATTCTGAGCTACACTTTGCTATACACCCTTTACCTCAAGCGGAGCTCCCCTTACGGTACGATTCTCGGGGGACTCCCCGGAGCGCTGCCCGTGCTCGTTGGGTACACGGCGGTGAATCCCCACATCGGCGTAGACGGGATCATACTCTTCGTGTTCATGATGCTCTGGCAGCCGCCTCATTTCTGGGCCCTCGCCCAGAAATACAAGCTCGATTACAAGAAGGCGGGGGTTCCCGTCATGCCCGTGGCCCTCGGCTCGAAGTTTACGAACGTGATGATACTCCTATATTCTATTTCGCTCCTGCCCCTGTCTCTTTCGCTCTGGATATTGCATTACTGCTCTGATTATTATGCGGTCTTCGCTATAGTTTCGGGTCTCTATTTCGAATACGTGATGATACGGAGCGCGGTAAAGAATACAGATTACGGGAAGGCCTTCGGCACGTCGATCATATACATGCTTATCATAATGATCTCCCTGATCCTGGACATTTCGTTCGGCTCCGCAAATGCCCTCATTGGCAGTTTCTAGTCCGGCATCTATTGATCCTTCAGATTTTTAAGAAGCCCCTTCAGGCGCGAAAGCGGCTCATTCAGCGAGTTGATGGACTCCGCCCAGAAGTCAGGCGATTCGAGGTCCCTGCCGATGCTCCTCTTTGCAACGTTTTCTGCAGTGTCCGAGCCCGAGAGCCTGAGGAACTCCTCGTATTTCGGAATGAACTCTTTTCCTTCTCTTTTGAACATCGAGAAGAGACCCCGGCTAAGCAAGTACCCGAACGTATACGGGAAGTTGTAGAACGTAATCCCCGTAATGTAGAAATGGAGCTTCGACGCCCAGAAATAGGGGTCCTCGCCTCCCTCTTCGAGCAAGTCGCCGAATATGCTCCGCTGGGTCTCACACATCAGCTCTTTGAGCCTGCTGACGCTCACTTCGCCCTTTTGTCTTTCCTCGTAGAACGACTTCTCGAATTCGTAGCGGACGGGTATGTCCATGAGATATATCGCACCGTGGTTGATTTCCATGTCGAGCGTTAGGGCTTTCTCCGTATCGTTTATGGACGGGTCTCCGAGCACCCCTTCCGCGAGTATCATCTCCCCGAACGTGGACGCCGATTCCGCAAGCGTCATGGGGTAGAAATGAGAGTAAGGGCGGATGTCGCTCATCACATAGCTGTGGAACGCGTGTCCCGCCTCGTGTGCGAGTGTCAGCACGTCCCCGAGCGTCTCGTTATAGGTCATGAATATCCTCGACTCTTTCGTGAGCAGCGACCCAGTGCAGAATCCCCCCGGCCGCTTGCCCTCGCGCGGCGCCCAATCGATCCACTCTTTCTTATAGACACCGTCTATGAACTTGCCTAGCCTGGGATACGACGCGGCGAAGGAGTTTTTTACCATCTTCCTGGCCCGGCTCCAGCTCAGTTTCCGCCCCGCCTTCAAGTCGAGAGGCGCGCCGAGGTCGTACCATGCGATCCTGTCCCGCTTCATCGTTTCGGCCTTTAACCGGAGTATGGTTCTCGGCAGCTCTAGCTCCGAGTATATGGCCTCGAACATCGCGTCAAGCGTCTTCCTGCTTATCGAGGACTGGAAAAGGGCCACGTCGAGGAAATGGTCTATCCCCCTGTATTTATTGAGCGTCAGGCGTGTGCCCGCGATAGCGTTAAGCGCGGCCGCTGCGGTGTCCTCTATGCTCTGCCACGCCCTGTTGCCCCCTTCGAACGCAGCCTTTCTGACGGCCCTCTCCGGTTTTTCCATTAAGGACCTTCTCTGCGAGATGGGCAGTGTCTTGACCGTCCTGTTGGGATACGCCATCTCGAACTCGAGCTTGCCCGATACCGTGTCGTAAAGGCGCCCCCATGCGCTGATACCGTCCACACCCAGGTCGGCTGCGAGTATTTCGCGCTCTGTATTCATTTTCTTTTGTGCATCTTCCCTCAGCCTCCCGAGATAATATTTGGAGCTCGCTACCGCTTTACCTCCCGCAAATGATGCGAAGTCCTCGTCTGAGGCGTCTTTTACCCCCCTCATGAGCTCCACTTTGAGCTTCGAGAATTCGGCTCCCAACGCCGACATCTCTGCCTCTTCCCTGAGGTACTCTTCGTTGAGCCCGTCGGCTGCGGATAAACACCCGATATAGGAATCGATGTGGGTGTAGCGCGTGACGAGGTCCTCGTTTTTGAGAAAGACGTCCTCCCATTCGCTACGATTCGAATCGTCGAGCGGGGCGAGAGAGGAGGCTTTTTCCTTTACGGTTTGTATGTCCCCCTTGAGCTTCTCCTTGAATTCCTTCATCTCCGGTCCGTTGAATTCAGGGAAGTAACTCGAGAGATCCCAGTTCATTTTCGCAGTCGAATCATTTACAGTCATTGTTCCTCCGTAGTCATTTTTGCTCGTTGGGGAATAATAATTATAGCGATGAAATATATCATAATATCGGACTGTTTGAACCTGATACACTGTATAATTCGATCCCAGCCCGACTCTGTCTCTCGTTCGTATTTGTAGGCACTCTGAGTATCGTCTCCAGCCCGTCAGGTATGACTGAAGAGCTAATCCCCGGTAACTTGTTGCTCGTTGAGATGCCAGTCATAGCCGAGCCACCCCATATCGAAATCGTTTCGTTTCAGAAAGGCCTTTTTATCGTCGTCAGCCAGATAGATTAAAGCGAAATTCAGTATGGCGTTCTCCTTTTCGCTCCTGCCCTCAAACTCATACTGTCCGCCGTACTTATCTACGAAGTCATCTCCGAACCACTTGAAAATTTTGGAGAACCGGACCCTCCCGTCGTGCGCGTCGATTTCGAGCCCCTTTACGCCGTTATTAATGAAGCCGGCCGAGGCTTGAGACAACTGCTCCTCGAGCCTGTGAGGGATATATGCCTCTCCCCTCAGATCAGGACACCCAATGGACGCGCAATTGATCGCAGCATGGATTCTGGGTTCGTCGAATTCCTTCCTCAGTATCTCATGCTCGATCTCCCCGAGGGTTAACATTTTTCCTGCGGCTTTCCACTTGAGCCCGTCCCATACGCCCTTTATCTGCAGTATGCTGTTCGACGGCACGAACAAGCCGATCAGGCTGAACCGCCTGCTGATTGGGTAATTCTCCAGTATAGCCTCGATCGTGAACGCGTTGTACGCGTTTATCCAGAATGCGAGCTTCTCCGGTTCGGTCCACGCCTGATACTCTTCCTCCCGGACTCTGCCCAGCGACTCAAGGAATTTTTCAAACTCAGCCTTGGACGAAATGAACCCCTTGTAATCGACACGCGCGTCCCGGACGTATTTGCGGAGGAGCGAGCCGTAAAGCGCGTAGGTGTGATCGAAGGGTTCCGCCTCGGGCGTTTCAGACGGATCGCTAACGGCTGCCGCGTTATGCGCGTTCATGATGACGCTCATGTGAATCAATGCCGATATTATCGCTATTCGGATTATCAGTAAGCTCATTTTCATTCTCGTTAACTGGATATGGCCGTCAATATAGACCGGTTTTAACATTATATTCAGAATCAATTTGTGTTGACGGCGCTTGTCATTAGCCGGCATACTCTCCATCATTAGAACGCACTGTCGAGGCGGGCTATGTCTGAATCCGATAGCCTCCACCCCGAGGCCCCGCAATTCTCTACCGTCCTTTCGACGCTGTCCGATTTCGGAATTGCTATGACGTTCTCGCGGGAAGTGCACCAGTTAAGCGCGACCTGCGCCGTCGTTTTACCCGTCTCGCGGGATATCTCTTCCAACACCTTGATCCTTTTTGGCGACATGAAGCGCGGCCTCGACGCGAGGTTGCCGTCGTCAAGGGGCGTATATGCGAGGACGGTAATCCGGTTCTCGAAACAGTAGGGGAGCAGGCCCCTCTCTATCCCTCTCTCGTTCAGGTTGTATAGGACCTGGTTCGACGCTATCGGCGTGTGCCTGAGTGCTCCCTCGGCTTCTCTCAGGTCGTCGAGATCGAAATTGCTCACACCTATGAATCTCACATACCCCCTCTCTACAAGGGTCTCCATCGCGCGCATGGTTTCTTTCATCGGATATGACGAGTTAGGCCAGTGGACCTGGTAGAGGTCGATATAGTCGGTACCGAGCTCGCGGAGGCTTTCTTCGGCCGCGCGGAGCACGTCGTCATAGCCCAGGTGCCTGCCCGATACCTTGGTAGCGATGAATACCCTGCCCCTCATACCCTCGACAGCTTCGCCGACTATGCGCTCCGTACCGTATCCCTCGGCGGTGTCGATTAAGGTCGCCCCGAGCTCTATACCCTTTCGCAGTGGCTCCACACCTCCCCTATACCTCCACGTTCCCATCCCGATCTCCGGGATCATAACCCCTGTATTCCCAAGCTCTTTCAATTCCATCGGTTGAGTCTCACGCGTGCTTTCAACTTGGCGAAAAGATTTATGAATAAGATAACAGATTTCACGGCTCTACGACCCCCGCCGTTTAAGAATATCGAGCGGATAAAAACGGGGATTTGAGGTATGGAGTCCTGCTAACGCTTACGTAAAGCGAAAATCGGAGAATCCGCGCTTCCTTCTCAAACAGCCTTGCAACAATTTCAAAATATTGTAGATTTAATACCGCCGGGGTGTAGCTCAGATTGGCTAGAGCGTTGCGTTCGGGACGCAGAGGCCGCCGGTTCAAGTCCGGCCACCCCGACCATTAACTTCCGCACCAGACTTTTTTTTCAGCGAGCCGGCGTTTATAGAAGTAACCTGGGCGAGGGATTGAGCGTTAACTGCTCGAAGGCTTCTATCAGGGAATTATCTCTCGTAGTCCAGCCGATGCGAGCTGTCCTGTCGTATCTTATTCGGAATCCGCTTGCCTGAGATGCTCACGGAACGTCTTTACCGGAGCGGATAATTCTTTTAACTCGCCGCAGTAGGGATCGACCCAGTATGACGCGCCCTGTTTCCATTCAAAGCCCTTAGGCATCTCTATTACATGAATGCTCCGCTTTTCAAAATCCCGGCTTGCAATCTGCCTTATAGCCTCACTATCGATTACGCCGCCTGCCGTTTCGTATGGGCCGGGCTCGCTCATAGATTCGTGAATATACAGGACATCACCGCTGTCCGCGTCATATGCTATAAAACAACTTGTCGTTTCGAGAACCAAATCTCTTATTTCCGATTTTGTCATTTTTATCTCCTTTTACCAAACGTTTATAACCCAGCGAGACCTAACGGAACATTTATACGTAGCTGTTCTGAATCTAATGCTCGTAACGTTCGACCGCTGGATCCTCGGCAGCGGAGGGTCAAACTCCTCTACCTGGCCGTTGCTGACGACGCGCGAAAACCCGCACTCCGCCCAAATGTTATCTTTCCCGTGGGTAAAAAGTGCAATGGCGGCGTCTCCAGTGATATCCCTGTTGTTAAAACCGAGGTCAACGGTATCGATATACGTACCGTTCACTATTCTGTACCCGATATTCTGGGCCCAGATCGAGCCTGTCATAGTAGGCATGATAACGTCCTCCTTAAATTGAATTTACCGGGTTAGTAACACCGGGAACAGAAAGGTTCATTTTGTGTCAGGAGACTTAGAATTTCGGCCCTGATCGAGCGAGAGATATGACAGTTATCGTTGAGGGTTCTACAACTATACTCGCAGTAATGGTACGGGATATGGGACGCAGGCTCCTCCGGTTCAAGTCCGGCCACCCCGACCATTAATTTCCAAGTGTTCTCACCTTTTAGCGAGAGAATACGGCCATTAGGATTTCCGCCAGGATCAATATAATAATAATCAGCTCCAGAGTCTGGCTTTGGGTTGCCCGCACCCTGTCGGTTAGAAGCTGATACAGGCTCGCAATAATATCGAGCTTGCGGGAGATGGAGCTTTCCCAATCCTGCAGGTAGAGTCTCCGGGCGGCGAGGGCATGAATTCGGGCCAGATAGAGGTCCCCGATCAGCTTGAGGGCGTTATCGACCCTTTCGGCCAGCACAAGCGATTCGAGCCGCAGCTCGGCAAGCTCCTGGATCGCTTTTCGGTTCGGCGTGCGGAACGGCACTAACGAAGCTCTTTGCGTGAGCGAGACTCTTTGATAATCGCTGATGCGGCGGTCGAGCTGCTCGTCAATATACCGCGCTTCCAACAGCTCCACGTTGAGCAGTTCAAGGACGTTGACGGTATCGCGGAAATCGGGGTCATAGACGAGCGCCGCGTTCCAATCCACGATCACGAGATCGTTCTCGTAGTATGAGAGCCTTTGATTCAGCGCCTCACCTTGCTGCTCTGAACTGAGCGGCTGAGTTTCAAACCGCAGCACCTGTGCGATGGCTGAACCGTGCCGCGCCAGTAAATCGGCGGCGGACCAGGGTTGGTCAAATTCCTCTACGACGAACAAATAATAATCTTCTACCAGAGACGACAATTCCGGCCGGATTATTGAAGAGCGAATTTCTTCCATAAATACTTGAATCTGTTCCTTCGCCTGAGCTTCCAGATTAAGGCCATAAAGCGTTCGACTGAGCGGTTGTAAATCTGCTAACGACAGGGCTTGCTGGCCGGAGGGCAGCGGCCATTGATAAGCTATACTGGCGGCGCCGAAATCAAAGACCGTGACCTGCGCTCGCCCTGCTTCAGAAAGAATGGGTTTTATCTCTCCCAAATGCACGACGAGAGGGGGCTTCGAATACTGTAAGAAAGTGGGGGTCTGTTTTTTTGGCGAGAGCGGCTGCACAGGTGCTGACGAAGGCAATTCTCTGAGCTTATCGAGCGCAACTTCAAAGCCGATATCAAAGGCAAAGAGAGCTATTATTCTGCCGTTCAAGAGCTTCGTCATGCGATAAAGTCTACAGTCGGCAGAGGGGCTTTTCTATAAAGCGATTTTGGGCTATTTTCTAGTTCTTGATTTTGGATTTGGCACTATACACATTCCGGCACGTCATTAAGAGTTTCATATTGCCCATATCTGGGGGATGTTGTTTATTATGAAAAAAGCTATATTGCTTAATCCAGTAGATGTATGCTTCCTCAGTACGATTTGAGTAGTGTTTTCGTCGAATGGACTCACCCACGAGGACAAGAAGCCTCTTTTTTGGTTTTTTCCATACCTACCTATTGACCAGAAATTACATTTGTTGTACCGTCAGGGATAACAGCGATTTGCGGTATAACACTCCTAATAGAGAATTATACTGCATTTTTGCAGTCTAATTATTAGTTAAGCAGTTGGCCACAGACTACCTCGAGGAGGTCACTAAGATGACAGATATTCCAAACTGGTGGATGAAGGGTGATTGGTTCGACGTTTGTAGCTGCAACGTTCCCTGTCCTTGCGGGTTCGCCCAGGCACCCACGAACAACCGCTGCCAGGGCGTGATGGCTTATCACGTTCGTGAAGGCGCTTACGGGGACTCCCGGCTCGATGGGTTGAATGTTATCGTGGTCACAACATTTGAAGGAAATGTCTGGGCGAAGGAGAACCCGATGTCGATTGGCATTTTCATGGACGAGCGTGCCAGCGACGCACAGCGTGAAGCGCTGCAAAAGGTGTTCTCGGGTCAGGCAGGCGGTTGGATGGGCATTTTAGCGGAGCTCGTGGGTGAAGTCCGAGGCCTCGAGTTTGTACCGATCGAGTTCGAGGTCGCCAAGGACCTCGCTCAGTGGCGCGCTGAAATACCCGGTAAGGTCAAGGCGTTTGCCGAGGCGCTCTCCGGACCTACGACTCCTCCCGGCGCTCGAGTGCAGCTCCACAACGCTCCCGGATCCGAGGTGGGACCCGGCCAGGTCATGACTTGGGGCAAGGCGGAGGACAACGAGGTAGACGCGTTCGGCTTCCGGTGGAGCTGGGCTGGCAAGTCCAGTAAGCATATCCCGTTCGACTGGGCCGGCCCCGAGTTCGCCTGACTGATGCTGACCAACCCACTCAATAGGGGCCGCCCGCACGAATTCACTCGCTACTGTTCGACTTGCTGCTTTTAACCGACGTCGCCTCGACGGGCTCAGGAGCGGGTGCCGGTTCTACTTGGCGATCCTGGGAGTTCGACTTGCTGCTTTTAACCGATGTCGCCTCGACGGGCTCAGGAGCGGGTGCCGGTTCTACTTGGCGATTGTCGGAGTTGTTCGACTTGCCGCTTTTGACCGTCGTCGCCTCAACAGGCTCAGGAGCGGGTGCCGGTTCTACCTGGCGATTGTCGGATTTCGACTTGCTGCCTTCGACCGACGTCGCGTCATCGGCATACGCCATATATACCGTAAAATGAACTGCAAAAATCCCTAAAAATAGAAATATGGAAGACAGATATAGCAGACGCTTCATTTTAATACCCCCTTGAAACTGAGTTTGATACTATAGTAGTCTTGCAAATATCGTACGAGCACTTACTTCCCCCGCCCGCGCCCATAAATTTGAAAATGACCCGCTACCGGAAATTCGGGAACATCGAGCAAAAAAAGGGGAGCAGATGCCCCCCTTCTCGATGATTAAGAATTTGATTCCCTATTGTGTGGCATCATCCTGCATTTCGTCGCCCGGCAGCTCACCAGGGGTGGCTTCGTCAGCGGCGTCGGTAGCAGCTCCCGAACCGTCGGTCGCTTCATCCGTCATCTCGCCGCCCGGCATTTCGCCCGGGGTGGCTTCGTCAGCAGCATCCGTAGCAGCTCCCGAACCGTCGGTCGCTTCATCCGTCATGTCGCCGCCCGGCATTTCGCCCGCCGGCTCGTCCTGCGCTATCGAGGACGCACTGCCAAAAAAGGAATTTCCACCGAAGGAAAGTCCCGTTACTAACAACATCGCAAACAAAAGAGTAATCACTCTCATGTATTCAAACCCTCCTGAGTTTTTTTTACCGACCGGATTTCCCCGGCCAGCTTTACTAATTATAATGCAATTACTGTACCAATAATACAGCGACACCGAAAATCTAATTATCACAGAAGGTTAATAATTTTCTATTGCTGGGCATGGCACCAAAGTGAGTTCCGGATGCGTTAAAAACCACAATAAATTGTGTAGTATCACACATTTTGCTTGGGTCGATAGTCACTTTATATCTCGAATCAGATGCGGAAATTTTTGAGAGATTCCTTCATTCTCGAAACCGAAAGCTTACGCAGCGCTTTCTTCTCGATCTGTCTTATCCTCTCTCTCGTGAGCTTGAATTTCCTGCCTATGTCGTCGAGTGTCACGACGTCGCTCCTGTCTATCCCGAAGCGCATCCGCAGCACTTCCTCTTCTTTCACACTCAGGAGCGACAGGGAGCTCCGTATAACCTCTTTTAATTCGTAATCCACGACCATGTGATCGGGAGAAGCCGATTCCTCGTCCTCTATGAAGTCGTAAAGCGTCCTCTTTTCCCCGTCGACCGGAGTGTCGAGGCTCACCGACTCGTTTGTGATCTTCAATATGCGGCTCACGTACTTGAGCGGCACCCCGGACCGCTCCGATATCTCTTCAGCGGTCGGATTCTTGCCGGACTCTTTTAAAAGAACCGATTTCGTGCGGTATACCCGGCTCGTAACTTCCAGCAGGTACACCGGGACACGCACTGCCCCCCTGTGAACGAGTATCGCTCTCGTTATCGCCTGGTAGATCCACCAGGAGGCGTAAGTGGAAAACCTGAACCCTCTCGAATGGTCGTATCTTTCTATTGCCTTCATGAGGCCTATGTTCCCCTCCTGGATGAGGTCGAGAAAGGGAAGGCCGTGGTTAACGTACCGCTTGGCAATGCTTATCACCAATCTAAGGTTGGCGCTCGCGAACCTCTTCTTCAGTTTCTCTGCTCGATGAGAGTAGGCTTTGAGGGAGGCGTTGAGCCTGTCCCTGTTCATTTTGTGGTTAGTATGACCGTTGGCTTTTCTTCCGTTTCCGTTAACAGCGTGCGAGGCTTCCAGATAAGAAGTGATTTGTCTGATCTTATATTCACATTTTTTTATCTTCGCCGGTATCTCTACCTCTTCCTTGATGGAGAGGAGGGGTTCTTTCGATATATCCCTGAAGTAATCGTTCAATATTCTGAACTGGTCGTCCTGTCTATTGTATATATCCGTCCTCTCCTGCAACCCTGCCGCGGCTCCGTTGTAATCTTCCTCCGGCTCTTCGACTGAGAACAGATCGTCGTCCGTGAAATTTTCGTCTTCCGCAATTTCTTCGAAATGTTCAGGGTAGCTTTGAGCCTCTATTTCCGGTGCATTTATTTCGTCGTATTTCATCTTCGCCTCCCTTTCTTGAATTTTTTGCGGCTTCAGTTCGACTATCGGTAGAAAGCAAATGAAAGCTGTATGGACTTTCGGCCTTCAGGTCTTTTGTCTCCTTCTCAATTGGTGGAATAGGTGCAATATCTGTGCCATATTACTCAGCTTTATTTTTTATTTGTGATATAGCCGGCTTATACGAATTGAATTTTTTATTCAGGATGAATGTGCGTTTCAGTGTGTAAAAATACACTGTTTGAGGTGTACGAAATTCACCCTATAATTATGACGCGGGAATGCGATGTGGACCCATGTCGGGACATGGGTCCATCTCCTGCTCTCATGAGAGAACGTGTGCCGGTTATTTTCTCTCTTTGTATCCGCATGTTTTGTCTTCATGTCGTAATGAATAGGCTCCTCACGGTTTTATATATGTCTCCGCAGATCTGTTTATACGACCCGAACTTGAATTCACACGATAAGTACCTGTAAAATCTTATTAATGTCGAATGAGCTCAATGAGATACTCGAAGCACTCGAGAAGCCGCTAAGGTTTGCGTCGAGAAACGACTTTTCGAACCTGGATAAGGTGAAAGCGCTTGACCAGCTCGTAGGGGATCTCACGCTAAAGGCGCTTTCCCTCCAGCTCTCAGCCGCACAGGTCAAGGAATTCGAAGCATTGAAGGATTACTTCTCCGCATACGACGGCCTCGGCCAGGGGGAGCGAAAAGCTATTATACGGAAGTCGCTTTCCATAATCGGCGGGCTTAAAGATAACAAGAGTTCGAATGAATCCGTCAAACCGGCCGCGGATACGCCGCCACAGTCGGCGAAACATCCGGAAGACGAGGGGGCTGCAATCCGCGGCGATGCCGGCGCGACCTCGGCTCCTGACACGAGGGAGCCGGATCAGGTTCCGATTCAATATATCAAAGGGGTCGGGCCCAGAATCGCAGCAATTTTGAAGAAAAAAGAAATCGAGACCGTGGAGGACGCGCTCTATTACTTCCCGAGGACATACGAGGACAGGAGGACCATAAAGAGCATATCGAGAATTAGGCCCGGCCATCGGGAAACCATAATCGGGAAGATAATTCTCGCGGGAAAGGTCCGCACAAAACGGAGAAGCCTCTATCAGATGGCGGTTTCAGACGGCACCGGGACACTGACCCTGGTATGGTTCCAGTTCAACGAGAAATACCTGAGGAATGCCTATAAACAAGGGGCTTCCGTGATACTGACAGGAGACGTGAGCGTGGGGTACAGGGACGCGCTCCAGATAGTCCACCCGCGGCCCGAGGACATAGAGGTCATAGAAGAGGGGGAAGAGCTCGACGAGGGCAACGTGCACTTTAACCGCATCGTGCCTATATACCCTCTCACCGAGGGATTGAAGCAGAGGCGCATAAGGAGGATCATGAAGTCCGTCGTGGACGGGTATTCGGGTTCCCTTTCGTCGGTTATCCCTTCATCTTTGAGAAAAGAGAGAGGTCTCACGGATACAGGCCCGGCCGTATCGAGAGTCCACTTTCCGATGAATGACGAAAATATGATAGAGCTCTCGGACAAGGACTCCGTCTACGGGTCGCCTCCGCACAGAACCCTCTCCTACAATGAGTTCTTTCTGCTGGAGCTCGGTCTCGCGCTCAAGAAGCGCGACATAGCCGGACTCGACGGCATATCCCTCTCGCCGACCGGGGAACTGACCGGGAGGTTGATAGCGGCTCTGCCGTTTCAGCTCACGTCCGCTCAGGAGCGCGTGCTCGCGGAGATCGAGCGGGACATGCGTTCGGGAAGACCCATGAACAGGCTGCTCCAGGGGGACGTGGGGAGCGGCAAGACCGTCGTCTCGCTCCTTTCCATGCTGAAAGCGGTCGAGAGCGGCTATCAGGCGGTCCTGATGGCGCCTACGGAAATTCTTGCGGAACAGCATCTGTCGACCGTCCTTAACTATGTAAAAGACATGGATCTGCGTGTCGTATTTCTCAAGAGCGGGCTCGGGAGGGGGGAGAAGAATACGTATTACAAGGCGATCGCTTCGGGAGAGGCGCAGATAGCCGTCGGTACGCACGCCCTCCTTCAGGAGAAGGTGGACTTCAGGAACCTGGGGTTCGTAGTCATAGACGAGCAGCACAGGTTCGGCGTGATGCAGAGGGCGAGGCTCATGGGAAAGGGCACGAACCCGGACGTTCTCGTTATGACCGCTACGCCTATACCCAGGACCCTCGCCCTTACGGTCTACGGCGACCTCGACGTCTCTGTCCTCGACGAGCTCCCGCCCGGCAGGAAGGAAATCAGGACCAGGGTCTATTACGACCAGAAAGGCTCCCGCGAACGTGCATACGAGGCCGTCAGAAAGGAGCTCGGGAAGGGCAGGCAGGCGTATATCGTCTACCCGATGATAGAGGAATCGGAGAACCCGGATTTCAAGGACCTCAAGTACGCGACCCGGATGGCCGAGGAGCTTAAGAACGACATATTCCCCGAATTCAGGGTAGGGCTCCTTCACGGGAGAATGAAAACCGAGGAGAAAGAGTCCGTGATGAAGAGGTTCATATCCCGCCAAATAGATATTCTCGTCGCGACTACAGTGATAGAGGTGGGCGTCGATGTCCCCAATGCGACCGTCATGGTCGTGGAAAACGCCGAGAGGTTCGGTCTTACACAGCTCCATCAGCTGAGGGGCAGGGTGGGCAGGGGAGGGCATGATTCGTTTTGCATTCTGATTTCGAGCTTCAAGAGGTCCGAGGATGCGGAGAAGAGGCTCTCGATAATGGAGGAGACCACGGACGGCTTCAGGATAGCCGAGGCCGATCTCACGATCAGGGGTCCGGGGGATTTTCTGGGAACGAAGCAGTCAGGCCTGCCGCAGTTCAGGTTCGCCGACCTCATGAGGGACGCGAGGATACTGGGGGAGGCCAGGGAAGACGCATTCCGTATCGTGACGGAAGACCCTCGCCTCGAGAATTATCCCGGATTAATGAAAGAAGTTTTGAAACGCTATGGCGCAGTATTCGAGCTCGGCGGTATATCTTGAAATTATCTCATCCGTCCTACTCGACTCAGTCTTCGTTAATAAAGATTCTTCACCTCTCGGTAACCCATATATGTTCTTAGGGCGGTTTTTGGCGACATGACGTAATCCGTATCGCAAGAGGGCTTTTACAGATGAACCTGAGCGTGATTATTCCGACACTGAACGAAGAGGACTCGCTTCCATCCACGGTCCGCTCTGTGAGGGAGAATGCGGTAATTGCGGAACCGTACGAGATCGTTATTGCGGACTCGGGCTCCTGCGACGGCACTCAGGATTTAGCGCTCGAGCTCGGTTTAAAGCTCGTCAGGTGCGTTAATCCCCTCCCGGGTCGCGCATCCGCATTAAATCAGGGGGCGGCTTCTGCCTCGGGCGGCGTCTTTCTCTTCCTCGACGCCGATACCTCCCTGCCCGAGGGTTACGACGAGAGCATAAGGGATGCGCTCGAAGACCCGGGGACCGTCGGGGGTGCCTTCGAATTTTCTCTCGACGGCGGGGAATTCGGACTTCGTGTCGTCGAGTTGATAAACCGGGTCAGATACAGGGTGAGACAGAGATACTACGGGGACCAGGGGGTATTCGTCAGGGCGGGCGCGTTCAAAGCCGTCGGCGGGGTTCCGGAGCTCCGTCTGCTCGAGACCGCATATTTTTGCAAAGCCATAAAAAAAACAGGGAAGCTCGAGCTGATTAAGAAAAATATCAAGACCTCGCCCCGCCGTTTCCTGAGAGGGGGTATATATAGTGTTCTTGCGGGGGATATAAAAATCTGGTTCCTCGATCTGGTCGGGATCCCGGTGGATAAGTGGGGAGAGGGGTACTGGAAAGAAAATACCTCGAGAAAGAAAAATTAGCCGCTGCCTGAGTCTAGCCCTCGAGCAATAAAGATTCCGGATCCTCTATCAGTTCCTTGATCCTTACCAGGAACTGTACGGCTTCGCGACCGTCCACGATCCTGTGGTCATAGCTGAGCGCGACGTACATCATCGGCCTTATTGCCACCGAGCCGTTTACGGCGACCGCCCTGTCTTCGATCTTGTGAAGCCCGAGTATTCCCGACTGCGGGGGGTTCAGTATGGGGGTACTCATGAGCGAGCCGAAAACCCCGCCGTTCGTTATGGTAAAAGTGCCGCCCATTATCTCTTCGAGCGTGAGGGCATTGTCCTCCGCTCTCTGCGCGAAGTCCTTGATCCCCTTTTCGATGGCCGCGAACGACATGCTGTCCGCGTTTCTCAGTACCGGGACTACGAGCCCTTCTGTCGCCCCTATAGCCACCCCTATATCGTAATAGTGCTTGATTATCATATCGTCGCCGTCGATCTCGGCGTTTACCTGCGGGAATTCCTTAAGCGCCCCTATGGCGGCTTTGACGAAGAAGGAATTCAGTCCCAGACTGACCCCGAATTTCTCCTTGAATGACTCTTTCCTCCGTCTGCGGAGCTCCATGACCGCGCTCATGTCGATCTCGTTGAAGGTCGTGAGCATGGCCGTCGACTGTGTGGCTTCAAGCATCCGCCGGGCGATCGTTCGTCTCCTCCGGGACATCTTGATCCGCTCCTCCCTCGCGTCCCTCGAAATGCGGAGGATAGTCGCTTCTTTCGCCTCGACCAGTGCGGGGGATTTGCCCCTTCCGGGCCCGGCCTCAGGCGCCTCTGTCCGGGCGGTCTCTTTCGCTTGCTTCTCTATGTAAATTTCGATGTCTTCCTTTGTTATCCGGCCGCTCGGTCCCGTGCCCTCCACTTTGCCGAGATCGACCTGGTTTTCTTCCGCGATCCGCCTCGCCACAGGGGTTACCCTCTCGGCGGCAGGTTCGGGCCTCTTTACGGCTTCTTCTTTTGCTTCTGCTGCCGGCTTCGGGGCTTCCTTGGGCCCGGGCGCCGCACCGGCTTTCCCTTCCTCGATCACGCCGAGCACTTCCCCGACCTCGACATCATCTCCGTCCCTTTTAAGTATGCTGATCAGCGTCCCTTCCTTCTCGGCCGCGACCTCGAAGTTCGCTTTTTCGGTTTCGAGCTCGACAAGCGGCTCCCCTATTTTCACGTGGTCGCCTTCGGATTTGAACCATCTCACGATAGTCGCTTCCACGATGGATTCACCCAATTCGGGTACGGCGATGTTTATAGGCATGCTATTTCTCCGGTATTTAGACGTTTTTTACCCACGTAATTCCCAATTCGTCGATGTTGGGAAGCTGCTTTCCGATCATGTACGCCTGCTGCATGAGCGCTTCCTGGTTTATTTTATGCATCGAAGCCGTCCCTTCCGCAGGACTCGAGTTCCGGCGCCTCCCTATAAAATGAAGAAGGACGGTTCCCTTGATAAATTTCCTTAAGAACGGGTATATGAACATCCAGGCCCCCATGTTTTCGGGCTCTTCCTGGAGCCATACGACCTCCTTGAGCTTCGGATACCTGCCGAGGACTTTCTGGATCAGGGTCGTCGGGACCGGGTACAGCTGCTCGAGCCTGGCGATCGCGATGTCTTTTGCATTCTGTTTTCTGAGCTCGCTCGCGATAAGGTCGATGTAGACCTTTCCGCTGCAGAGGATGAGCCTCTTCACGGACTTCGCCTGACTGTTGCTCATCGAGTCGTCTATGAAAGGCTGCCATGTGCCTTCCGACAGGTCCCTTAGAGAAGAAAAAACAAGAGGATTGCGCAAAAGGCTCTTGGGCGTCATCACGATTAACGGCAGCGGGTCTATCTCCAGCACACCGGCCTGTCTCCTGAGCAGATGGAAATACTGCGCAGAGGTCGTGCAGTTGGCGATACGCATGTTGACTTCGGCCGCCGAATCCAGAAACCTGCCCATGCGTCCGCTTGAGTGATCGGGTCCCTGGCCCTCGTATGCGTGAGGAAGCAGCAGGACGAGCGAAGGGGTCTGTCCCCACTTGGCCCTGGCCGAGACGACATATTCGTCTATTATCGTCTGGGCGCCGTTGATGAAATCCCCGTATTGAGCCTCCCATATGACCAGCCTGTCGGGCGCCTGTATGTTGTATCCGTATTCGAACCCTATGCATGCGTTTTCGGTAAGGGGGCTGTTCAATATCTCGAAAGCCGCTTTCGACTGCGGTATGTGTTGGAGCGGTGCGTAGGTTTGCCCGGTATTGAAATCGTGCAGTACAGAGTGCCTGTGACTGAATGTGCCGCGCTCGGCGTCCTGCCCCGTGAATCGTATCGATGTGCCGTCGGCCAGTATAGACGCGAATGCCAGTTCTTCCGCCATGGCCCAGTCGACCGTCTTTTCGTCAATATTTGCGAGTGCGATTTCCCTGCGCTCCCTTCCTCGCCTGAGTTTCGGGTTTGTCGTGAACCCTTCAGGGATTTTGAGCAGGGAAGCGTTCATTTCCCTGAGCGTCTCCGCGGGTACCGAAGTGATGGTCTTCTGAGCCGCCCCTGCGGGAGGTATCGTGGAAAGGGCCTCTTCGGGTATGTCCTCCGGGGTGAGGGATTCGAAGTCGCTGTGGAGCATCTCGTTGTATTTGTTTACGATCTCGTCGGCTTCGTCCTTGTTTATTATATTCCGCTCTGAGAGCGTCTCCGCCCAGATCTCCCTGACGGTAGGGTGGTCGTCTATGATCTTATACATTTCCGGCTGCGTGAATGCGGGCTCGTCGGCTTCGTTGTGTCCGTGCCGCCTGTATCCCACGAGGTCTATCAGGAAATCCTTCCCGAACTTGTTCAGGTATGCGAACGCGAGTCGGGCGCATTCGACGCACGCTTCGGGGTCGTCCGCGTTCACGTGGACGATCGGTATGTCGAAGCCCTTGGCGAGGTCGCTCGCGTAGAGCGTGCTTCGACTCTCGTTCGGCAGCGCCGTGTATCCGAGCTGGTTGTTCGTGATTACATGGATAGTGCCGCCCGTGGTGTAGCCCGGGAGTCTGCACATGTTGAGCGTCTCGGCTACTATGCCCTGGCCGGGAAAAGCCGCATCTCCGTGCACGATTATCGGGAGCGCCACGTCCGGATCGAACTTCGGCTCTCCGCTCGCGTTGACGGATGTTCCTGCCGCCCGCGCCATTCCCTCCACAACCGGGTTCACCGACTCCAGGTGACTCGGATTCGGCGACAGGCTGATCTGCATTTCTATCTCTCTTCCGTTTTTTATCGCGTGGCGCGCCCCTTCGTGGTATTTCACATCGCCCGTCCAGCCCATATAGTCCCTGAAGTCCCTTTCCTGCACCGGGTCTTTGAATTTAATCAGCGAGCCTTTATAGCTCTTGGTCATGACATGGTGCATGACGTTCAGGCGTCCCCTGTGAGCCATGCCCATGAAGATGTTGCGTATGCCGGCCTCGGCCGCTATGCCGACGATCTCGTTCAGAATAGGGACGAGCATGTCCACGCCTTCGATCGAGAAGCGGAACTTTCCTGGGAAAATCCGATGGAGGAACTTTTCCAGCACCTCGACTTTGGTAAGGTTTTCGAGCAGCAGCTTTTCGTTGATCGGGTCTACGGGCGGTCTGAATCTGCCGGTTTCCGCCGCTTCCCTGAGCCATTTTCTCTCTTCGAGCGAGTTAATGTGATAATAATCGTAACCAACCTTGGAGGAATAGATTTTTCTGAGCTCCTCGATCGCGTCGTAAGCATTGTCCGTCTTGTCCGATACGGGTCTGCCGATGAGGCTCGACGGGAGCTCGGCCAGGTCTTCCGGTGTCAATCCGTGTGTCGGGAGCTCGAGTGCAGGGTCTCCCGGCGGAGGGCTGCCCAGGGGGTCTATATCGGCATCCAGATGGCCGAAGGCCCTGATCGCCTGGGCGAGGTTCGCCGTTGCCACAATTTTATCTATATCGTGCTGGGTGATCTCGGAGGGTTTCTCTTCATACATCTCGGGACGCATCTTGTCGAATATCGCCCTCGTGGAGGAGTCGACCGAGTCCGGGTCCCTCAAGTAACGCTCATAGAGTTCAAGCACATAACCTGAGTTAGGTCCGTGAAAAATATGTGAAATATCCATTTATTCTTGCCCTTTTGATTAGATTCTTCAGTTTTCTGATCGGGTTGGTATTATAGTATCAATTAATTGATACTATATTAGCACAGCTATATTTTTGTGCAATCTCACGGCGTCTAATAGTCCGATATTACAGAGTAATTCTTTTGTGTTCTCTTCGGGATCATGGAAGTATAGGTCAAAACGGCGTATTCAACCGCCCAATCGCATAGAATTATGGCTTCCCGGGCGTTCTGCTCCGGCGGCGAAGCGTGCCCCCGGATCCGCGGACTAGCCCATATAAGAATCGATGAACTTTTCGTACTGCTCTCTGTGTCCGTTGAGTCCAACTTTTTGCTGAGCGGGCGGAAGCTCGGCCTTATTCAGGATCAGCGATTCGAGTGAAGCGTGCTCCCCTTTGAATATCCGCCCTATCGGTATCCGCCCCTCCGCCCTCAGCTGGATAGCCCTCTGAAACGCCATACCGCGGTCGGACGGGTCGTACCCTTCCTCTTCGTCGATGTTGTAAACCCTTGCGCGCCATTCTCTGTGAGTATCGTAATAGGTTACGCAGGGCGAGAGAACTTCGAGGAATGCAAACCCCTTTTTGGATTCTGTATGATCCAGGGCAGCCTCCATCAGCCTTTCGAGCTGTTCCGGGTTTCCGCTGAAACCGCGGGCGAGGAATGTTGCCGAAGGGAAGCTCAATCCCAGGAGTATGGAATCCATACCGGATTCCGTGTTGTCACGGTAGCCCGTGGGGCTCGTGGGCGACGCCTGTCCCTTTGTCAGTCCGTAATTGCTGTTGTTCATCACGATGTATGTGATGCTCGGGTTGCTTTTGAAAGTATGTACCAGGTGGCCCGCTCCTATGGCGTACCCGTCGCCGTCCCCTCCCGCCGCTATCACCGTAAGGTCGGGGTTGGCCAGCTTCGCTCCGATGGCCGCGGGCAAAACCCTTCCGTGGAGCGCATGGTAACCGTAGCAGGGCAGGTTATTTTGAATGGTCCCGGAGCATCCTATGCCGGCTAGCATCATTAGCTTGTGAGGAGGTATACCCATTTTGTGAAGAGATTTCTCGAGGACGCCCTGAACGGCGAAGTCTCCGCACCCGGCGCACCATATGGGTCGTGCCGGCGCGAACGTCTTAATGTGGGTTTGCATCGTCATTGAAGCTTTGCCTCCTTTTTCCCCTTCTTAATTTTACTGCTGTTTTCTGCCTGGAGAACGCTCTTTACAAGCTCGTCAGGTCTGTACGGGATCCCGTCGTATCTCAATATGTTGACTATTTTCCCGGGGTCCGCTCCCTGGTGGATGAGTATATGGGCCAGCTGTGCCTGCGCATTGAGCTCGACTACGTATACCCTGCTGCATTTGTCGATAAAGGCGAGTATGTCTTCGAGTACCGGCCATATGGTCCTCGGCTGCAAATACTGGGTCTTCACGCCCTCCCTCTGTAAATCTTCCATGGCTTCAAGTATGACCCCGAATAGCGAGCCGATCCCTATGAATCCGATCTTCGCACTCCGGTCGCCGAAATGACGCGCCCTCGGCAATTCGTCCTTCGCGACCTCGATCTTGTTCATCCTTTTATTCATCATTTTCACACGGTTGACAGGGTCTGTGGAGACGAGCCCCCATTCGTTATGCTCGTTCCCTGTAACGAGAGACAATCCTCCGGGCGTACCGGGCGCGGCAAACGCCGAAATATTATCCTCCGTGAATTCATATCTCTTGTAGACCCCGAGCTTTTCGATATCGTCCGCTTCAAGACGCTTACCCGGCACAGCGCTCACCCCGTCGAGGTTGAACGGTTCGACGGTCGCGATATTCTGGGACAGCGCCTGGTCCATAGCCAGGAAGACCGGGCACTGGTACTTGTCCGCCAGGTTCGTGGCATCGACGGTGAGGTAAAAACAGTCATCGGGGTGTCCCGGTGTAAGCACTATGCGCGGGAAGTCCCCGTGTCCTCCGAACACCATCAGATTGAGGTCGCTCTGCTCGGGTTTGGTCGGCATGCCGGTGCTCGGTCCCGAACGCTGACAGTCCACGATAACGAGCGGTATCTCCCCCGACCCGCAGTGGCCGACGCCCTCCTGCATGAGTGAAAACCCGGGCCCCGAGGTCGCGACCATCGCCCTCGTTCCGGTAAGCGCGGCACCTATTGCCATGTTTATACCGGCGAGCTCGTCCTCGGTCTGTCTCGCTACACCCCCGCACCGCGGGAGCCACTTCTGAAGAGTCTCCAGCACCTCCGAGGAAGGCGTGATCGGATAACCGCAGAAGAACCTGCCGCCCGCGACCATGAAACCGAAAGCGACCGATTCGTTTCCCGTGATTAATAAGCGTTTTTCGGGTGCGGACTTTTTAATCTTATATAGTCCTTCCCCTTCGTGTATGCCCTTCTCGTCCGCGAGATGGAATCCCAGCCCAAGCGCCTCGAGGTTATATTCGAGAATGACCTGTCCCATCCTCTGGAAGTGCTTTATGAATGTCTCACGCAGTGTTTCGTCCTCGAGGCCGAGGAGTCTCCCCACGACCCCGAACGCGATGCTGTTCTTATAGAGCTCCCTCCTCATCGTACGCATGGCTATTCTGTTAAATGGCGCGGAATAGACCTTGGTCCCCTGGGGGAGCACTGAAGGAACGGGGCCTCCCGAATCGTCATAAACCACGATGCTTTTTGAATCCAGCTGGCGCGCGTTTTTTTCAACTGCTTCCTCATCGAGAGCTACCAGGAGGGTGATGTTGCTCCCGATGCAGTATCTGTCGCCCGTAAACGCCCTCATCGTTGCGGCTGCGTGTCCTCCCCTTATCCTCGATAAAACGTCCCTCTCGGTGTAAACGTTAAGGCCGTTCGTACGGAGCAGTTCGGCCAGCATCGTAATAACGGTAAGCGAGCCGTCTCCTCCCTGCCCGGCTACGATAACGTTGACATCCTCTAGAACAGGCCGGCCGTTGTTGGAACTCATTTAGACGCTTTTCCTCCGTTAGTGGGGTTGTAGTCTTTGTAGAGAGTCTTTGGATTAGTGTTACCCATTTTGATCCGCTCCTGGAGCGTGGGCATCAGGGCGGGCAGGGGCTTGTTTCTCTTCATATCACAGAGCCTTATCAAAAGCTCCTTGGCTCGCGGTTCCGTCTCGACCGGCACTATCTCGAAGAGCCCGTCGTCGACCGCCGCCTGAAACGCCTTGTGCCCGGCCTCCGTCCTCACGGCGACGAATGTCCACCCGTCGAGCCCTATCCCTCCCACCCCTATATCGGCGTGTTCAGCCGAGTAGTCGAGGCAGTAAAGGCATGCGGGCCGTGCGAACTGATGGAAATCCTTAAGCTTCATTATAATTTCGCGGCCGTCCCTGAGATTGATTATTACCTTCCCCTTTACGTTCACGTTCACGATGTCTTTAGGCTCGACGTTAAGCGTCTCGGCGATGTATTTGATGTGTTCATGAGTAAAGCTCTCCGAACAGAAGAGCCCTATGACAAGCGTTACGTTCTTTTGATACCATTTCGCCACTTCAAGACGTATGCTGCTGTACTGCTGCTGTCTGATCCCGTCGACCTGGCAGGGTACTCCCACTACAGCGATCGGGTGTATGTCTTTTCTCATCGCCTCGGTGAGGGCGACCGTGTTCGGTGAATACGTATACCGTGAGCCGCTGCAGGCGACTATTTCCTCAGGCGTGGTCGCGAGTTTCTGCACACCGACCTGCGGGTTTTCGGGCAGCACGTCGCCCAGTACCGCTCCCTTTATCGTCCCTTTATCGAGCGCATGGACAAGCAGTGCGCTGGTGACGCCTCCGTCCTGTCCTCGCTTCAGGACCTCCTGGTCTTTCGCCCTTGCGATAACTGCGTAGTTGTAGGGACCGAAGCCTTCATCCAGGACGGGTTTCTTGAATCCGAGAAGCGCATTCAGGTCTTTGTCCAGGGGGCGGAGCACGGGGCAGACGTCCGCGCATAGCTCGCAGAAGACGCACGCGTCGTTTCTCGTATCAACGGGGCGCTCGTCTTTGTAATCGAATACGTCTGTGGGACATATGGTGACGCATGCGGCGCAGCCGACGCATTTACCCGTATCCACTATCTCGCGCATCAAGAAGTCGACCGCTTTAAACCCTCCGCGGTTAATTTCCGACCTCCAGGCATAGGCCCATTCATAGGGGTCCACGCCCTGCTCGAGCATGTTGTGGTATTTCTCCTGAACGGCGCGTACGAGCTTCTCATCCCGGCTTAATTCTTCATTGCTCATAAACGATACTCCCTGTTAGATTATTTAGCTGAAGTATGCTTTTCGGCTTTTTAATTTCTACACACGGCTGAGCGGGTCCTATCACCTTTATTCCTATCTTTAAAGCAGTTGCAAAACAGCTTTTTATTTGTAAAAGTTGACAGATATTATCAAGTGATTCCTATTACTTTACTCTAGCTTCTTATAGTATATCAGCTTTTTAGCATAGTTGATATATTTAGTCAACCTAAAAATTCAATCGTACGAAGCGGGACCGAGAAATCCGGTTTTTCGCATGTTCTTGGCAAATAGTTTGGAATAGAATTTCCTGGCGGTTATTCTATTCCCGAGATCGACCCCCTCCGTGTCGGATATGCTGCGGCCCGGGGACAGTGCTGATATGGTATATGTACATAATCTTACGAAGCGTTACGGCAGCCTGGTCGCTGTAGAAAACTTATCGTTCAAACTCGACAGAGGGGACGTTCTCGGTTTTCTCGGCCCGAACGGGGCCGGAAAAACCACGACGATGCGCATTATCACGGGTTACATGCCCCCCACCAAAGGCACGGTGCATATAGAGGGCGTGGATATATTCGATAACCCGCTCCAGGCTAAAAAAATGATTGGTTATCTCCCTGAAAACCCTCCCCTCTACCTCGATATGACCGTTGCCGAATACCTGGATTTCGTGGCTGACATAAAGCAGGTGAAAAGGAAGGAAAAAAAGAGCAGGATATTCTATGTGCTCGACAAGTGCGGTCTCTCGGACGTCAGGAAGCGCATCATAGGCCACCTTTCCAAAGGGTACAGACAGCGTGTCGGAATAGCGCAGGCGCTCGTGAACAACCCTTCGGTCCTGATTCTGGACGAGCCTACTATAGGACTCGACCCGCTCCAGATAATAGAGATAAGGGACCTCATAAAGAGCCTATCGGGCGAGCGTACGGTGATACTGAGCACTCACATACTGCCCGAGGTGACCATGATCTGCAGCAAGGTCGTGATTATCAACGAAGGGAAAATGGTGCTCGAGGAATCGCTTAATTACCTGTCCGAGAGTTTAAGGAATACCAGGAGCCTGCTGCTTAGAGTGAGGCAGAACGGGGACGGCGTAAAAGAAAAGATCATGTCGATTAAGGGCGTGTCGGGAGTGAAGCCGGGACCCTCGGGCGAATTCGTAGTTACGCCTTCGGAAGGTGTTGAGATAAGGGAGGAGCTCGTAAGGCTGGTCGTCGAAAACGATCTCGGCCTGCTCGAGCTGCGGCCGCTCGTCAACACGCTCGAAGAGATATTTATGAAAGCAATTTCCTCTGAAGGCAATTAGATGAAGGCGTTTTATACGATCGTGAAAAGGGAACTGAGGTCTTATTTCGCCTCTCCGCTCGCTTACATCATCCTGGTAGTGTTTCAAGTGATATCGGCGAGGTTCTTCTTCCTGTACCTCCAGGGGTTCCTCCAGTTCCAGTTCGATCCGAGCTACCAGCTGCAAACCGGCGAGCTCAATCTGAACAACCTGGTCGTGCTTCCCTACTTCGGGACTATAAGCATAGTCCTCCTGCTGATAGTGCCGCTTATTACAATGAGGCTGATAGCCGACGAGAAAAAGAACTATACAGCGGAGCTGCTCTTCACGTCCCCGGTCAGGATACGCACCATAGTGTTCGGGAAATTCACCGCCTCCCTGATTCTCCTCATACTCATGCTCCTTCTCTCGTCCATTAATATTTTCGTGCTGATGGTCCACGGGAACCCGGATTTCGGAGCCGTTTTTTCGGGCTATATAGGATTGTTCCTGTTGGGCGCTTCGTTCCTCTCGATAGGGATATTCGCTTCTTCTCTTACCGAGAACCAGCTTATAGCGGCCGTAATAAGCTTCGGGGTCCTGTTGCTGCTCTGGCTCGTGGGCGCCCTTTCGGACGCCGAGAGCTCCATACTGGGCTACATTTCGGTAATCAACCACTACGAGGACTTCAGCAAGGGTTTAATCGAGCTTAAGGACGTCGTTTATTATGTGTCGCTCATTTTCCTGGGGCTCTTTCTTACCTACACATCGCTCGAGTCGGAGAGGTGGAGATGAAGAGGAGGAGGCTTATATACGGCACGAACGCTTTAATCTCCGTATTGAGCGTCTGCGGCATACTCATCATTCTCAACTACATTTTTTTCAAATCCGACGTCAGGATAGATATGACGGAGGGGAAGCTCTACACGGTATCTGAGCATACGATAGGCGTGATCGAGAATATCGACGGCGATGTGGAGATGCTCGCGTTCTTCAAAGACGTGGGAATGGACAGGAGCGAGTTTCAGGACCTCATCAAGGAATACTCGAGGAGGTCGGGAAATATAAAAGTCAGATACGTCAATCCGGATCAGGAGCCCGGTATCGCGAAGAAGTACGATATAAAAGAATACGGCACCATTGTGCTCATCGACGGCGAGCAAACGATAAAACTGAGGCTCGCAGACCATATCTCTGGGGGGATTCTCAACAATGCGGAGGAGGAGCTCACGAACGCGCTCTTCAAACTCAACCGGGTGGTCCATAAAACGGTTTATTTCCTGACGGGACACGGGGAGCGCGATATCAACGATGAGCTCGAACCCGAGGGGCTCGGTGTGCTCAAGGCCTCACTCAGCGACGAAGGCTATGACGTGAAGGAGTTCCTCCTTCTGAGAGGAGACCCGCTGCCCAGGAAAGACAGCGTCCTTATAATATCCGCCCCGAAGCAGGCTCTCTCTCTCAAGGAAATCACCGATATAAAGGATTATTTGGATCAGGGTGGAAAGGCGGTATTTCTGATAGAGCCGAGGTCCGGGGGCGAGCTCGTTTCGATTTTAAAAAACTACGGTTTTGCCATAGCCGATGATATCATCGTCGACCCCAGCTCCAAGCTGGAAGGGGGAGGAGATATAGCCCCCATAATAGCCCAATACGCCCATCACGATATCACCGAGGGCTTCAGGTACGCAACTATATTCCCTTTTTCGAGGAGCGTCGACGTAGTCGAGCAGGACGGGGCCGACACTACGGTACTGGCTAATACCGGCGAGTACAGCTGGTCGGAATCTAACTTCGAGCTTTTCGATCAGGGTGTAGCCCAGCAGGAGGAAGGGGACAAAAAGGGCCCCTTGGGAGTTGCGGCAGTGAGTGAGGACGGGGACAATTCGAGAATAGCGGTCTTCGGAAGCGTCGACTTCGTTTCAAATATCTTCATCGATTTCTCGGGAAACAGGGATCTGTTCCTGAATACCGTTAACTGGGTCGCGGGCGATGAAAACCTGATCTCGATACGCCCGAGAGCCGCGAAAGAGGGGAAA
Organism: Thermodesulfobacteriota bacterium; assembly: GCA_041753155.1. GTDB lineage: Bacteria > Desulfobacterota_D > UBA1144 > Nemesobacterales > UBA2774 > 2-12-FULL-53-21. Next base: position 35,029 of record JBGSVA010000062.1, on the reverse strand, counting down.
TTAACTATCACGAAGAAGCAGACTAATATAATATTCTTCTTTACGGTCGTGTTGATACCTGCAGTCATATTCTTCTCCGGTATCGGTATCTGGTGGAAGAGAAGAAGGTTGTAATATATAGTCGTAAAGTGGGCAGTAACTCCCGAGTTGTCAGTTCGCGGACAGCAACGTGATTGAGTCTATAAATTGAACAGCTATTTAAAAAGATTCGCAGGCACAGTAATTGCGCTCATTATTTTCGTGGTCCTTCTTGCATCCGTCCTGCTGTTCGACAGGGCAAAACAACCACAAGAAAATTTGGAAAAGGTCTTTCCAGGCATCGAGACAGAGGATATAAAATCTTTCAGTCTGAAATCGTCGGGCTCCGAATTCACACTCGAGAAAGCCGACGGGGGCTGGATAGTGAACAGTGGTATGAAGGGATTCAAAGCGGATAATGGCGCTATCGAGGACCTCATCCAGGACGTCAGGGATATGGAGTCCGAGAAGCTCGTCGCCCGGGACTCGGACAAGCTCGACGAATACGGCGTAGTCGATTCTGAGACGGAGTTTTCGTTTCGCACCAGGGACGCCGAGTACCCCGTAATAATCGGGGACAAAAGTCCGATAGGCACGGGGACATATATATACGACCTGGGCGAGGGAAGGGTGCTCATCGTCAAAGACCAGTACCTTTGGGGGTTCGTCAATAAAAGCCCGGGCGACTTCAGAGAAAGGAATCTGCTCGGGATGAATAAAGACGATGTCACGCGTATCACCGTTAAAGTCGGGGAATTCTCTGCCGAGCTCGCCAGGAACGACGGTAAGTGGTTCATGGCAGTCGGTGAGGATACCCGGATTGCCGATCAGAAGAAGGTACGGGAGCTCCTTGATTCGTTCTCCGGGCTCGAGGCCGATGGGTTCGAAAACGACGTACCGGAAAGCTTAGAAAAGTACGGATTACACGAGCCTACTGCCGAAATCGTGTTCTACGGCAGCGGAGGGGAAGAGGGAGTCTTATTCGGGAAAAGAAAAGACGAGGGAAACTACTTTGTAAAAGTCATGAAAGGCGATCCGGTGTATTCCGTGTCAAAGAATTATTTCAAGATTCTGCCGAAGAATAACGAGGATGTCTTAAACAGGTGACCTGTTTCATTCAGCCTGATGATCCCCCTGCCCGGGATAATTAATCATTCATTACATTGTTCGGCGTCCGGGAATCTCCCCCGGCTGTTAAAGCGTATCATTTGTCCTTCTCTTTAACGTCGAGCTTCAGACCGAGCTCGAGGAGCTGGCTCTGCTCGACGCCGGACGGGGCTCCGGTCAAAGGGCATACCCCTTTCTGTGTCTTGGGGAACGCGATTACATCCCTTATAGAATTAGCTCCGGTTATGAGCATCACTATTCTGTCGAGTCCGAGCGCGATCCCCCCGTGGGGCGGGGCCCCGAATTCGAGCGCTTCGAGCAGGAACCCGAATTTCTCCACTGCCTGCTCCGGGGTGAGGCCTATCGTATGGAAGAGTTTCTCCTGTATGTCCTTCTGGAAGATTCTGATGCTGCCGCCGCCGATCTCTACGCCGTTCAGCACGACGTCGTAAGCCCTCGACCTTACCTTGCCCTTCTCCGTATCGAGCAGGTGCAAGTCTTCCTCTTTCGGTGACGTGAACGGGTGGTGCATGGCGACGTAGCGATTCTCCGCGTGGTCGAAATCGAGGAGCGGAAAGTCCTCGACCCAGAGGAAATCGAACCTGCCGTGGTCTATCATTCCGAGTCTTTCGCCCAGTTCGAGCCTCAGGTGGGAAAGCACCATGTTCACTATATACGGCGTATCGGCCGCGAAAAATACGATGTCGCCGTCCGCGAGCCCGAGTCTATTTTGTAAATCCTCTTTTTCCTTGTCGCTCATAAACTTGACGATCGGGGAGGTCCATTCGTCGGCCGAGACGCGTATCCATGCGAGACCCTTTGCCCCGAGCGATTTGGCGGTCTCACCGAGGTCGTCTATTTCCTTCCGTGAAAGCTCGCCGGCTTTCCCGGGGAGCTTGAGTGCCTTAACGATCCCGCCCTTTTTTATGGCTCCGCTGAATACCTGGAACCCCGAGTCTCTGAATATCTCCGTCAGGTCCTCGAGCTCGAGCCCGAACCTCGTATCCGGCTTGTCGGAACCGTATCTGAGCATCGCCTCTTCGTGCTTCATTCGTTTAAACGGCACGGGTATGTCGGTCCCTTTTGCTTCCTTGAATATCGCTTTGAGTATGCCTTCGACTACCGACATAATATCGTTCTCGTCCGCGTACGACATTTCGAGGTCTATCTGCGTAAATTCGGGCTGGCGGTCGGCCCTCAGGTCTTCGTCCCGGAAACAGCGCACTATCTGATAGTACCTGTCGAGCCCCGATATCATTAGGGTCTGCTTCAGGAGCTGTGGAGACTGCGGCAGGGCGTAGAATTCCCCCGGGTTGAGCCTGCTCGGGACGAGGAAGTCCCTGGCCCCTTCGGGCGTCGACCTCGTCAGGTAAGGCGTCTCCACCTCGATGAACCCCCCCTGGTTGAGGTAATTCCTCGTTGCCGAGACCGCCTTGTGGCGCGTTATCATATTATCCCTCATGTGGGGGCGTCTCAGGTCGAGGTATCGGTGTTTTAGTCTCAGCAGCTCATCTACCCTGATGTCGTTTTCTATGAGGAATGGCAGCGGCTTCGAGGTGTTCAGGATCCTGAGCCCGTCCGCAACGACCTCGATCTCGCCTGTCGGGAGGTTCGGGTTTACCGTCTCGGGGGATCGGTTCGTCACCTTTCCCGTGACGGCGATCACCCATTCGTCCCTGAGGACTGAAGCCTTTTCGTGTATTTCCCTGTTTGTCTGCGGATTGAACACGATCTGTATTATTCCTTCCCTGTCTCTCAAATCGATGAATATGACCCCGCCGTGGTCCCTGTTCGACTGGACCCAGCCCATGAGCACGACACTGCGGCCGATATCCTCAGCCCTCAGGACTCCGCAATAGTCCGTTCTCTTCCAATCTCCCATATGATCAAGCATTTGAAAAGCTCCTTTAAAACGTATGTGCCTCTAATGACCAGAAATCTTAACCTTTGTTAGGGATTTGGCAAGACGGACGCTTCGAATTCGGCAAGGTCGGCAATGCCCCTCATAATAGCGGCCTCCTGATTAAATTACGCTGGAATAGATAAGCATAAATGTTTACAATTGTCGGATGCGTTCCGTATTGTTGAAATTCGTGTATTTGCTACCGGGAGGGCGCAGCTCTGTACTCTCCGCTGCGTAATCCGCTCAACTCATAATGAATTCTCGAGTGTATGAAAAGTCAGCATTAGACCTTGTGAGAGATAACTATCTGTTACTATTAATATTTCTATCAGGGTTTGGCATCAGGATATTAGGCCTGGGTACTGAAAGCATATGGTATGATGAGGCGGTTTCGATCGCTGCTTCAAAGCTAAGCCTCTTCGAGCAAATAAGATGGAACTTCATGGAAAGCGACAACAACCCCCCGCTATATTATGCGATTTTGCATTTCTGGGTCTATATATTCGGAGACTCCGAGTTTTCATCGAGACTCCCATCCGCCATATTCGGCTCCTGTTCCATATTGGCGATTTATGCCGTTGGCAATCTTCTCTTTGACAGGAAGACGGGTCTTCTGGCCGCGTTAATACTGGCTACGTCTGTTTTTCACGTATGGTTCTCGCAGGAGGCGAGGGCTTATTCTCTGTTAACCCTTCTCACGCTTGTTTCCTTCTATTACTTCTTGAAACTCATGGACGCCCCCCATGATAGGGTCTATACGGTTGCTTATATTGTATCGAGCGTCCTCTTGCTCTACACGCACTATTACGGTTTGCCTGTAATAGTGTCTCAGAATATTTTTTGCTTTACTCAGTTTCTGAGAAACAAGAATGCAGGGCGGCTGGAGATGAAAAAATGGGTGAGATTACAGCTCATCCTGGTTATTTTCTTTCTGCCCTGTTTGGTTTTACTTGTCAAGTCCGGCTCCACAATTCGGGAAAGCTTCTGGATCGCCGCGCCGACGATCCGTGAGGTACTGGGATATTTCACTACGTATTCGGGCTCGGCCCCTATATTGTATTTGCTTGTGATTTTCTCGCTCTTTTCGGTAGTTAGCCTCGGAAGAATAAAGCACGCAAGTAATTATAGAGAGATCATTAAGCTTCCGAGCGACTGCTCGGGTGAGCTGGTCATTCCTTATGGAAGCAGGGTCTATTTGCTGATCGTCTGGATTTTATCGCTGGTATTCGTACCATTTCTGATTTCCAATATTTTTACGCCGGTCTTGATATACCGTTATACAATAGCAGCTTCCCCGGTATTATATCTGCTTGCTTCAAAGGGTATTGCTAACACGAATAACAACAAGCTCATACTTTTTGTGGCAGGCCTGATCATGGTTTTTTCTCTTGTGAATATCGAACAGAATTATAGTCGGATAGACAAATTTCAATGGAGGGAGGCTATAGGGGATATTGAGAGGGATGCGGAATACGGCGATATCCTGGCGGTCTATCCGCGTTTCGAGCTGGCGCCTGTGAGATATTATTCTAAGAGGGAGGACATAGTCAAAGGCGCATTGGCCGATGATTTCTTTTTTCCATCGGAAGCGCATAACAAAAAAATATGGGTTATCGTATCCACCCATTGGGGTATTGATAAGGAGCTCCTGAAAAATGAGCTCAGGGGAAAATATGATTTCGTGTCTGAGCGGAAATACGCATTCCTGGATGTATATCAAGTGAGAATAAAGGGGGATGATAAGTCGACCGCTCTGACTCCTTAGACGGTTGCATGAGGAATACTATTATGGAAGAAAGAATATTTCACTCGGGTTTCATAACGGTAATCGGAAGGCCCAACGTGGGCAAGTCGACACTGATTAATGCGGTTACCGGTATGAAGATAGCCGCCGTCTCCGACAAGCCCAATACGACGAGGAACAGGATTCTCGGCATTAAGACGCTTCCCGGCGCGCAGCTGGTATTCATCGATACCCCCGGAATACATAAAGCCAGGGGGAAGCTCGGGAAGGCTATGGTTCATACGGCAATGTCGGCGATCGAAGAGGCCGACGTGATAATGATGATGATCGAGGTCAAAGACCCTTTCGGGAAAGGTGACCGCTTCATTATTGAGAACCTCCCGAAGCCCGCAATATTGGTCATCAACAAGATAGATACTGTGAAAAAAGGGGGCATACTCGGAATTATCGATGAATCGAGGAGATTCGAAGGAAAGTTTCTCGAGGTCATACCCATATCGGCCAGGAATGCTGACGGGATCGGCGACCTCCTGGACACGGTCGTCAAATACTTGCCCGAGGGCCCCCAATATTTCCCCGATGACATGGTCACGGATCAGCCCGAGAGGTTTCTGGCCGCCGAGTTTATCCGGGAGAAGATTTTCCAGCTGACTAAACAGGAAATCCCTTATAAGACCGCCGTGGTAATAGAAGAATTTAAAGATATTCCCGAGAAGAAGCTCGTCAGTATCTCGGCGCTTATATATGTCGAGAGGTTAAACCACAAGGGGATTATAATAGGGAAGAAGGGGGAGATGCTGAAAACGATAGGCAGCCAGGCGCGCGAAGACATTGAAAGGGTGCTCGGGACAAAAGTGTTTCTCGAGCTCTGGGTGAAGGTAAGTGAGAGGTGGACGGACAGGGAGAATCTGATCAGAGATTACGGCTATGGGAACTGACATATGAAGAAAGGGTCTGTTCTCGGATTCCTTAACGACAATTATTTGATAATACTGATTTTTATCGTTGGCGTTATCCCGAGGTTTTATGACCTCGGAGGGGAGAGCGTGTGGTATGACGAAGCGGTCTCGATCACGGTTTCCAAGCTCGGATTTGCGGACATCATCAAATGGGTTTTCGATAATAAGGCTGAGACTAATCCGCCATTTTATTATATGATTCTCAGTTTTTGGGTCCCCGTTTTCGGTGATTCCGAATTTATCGCAAGGGTGCCCTCTGCCGTGTTAGGCTCGTTATCCATTTTCGCCTTATACGCCCTGGGCAAGCTCCTCTATAATAAGAAGACGGGGCTCATCGCTGCGCTTATTGTCGCTACTTCTGTCTTTCACATCAGATACGCTCAGGAAGCAAGGGGCTATACACTCATGGTCTGCCTGATGCTGATTTCCTATTACTGTCTGCTCCAGCTCACGATTAAAAATAGAACGATATACGCCGTCATTTACGTAGCTTCTACCGCTCTACTCGTCTATACGCATTATTACGGAGTTATGATCATTCTGGCTCAGAATATTTTCTGTTTCACGCTTCTTATCCGGAATAAGAAAATCGGGGAGCTCGGTATCGGCGGGTGGTTCAAGCTTCAGGCGATAACCGCGTTATTTCTATTGCCCTGCTTCGTGTTTCTAGCGGTAATTATGCTCAAGATACAGAAGGGGTTCTGGGTTCCCGAGCCGTCCTCCGAGGACATTTGGCAGTATTTCACTATATATGCGGGCTCGATCTATCTTTTGATTTTATTTTCGGCATTTTCGTTGTATTCGATAATCGGCCTTAGAAAAGTCAAGGACTCAAAGCGAGCCGACAAGTCCGCGAAATCCGTGAATGAACGACCAGGCGCGCTGGGGATATCGCAAGGGTGGAGGCTCTATATGCTCCTTCTGTGGATGCTCGTGCCCGTTCTGGTTCCGTTCCTGATATCGCTCGTTTCCTCCCCGATACTGATTTTCCGCTATACCATCGGGGCCTCGCTTGCTTTTTATCTGCTTGCCTCTAATGGGATCGGGAATATGAATAACAGGTGGCTGATCCTGGCTGCAGCGGGGCTCATTATTATTTTTTCTTATTTCAATATCAGCGCCTATTATAAAACCGTCGGCAAGCATCAGTGGAGAGAAGTGATGAGCTATATAGAATCTAACGCGAGAAGCGGCGATGTAATAGTAGTTTCGCCGAACTATGAGAGAATATCCGCTGAGTACTATAACAAAAGGCAAGATTTAAAAATAATTCCGCTCGTGAAGACATTTCCTTCATTCGAAGGTCTGGGTGACAAAAACATATGGTTCGTTTTTCACGCTCATCCTGAAAGCCGGGCGAATTCCAGGGCGGGACTCGGGGGAAGGTATGCCATTACCGAAAAGAGCTATTATAAACTCGATTTGTTTCAGCTGAGGGAAAAAAGCAGCTATTGATCGAGGGTAATAATAAATTCCCGTTCCCGGAGCTTTACTATCGCCCTTTGAATTGAGGCTTCCTCTTCTCGGCGAACGATCTCTGCCCTTCCTTATAATCATCGCTTTCCTGTACGGTCAGGGTCATCTTTTTTAAAAGCTCTTCGTCAGACCCGCTGATCACCTGGTTTCTCTGCCATATGTTTACCATCTCCTTGAGCGCTTTCAGGGAGAGGGGGGCGTTTTCGGTTATTTCGCCGACCATGTCGTTCGTGAATTTCTCGATCTCGGGGCCGGGAACCGTAAAGTTGATCAGTCCGATTCTTTCGGCCCTCTCAGAGCCTATGGGCCTTCCCGTAAGGAAGAGTTCCTTCGTGTATCCGGGTCCGATAAGGTTTAGGAACCTCCGGACGCCCCTGTACGAGTATATAACCCCCAGCTTTGCAGGCGGCATTCCGAAAAGGCAGTCTTCCACCGCAATTCTGATATCGCAGGTGGCGGCAATTTCGAGCCCGGCCCCGAAAGCGTGTCCGTTCATCATCGCGATCACGGGGTATGGAAAATTCTCTATTGATATAAGGGCTCTAGGTAGGGGGTTGTCCCCGGAATGATTCCTCACCATGTCGTCTTTGCCGATCGAGTTTATGTCGTAGCCCGAAGAAAACGCCTTGTCCCCGGCTCCCCTGATGACTACACACCTGGTTCTGTCTGCCTCCCTTAACCTCTCAAGCGCCGATTCCAGACCCAGAAGCATTCCGGGGGTGAGGAGGTTCCTTTTGTCGGGCCTGTTGAAAATAATCCTGCAGACCGTTCCCTCCTCCTCCACTATCAGCTCATTTTTATCAGGCATGCGGGCCTCCGGAGTAGGCATCAAAGATCATCATTTTAGTATCGACACCCGGGATGCTTTGTCAAATTCCGGGGCCCGGGTCGAGAGAGGACTGGAGCAATTTGAAAAATTTAGTTATTATTAGTAACTTATTAATAGCGGGGAGTGATAAAATGCCACTATTCGAGTACGACTGTGACAAGTGTATTGACAAATATAACAGGGATATAGACGCTCTGGTCGCCAAGCTGAATAAGACCAACGCGGCTAAGATTAAAAAGGAGAATCCCGGTTTTCTGTATATAGAGGTTACGGACGGCGATAAGAACAAACAGCTCTTTACGCTCGGCGAGAAGGGCGCCGGCAGGAGCGCGAGAAAGTTCCGCTACAAGCTGGACAATAACAAAATACTCTATCTGGAGCTCAAGAATTTTAGATTTAGCTCGCTCGTTTACGAGCAGGAAGAGGATAAGGACCTGAAATGTCCGCTTTGCGGAACGAAAGACGTCCGGAGGGTGTTCTCGACCTTCAAGGCGATATTCGAAGACAAGAGCAAGAGGGCGCCCCGTCGCGGAGATGATCTCAGGTGGCATCTCGAATATAAAGAGCAGAAAGACGAGGAAATGAGGAATGACTGGGTCGGACAGGAGCACTTGAATCAGTATTTCAACAGATAATAAAAACTCAGGGAGAGAGAATTAGATGCCGCTTTTCGAGTATGAATGCATTCCGTGCAGAAAAAACGTGGACGACTCCTTAAAGGCGATTCAGAAAGGGGTTACCAAGAAATTGTTATCGGAACTGGTGAAGAAGCACGACAACATAAACCATATCGGCGTGCTGGATCTCGAAGTGGAAGAGGTCCTGGCCGAGCACGGGAAGAGCGACAGGGACGCCGTGGATTTGAGCTATTATCTCCATGACGGAACTACGCTCGTTCTTTTTAATCTGAAAAAGAATTTCCGGTTCTCGGAGCTCATATACGAGCCCGAGGACGAGAAAAAGCTCAAGTGCCCCCTTTGCGGGACGAAGAAAGTCGAGAAAGTGGTGTCGAGCTTTGCATTTACAAGCGACCTTTCGACGAATATGCCGAAACCTGACCTCGGCAACCTCCCCCCATCCGTAAGGAACAGGACATTCCTGGGCGAGTACATAGAAGAAAAAGACAGGCCGAAGAAAAATCGTTGATCGCTGAAAAAGTTTTTAATCCCGGGGTGTTGAAGAGGTAAACGGCCGGTCGGACGGCCGATGATGTCAGAGGTCGTCGGGTTTGGCTTCTCTATATCTAATCATACAGGTTAAATGAATATTATTGCCAATCCGTCGGATGGACAAGGAAGTTTGGGGAATTTATAAATCCTTGTTGAATCGCGGTTATAATTATTGTAATAATAGTCTTACTGCAATAAACACAAAATATAGTTTTCGAGGATCGGAGGCTCCTGTGAATATTTTGAAATTACAAAACTCGTATATTGCTTTGTCCCGTAAGTCCCGCGGTTTGTTTTATTCGTTGCTGCTCGTATCCTGTTTCGCCATTCTCGGGTGCGACGATAACGGCAACGTATTTTCGGACGACCTTATCGATGACGATCCCCCCGGAAGCGTGTCGGCCCCGACCGTGGTTTTCTCTGAGAACGCTCCGTTAGCGGCGGTACTCAGACTTACGAGCGACGAGCCGACTGAGGTAACGGTGGATGTTACGACCAACTCCGTCGAGACAAACACTGTAGTGACAAGTTCCACAACCGGCACGACTCGCGACTTTTCCGTTCATAGCGACGGGTTTGCCACAGAGCATGCGATAACTCTTCTGGGATTTAAGCCGGACGAGTCGTATGTCGTAAATGTTATGCTGGAGGACGAAGCGGGCAACGAGACTATTCTAAACGACCTGAATGTTACCACGGCCCCTTTGCCCGTGGGATTTCCGCCCATACATGTGGAAACGAGCACGCCTGAGCTTATGGAACCCGGCGTCACTCTTTTCCCAGTGAGAGCATCGGGCACTAATCTGGCATTCGGCAGTGTTTTCATAGCGGTTGACGAAGCAGGCGAAGTGGTCTGGTACAGAAGGTTCCAGAATATAGGCTACGGCGACATCAGGCGTATTTCTAACGGCAATTTCCTCTTCATCAGGGACGACAGCGTAATTACTGAGATTAACGTGCTGGGGGACATCGTACGCGAATGGCATACCAACAGGAACATTAATCCCTCCGCGGGAAGCATATTTGTCGATATCCCCATATTTCACCACGAGGTCTTTGAGATGGAAAACGGCAATTTCCTCGTCTTGAGCATCGAATTAAGGGCAATTGAAAATTATCCAACGAGCGATTCTGACCCTGAAGCGCCTCTCGCGACGGCTGTTGTTGCGGGAGATGAGGTAGTTGAGTTCTCGCCGTCTGACGGAACTATAGTCAACCGATGGTCTATGCTCGATCTGCTCGACCCTTTCAGGCTGGGGTATGATTCCCTCGGGGGTTTCTGGAACAGTAATTTCCCGGAGTTCGAACAAGGCACCAAAGACTGGACACACGGGAACGCAGTTATACACGACTCCTCCGATGATTCTATCATTGTTTCACTCCGACATCAGGACGCCATAGTAAAATTTAGCAGGCAGACAGGTCAGATTATATGGATTCTGGGGCCGCACGATAATTGGGACCTTGCCCAGTTCGGAAGCTTCCTCCTCGACCCGGTCGGGGACGATTTCCTGTTTCAGTATCATCCGCATGCCCCTGAGGTTACCGAAGACGGTACTATAGTGGTTTATGATAACGGGAACTTCAAGGCGTCACCATTCGCTCCGAAATTACCGGCGACCGAGAATTTCAGCCGCGCTGTCGAATTTTCGATAGACGAAGACACCAAAGAGGTTATTCAGGTTTGGGAATTCGGAGAGTTTGACGACCCTGTGCGTTATGCACCGTTCATAGGTGATGCCGATACGCAGCCGCTCACTGGGAACGTCCTCATTACACACGGGGGAGTTACAACAGATGCGGAAGGCATTCCTTCCGACAATATCGGGGCGTCAAAGACTTCGATTTATATTATCGAAGTAACGCACACGACGCCCGGCGAAAAGGTGTTCGAGCTTTCTATAGTCGATACGACGCCTGAAACGGCAAACGGCTGGACTACTTACAGATCGGAAAGATTGCCTAGTCTCTATCCTTAGGAGCAGGCTTCTTTATTAACTCTTCTTTCGGTATGACTCTATGGGTTTCCCGAACCTCCTGCCGAGTTCGCGGTAAATGTCCTCCGGGGTTATGCCGAAATAAGAAAGCGCGATGAGCGAATGGAACCAGAGGTCGGCCGTTTCATATATTATTTCGTCCCTGTCGCCGTTCTTGGCCCCAATTATGGTCTCCCCAGCCTCCTCGCCGATTTTTTTCAGTATTTTATCGAGACCTTTTTCGAAGAGGCTGCTGACGTAGGAGCCCTCGCGGGGGTTTCTCTTCCTGTCCTCGATTACCCCGAACACTTCATCGAGCGTCCTGTCCCCGCTTTCGGAGCCGAACGAAGGCGAGCTCTTTTCGCTCCCGTCGGCGGCGGCAAAGAAACAGCTTCTCCTGCCCGTGTGGCAGGCGACCCCTGTCTGCCTGACGAGGACGAGGACCGTGTCGCTGTCACAGTCGAAGAACATGTCCAGAACCTCCTGCACGTTTCCGGACTCCTCTCCCTTCATCCATAACTTTTGTCTCGACCTGCTCCAGAAATGCGTGCGTCCCGTCTCCATCGTCTTCCGGAGCGATTCCTTATTGGCGTAAGCGAACATGAGCACCTGGCCGTTTTCCGCATCCTGAACTATGACGGGCACGAGCCCGCTCTCATTGTATTTAATTTCGTCCAAATCCATTTTTTTTGCCTCCGAGCCGTTAATATTAACCAATTGCAGGCCGATTTCCGAGGGGTCCGGCTTTACATCCTTATTTTAATTACATATATTTATATTCTCAATCCAGTACCGTTTCCTATAGGGGGTGTTTTCAGATGGCGAGAGTAACAATAGAAGATTGCCTTGAGAAGGTCGTAAACAGGTTTGCGCTATCCGTAGCTGCGATGAAGCGGGCAAGGCTCCTGGTAAAGGGCGCCATGCCTCTTTCCGAAGAGACCGACAACAAGGAAGTAGTTACCGCTCTCAGGGAAATTGCCGAAGAGAAAGTAAGAGTCGTGTACCCTGTAGGACAGGACCAATACTAGAGCCGGGTGTCGTAAAAAGCCCTTCATAAAACCTGCATCCTAAGGAGAACCGTCCCGCTCAGTATTTTCAATCCGGGTCTCCTTAATCACTTGTTGCAGTTTCCAGATCGGTGATATATGTTTTCAAACGTTCTATCATACGGAGAGCTGGGTCCGGACGATGAGGATAGGAATAGATACCGGCGGCACATTCACGGATTTTGTCTTCTACGACGGCGGGAATCTTCTTACTCATAAAGTACCATCCACTCCGGATGACCCCTCGATCGCGATAATTTCCGGTCTGAGCCAAATACTGGACGGACATTTTCCCGATGCTGATATAGTTCATGGGACCACCGTCGCCACGAACGCCCTCCTCGAGCGGAAAGGGTCGCGCATAGCGCTCGTAACGACAGAGGGCTTTGAAGACGTGATAGAGATAGGGAGACAGAATAGAGGAGAGCTTTATGATATATTCTGGGACGCTCCCAAGCCGCTCGTGGAAAAGGAACTCAGGGTAGGAATAGCGGAGCGCACCTCGTTTAGCGGCGAGATGCTAAAAAAGATAAAGCGGAGTGATCTCGAAAGATTGCTCAATAAACTGAAAAGAATTAAACCCGAAGGTATAGCGGTTTCCTTTCTTCACTCATATAAAAATCCCGGTAATGAAAATAAGGCGGCGCAGTATCTGAGCGCTCTCGGTGTCCCGGTCTCGGTGTCTTCCCGGCTCCTGCCCGAATTCCGGGAGTACGAGCGGACATCCACGATAGTCGCCAATGCCTATCTGCTGCCGAAAGTGAAATCCTATATGAGCGCGCTTTCCGGGAGATTCTCCTCCCGCGGAGGAGCCGGCCACAGGATATCGGTCATGCAGTCGAGCGGAGGGGTCACCACCCCGGAACAGGCCGGGGATGAGCCGGTCAGGATCCTTCTTTCAGGGCCCGCGGGAGGGGTGGTGGGGGCTTTTAATGTATCCCGGCTGTCGGGCTGCGGGAAGGTGATCACGTACGATATGGGCGGCACTTCGACGGACGTCTCTCTTTGCGACGGCGGCTTGAGATTCAGCACCGAAACAAGCATAGACGGGATTCCGCTGAAAATACCCATGATAGATGTAACGACCATAGGGGCGGGCGGAGGGTCGATCGCATATATGGATTCCGGGGGCGCATTGAAGGTAGGGCCCCGAAGCGCGGGTGCCGATCCCGGTCCTGCGTGCTACGGTAAGGGCGTCGAACCTGCTGTAACCGATGCCAATCTGGCACTGGGCAGAATCAACCCTGACCGCTTTCTCGGCGGGCGGATGAAGATCAGCACCGAAAAATCAAGGACCGCCCTGGGCATCCTCGCGAAAAAGTTCAAACTTTCAATCCCGGACCTCTCGGAGGGAATAATAAGGATTGCGAATGCAAATATGGAGAGGGCTCTACGAGTGATCTCGGTAGGGAAGGGCTATGACCCGAGGGATTTCGCGCTCTTTTCCTTCGGAGGGGCAGGCGGTCTCCACGCGTGCGAGCTCGCGGGCGGTATGGAAATTAAGACCGTTATTTTCCCGAGAGACCCGGGCGTACTTTCGGCGCTGGGGATGATTATGGCGGATACGTTTAAGGATTACGGCCTGACTGTATTTCTCTGCGGGAATGTGGCGGAGAGAGCGAAGATAGAGGAGGGCTTCCGGGGGCTTGAGGAAAGGGCGGCGTCTGATTTCATCGGCTCCGGAATAAAATTCGAACGGTTCCTCGACGCACGCTACAGGAGGCAGGCGCACGAGATCACGATTCCGTACAGGAAGGATTTCATCAGGGAATTCCACCGCGCCCATGAAAAAATGTACGGATACAAAAAGCCCGGGAGCGAAGTCGAGGTCGTTACGCTCAGGGTAAGGGCTATCGCACGGAGGAGGAGCCTTAAGCTCCCTCCGCTGGAAAAAAGCAAATCTATTGTCACGTCCGTTAAACGGGGTGTTGTATTAGGCGGAAAGAGGATGAGCGTAGCCGCGTTCGAGAGGGAGAGTTTCTATCCGGGGTTCAAATTCCCGGGACCTGCACTGGTGTTCGAGGATACGTCCACACTTTTTATCACGCCGGGTTACAAGTGCGAAGTGGACGGCTGGGGCAGTATAATCGCAAAACGCTGACGGATTATGCGGGCGGGGCGAAATTCAGACGCCCGATAAATAAAGGGCGCTGGAAAACACGGCAGAGCATTGATTTTTACCACTGATGTGTAAGTATAGAGGTTCATTAAAATAAAAGGAGCGGCCTTATTAACGTGAAAAATTCTAAGAACTTGATACTCGGGGGAGGAATTACGGGATTGGCGGCGGGCATGGTGTCTGGCCTTCCCGTTTACGAGTCTGAATCCGTACCTGGGGGTATATGCTCGTCTTATTATCTCGCTCCCGGCAGCGGGGATCGTCAATTTAAATCTCCCGAGGACGGAGAAGCATACCGGTTCGAGATCGGAGGAGGGCACTGGATATTCGGCGGCGACCCGGCTGTGCTCCATTTTATCAAGTCTGTAGTCCCGGTGAAATCGTACAAGAGGAAGTCGTCGGTTTACTTCAGCAAGCAGAACCTCTATGTCCCTTACCCTATACAGAACAATTTGAGCTTCCTCGGGAAGGACATTGCGACGAAAGCGATAAACGAGATAATAAACGCACCTGAAGGCACGCCAAAGACCATGGCCGACTGGCTCGAAATGAGCTTCGGCAAGACTCTCCTCGAGCTCTTTTTCGCCCCTTTTCATGAGCTCTACACGGCGGGCTTGTGGACCAGGATCGCACCCCAGGATTCCTATAAATCGCCCGTCAACCTTTCGGTAGCGTTACAGGGCGCGATCGATAAAGCGCCGCCCCCGGTCGGGTATACCGTCACGTACGTTTATCCCTGGGAGGGGTTGAATACGCTCGCACAGAGGATGGCGAAAAAGAGCGACGTCCGTTACGAAAAGCACGTAGCGAGAATAAACGTCAGGAAGAAAGAGGTCTTGTTTTCGGACGGCTCGGGCGCGAAGTACGAGAATCTGGTCTCTACGCTCCCGCTCAACAAAGCACTTCAGATGTCGGGCTTAAAGGTAGACGAAAAGCCCGCGAGCTATACATCGGTCCTTGTGCTCAATATAGGTGCGACGCGCGGGAAGAAGTGCCCCGGAGACCACTGGCTCTACATACCGGACAGCGAATCCCGGTTCCACAGGGTCGGGTTTTACAGCAACGTGGACGTCTCGTTCATGCCGAAATCCTCCCGGAAGGAGAACGAGCGCGTGAGCATCTATGTGGAGAAAGCCTATCAAAACGGCAAGAAGCCTACGGATAAGGAAATACAGCGTTACTCGGACTCTGTCGTAAAAGAGCTCAGGTCGTGGGGGTTCATCTCTAAAGCGGAAACCGTCGACCCGACCTGGATAGACGTCGCATATACGTGGTCAATGCCGGGGTCGAAATGGAGGGAGCGGGCTATAAGCGAGCTCGGGAAGCACGGGGTTTACCAGATCGGACGTTACGGGCGCTGGGTCTTCCAAGGAATAGCCGAATCGATAAAAGACGGTTTCTTTATCGGAGGGGCATTTGGTAATAGATAGAGACCTTTACTGTCAAGTTTTTCCCGCTTACCGTTATGAGGGATCATGGCCCATAATTTGAAGAATAAATTGCAAACTGCTTTGAACAAGTGGCTTATTAACCACGAATTTAAATCAGCGGATGCAGAGGTGGCGTTCAGGCTTTCGATCGTTTCCGGGAAGAGGCTCCCGGTTTACATCGGTCCGGATTTAAGCCCGTGCTTCACAATCGATCAGTCCCCGGTCCCACACAAGGTATTTATTATCACTATCCCCAAGTCCGGTACATACCTGGCAGCGAAGCTTCTTGAGAATCTGGGACTCATCAATTGCGATGTGCATATGGCTACCTGGAATATTCAGGACAACAGGTTCGCTGACGAGAAGGCCATCAGGCTCGAGCCCTGGAGGTTTTTAATAGAAATTCCGCTCGCGTCGTCCGCGCAGTTAATTAGAGCCGGGCAGTTCTCATTCGGTCATATCCCTTGCTCAGACGCCGATAAGATGCCGCTCGAGGATTTTAGGAAGATATTTACATTCAGAGAGCTAAGAGACGTAATTATATCCCTAATCAGATTCCTCGATTCCATGGAGCATAAGTTCAAAAAACCCGAAGTGATAAAGCTCGGTCAAAAATTCAAAGAAGCCCCGATGGGGATCAATAAGTTTAAATTTTGGTTTTCTATCTGGGGCAAAGAATACGAGTCCCTCATCAGGAATATGCTTCCCTGGAAAGATCAGGGCGATGTATTCCAGCTGAAGTTCGAGACAATGATGGGCGACGACGGAAAAGAGGCGCAGTTTGCGCTGCTGAAAGAGTTATGCGGGTTCCTCGACTTAACCATTACGGACGCAGAAATCGATAAGGCCATTAAAGACTCAGTGGGCGCCCATACTCTAACCTATTCCGGAAAGCGCAGCTCCTATAGCGACTGGTGGAACGGGGAGCTCGAGGATTTATTCAAGCAATACGGATTTAAAGAACTTAATAGGCTTTACGGTTACGATTAGCGAGACGACATCGTTCATCCCGTAAAAGACTATTTAAGCCAGCCCGAGAGATCGCAGTCAATCAAAGCCTCTAACTTTTGGATGTCGCCCCTATATATTTCGATCAATTGCTTTCTCGTTTTAGGTTTTATATTGAACGTATTCTTACGCAAAAAATAGTTGACGAGGGCTTCTGTGTATTTTTTGCCGATTGTATTCAGCATTATGGGGCGAAGCACCTTCTTTACCGGATTGTCATATTTAACAAGAAATTCTTCAAAGGACTCACTGCGCACAGTCGGCCCGACGTTATACCTGCCGGCGGCCTCAGGAGTAAAGCCCTCGTCCACGCCTAAGAACTTAAAAACGTCTTTCATTACGCCCATAGAATTTACTGCGAAGTCGTCGTATAGGAATATTTTTACGTTCTCCCATCCGAATGAATCGATATAGTGCTTGACCTGCTCATAGTAAAAACCAGCATCCTTATAGAACCATATGAATTCGTAATTCTCCCTCATCCTGTTCTCTTCGCGTTTCAGCGCGTTTTCGAACGAAAGGCTCTCTCTCTCGTCCATTATCATATGACGATACGCCGAATATGCCCTGTCGGCAGGGTTTCTGAGCATTATTAATATCTTTGCGCGCGGGCTTAACGATTTGATCTGCGGGATAACTGTATTATGGAAATAGAGATAATCCGCGGAAGATTCTCCGATAACCCTCTCATTTTCGGCGTCTTTAAAGAGGCTCAGATACTCCTCCCGGGTCTTGATTATTCCATCGTCGACTTTCTTGTCCCCCGGGCCGTTATGCGGGAACTTATTTGCGGATATGGACAGATATTTCGGTTCCTTGAGAAAGCTCATATAAATCTCCGGGTGTTGGTATAGATAGACGTGCACGGCTGTAGTGCCGGATTTCGCAGCCCCCACTAAGAAAAAATTCGGAAGTTTCAAATCAAGGTCTCCGTCGGTTTATACTGAAGCATTCTATCGACAACTAACTCTATTATTTATACTGTGCCCCCGGGTTCTTTAGTATATCAGCGACTTTTATTGGGGTGCAATCCTCCGGACTGTAAAACAGGGGAGAGCAATAAACCATCGGATCGAGTCTGCCGGGCCGGATAGGGCAGCAAGGCAGCTTCAATTCCCGCAATCAAATCAATCTAAGGTTCATTTAGAAACGGTCGGAAATGAAGCTCAGGAAGATTCAGCTCAACAGTCTGAAAAACCCTATCCCGTCGTTGTTCCCACGGAGCCTTTTGAGAAGCATCCTGTCGATATCTCCGTAAATGCACACTTCGGCCTTCTCCTGATATCTGTCCTTAATATCCTCGAGCGCATTATTTACACCTGACCAGCTGAGGGCGTCGTGGAAATTTATGGAGCCCCGGTCGTTGAGTATCCCGATCGCAGTTTCGAAATTATTCATCACGGATTTGTACGTATGGTCGCCGTCTATAAAGATGAAATCGAATTTTCTCTCCCACGATTTGTCTATCGTAACCCGGTCCTTTACCAGACCGTTCACGTATTCACGTTCCTGCACGGGTTCATAGTGTTCATAATCGAAATAAATATTATCATCGTAGTGTCCGAAGAATCCCGTTATGATCTCGAGTCTCCCTGGATGGAAATCCGAATTCAGCTTCTCGACGAAACCGCGTGGGTTGTCGAAGACCCTGTGACGTATATTGGGGTCTATTGCGGTTACCTTAGGGCTCCAGCTTTTTGTGACCTCCAGCAGCCAGCGGGTGGAGAATCCCAAAAAGCTCCCGATTTCGAGTATCGCTCCCGGCTTATATTTGTGGAGGATTTGCTTCATTACATAAGTGTCCGTGAATTTTAAGCTCCCCTCCCTCGCATGGGCCAAGGGGGTATTTGTTTTCGTTCCGGGCGATGAGATCGTTCAGGTCTTTTTTAATACGGCTGAAAAGTCCGTAATGCCTGTACACATCGACCGGTTGCAGGAAGTTAAAAGATCCAATTATACGGAACCTCGGACAGGAGATTACGGCACATCGCCGGTTTGAGCACGGCGCAGCATTACACGCTCATGTTCTTTGATACTTCAAGCTCGATGCCCATAATATAGGCAGCAGGAGTATGCTCATCATCTCACCTAATATCATGGACAGAATCAGCTTCCAGACGTTATGGAAGTTGCTGTCTCTTTCGTTGAAGTTCTTTGTGTTGGGCTGGAAGCTGTAGCTCTTCACGGCCGCGTATGAAAACGGGGAAGAGTTTTTGAAACTTATAGCTATGTCAAAATTCTTGAAAAGTAATTTAACGAAGATAGGTATCAGATCGATTAGGCTATACTTGTTTGTATCTATTTTAATTACATTCTGGAAGCCTAAATCAAAAAAATCCGCCCTGTCATCATTTATTAACAGTGTATATCTCGCGTCCGGATAAGTATTCATTAAGTAATTATAGGCATTGGATATTTCGTCTCGATTTCCATCATATAAGATCAACACGTTGTTGACTCGCTTGGGAAGTTGTGTCAATTTGTTTTGTACTTCAGTGGATTGAAGGTTGCTGATTTTGATACCCCACCGCCCGACTACAAAATCTAAGATTCCCTCGAAACCAAGCTTCATGGTATCTTCCCTGCCATTCAGACCTAGAAATATAAGCGTTGTGCATTTATACCTTAGATACTTGTAAAAAATTGAGATTCTCTTTCTGAGATCGTTATGCTTTGTATAAGTCAATAAGGAGTTTCTAATATTGTAGTAATAATCTGCCATCAAACCTCTCTTCTCGGTAAAAGCGGGGTGATATACGATCGAGTTCATGACCGAAACGACTTTAAACCCATGGTCCTTGAACTGCATTCCCCAGTCCATATCGTCCCAGAAGAAGAAGTATCTTTCGTCCATGAGGCCTACTCTATTCAGGGCGCTCGTTCGAACTATTGCTGAGCAAATGGCGACGTAGTCAACTTCCGTTATTACGTTTGCATTGTGTACGTTCCTTAAATTCCGAAACAATGGTTTGACGCCGATTGAATCCTGATTGAGAAAAGCACCGGCTTCAACCGTGATGTCCCTTCTGTCGGAGTCGATTATCCTTGAACCGGCAATCCCGATCGTCTCGTCTTGTTCCATTGCATCCACTAATTCGCTAAGTGTGTTCAATTCGACTTCCGCGTCATTATCCAGGAGCCAGACGTATTTATAATTTCGGTTAGTCAGTGCGTGGCGCATACCTGAATTGAAACCGCCCGTGCCGCCGAGGTTGTCGGTATTCACTACGAGCTCGATACCGGGGAACTGCTCCCTTATGGCTGCCGCCGAACCGTCCGTCGATGCATTATCGACGACCACGGTATCGTGATTGTCGTAAACTATGCCTTCGAGCGACCTCAACAGTTTCAGAGTATCGTCCCTTTTGTTCCAATTGACGATGATTATGGCAACCTTAGGGCTTACGCACAGCTGCTTGCTTTCTAGCACGTTCATTCGAATTTCATGCATATATGTCTTAAGTATACACCCGTTATTTAAAAAAATATCTACACCTGTTATATCAAGAAAGTAAGGCGTTGTAGGGGCTTAGAGGGAATAATGCTTTAACCAAGTCAAATATTGCGATCGTAAAGGCGTCGAATTTAATCACATACGCTTCTTTCTACGGCATATCCACAGGATGTATTGGCATAAATCAGTTTTGCAATTTGTAATGTTTATGAGAAGACTGGGTTTTTTGGATGAGGGGTTCCGGTAGTATAGAATTTGTATTAAATGATATCCTGACGGAGTTCAAGGCAACGACCTTATATAACAATCGGGAATTCATTTTATAGGGATAGGATAGATTTGTAGATATTGATCTTATCTCCCATTGAAATAAAGCGGCAACCACTATTGAGATGCTAAACTTTTCAAATAGACAAAAGGCATAAGGATTATGGCGAGCAATTCCCCGCCAAGAAACGACACAAATAATTTCCAAGAGGCATATATGTCCTCTTTGCTTTTAACGAAGTAATCCCGTTTGTGATCGTAGAGATAGTATTTTTTAACTGCATAGGAAAAGGGGATTGTGGAACGGCTGGGACTGATGCAGAGATCGTAGCTGGATTCCAGTATTTCTTTCAGGATTGAAATTGTTTGAAGCGTCGATTGCTTATATCCCTCGAATATTATAAAACGGTCTATTTCAAGGTCCTTAAAAAGCTCTAATCTGTCGGATTGAATGAGAAGTGAGATGTGGCAGCCGGAGCTCGTTTCTTTCAGTCCCTCTACCATCCTTTTGATTAATGCATAGCTTCCGTTAGGCAAGATGAGTATCTTTGATTTATTGCTTATATTTAAGTCCTCGAATAGAATAATCTTTGATGCGGGGTCGGGGGGAGAATCATCCGTTTTTACTGCTATGCCTGTTTTATAGAATTTACCCCTTACAAAATCTAAGGGCCCGAATAACAGCAGCTTAGCAGTCGAGTGTAAACCGCTTAATAGAGAGTATACGATGCCTTTCCCTGTTCCACGCAGCATATTGAAAATGTATAGAAACCTTTTGACTCCGTTCTGGTGCTTCGTGATCGTCAGGAGCCCGTTTCTGATATCGTAATAGGATATGAGCGGGTTGATGGGTTTGTCTTCCAGTCCGTGATACGCCTTGGACTTGGGGGAGGCCATCACCTTATAACCCGCCTGCTTTGCCCTGAGAGAGAGGTCTATATCGTCCCAGTGTATGAAGTACCTCTCGTCCATTACGCCGATTTTGTAAAGTGCCTCGTTCCTGACGAGAGATGAGCATGCGGCGACATAATCCACTTCCGTTGTGTCGATCTCCTTGATCGTGCTGAGCCTGTTGTTCCTGTAATTAGGTTTCCATGTCCCTATGGACCATGACACAAATGCGCCCAGCTCGACTATCATTTCCATATCGGGCTCCATTATAATGGACCCGGTTATGCCCACTTTATCGTCTTCCTCCATTACCTTGACGAGCTCGATTAGCGTTTCCCTCTCGACTACGGCGTCGTTATCCAGGAGCCACGTGTATTTATAGCCGCCTTTCTTGAGCACGTATCTGAGCCCCGTGTTAAACCCGCCTGTCCCGCCCAAGTTCTCGGGATTCACTATCAGATTTACATGGGGGAACTGCTCCCTTATTGCCTGGCACGTGTCGTCGGTGGATGCGTTATCGACAACGATGATATCGAGGTTGTCGTAATTTATATTCCGGAGCGACGTCAGGAGCTCCATGACGTAGCTTTTTTTATTCCATGTCACTATAACTATTGCAACTTTCGGATTTTCACTCATTTGATCACTATTTGCTCAGCATCGATTTGACTTCTAGTATAGCCTAAAATCCGCTGTTTACGAATTAATTATCTCGCCGCTTTTAATGAACAATATCCTGTCTGTCAGCTCTTCCATCTTTTTCTTGTTGTGAGAGACGATCAATACGGTTTTATTGTTATTCTTGAGATCTCTGATCTTGTCTATGCACTTCACCTGGAACGATTCGTCCCCGACGGCAAGGATTTCGTCTATCAATATGATTTCCGCGCTGCTGTGAACGGCAATCGAAAAGCCGAGTCTCGCATTCATCCCGTTCGAATATTTCTTGACGGGCATGTCCATAAACCTTTCCTCAATTTCCGAAAAATCGATTATGCTTTCGATTTTCTCTCTGATTTCTTTGATCGACATGCCGATTATCGTGCCGTTCGTATATATGTTTTCCCGGCCTGTCAGGTCCGGGTGAAACCCCGCCCCTACCGATATCAGAGGCGCTACCCTGCCCGAGACCGCGACTTCCCCCTGGTTCGGGTATGTAACGGAAGCTATCAGCTTGAGTATCGTCGTCTTGCCGGCTCCGTTCGGGCCGAATAGTCCCACGCACTCCCCTCTCGTTATGGAAATATTGATACTCTTTAACGCCCAGAATTCCCCGTCGGAAAGTTTCTCTCTCTCCTCCCTTTTGAAAATATCGGAGATCTCCTCCCTGAGGGATTTATGGAATATGTCCCTCGTCGAGTACTTCTTCCACACATCGTTGAACAATATGATTCCGTCAGATGACATCTGCGAAGTCCCGCTCGGTTTTTATGAAAAACCTGTAACAGAGATAATAGAATACCGCCACTATCGCGCTCACGAATACAAACTGCCACAATACCACTCCGCGCCCCTCGATGAGGCACCTCCTCATATTCTCGATGATAAACGTCATGGGGTTCAGGAAAAGTATGAGTTTGAAATTAAGGCTCAGGTTGTCGATAGAATATAGTACGGGCGAAGCGAAGAACAGGAGCTGTATAAGGAACCCCGTCGCAAGCTTGACGTCCCTGTAATAAACGTTAAGGCTCGAAAGAAGAAGGCTAATCGAAATCGTGAACACGAACAGGAGCACGAGCAGGGGCACCATCCAAAGTATGTAATATGTGATGTGTATATGATAGATAAACAGCATGGGTATAAAAATCACAGACGCGATTACATAGTCGAGAAACGCCATGACTATTCCCGAGAGGGGGAGTATCTCCCTCGGAAAGTATATTTTCGTGATGAGGAAGTAGTTCCCGGTGAGGCTCGTGAGGGAATAATTCACCGAGGACGCGAAAAACGTCCACGGCAGCAGGCCCGAGTAAAAAAATATGGTCTTGGGGTAATCGGATACCACCGCCTTGATTAGATAGGTGAAGACGAACGTAAAGAGGAGCATCATGCTCAGGGGCTGGATCACCGCCCACAGAGCGCCGATATAGGACTGGCGGTACCTGATATTGAATTCCCGCCAGATATAGACCAGAAAGAGATCTTTATAGGGTATCAGCCTTTTAATCATGTATGTCGGTCGGCCTTATCCGGGCAAGGCCGGGTCTTAATTATACTCTAATTTTTTACCCGTCATCGCATACAGGATGCCCAGCATGAAGCCCAGGCTGAATTTCCCCTGCATCCTGTATTTTATGCTGAACGGGCAGATGAGCTTCGGAAGATACCTCAGGCCGTTGATTAGAAGCATAGCCCATATCGGGAAGGGGTACCTGTTCCGGAGCTTCGCGAATGAGGCTCCGACGGCGGCGGCTTTGCTCGTGCTCCGCAGGATGAGCGGCGGGTGCATATAGCAGGTACGCTGCGAGCGTTTGACTATCTTGCCCGAGGCCGTGAGCCTTACCGTGAATTCGACGTCCTCCTGTCCGATCATCTCATCGACGAATCCGCCGAGGTCCCTGAGAGTCTCCCTCCTGTAAGCCATGCATCTGTTGGAGGGGTAGTAGGGGTCGTGGAAGCTGTATTTGCCTTCGAGCAGGCAATAGCTTGCGCCACCGCGCGGGATAACCGCATCCGCTTCGCCGTCCCCGAACTCGTCCATCAATTTCGAGATGAATTCCCTGTCCATAATCACAGTATCGTCGTCGAGGAATAGGACGTACTTCCCTCTCGTTTTGCTGAGACCGAAATTTCTCGCGTAACCCATGACGCCGAATTTCTCCTCGACGGTGTAATATTCGGAATTCAACACAGACCCGAGTTCTCTGAATACGGCCCTTCCTTCTTCAGTCCCGCCCCTGTCTTCCACCAGCACCACCTCGAATCTCTTCTTATCGTAATCCTGCCCGGCGAGACTCGACAGTATGCCGCTCAACAGCCCGACCCTGCCGTAAAAATTTATAACGCAGGATAAGTCGCACTCAGGATCGGCGTCCCCTATATCGGCGTCGCCCTTGAGCGAGAAAGGGAATAACTTATACCCGGCGGCCAATATCTTGTGTCTCACGTCCATATGGTTGTTGAGGCTCTTGAGGTTATAGATTAAATTAGTAGTTTTATCGATATAATGTCAAGTTCTATGGACGGGGCCGTGGACGCCGGTAAGAGGATAGTTGTCGTGATGGGGGATATAACGGATATGGAGGTTGATGCCATAGTGAACGCCGCGAATACGGACCTCATCCTCGGGAGCGGTGTCGCGGGCTCGATCAGGCGGAAAGGGGGGCCTTCGGTGCAGGCGGAATGCGAGAGGCTCGGACCCATACCCCTGGGCGAGGCCGCGGTCACAGGGGGCGGGGCTCTCCATGCACGTTATGTAATCCACGCGGCCGGCATGCGCCCTGGCGGGGTAGTAGGCAGGGAGTCGCTCATTGCGGCTACCAGAAACAGCCTCCTCAGGGCCGACGAATTATCTCTGGGGACGGTCGCCTTTCCCGCGATAGGAACGGGCGTAGGCGGCTTTCCAGTGGAAGAGTGCGCCGGGATAATGACGGAAACCGTTACGGACTATCTTAAAAAAGAAGATACTTCGATCGAGAAAATTTACTTCGTCCTTTTCGACGAGCACGCCTTCAGGGTCTTCGAAAAGGCGTTGAGCGCTAAGAGGGAGAGGACCGTTTAATCAAAAATGCAGCACCGGGCGCAAAAGAGCACAATAGATCGACTGGAGCGGCTTCTGAGGTCGAGGACCCCGATGAAAATAACGCATGAGGGGGACTTCGTTCACGCTGCCGTGATGATGATATTGAGCGAGGGGCTCGAAGGCCTGTCTATGCTCTTCATCAAGAGGCCCGAGAGCGATATCGACGCCTTCTCCGGGCATATGGCTTTTCCGGGGGGCAAGATGAAGGAGGGGGATGAAGGCAAGCTCGCGACGGCCATGCGGGAGACCATGGAGGAGATTGGGGTCGACCTTTACAGGTGCGGCCGCGTGATAGGCGAGCTCGACGATATAAACCCGAATAACCCGCGGGCGAATAATTATATAGTTACCCCCTACATCTCGATGCTGAAGGAAGAGGTCTCGATAGTGCCTAATCTCTGCGAGGTGGAGGCCGCCGTCTGGATTCCCGTGAAGCATTTAAAGGACGAAAGGAATTTTGCTGTCAGGTGGAGAGAGCGCAACGGGATATTAGTCGAAGATTACGTATATAGCTTCGAGAAATACATAATATGGGGTATGACCGGAAGGATACTCCACAGGTTCCTTTCCTTTTCCTCACATCTTTTCTGATTTCTGGATTTTCACGCCCTCTGGTGATAGAATTCAGACGAAGATATATAATATATACAGGGAGATAATAATGCGGGGAGTAAATAAAGTATTGTTGATCGGCAACCTGGGCCGCGACCCGGAAATCAGATATACGACCAGCGGCCAGGCGGTTGCAAATTTCACGATAGCGACTACGGAAGGGCGTACGAACAAGGAAGGGGAGAAGCAGGAATATACCGAATGGCACCGTATAGTCGCATGGGGGAGACTGGCCGAGATTTGCGGGGAATACCTGTCCAAAGGGAAGATGATCTACGTGGAGGGGTCGATCAGGACGCGCTCCTGGGAGGACAAGGAGGGCAAAACGAGATGGACGACCGAGATAGTGGCGAAAAATATGCAGATGCTGAGTCCGGCCGGGAGTAAGGCGGAGCCTTCCTCAGGGCGTGATGAGCGGGCCCCGGACGACTTCGATCTCGACGAGGATTCTTTCGGTTCCGATGACGACATACCGTTTTAATATCGTTCCTCACGCAGGATAGACGACAACGCGGTCCGTTTCTGTTATTACAGTCGTTCGAAAATGGTCTTACTGCCTGAATCTGAGAATCCTATGAAAAACACGAATATCAAAAGAGTGGAAAAACCGTGGGGCTATGAATTGTGGTGGGCTCATACCGACAAATACGTAGGGAAGATCCTCCACATCAACAAAGGGGAGAGTTTGAGCTATCAGTACCACAAAATAAAAGACGAATCGCTCTACCTCTACAGCGGGAAAATGATACTGGAATATCAGGAGGAGGGCGGGGAGAAGGAATCTCTGACTTTCCCGGCCGGGAGCTCCGTCAGAATCAGGCCGTATACCAAGCACAGGATGACTGCGCTTGAGGACTGCGACGTATTCGAGGTCTCTACCCCGGAAATCGATGATATAGTTAGGATTGAAGACAGATACGGGAGATCGTGATCCGGAATATGAACTTAGCGGCGGTAGTTCTTGCAGCCGGTATCGGAAAAAGGATGAAATCCAGGGTCCCCAAAATGCTGCACCCGGTCCTGGGACGGCCCATGCTGAGCTATGTCATAGACGCCGTCAGGGGCACATCGGCCGGGAAAATAGTCGTAGTTACAGGGCACGGAAGGGGCGACGTTAAGGAGTCTCTCGGACAGGCGGGTGTTATATTCGCGGAGCAGAAAACACAGCTCGGGACAGGGCATGCCGCCGACTGCGCCCGCGGGGAGCTTGCGGGTTTTAAAGGAAATATATTGATCTTGAACGGAGACTTCCCGCTCATTACCTCGAAGTCGCTCAATAATCTTGTAAAAAAGCATGCAGACGGAAGGGCGGACGTTTCTTTCCTCACTGCCGATATAGCCGACCCCTCGGGATACGGCAGGGTTCTCAGGAACGTCAATGGCGAAGTCGAAAAGATAATAGAGGATAAAGACGCCTCCCCGGTCGAAAAGAAGATCACGGAGATAAACTCCGGTACTTACTGTGTGAAATCGGGCTTTCTATGGGAGGCCCTCAAGGGCATAGGTTCCGGTAACAGGCAAAAGGAATACTACCTTACGGATATTATAGAAATTGCGAAAAAGAGCTCGCGCAAAGTCCTGGGAGTGAAGTCCCGTGACGGAAGCGAGGTCCTCGGAATCAACGACAGGGTCCAGTTGTCGGAGGTCGAGGCGTTGCTGAGGAAGAGGATTAACGATTCCCTCATGCGGTCCGGAGTGACCATGGTCGACCCCGGAACGACGTTCGTTTCACCTGACGCCACGATCGGAGCCGACACCGTGATATACCCCAATACTTATATTTACGGTAATACTGTGGTCGGCCGAGGAGCCTCATTGGGCCCGGGCGTATGGATCGAGGACTCCATACTCGGAAAAGGCGTTAAGGTCAGGCTCTCCTCCTACATTTCGAATTCCAGAATAGGCGATAACGTAACCGTGGGTCCGTTCACGCACATCCGCCCCGAGGCCGAAATTATGGACGGAGCGAAGATAGGGAATTTCGTCGAGATAAAGAAATCCAGGATCGGGAGCGGCTCCAAGGTCCCGCACCTCTCCTACGTGGGGGACGCGGTCATAGGTAAGGACGTAAATATAGGCGCCGGGACGATCACCTGTAACTACGACGGGTTCCGGAAGCACGAGACCGTCATCGGCGACGAGGTCTTCATAGGCAGCGACACCATGCTCGTTGCCCCGCTCAAGGTAGGCAGGGGCGCTACCACCGGGGCGGGGTCGACGATAACGAAAGACGTCCCTGAAGGGGCCCTCGCCATAGGGAGGGCGAGACAGACGGTAATAGAGAACTGGAGCAGGAAGCCCCGCGAAGGGAAGGGGAAGAAATAAATGTGCGGGATAGTGGGCTACGTCGGCGATCAGAAGAAAACGGTGAATGTCTTACTCGACGGCCTCACGAGGCTCGAGTACAGGGGCTACGATTCGTCCGGGATAGCGCTCATGGAAGGTGGGCATCCCAGGATATTCAAAAGCACGGGCAAACTGTCCAACCTCAAAAAAAAGATCGGCAAACACCCGCTCGAAGGGCTGCTCGGAATCGGGCACACCAGGTGGGCCACACACGGGGATGCGACCGAGAAGAACGCACACCCCCACATCTCGGGCGGCACATCCGTAGTCCACAACGGCATAATAGAGAATTTCTCTCTTCTCAAAGACGAGCTTATAAAGAAGGGCTACAAGTTTTATTCCGACACAGATACGGAAGTACTGGCGCATCTGATAGAGAGCTGCTGCGGCCCCGGTATCTCGTTCGAAGACGCTGTGAGGGCCGCGTTCAGGAGGGTCGAAGGGTCCTACGCTGTAGCAGTCATATCGGACAGGATGCCCGAGAAGGTCATTGCGACACGGAAGTTCTCGCCCCTGATAGTGGCTCTGGGCGATCACGAGAATTATCTGGCCTCTGACGTGCCGGCTATACTGCCCTACTGCAGGAACGTTATATTCCTCGAGGACGGCGACGTCGCGGTGCTCGAGAAGAACTGCATCAGCATCACCGACCTCCATGGGGACCCAGTGGAGAGAAACGTCCAGGTTATAAACTGGGACCCGGTCTCCGTTGAAAAGTGCGGATACCGCCACTTCATGATAAAAGAGATCCACGAGCAGCCCGAGGCCGTGCTGGATACGATGAGGGGGAGGTTCTCCGAAGAAACCGGCGAGGTGTTTTTCGAAGGTTTCGATGGGTCTCTTTACGAAGACGTCAACCGGATAACCGCTCTTGCCTGCGGCACGTCGTATCATGCGTCCCTCATAGGCAAGTACATGATCGAAACTATTGCCAGGGTCCCCGTGCAGGTGGAGATAGCGTCCGAGTTCCGCTACAGGAATCCGATTCTCGACAAGAACACGCTGGCAATCGCCGTCTCCCAGTCAGGCGAAACGGCGGATACGTCGGAAGCCCTGTTTGAGGCCAGGGCGGGAGGGGCAAAGACCCTGGGAATAACCAACGTACTGATGAGTAAGATCTCGAGGGATGCCGACAAAGTCATCTATACGCACGCGGGCCCTGAAATCGGCGTCGCATCGACCAAAGCCTTTACTACCCAGCTCGTAGTATTTTATTTGTTATCGGTTTATCTGGGCAGGATTAAAAAACAGATTGATAAGAAAAGATCTATCGAGCTCATCAGGGACGC
Source organism: Thermodesulfobacteriota bacterium (assembly GCA_041753155.1). Lineage (GTDB taxonomy): Bacteria > Desulfobacterota_D > UBA1144 > Nemesobacterales > UBA2774 > 2-12-FULL-53-21. The sequence goes on along the minus strand of JBGSVA010000062.1, from coordinate 5,644 downwards.
CATAAGGCTCCCCCAGCTGATTCAGATGACGCTCGGGCTCGATGACGAAATAAAGGACCTGGCGAAGGAATTTTTTCATTACAGAAACTTCCTCTACCTCGGGCGCGGGATCAATTACCCGGTCGCATTCGAAGGGGCGTTAAAGCTCAAGGAAGTTTCCTATATACACGCTGAAGGCTATGCGGCGGGTGAGATGAAGCACGGGCCTATAGCCCTCATCGATGATGAAATGCCCGTGGTTCTCATAGCCCCCAACGACGGCATCACTTACAAGAAGATCCTGGGCAACCTCCAGGAAGTCAGGGCCCGGAGGGGCAAGGTAATATTCCTCACGTCCGACACGCCACCCGATGAGCTTAGGGGCAGCGTCGACCGCATTATCGAAATCCCGGGGAGCAACTATCTTCTGAGTCCCGTGCTGTCGGTCGTCCCGCTCCAGCTCCTCGCCTATCACATCGCGGTGCTCAAGGGGACGGACGTCGACCAGCCCCGGAACCTTGCCAAAGTCGTCACTGTCGAGTAGCCGGATTATCTGCTAGACTACACCGGAGTGAACCTGATCTCCGGAAACTCCTCTCGCTCCTGAGAATATTCTTTCCTCCTCATTTTCAAACACGATAATGTCTGGTAGATTTACGAGCTTCTTGCAGTATTAACCGAAAAATAAAGGGGTCGTGATTGCAATGAAAGTGCTTGTTGTCGGTTCAGGCGGCAGGGAACATGCTCTATGCTGGAAAATAAGGCAGAGTCCGCTCGTTAAGACCCTGTACTGCGCCCCGGGGAATCCCGGAATTTCAAAACACGCCGAGTGCGTCGATATCAAGGTGTCGGATATAGAGGGACTGCTCCGGTTCGCGAGGGCCGAGGAAATCGGACTCACCGTCGTCGGCCCCGAGTTCCCGCTCTCGCTCGGCATCGCCGACAGGTTCGCCGAAGAGGGGATAGCGGTTTTCGGCCCGTCGAGGGCGGCCTCAGAGATCGAGACGAGCAAGGTCTTTTCAAAAAGCCTGATGAGGAAATACGGTATACCAACCGCTTTCTTCTCTGCGTTCGACGATTTCGAGGAAGCGGTCGAATGGGTGAAGGAGGTAAAGCCCCCTCTCGTGATAAAGGCCGACGGGCTCGCTTCGGGCAAAGGGGTATTCATATGCAGGACTGAGGCCGAAGCCGTAGAGGTCCTCGATGATATAATGAGACGGAAGATATTCGGCGATTCGGGCGACAGGGTGGTGATAGAGGAATTCCTTTCAGGCGAGGAAGCCTCTTTTTTCGCCCTTACTGACGGAACGAACGTGCTGCCGCTCGAGTCCTGCCAGGACCATAAAGCGCTTCTCGACGGTGACCAGGGGCCGAATACGGGCGGCATGGGCGCATACTCGCCCGCCCCTGTGATAACCCCCGAGCTCACTCAGGAAATTATGCGGCTCATCATTATCCCGACCGTCAAAGCGCTCAAGGAGGAGGGCAGGGAGTATAAGGGTGTGCTCTACGCCGGGCTGATGATAGAGGGCGGTCAAGCCAGGGTGCTCGAATATAATTGCAGGTTCGGCGACCCGGAGACCCAGCCCCTAATGATGAGAATGGATTCCGATATAGTGCCTTTTCTCTCGGCGGTCGCCGGAAAGGGCCTCTCCGGGGAGAAGGTCGCGTGGAAGGCCGCGGCTTCCGTATGCGTGGTCCTCGCCTCGAAGGGTTATCCGGGGGACTATAAAAGAGGGGCGCCGATAACGGGGCTCGACATAGTAGAGGGCATGGAAAACGTCGTGGCGTTCCACTCCGGCACCTCCGCCGGTAACGGCGGCATTGTGACCGACGGCGGCCGGGTCCTGGGTATAACTGCACTAGGGGGGACGATACCGGAGGCCATAAACCTTGCGTACCAGGCGGTTGGGAAGGTAAACTGTGATTCTCTCTGCTACAGGACCGACATAGGAAAAAAGGCGCTTCGGCACGTTCTCTACGCTGAGCCCGGAGCCAGTTCGAAAAGGGAGGAGTGATAATATGGCTGAGATTTGGTATCTACCGATTGATTCTGAATCGACCGAGGGCGGGGAAGCACAATACGAGCGTCCTTTACATGTCGCTATCGAGCTCCTGGAGATCACGCCTGCGAAATGGCAGTGCGGAACAGACGAATTTCCAGTGCTTAAGACGGGGGACCCGCTCGTGGACGATAGCGGGTACGTATATGTATTGATGAGGGTGGGTGACGACGAGACGGCTAAGTATGACGACAAGAGGTGGAAGCCCGGGTGGTATAAGTCCTCTCTCACCATCGTCGGGTTCGAAAAAAATCTAAGGAAAAAAGCTAAATAATTAGTATTTTTGTCTTGACAGCAGTTTTCTTTTCGGGATATATTAATTGGATTACCTTTTTATGGAGATAAGTATTCGTGCCTACTATCAGTCAGCTGGTCAAAGATGGAAGAAGAAGGGCTAAAAAGAAGAGTAAAGCCCCTGCATTACAGAATTGTCCTCAGAGGAGAGGGGTCTGCGTCAGGGTTTACACAACTACCCCCAAAAAGCCTAATTCGGCGCTTAGAAAAGTAGCCCGTATAAGGCTGACGAACGGCATCGAGGTCACGGGTTACATACCGGGTGAAGGGCATACGCTTCAGGAGCACTCCGTAATACTGGTAAGGGGCGGAAGGGTAAAAGACCTGCCGGGCGTGAGGTACCACATCGTAAGGGGTACCCTCGACTCGACCGGCGTGGCTAACAGAAGGCAGAGCCGCTCGAAATACGGGGCTAAAAAACCCAAATAATCAAAGGGAACAACATATATGCCTAGAAAGGGATCAGTTTCTAAAAGAAAAGTTCCCGTCGATCCCAAGTTTGGTGATCTGACGGTCGCGAAGTTCATCAACTCGCTCATGCACGAGGGTAAGAAGAGCAAGGCGGAAATGATATTCTACGGTTCGCTGAAGCTCATTGCCGAAAAGACCGGCAAGGATCCCCTCGAGGTATTCAATGCGGCAATGGACAACATTAAGCCGGGTATCGAGGTCAGACCGCGCAGGGTCGGCGGCGCCACGTACCAGGTGCCTATGGAAGTGAGTTCCTTCAGGAAGCAGTCCCTCGCCATCAGATGGCTCCTCACCTCGGCAAGGAAACGAGACGGGAAGTCCATGATCGACAAGCTGACGGGAGAAATACTGGACGCTGCCGAAGGCCGCGGCGGGGCTATAAAGAAGAGAGAAGACACCCATAAGATGGCGGATGCGAACAGGGCTTTCGCCCATTACAGGTGGTAATAAATCGCGGAGGAGTATTTTGGAAAAGGCTATACCCATTAATAAAGTAAGAAATATCGGGATCGTGGCGCATATAGATGCGGGAAAGACGACTACGACCGAGCGCATCCTGTATTACACCGGTCTGACTTACAAGATCGGCGAAGTCCATGAGGGCACGGCCACGATGGACTGGATGGAGCAGGAAAGGGAAAGGGGCATCACTATTACTTCCGCCACCACGACCTGTTTCTGGGACGACCACAGGATAAACATCATAGACACCCCCGGGCACGTCGATTTCACCATAGAGGTCGAAAGGTCGCTCAAGGTCCTCGACGGGGCCGTCGTCGTATTCGACTCGGTGGGCGGCGTGGAGCCTCAATCGGAGACTGTATGGAAACAGGCCGACAGATACAGGGTCCCGAGGATGTGTTTCGTGAACAAGATGGACAAGGTCGGGGCTGATTTCGGAAAGGTGGTCGCTCAGATAAAGGACAGGCTTGACGCCAATCCGGTTCCCCTTCACGCGCCTTACTTCGAAGGCGACAATTTCAAAGGAATAATAGACCTTATTAGAATGAAGCTCGCCCTCTGGGACGGGGATTCCCTGGGCCTTAAATACGATTGGGCGGAGATACCTGCCGAGATGAAGGAAGAAGCCCGGGCGGGAAGAGAAAAGCTGGTTGAATCCCTCGCCGATTTCGACGAAGCAATAATGGAAAAATACTTAAACGGAGAGCTGGTTTCCGAAGAAGAAATTGCGGCTTCGGTAAGAAAATCCGCTATCGGCCTTAACATAGTGCCGGTCATACTCGGCTCCGCGTTCAAGAACAAGGGCGTCCAGCTGCTTTTGGATGCTATAGTGAGCTATATGCCTTCCCCGCTCGACGTCCCTCCGATGGAAGGAATAAACACGGATACGGATCAGGGGGAGGTAAGGTACCCGAATGACGATGAGCCCTTTTCAGCCCTCGCCTTTAAGATCATGACCGACCCGTTCGTCGGGCAGCTCACATATATAAGGGTGTATTCGGGAAAGCTCGTTTCGAGCTCGACCGTGTATAACTCGACGAAGAGCAAGAGGGAGAAGATCGGAAGGCTCGTCAGGATGCATTCCAATAAAAGAGAAGATATAAAAGAAATAGGCGCGGGCGGCATCGCGGCGGCCGTAGGGCTCAAAGTGACGACGACGGGCGATACGCTCTGCGATGAGAGCAAACCGATACTCCTCGAGAGTCTCTATTTCGCCGAGCCGGTAATATCCATCGCGATAGAGCCCAAGACCAAATCCGACCAGGAAAGGCTTGGCATATCCCTCAATAAAATCTCCCTCGAAGACCCCACATTTAAAGTTAAATATGACGATGAAACCGGCCAGACGATAATCTCCGGCATGGGCGAGCTGCACCTCGAAATTATAGTCGACCGTCTCAGGCGCGAGTTCAACGTCGACGCCAACGTAGGCAAGCCTGAGGTGGCTTACAGGGAAACGATCACGAAGAGTTCCGACGTCGAGGCCAAATTTATAAGGCAGACGGGCGGCAGGGGTCAGTACGGGCACGTGAAAATTAAAATGGAGCGCGGCGAAGAGGGATCGGGCGTCACGTTCGTGGACGAAGTGAAGGGCGGCACGATACCGAGGGAATATATCCCGGCTGTGGAAAAAGGAATAAAAGAGGCATCCGAAACGGGCGTCGTCGCGGGTTATCCGGTCATAGACGTGGTCGTCAGACTCTACGACGGGACTTATCACGAAGTGGACAGCTCCGAAATCGCGTTTAAGATCGCGGCGTCAATGGCCTTCAAGGACGCGGTGATGAGGGCGAAGCCCATAATTCTCGAGCCCCTGATGAAGGTAGAAGTGGTCGTCCCCGAGGATTTCATGGGTTCGGTGATGGGTAATCTGAGCTCGAGAAGAGGCAAGATAATGGGCACCGAGCTCCGCGGAAGCATGCAGGCCATACGGTCGGAAGTCCCCCTCTCCGAGATGTTCGGCTACGCGACCGAGCTAAGGTCGATGACCGAGGGCAGGGGATCGTTCACAATGGAATTTTCGCATTATTCTGCATTACCGGAATTACTTTCGGAAAATCTTAAAACTAACGTAAGGGCCGTTTAAACAGCAGGCCGCGAACTTCACGTTAAGGAGGTATTACCAGGCGATGTCAAAGGAGAAATTTGCGCGGGGCAAGCCGCACTTGAACATAGGGACGATAGGGCACGTGGACCACGGGAAGACTACGCTTACGGCGGCTATAACGAAGGTGTTGAGCAAGGCCGGAGGGGCGAAGTACGTGGAGTTTGGGGAGATAGACAAGGCGCCTGAGGAGAGGGAGCGTGGAATAACGATCAACATAGCGCACGTGGAGTACGAGACTGCAAAGAGGCACTACGCGCACGTGGACTGT
>JBGSVA010000061.1:0-4156 GCA_041753155.1 Thermodesulfobacteriota bacterium | reverse complement strand
TAAACGTCCGGGTCTCGCGGGGCTATCTTAACCGCTTTCGCAAGCTCTTTGAGAGCTTCCTCGAAGCGGCCCGCTTCCTTATAATCGTCTGCCTTGTTTAGGAGCCTGTCCAACCTTCCCATTGAACGTTCCGTCCGGCCTGTAGTGCCGGCTCAATTAAATCATATTTGCTGTGATTGAAGTTGTCAACATCCGAAACTTAAATAGTTTATTTTAACTTCGGGGAGGGCCCGTGCATATTCGCGGCGCATTCGGGGCTTGAGAAATTTGCCAATGAGGTTTGAGAGTTATCTGTGATATTTGAAACAAAATATTAGGAACGGATATTCCTCTTTATTGTCGGACTCACGGAAGGCCGGTCCCGGGCAGCTTTATAAATCCTTTGGGGAGCTTACTCGGATTAGAGGATTCGTGTGTGCAAATATAAATGTCCGGGAGCTCCGGCTCCCGCACTATTGCACGGAATGGGGAAAACAATTAGACTCCCGTATAAATGAGTGAAACCATTCAGGTCGCGGTCCCCATGCCGGGGGAAGCCCTCTATACATACAGCGTCCCTGCGCATCTGAGGGAGGGGATCGCTCTCGGAAAGCGTGTCCTCGTCCCGTTCAGGAACAGGAGGTCGATCGGGTTCATAATCGGCCCCGGCGAGCCTCCGCCCGGCGTCGAGATTAGAGACGCGCTCGATATAATCGACGACGAGCCGCTCTTCGATGAGAAACGGCTCGCGTTTTTGAAGTGGACGGCCGGCTACTACATGACTTCCCTCGGAATAGTTTTAAAGGCGGCGCACCCGGGCGGACTCGGCGTGAGCGTGAGGCGCGTCATTAAAATAACGGACGGCGGAAAGAGGGTGCTCGATAACGGAAGGCTCACCGGGCAGGAAGTACTCGTGCTCAAGACCGTTTTAAATTCCGGAGAAATAAGCTCGCAGAAACTTCTGTCTCTCGTCGAGAACACGTCGACGGAGCTCCTCAATTCACTCAGGAGAAGGGGGCTCGTCGAGTTCTCCTACGAGCTGAAATCGGATCCTAAGATAAAGACCGAAAAGATAATATCGGCCGCTCCGGGGGCTGCGCCCGGCGACCCGCTGCTCAAGAGAAAGAAGACCAAGTCGCAGATCCTGGAGTTCGTTATCGAGAACGGCAGGGTGCCGCTCGACGATCTCAAAGAGGTATTCGGCAACGTGAGCGCGCACCTCGCATGGCTCGAAGAAAATAAATTCATCGTAACGGAGCACGAGGAGATATCGAGGGACCCGTTCGCGGGAATCGAGATAAAGGAGGACACGAAGCCCGCGCTCACCATAGACCAGGAGATCGCGTGCGGGAAAATAAAGGACGCGGTCGATAAGGGAAAGTTCGCGCCGTTCTTACTCCACGGCGTCACGGGCAGCGGTAAGACGGAAGTGTACCTCCGCGCGATAGAGGAGGTCATAGGGAAGGGCAAGGAGGCGATACTCCTCGTCCCCGAAATATCCCTCACGCCCCTTCTCGTGAAAAGGGTGAGGGCGAGGTTCGGTAGAAACGTCGCCGTCATACACAGCGCGCTGTCCGACGGAGAGAGGTTCGATTCCTGGCGCATGGCGAGCCGCGGCGAGGTGAAGGTGGTGATAGGCGCGCGCTCCGCGGTATTCGCTCCGTTCCGAAATGTCGGTATCATAATCGTTGACGAGGAGCACGAGAGTACGTACAAGCAGGAAGAGACACCGTGCTATAACGCGAGGGACCTCGCACTCGTGCTGGGAAGGATGACGGACTCTGTCGTTGTGCTGGGCTCGGCGACGCCGTCCGTTGAATCATATTACAACGCTCTCAAGCGCAGGTTCGAATACCTGTCTCTTCCGCTCAGGGTAGAGGACAGGCCTCTGCCGGCGGTCGAAATCGCCGACATGAAGTACGAAGGCGGGGCTGTATTCTCGGGAAGGCTCCGTGAGGAGATCGTGGATAACTTCTGGCACGACAGGCAAACGATACTCTTCCTTAACCGACGGGGTTATTCGACCCTCATTATATGCCCTGCCTGCGGGGAGATAATGAAATGCCCCAACTGCAGCGTGTCGCTCACGTATCACGCTCGTGAGGATTCGGTAAGGTGCCACATGTGCGGCCTCTCGGAGAAGCTCACGGGCGCGTGTCGGAAATGCGGCGAATCCATGCAGGGGCTCGGCATCGGGACCCAGAGGGTCGAAGAGGAGCTCAGGCGTATCATCCCGGAGGCGAAGGCGGCGCGCATGGACAGGGATACCGTAGCCGGGAAGAAGAGCCTGCTGACCCTCTACGGGAAACTCGAGCGCGGTGAGATTGACGTCCTCATCGGGACGCAGATGGTGGCCAAGGGGCACGACCTACCGGGGGTCACGCTCGTGGGCGTCATCTCCGCCGACATGGCGCTCGGCATTCCCGACTTCCGCTCAGGCGAAAGGACGTTCCAGCTCGTCACGCAGGTCGCGGGCAGGGCGGGGAGGGGGGACACGCCGGGGAAGGTGATAGTTCAGACGTACAACCCGGGGCACCCGAGCATAGAGCACGCAGTAAGACAGGACAGCAAGGGGTTCCTCGAAGAGGAGCTGAAATTACGTGAAGAGCTCGGCTATCCGCCTTTCTCCAGGCTCGTGAATATAAGGTTTACCGGAAAGGGCGAGCGGGAGACCGGAGAGGCGGCCGGGAGGGCGGGCGAGACTGCGCGGAAGCTCGTCTCAAGGCTCAAGCCGGGCGCGCTGACTATATTGGGCCCATCGCCCTGCCCCGTGAGCAAGATTAGGAACAGGTACAGGTTCCAGATGCTCCTTAAATCGACGAACGCGGGGCTTCTGCGGAGTTTCACTAAAAAGCTCGTGAAGCTCATGTCGAACATCACGGGCGGCGTAAGGGTTTCAGTGGACGTCGATCCCTATAATTTTAGTTGAGGGGAAGATGCTGCTGTTTCTGATTTAGGAACGAGATTGCTTCGCGTTGATTGCAATGATACCTCTTTTTCTGTCATCGCGAGGCTGCATATTATGCAACCGTGGCGATCTCGCTTTTTCGTGAGATTGCCGCGCTGCTCTTGCAATGAAAAAGGAATGGCTAAGATAATTTCTTCTTTGTCTTGATACAAAGACGCACGCAGTGTGTTCTATGAAAGAACATAGAAAGGAGAAAGGCTATTTTTTTATCCTTCTTTTCCTTGGCGGTTTCAAACTTTTAACGCAACGAGTCTGTTAATAACTTCATCTGGTTTCTCGTAGTCTAACACGGCCCGTGGTCTATCGTTGAGTCTTCGCTGAACGCGTTTGATCTGGTGCCTGGAGACTTTGGAGAAATCCGTTCCCTTGGGGAAATACTGGCGAATAAGGCCGTTCGTGTTTTCATTCGTCCCTCGCTCCCAGGGAGAGGCAGGGTGAGCGAAGTACACTTGGATGCCGGTATCAATGGTGAAGCGTCGGTGTTCGAGCATCTCTTTGCCTTGGTCGTAAGTCAGCGTCTTCTTGAGTTCGCCGGGGATGGAGCGGAAGGCGCGGACATAGGCTTTGCGTACTGCGACGGCGCTCTTGTCTCTGCCAAGGGGAACCAGGAGGGTGTAGCGGGTGGTGCGCTCAACCAGGGTGCCAAGCGCGCTTTTCCGGTGCAGTCCCACAATGAGATCGCCTTCCCAATGTCCGGGAACGGAACGGTCGGCAACCTCACGAGGCCGTTCCTCAATGGAGAGCATATCAGCGATTTTGCCTCGCTTTTCCTCGGTATTCCCGCGTTTCTGCCTTCGGCGATACTTGTGCTCTTGCCGCAAGGCCTTGATAAGCGTTTGCCGCAGCGTACCCCGGGGAAGCACGTACAGGTATCGATAGATGGTCTCATGAGAGATGCGCATGGTCATATCCAGAGGATACTCCTTTTTGAGTCGCTCCTGTATCTCGCGTGGCGACCATTCCCGGCGCAGGCCGGTTAAAACATACGCCCGCAGACGCGCCTCCCGAGCCAGACGGCTCTTGCCGTATCTTCGGAATGAAGCGCGTACCGCCGCCTTTCGGCTTGCGGAGAAGGCAAGATATGCGCTCCGAGCCCTACTTCCCGTGTTTCTCCTGATTTCTCGAGAGATGGTTGCGGGATGACGATACAATCTCCGAGCAATGCTGGCCTGGGTCATACCCGCCGCGAGTCCCCGGCTGATTTCCTCA
>JBGSVA010000060.1:0-18929 GCA_041753155.1 Thermodesulfobacteriota bacterium | reverse complement strand
AACCCCGGTATCGGCTTCCTTCAGTATCCCAACTATCTGCGATTCGCTGAATCGTGACTTCTTCATATGAACCTCCTGACCTGCATTATTTTGCCAGAAAGTTCTACTTATCGCTTGTCTACTTTTTAGGGGAGCTTACATTTAGAAATTTTTGTTAAAAAGGAGTTACCGATTGAATCTGAATACTATTACACACTAAAGTCGAAGCACTTCTTATTAGACTCAGATTCAAAAATTCCATTAGAATTACTTGCATTGAAGTATAGAACTAAATCGAGCCCTATTTCCAATTTTACAAGTTTGCATATGTTTGTCGTAACTCTGAGATGTGAACATTCATGTCCATATTGCCAAGTATCCAGACAAAGTGATGATCGAATAGCTTATGATATGTCTACAGAAACAGCGGATCGCGCAATCGATTTCACGTTTAGGGGTCCTTCACGATACATAAAGATTGAATTTCAAGGAGGTGAACCTTTATTAAATTTTGACCTCGTAGAATATATAGTTTGGAAAGCTGAAGAAAGAAATAATGTTGAAGGTCGTAATTTACAATTCGTAATAGCTACAAATCTTGCTCTAGTTAACGATGAAATATTAAAATTTTGCCAAGAACACGATATATATATTTCAACTTCCCTAGATGGACCAAGAGAATTACATAATATGAATAGGCCGCGACCAGGAAAGAATAGTTATGAATTGACAATTGAAGGAATTAATAGAGTGAGATCTGCATTAGGTCCTGATAAAATTTCCGCATTGATGACAACAACCAGTCGAAGTTTAACTCTCGCAAAGGAAATTATTGACGAATATATCAAACAGAATTTTAATTCCATTTTTTTAAGACCATTAAGTCCGTACGGATTCGCAATCAAAACTAAAGCGTTCTATTCATACCAAACTGATGAATGGCTTGATTTCTATAAAACTGGCCTCGATTATATAATTGACATCAACAAGAAAGGTTGCTTTTTTATGGAACAATACGCTTCAATTGTTTTAAATAAAATGTTATCACCACTTGGTAATACATATGTTGATCTACAGTCGCCGTCAGGCATAGGTATTAACTGTATTGTATTTAATTATGATGGAGACGTTTATGCTTCTGATGAATCTCGAATGTTAAATGAAATGGGTGATAAATCATTCCGTATAGGGTCTTTACATTCGGATACTTACGAAGATATTATGTTATCCGATTCATTATTAGATCCAATCGAACAATCCATAGTTGAAAGTGCTCCAATGTGTAGTGACTGTGGTTTTATGCCTTATTGTGGCAGTGATCCCGTATATCATTATGCGACACAAGGTGATTATTTAGGGAACAAAGCACTCAGTGGATTCTGTAAAAAAAACATGTTCATGTTTAGGTATCTAATTTCACTAATGGAAGAAGATAGAGAAACCAGAGATATATTTCGAAGATGGATTAGAATTTAATCATGATTAAATTAACATCGAGAAAGGTTGAACCATTATCTAAAATTACTATTGATAAATCTATCTCTCGATTAACTGAAAACAAACAACTTCCATTGCCATTAAGATCTGAGCAAATATTGTTGATTAAAGAGAAGTTAAATGGATTTCCTCATGGCTTTAAATCCTATTTTATATTTGAAGATTCGGAACCTAATATTGAGGGCATTGATAACTGTTTTAAGGTTGACAATGAGATGAACTACTTAGCGGAAGGGGACATTATAAAATTTGAACCGCATAGTAGGTCATTAAGAACTATATATAGACGAAATTCTAATTATAACTCACTATTAGTAACTGAAAGATGCAATTCATATTGTTTGATGTGCTCACAACCACCCAAAAACAGGGATGACAGTTATATAGTTAACGAGTTGCTAGAAGCGATTCCATTAATGTCTAGACAGACAGTTGAACTTGGGATAACAGGGGGAGAACCCACATTATTAGGCGATGACCTGATAAGAATTATAAATTGTATCAAGAACAATTTACCATTTACTTCAATCCATGTATTGACAAATGGCAGAAATCTTTCTGATTTAGAATACACAAAGAAAATAGCAAAAATCAATCATCCCGATATTATGTTTGGTATCCCGTTATACTCCGATATCTCTAACTTACATGATTATGTTGTTCAGGCTGATGGCGCATATGATGAAACAATTAAAGGAATTATAAATTTAAAACGGCTAGGGCAAAAGATTGAGATAAGAGTTGTGCTACATAAACAGACCTACCTAAGATTGCCACAACTAGCAGAATTTATTGTTAGAAATTTATTATTTGTTGATCATGTAGCTTTAATGGGGCTAGAAATGATGGGATTCACAAAACCCAATTTATCTGTACTTTGGATAGATCCCACAGAATACCAATATGAATTGGTAGAAGCAGTAAATATACTTTCAAGTTTTAAAATGAATGTATCTATTTATAATCATCAGCTTTGCTTACTAGATCCTAAGTTATATAGATTCAATAGGAAGAGTATTTCTGATTGGAAGAATGAGTATATGCCCGTATGTGATAAATGTGTGAAAAAAAATGAATGCGGAGGTTTTTTCAGCTCCGCAAGATTTAAGTATAGTGATAAAATCAATCCATTTTTGCACTCCTAAGCCAAATACTATCCGATTCAAGTAGATGAAGTTATTTCAAGAGAAAATGTGCAGAAAGGCAAGTATTCGCACGGAGTGTTATGAATGACGAATTGTATATTATTGAATGTAAAGGATTTGCTATTGGTTTCCTTAGCTTGTAGAAGGTTTTCTCCCATTCGGTAAATCCAAAAGCTTCCCCAGCTCCCGCGAATACTCCGAATCGTCTCCGAATATGTAGATGCGTAGTGACGCGCATTGCCTTATTAGCTCCCTCGCGAATAGCCTGTCTCTGTTCTCCCCGAGAAATCTGCCTATAGTGTCTATGCCGGGCTGCTGGTCTTTACGGAAGAGGCCGGCGCATATCCTCATCAGCTCATCGGGGATCGTGTTCGTATATTCGGGAGCGCCCGCTTCCGTGAGGAGGGATAGCTGCCTCACCGCGTTCACGTATATCCTCATGTAGAGTCCGTAAAGCGCGGTCATATACGAGAGCTCTTCCCCGGTCCCGGCGCTTTCCAAAACGCGCCTTTCCCTCCCCTCGGCTGCTATCCTCACCCTGTCCGCCTCTCTCTTTCTTCTCCTCAGGGCGGACGACCACAGGGCGTAAATATTCTCACCGAATTCGCGCGGTATCAAGTACCGGCCCTCGGCCGGCTGCCCCGTGAGTACTCCGGATGAGATCCGAAGGAGCGCGCCGATGATCTGCGACCTCCGCGATGAGGCGAAGGCGGCGGCTTCCTTCCTCCTCCTGACCCTTATATCCGCGCCGTTCGTGCGGAACCCGATCGGCTGTCTTGAGGGCTCCGCCTCAGGCAGGTACTCGGCCCTTATCTCCCTCAGCTTCCTGTCTTTGTCGATGAGCTTTTCGAGCTCTCTTATCAGCTCATCCAGGTACGGTTCTTCCTCTTCCCTATTGTAGGGCTCTTCTGAGGCCGCGGCGTACTCGACGTTGCGTGCGATCTGCTCCAGCAGGAAAGGGTCCGCCGACAGGTGCGTGAGGTAGAGCATTATATTGGCGCTTTCTTCTTCGTCGAGTCTCCCGGAAAGCCTTTTCACTTCTTCCCTTACGCGCTCCTCGTGGAGGTTCCGGGAGAAGTAAAGGGCGGCGAAGTAGTGATATGCGTACCCGTGCCTGAATTCGAAGCCGGACTCCCTCCCGGCGAGCGTTTCGGATTCGAGAAGAGCCGTTATCACTGTGCCGGGTCCTTCGGGTGGGTTCGGGAAATCAGCCGAGACATCCCCGGCCAGGGTTTCGAAGTTCTCCTCCGATATCCATCTGCTCCTCCTCGAGAACATCCTGTATGCGAGCTCTGACAGGAGACGGATAAAAAAGGGGAGGCTTTCCCTGCCCGCAGCGTCCTTGAGCGATTTCGTTATCAAGTAATCGTAGTATTGTCCGTAGGAGCTCGCGCTCGGCCCTGACGGGCCCTCCGAATCGGCCATCTGGAGTATCGTCAGCACGAAGACCGGGTATGATGGGACCAGATTTCTTCCGAGGACCGTATCCACCGCGCCCCTGAGCCTGTCTTTCCTCTGAGCGGCCGCTTTTTCATCCTCCGCTAGAACGCTCCCCGTCCATTTCGAGATGAGCTCCTCCCTGAGCTCGTGTCCGAGCTCCGCGATCCCGCAGACGGCGTACACTTCGGGCGTCCCGAAAACGGACATCCCCTCGGGCAGGTCGGCGAATTCAGGCGGGTTCGACGCCGTGAGGATTACCGCCCCAAAATGGGCCCTCAGGCCGAGGAGGAAAGAGCCGAGCTCGGCCGATCCGGTCTTTATCCTGTCGGCGTTGTCGAGAAGTAGTATCCTCCTCTCAACCGGCTCTTTTTCTATGAGCTCGACACTCTCTTCGGTGTACTGCGATCTGTATTTTCCGAGGAAGAATTCGGACGTTTCTTCCGGGCGCGGGATCGGCAGGACCTTCCCGTCGGCATACACGGGTAAGAACCCCGCATCTAGATAACGCCGGGCAAGGACCTTGAGGAGGGACGTTTTTCCGGAATCCCCGGGGCCGCATACGAGCGCCCCGCCGCCAGCCGCCATGGGGTCCGCAAAAACGGAAGAGTTAATCCGACCGCCGCGCGGTCCCGCCCCCGTCAGGCGTCCGGGGCTCAGTATGTCGAGGTCGGGGAACACATAGATATCCCGGAGTGTGAGAGATTCCCTGCCAGCGGGCTTTATCTGTATGCCCGCGTCGTTAATAAATTCGTTGAAATCTTCGTTGAAGACAGCATTCCCTGTCATGAAATCCCCGACTCTCTCAGGACGCGCCTCTCCCGCGACCCGGCGCCATGAAACCCGCGCATTTCCATATCAAAAATTATTTAAAGTATACAGGGACATCGGAAGGGGGGGCAAATGAATTAAAATATGAAGGCCTCTCTATACAGGGTCCCCGATACGCTGCGAACGGAGACCGTTACCGGGAGGAGGCGCTTTTTTCAGGAGCGCTCCCGGCTGTATTTTCAATCGGGTATATCGGGTATATAATATAGAGGTTCGGGCGGCATATCCCGGATACGGGTCAAACCTTTAATATACGGAAGGAGGATGATATGAGGACATTCTTTGCGGCACTTCTACTTTTGCTTTCATGCGCGAGTATCTCAGGCGCGTGGGAGAATCTCCGCGAGTTCATATTCATAGAGGAGATGGGCGTTCCTGACGAGATCGAGCAATACGACTCCGTTGAATATGTCACGGGCAAGAGCCAGCGGCACTTCAGGGAGGCGTGGGAGTTCGAGTACAACGAACATATGTACGTAGGCCAGTGCATAGACGTGCTCAAGGACCAGGCCATACTCGTCGGGGCGAATTCGGTCCTCAATATGAGCTGGGACCTCGAGAGGGAATACCCGCAGAACTGGTTTACCGTAGTCTGCCAGGGGCTTGCCGCGTGGAAACATTGATGACCCGGTGCGGTCATTCCCCGACCGTATGGAACGGGCCGTGTTTTTCTAACCGGAGAGATATCCTTACCGCTTTATCCTGAATTTACAAAACTTCTGATAAGAGCGTTTTCTTCGCCGGCTGTTTCCTGAGCTCATTTTTCCGGTATCATGAATTGAGCCCGTTCATATGTATACGGGTGCTCCCGGGAGCCCGGAGATATAGGTGATTCTCAATATTACCCGGCGCACTATACCGGGCGGTATAATGTATATATAATTCTTTTGTGCCGGTATAACGTACCGCCGCGGGCCTTTTCCGCATTTGCTCTAAATTCGGACGGGCGTTAAAATAAGGCCCTGGAATCAAAGTGGTTACTCGGAGTTAAGGGAGGGTCGGGTTTGGAGAAGGGCAGTGAAAAGCCGCTTTACGAGCTGTTGGGGGGTGATACGCAGTGGAGGCTGATCCTCGACCTCGTAAGGGCTATAGTTACAGACAGGATCAAGATCTCGGCGCTTGAAAAACTGCTGACCGACAAGGGGATCGTCAGCCGTGAGGAGCTGCTGGATCATTACGACGAGCTTCTCAGGGCCACCTCGGACGAGGTTATAAACGAGGTGCTGCAGGAGTTCGGAAAGGGTAATTCGGACTTCTGAAGTCCGATAAAAGCGCATAACCGGCCGGCATGATATATCCATACCTGTATACGCAGCGTAACGGCAGGTTATCCGCGTTACACGCTCCGGAGCCGAACGCCAGCCCCCCCGGCGCAGGCGTATAAAAAATCGTGTAATATTTCATATGCAAATTTCATATATGCAAATTTCATGCGCGGAATATCCGCATCTTCCGCGGGGCGGGTTTAATATCTCTCGTGCCGGAGCCGGCCGGGACGGCGCAGGGCACAATCCGGGACCTACCTTGAGGAGGGGATTTGAAGGATGAAAAAGTTTTTGCTTTTGGTGTTTGCGGCGGCGCTCGGGTTCGCGGCTGTCTCATGCAGGGACGGCAAGGATTCGAAGACTAAAGAGGGCGGGGAATTCAGCTTCAGGAAAACTACCTGGGGTATGAGCAGAGAGCAGGTCAAGGCGTCCGAGGACAGCGCCCCGACCGGGGACAAGCCCGATGTGATTACGTACAGGGGGGAGGTCGAAGGAATACCCGTGATCGTAGGATATCTGTTCGACGGGGATAAGCTGATCAAAGCAGGGTACCTTATGCAGGGCTCGTACGAGGACCCGAATTCCTACGTAAGCGACTACAACAAGGTCAAGGATTTTCTCATTAACGAGCACGGCACACCGGCTCAGGACGAGGTAGTCTGGGGAGAGGGGGAGGAAGTGGATGACCCGGATAAATTCGGCGAGTCCGTCTGCGGCGGCAAGCTCAGGTATTCGACTTTCTGGGCTGACGGCGTGACCGTGATAAGGCAGAGCCTCGACGGCGAGGACGGGAAATGCAAGCACGGCGTGATGTTCGAGAGCGTGGAGCTCTCCATTAAAAAGACGATTGAGAATAACGATGCTGCGCTGCCCTCGCCCGGTCAGTAGTTACATTCCTCAAGCGGCGGTCTAGACCCCCGCTTCCTTGTCAGACTTCATACGCTCTTCAATTAATGCCAGGTAGGATTCCTCTTCCTGCGCGAAATGGAGGGTGAGTATCGCATAGAGGCCGTAGAGAATCCTCCTCAGCTCACGCATGTCTTCGGGGCCTGGGCCCTCGGCCGGCATCCCGTCCAGCAAACTGCCGAACACCTTGATGAGGTGGCTTATCTCGATGTGAGCCCTGCTCATCGTGGCAGTCGGGTCTTCTCCCCCTATTATATCCGCCACGAGCGGGTACACGACCGCGTCCTCGGCTTTCTCGTGCGGGAGGAGACGCTCGGCCAGGAATGTATGGATCTCCCTGAGCTCCTTTAGAGCCGCATCGGGCGGCATCGTGTCGAGCCTGTCGGTAACGTGTCTTATGCGTCTCACCTCCGGCATGAGCTTCTCGTGCTCGTCACGGAACTTGAGCCCTATCCTGGCCGCCTCCGCGTCCATGTGGCCCCTCTGCTTTCCGTCCCTGAGCGCGCGGAGCGCGTTCAGGATGACAATCGTGTCTATTACCTCCTGCAATATGGCGCCCGTGACCGGCGCGAGGAACCCGGCGGCGGCAGCCAGCATCGCCGCTATCGAAAGGCCCATGCCTATGGCGATGCTCTCGAACGCTATCGACCTCGACCTCCGGGCTATGCGCACGGCTTCTATCAGGCGGTCGAGCTTGTCGACGAGCAGAACGACGTCAGCGGCCTGAGAGGACGCCGTAGCACCCCTGGCCCCCATCGCCACGCCCACGTCGGCTGACGCGAGCGCGGCCGCGTCGTTGATGCCGTCCCCCACCATTACGGTCACGCCTTCCGTACGCTCGGCGAGTACCGCGTCCACCTTCTCCTGGGGCGAGCGCTCGGCGAGCACTTTGTCTATGCCTATAGCCGCGCCCACCGACAGGGCGACGTCTTTCTGGTCGCCCGTGAGCATTACTATTTTCTGGAACCCGACACGCTTGAGCGCGCGGATGGTAAGGGGCGCGTCGGGCCTCACCGGGTCGTCCAGTATCAGCGCGCCTTCCGGCACGCCGTCGACCGATACGAATATGCACGAGGAGCCGTCGAGCAGCGACCTCCTGTGGAGCCGGTCCGCCCTCGGGTCGGGGGGCGTGCCGCTCAGCACCCAGTTCATCCTGCCGAGCTTCACTCTTTTGCCGTTGACTGTGCCGGTGATCCCCGAGCCGAACTCCTCCGCGGCGTCCTCGGGAAAGCTCAGGTAGAGCCCGCGCTCGATTGCGGCTTTGACTATTGGCCGCGCGAGCACGTGCGGAGACACCTGATCGAGGGACGCCGAGAGCTTGAGTATTTCATCGGGTTCGTAATCCCCGAGGCTCTCCACGCCGCTCAGGATCGGCTCGCCCTTCGTTATGGTCCCGGTTTTATCGAGCACCAGTATCTTGCCGCCGGCGAGTGTTTCGAGCGCCCCGCCGCCTTTTATGATGATGCCGCGGCGCGCGGCGCGCGAGAGCCCCGAAACTATCGCAACGGGGACCGCGAGTATGAGAGGGCAGGGGGTAGCGACCACGAGGACGGCGAGGGCGCGCACTGGGTCGCCCGATATTATCCACGCCAACGCGGAGACTGCGAGCGTCAGCGGGAGGAAGTATACCGCGTACCTGTCGGCCATGCGGACGAGCGGCGCCTTGGCTGCCTGCGCCTGCTCGACGAGCCTGATTATCCCCGCGTATACGCTCTCACCGGCGCTGACGGTCGCCCTCATCTTGAACGGGGTCCGGGAGGCGTTCACCGTGCCGCTCAGGACCTGGTCCCTGTCCCTGTGCTCTACCGGCTTCGACTCGCCCGTGAGGGCCGATTCGTCGAGCACGGCGGAGCCGCCGATGACGACGCCGTCTACGGGGACGATCTCGCCCGGCCTGACCATGAGGAAGTTTCCCGGCCTTACGTCTTCGATCGGAGTAGTGGTTACTGTATCGCCGTCGAGCCTGTTTACCGTCCGCGGGGTGCGCCCGATGAGCGCCGACAGCTCCTTACGCGCCCTCGATTCCGCATACTCCTCCAGTACCTGACCGCCCGAGAGCATGAGCGCGATCACTGCCCCTGCAAGGTATTCACCCAGGGCGAGGGACCCGGCCATCGCTATGAGTGCGATCACGTCCACGCCCAGCTTGCCGGAGTAGAGCGTCCGCGCGACAATGAGCGTGAGAGGCACGAGCGCAGCGGCGGTGGCTCCCGCCCAGGCCCAGTCCGCTATTTGCGGCATTTGCAGGAAGTGCGCCGCGAGCCCCACTGATATGCCGGTGAGTGTGAGGACGAGGACTATGCGGTTAACAAATCGGGTATCACGCATAGCAGGATCGAGCCTCCGAAGTTATTTCGTCGAGAATATTCAGGTTCACGCTGTGCCCAAAACGATGTGTTAGTGGTCCTCCTCAAGAATAATACACCACTCGATATGCAGAACAAAAAAACAGGGCATCTGGCGCCGCAGCGGGGTGTTCTATCGCCGACATGTCACTCTGCCTGGGGCTTTATCGAGATTTTACGGGGCGTTAATTGCAAATTTATTAATCGCCTTATATAATCATGAGAGCAGGGGGTGTTATTGATCGCGAGTACCCGGAAACCCTGACGTCGTTATACGGGTTTCTCACTTTGATTGCCTCATTGTCGAATATAATGAACGGAACGGACGCGATCCATCTATGATTCAATATAAGGTTGAGAACATTACGCTCACGGACGACGAACAGGGGTTCCTCATAGATATGACTATAGAGCTCGAGGATTTTGAGACGGACTCGGACACGGTTTTCATCTCGCTTTCCTTCCCGCTCGCCAATGAATCGAGCGACCTCGAAGAGATAAAGGAGAAGGCCATCATCCACGCCAAGAGCCTGCTCAGGAAAGTTCTTCTCGAAGACGCCCAGAGGGATTTGTTTTAAAACCCCCTCGATCATTGCGCGGAATAAACTTAATTCCATAAGCCAGACTATATCAACCCTCACTGCGCTAGGAAGATTCCGAAATCGCTGACCGAGTAAGTGTGGTTCGCGTTCATGAGGCCGGCCAGGAAAAATGCGAGCCCGCTGTTGTTCGGGCCCTGGAACCTGTTCTCGATCGTGCGGAAGAGCTTCGAGCCGTCGGGCGGGGCCGGCTGGAACACCTGCGCTAGCACGGTCACGCTCGACTCAGGCCCCACGCGGTAGAGCCCTTCGACAGAGCTTTTATTCTGAAAGAGCCTCGACCAGAATATCACCTGCCCGGAGTCGTTGAGTCCCCCGAGGAGGAACCCTTGAAAACGCCCGACTCCTCCGGGTCCGGAATCGCCCACGCGGATAAGTTTCGTAATACCGGAAGCGGCCGTGAGGAATATTCCTGAATCGACGGGAAGGCCTTCGTCGCCGCCCTCTATCGACGCGTCGAACGCGACCTCGCCGCTCTCGTTGGGATTCGTTGGTAACAGGATGCTGTTTATGATCCCGCCCCCTCCGCCAGGCGCGGGTTCGCCGTTACGCGCGAGCTCGGTTATGCCCGCTTCGCTTGCGATGTAAAGTGCCTCATTGTCGCTTTCGCCGCCCGACGTGCCGTCGAGTATTGCGTTAAACGCCGCTTGGCCGCTGTCGTTCAACCCGGTAAGGAAGATGAAGTCCCCGAAAGAGCCGTTGCCACCGGGCACGGGGTCGCCCTCGCGTGCGAGCTCTATCACGCCGCCTTCGTCCGCGAGGTATATCCCCTCGTTGTTGTCCTCGCCGCCCGACGATCCCGATATGCGTCCGACGAATGCAACCTGGCCGTTTTCATTCGGACCCGCCGGGTCGAAGAAATCCTGGAATACTCCGTTTCCGCCCGGCACGGGGTCGCCTTTTCGCGCGAGATCCGTTACGCCATCCGTATCCGCGAGGAAGAGCGCCCTGTCTCCGTCAGTCCCTGAAAGCGCGGCCGCAAATGCGATCTGCCCGCTCTCGTTGAGCCCGCCGTACCTGTACGAGCAGTCGAGCCCGCCGGGGATGCAGAGCTTGAAGATCGAACCGCCGCCGGGTACCGCATCACCTTCGCGGACGAGCACTTCTATCCCGCCTTCGCCGCTCAGGTAGTATCCGTCCGTGTCTCCGAATATGTCGTCGGGCGATTCCGCAGTCCTGCCGACGAACGCGACCTGCGCCTGATCGTTCACTCCGATAAGCTGAAGAAAGCTCCTGAATATGCCCCCTCCGTCGGGAGCGGTGTCTCCGTTCATCGCCACTTCCACGAGCCCGCCCGCGTCAGCTATGTACAGGACCAGCCTGAATGTGTCTTCGGTAACTCTCTCACGGGATACGAAAGACACCAGGCCGCTCGTGCTCGGGCCTGCCAGTCGAAGGAAACCGGTAAAGGTCGCCTGTCCGTCGGGCGCCGTCTGCCCCCTCTGGGCCAGCCTGGTTGCGAGCGAGTTCGGGGGAGGGAATGGGTCGTCGCCCCCTCCGCCGTTTTCGCAGCCCCCTATTGTCATTATAAATATGAAACCCGAGATTAATACAACAAATGCCGGCTTGATGAATTTATACATGGAATATCTCCTCCGCTGAATGGAATCCGTCGAATCGGCTATGCGTGCAGCCTGAGTCCTGCTCCATTCCGCCTTATCAAATTACATTAATTCTACGTCTCCTTTAAGCCCGGCGGATTATATTTTGTATCGAATGAGCCGGGAAATACGAGGAATAAGGCGTCAAGTCTTGATAAGTTATTACAAAATTAGTAAAATACGGGTATGAGATCGAGATTCTTGGGGTTCATAATAACGGCGGCGGCGTGTTTCCTTGTGCTTTCATGCGACGGCGGGGACGGCGGGTGTATTACACGCGAGGAGCTTGCGGAGAGCGACTGCATCGCTCCGGATTTATTCCTCCCGCCCGGTCTCTGCAAGCCGCTCGAATGCGTATCGGAGACGATGGAATTTACACTACCTCCCGGAAATCCGGAAGAGTGCGTTAATCCGGAGACATGCGATACGCTCCTGTGCAGGGATTCCAGAGATGTATTTACCAACTTGAGAATAAACGAAGACGGCAATGTCGAGGGGACCGTCATCATAAATGTTGACGTATCCTCCGAGCCGTTCGTCTGTTTCTGACTCTTGAGGCTGCGATTTTACTTCAACTCAGTCCATCTACTCGTCTTCGAGCATCGACCTCATCTGGTCTTCCAGCTCGGGAGTATTTTTATGACCGTGCGCCGTGACTGCATGGTAGATCGCTACCGGTATTATCTCTTCCTCTTTCCCGCTGATCCTGAGAGTGCAGTTCGTATCGCTCGGATACTTCCCGCAGTCCATAACCTTTCTCTCGCCCATCACCTGATACCTCCCCCCGAAGGAAAATTTATTGTCCTACAATCTAATCTTATTATACTTCATCAATTGTTGTCAATGCTTACTTTTAGTTGTCATTTGCCGGGTTGGATTTCTCGTAAAACGCGAGAGGGGATGGAACGGTCTTCATTTTTCACCGAGGCGCCTCCGCTCGTTTCTCGGGAAATGAGCTTGCGGGTCTCACTACCGTCGTCACGGAAATAAGCATCAGGATGCTTCCGGGGAAGAGGGGGGATGACTATCTGAAGATCGTAAGCTTAAGTGACATGTGTAGAGTCTTTAGTTTAGAATAAATGAGGAATGGTAACGCAAACTAAGTATGAATTGTGGAACAAGGGAGAAATGAGAAATTAAAAAATTAAAGGCGACCCTTCTTTTATGTTTATTACTTGCTCTACAGTTTAGTGCATATGGCATCGGCGGTGAAGTCAGCAATCCCGAGCTTGCTGCCTGGTATGAGCAGGCATATGCATACTATAATGCTGTCGAGAGCGGAGTCGAGCCCCGGCCCGGCGCTGCGGAATGGAATCAATTTCTCGACCAGATGCGGTGGGCACACCAGCAGCTCGAAGGCTCGGGCGGTTCGTGGTCAAATCCGTTCAGCGGGACGGCAGGCACACAGGGCAACATGGTGTATAACGACGAGAAAGTCCGGATTGGTTTTTCGGGGGAAGGAGTCCATGATATCTGGTCAAATGATTTTACCCTCGATGTGGCGCCTGCATCGGCAAAAGTTACCGTTGAAAAGACGCAGGATACGCGTTTTAAGCCGCCTGAAAACGTTATAAAAATCACGGTCAGGGACCCGGCCACCGGCAAGGAGAGTGTTTACTTCTTGCATAATATTGACAGTATTGAATCTATAAAAATTAACACCCCGAATGCTAAAAATGTTACCGATCTGACACGATCCGTTAATGTCGGGAAATTCACATACCGGAAACCTGCAGACCTAAAAAAGCTAAAAGCGGTTAAACCCACCCCCCGTCATAGACTTTCAAATTAAGAATTATCAGATGGCCGGGGATAATAGCAATCGGCAATTAGGGTTTGTTATTTCTATGGAGGGGTTATAAAGGAGAGGGAGAAATGACAGATTTTCTCAGGTCAAAAAAAAGAGGCCGCGGGCATGTGGTCTGAGTATCACAGCCCTGGCCTCTCTATAGCTAATGAATTCGCGTTGGCTACCGCTTCCGCGATTACTTCAGGCGGCGGTTGTCACCTTGCCGCGGTCGATTTAAGTTTCCCGAATCGTCTCTGCCCTTTCTCCGGAAGCTCGACCTGATACGTCGGGACGAGCTCTTTCAGCCCGTGTATCAGGAGCTCGCGCGGCGCGCCCCGCTCCGCCTCGCGTATAAGCTCTTTCACGTCCTCTATGTATTCCCTTCCGAAATGGTTCCTGTCGTTCGCTATGAATATCTTCTTGCTGAGGGTGACTGTCGTGCCCTCCTCCGCCGTGAGTATCTCCTCGAAGAGCTTCTCTCCGGGTCTCAGTCCCGTGTAGACGATCGGCACGTCCTTGTCGGGCTCGAGGCCGTAGAACCTTATTATATTGTGGGCGAGGTCGAGTATCTTGACCGGCTCGCCCATGTCGAGCACGAATACTTCGCCGCCCCTTCCGAGCGCGCCCGCCTGGAGGACGAGGTAGACCGCTTCGTGTATGCTCATGAAATAGCGCGTCATGTCGGGGTGGGTAACCGTCACGGGTCCTCCCCTCCGCACCTGATCCCTGAATATAGGTATGACGCTCCCCCTCGAGTCGAGCACGTTCCCGAAGCGCACCGATACGAACTCCGTCCCGCCGTTGATCTCCCTTAGCATGTTCTCGGACACCCGCTTCGTCGCCCCCATCACGCTCGTCGGGTTAACGGCTTTATCGGTCGATATGAATACGAACTTTTCAACGCCGCTCCGTGACGAGAGGAGGGCGGTAGTCTTGGTGCCCTCGATATTGTTGAGCACGGCTTCCCTGGGGCTGCTCTCGAGGAGCGGGACGTGTTTATACGCGGCCGCATGGAACACGACCTCGGGCGAGTGCGCATCGAACACTGATTTCATCGCCACATGGTCCTTCACGTCCGCGATCACCGGGACGGCCGGGACGCGCTTCAGCTTATCCCGCATCTCCTGATTGATGTAAAAGAGCTCCGTATCCCCCACGTCGAGCATGATAAGGAGCCCGGGATCGAAGTTCGAAATCTGCCTGCAGAGCTCGGAGCCTATCGAACCCCCCGCGCCCGTAACCATGACGCGCTTACCTTTTATGTACGCGGCAATGCCCGCAGACTCCACCCTGACCGAGTCCCTGCCGAGGAAGTCCCCGGAGGAGACCTCCTTGAAATCGCCGATCGTGACCTTGCCCGTGAGCACGTCCGATATCCCGGGCATTATCTTTATATGCTCCAGGCCGGCCTCTCTCGCATATTCCACTATGCAGCTTATCTGTGTAGCGGTGGCGGAGGGGATCGTGATGATGATTCCCTCTATACCGAGCTCTTTCACGAGTCTAGGTATGTCGGTCCTGTTCCCCGCCACTTTCGTCCCCCGGATGATGCTCCCGAGCTTGGCCGGGTCGTCGTCTATGAATGCGACCGGTATATACGTCGAGCTCTCCCGGGACGCAGTCATCGTTTCTTTGAGCAGCCGGACGCCCGCGTCGCCCGCGCCCGCGATGAGCACCCTCTTCCCGCCGTGATACCCGTAATTGGCGGAGTAAAATATCCTGTAGCCGAAACGGAGGCCCGCGGAGGCGAGGAATGTGAGCAGGAAGTCGATAAAGACCACTGACCTCGGATATCTCTCCATCACGGGGAAGTCCCGGAACACCAATCCGATAAACGAAAGGAACGCGGCTGAGACGACGGCCGCCTTAAGGACCTCGATAAGGTCGTAAAGCGAGAAGTATCTAAACGAAACCCTGTACAGCCTGAACGCCCAGAATATGAAGAGCTTTAAGGGTACGTATACCGAGGCGAGGAATACGATTTGCAGAACGTAGCCTTTATCGATCCCGCCCAGCCGTATCCAGTAGGCCGCGAACAGTATGCCCGTGAATATGAACAGCTCGGCGATCAAGGCGAGAGCGGGTTTATGCCTGTAATTATTCTCGATGAAGCGTAGTATGGACCTTCTTATCATTTGATAACCTCCCGCATGGTCCTGAAAAGGATCTTCAGGTCTGCCATAAACCCCATCTCTTTGATGTATTTCTTGTAGAGCGTAATTTTCTCGGGCAGGATCACCCGCGTGTATGCGTCTTCCGCGTCGGCGTATCCGGCGAGTATCTCTTCCTCGTTCCTGAACTCGAGCGCGGCGTAATCCGTGATGCCGGGGCTCACCCTCAGGATGGATGAGTACTCTTCCCTGAACGCGTCGGCGTATCTCTTCACCTCGGGCCTCGGGCCGACGAGGCTCATGTCCCCCTTAATGACGTTAAGCAGCTGCGGCAGCTCGTCGAGCTTGTATCTCCGGAGCACCTCCCCAGTCCCCGTTATCCTCGGGTCGCCCAGTGAAGTGACCTGAGGGCCCGAGCCCGCTCCGTTCCCGGTCATGGTCCTGAACTTGTAGAGCGTGAAAGTGCCCCCGTTCCTGCCCATCCGCTCCTGTGTGAAGAGGACGGGCCCCGGGCTGCCGCGCCTGATCAGGAGCGCAATCACGCAGAGTACCGGCGACAGAATGATGAGGAGCGGTACGGCTAGCGCGAGGTCGAATAGACGCTTCCCGTGCTCCGCGTAAAATCCCCCTCCGTTATTTACTGTGTTTTGACGAGACATCTTTTATGTTCTCTATGACGTAGTCGGTTTCCCGGGCGCTCAAGCCCGGATATATGGGGAGCGATATTATCCGCTCGTAGAGCCGCTCGGCTGCGGGGAAATCGGCCGACTCGTATCCGAAATTGGACCTATAGAACGGGTGCCGGTGAAGGGGGATGAAATGCACGCTCGTGCCTATGCCCCTCCTGCCTAGCTCCTCTATGAACCCCGCCCTGTCGATGACGTGCGCCTCCGGGTTAATCCCGAGCACGTAGAGGTGATAGGAAGACGACCTCTCCGGGCGGAGAGCGAGGGGCGTGAGCGCTTCTGTCCCCGAGAACGCTTCCGTGTATCTCTCGGCGATCCGCTTCCTCATTTCCCACATCGCGTCTAACTTTCTCAGCTGTGAGATACCGAGCGCCGCCTGTATGTCGGTCAGGTTGTATTTATATCCGGCCTCAGTGACCTCGTAATACCAGGAGCCTCCCGTCGAGTATCTCTTCCAGGCGTCCCTCGATATGCCGTGGAGCCTCAGCATCCTGATTCTTTCCGCCCATTCCTCGTTTCCCGTGGTGACCATTCCGCCCTCTCCCGCGCAGAGCGGCTTGGTCGCGTAGAAGCTGAAGCACGTCATGTCGCCGATAGTCCCGACGGGTTTTCCCTTGTAGCGGGCGGGGGGGCAGTGGGCGGCGTCCTCGATCACGTAGATGTTCTTCCGCCCGGCGATATCCAGTATGGCGTCCATGTCGCAGGGCTGGCCGCCGTAATGCACGGGTATGACGGCGCGCGTGCGCGGGGTGATCGCCCGCTCGATCGCGGACGCATCTATATTGCCCGTATCGCTCTCGATGTCGGCTAAGACGGGCAGGGCGTCGAAGTAGCAGACTACCTCTGCGGTCGCCGTGAACGTCATGGTCGGTACGATCACCTCGTCCCCGGGTTTTAGGCCGATCGCCCTCAGCGCGAGGTGGAGCGCCGCCGTGCCCGAGCTTACCGCGACCGAGTGCGGCGCGCCTGTATACTGCGAGAACTCCCTCTCGAAAAGGAAGGTCTTGGGGCCCATCGTGAGCCAGCCCGAGCGGACTGTGTCCAGGACCTGCTCGACCTCGTCGTCCGTTATATAAGGCTTGTGAAAAGGTATTTCCATGATGGATTCCTCTTTTCTGTTTGAATGAATGCTATGCGTAGCGGTTTTATTGCAGGTGTTTCTATCAGACCGGACCGGGAACTTTAATTTTTCTGCTCTTCTGCAGTATACGAAATATTAAACGGCTCGTTTTTCGATATTTCAGGCTGACTCTTGTTTAATTCGAGTGTAAAGTCATACATTTCTCTGCCTTCATAGCTATTGAATTCTCTCTCTATTTCGAACCCCATTTTCCGATAAAATCTTATGACTTTGTCATTGTTGTACTTGTCCGTAGTCAGAGTAACTTCCATGGCGCCTTTATTGCCCGCTTCTCTGATGAATTCCTTTACTAACATTTCGCCTAATCGTCTATTATGATATTCGGGCAGGACGGCAATCGACGATAGAAGAGCGACATTTTCTTTCTTTGCAGATTTTTCAGGGTAAGTAATAGCCCTGTTTATGAGCTTGACAATGATGGCCGGGTCTCTCAGTATGCTCTTAATAGTGCTTAGAGCCAGGGGTATCAGCCGTTTCCTGAATGTGTGCCTGAAGTATTGGGCGGGGTTCATGACACCGACTGCAAAGCCGACTGTTCTGCCGTCCTCGTCACAAACGATACAACATCCGTTCTCATCGAGTAGAAAATCTTTATAAAATTGCTTCAGAAAGTCCGGTCCCAATGAACTTAGAAAAAAGCCCTCGAAGCTGGCCAAGTGTACATCTACTATTTGACTTAGATCGTGTATCTCAGCTTTGCGGATCATCTCGGTTGCAAATGCAATAAATGTAATCTGATGGAAATAGATTAATTAGACTTATACTTACTGAATACTAACGAATATGCTCGATTAATCTCTGAGCAAGAGTTTGAATATTGTGATGCTTGCGGAGAAATTCCTTTGCTGTAGATTTTATCTCTCCAAGTTTGTATTCCGGCATGCTGGTAATTGTTCTAACTGCACTGGCGATGCTTCTCGGATCATCATTGGAAGCCTCTATGCAGCACCCGCTATTCAGGACTTCGTGGCGAACCGGGGATGCATAGATTATCGGCTTGCCGGCCGTCAGATAGTCGATGATTTTATTCGGGAACCCGTAACTGGCTCTTTTTTCGATCAGGATAAACGCAGAGGCGTTCTTGAGGAAATCTATCAAGTCCTGCTTCGGCATAGGGTCTAATAATTCCACGTTATTTAAATTTAGTTCCTTGGTCAGCCTCGTTATGTGCTCTTTTTGAATCCCGTCGCCGATAAGTATAAATTGGATGTGGTCGTTGCCCGAGTCTTCGATTGCTTTTGCCGCCTTGATAATGTTTTCAAGCGGATATATGGGTTGGAATGACCCGGCATAAATTACTTTGAATTTGCCGGGTTTTTCAGGGGCGGAGTCTATTAAGGCGTCGTCGGCGAGCTTTATGCCCGGCGGCAGTAAAATTGTTTTATTTTCAAAACCGCGCTTATCAAAATAAGCCTTCGTTTCTTCCGTCAGGCATAGAATTTTTTCCGCTTTCTTGTAGGCGGTTTCAAACTTTTAACGCAACGAGTCTGTTAATAACTTCATCTGGTTTCTCGTAGTCTAACACGGCCCGTGGTCTATCGTTGAGTCTTCGCTGAACGCGTTTGATCTGGTGCCTGGAGACTTTGGAGAAATCCGT
>JBGSVA010000059.1:0-42221 GCA_041753155.1 Thermodesulfobacteriota bacterium | reverse complement strand
TAGAAAATAGATTATTAAGGCGTCAATAAATCTTTCAGGGGTGTGGGTGGAATTGAAAGATTTTCGCCTTAATATGATATTTTCAGCAAATTATGTAGTCGGATGATTTTTGCTTCTTTGTATCCAGACAAAGAAGAAAATAACATTGTCTTTGCCGTTCCATAAAACACACACTGTGTGTGTTTTACGGTCCTACGAATCACCTCTGCCCAATCCAGCAACCGCGGCTCCCGTCCTAAAAAAGCCCCTTCGTCAGCCCTCCGTCCACCTGTATCGTCGTCCCTGTGATGTAACTCGCCCTCTCCGAGGCTAAAAACACCACGAGGCTCGCAAGCTCTTCGGGTCTTCCTATCCGCCTCAGGGGAACGTCGGTCTCCATCGCGGCGAGCGCATCTTCCAGGCTCGTGCCTTCTCTTTTGGCCTTTTCCCCGGCCAGGTGGGTAATCCTGTCCGTGAGTATCCTCCCCGGACAAACGTTATTCACCGTAATGTTGTGAGGGCCGAACTCATTCGAGAGCGTCTTCGCGAGGCCTATCACTCCCGCCCTCGCTGTATTGGACAGTATCAGCCCGTCTATCGGCTGCTTTACGGCGACAGAAGTGATGTTTATTACACGTCCCCATTTCTGCTTCTTCATGAGGGGTAGGGCGGCCCTGCTGAATGTAATGGTGCTGAAGAGGTTGAGTTCTATAGCCTTCTGCCAGTCTTCGAGAGAGAAGTCGAGGAACGTGCCCGTGGGAGGGCCCCCGGCGTTATTTACAAGTATATCTATCCGCTTATACTTTTTGACCGTCTCATCTACGACTTTTTGAATGTCGGCCGTTTTCGATACGTCGCATTCTATCGCGAGCACGTCTGCGCCGGTTTCGGAGACTATTTCCTCAGCCGCTTTATCGAGATCATCCTTCCCCCGCGCGCATAGCGTGAGCCTTACGCCTTCCCGGGCGAGGCCTAACGCCACCGCTTTGCCGAGGCCCTTGCTCGACGCGCCTACAATTGCTACTTTATCTTTGATGCCTAAGTCCATGATATTTCAATCTGTCATTCTGAACTAGTTTCAGAATCTCATTTTTTTTACAATTTTTTCCAATTTATACCAACAGCGGCTGGAAGTCGCCACAACAGGGCAGGGCGGCGATTTCCCGCTTATTCGCCCTTGGACTTCGATTTGGCCTTCGTCGTGTCCGTTTTGATCGATTCATAGGTCGATGCGCCCGAAACGGCTGCAATTTCGGACGGAAGGCCCGAAGTATCTTTCTTGTCCTTACCCTCGGCGCCGTCTTTCGCCGGCTTACCCAGGTCTTCTGAATGCGGGGGTATGCCCGGACCCTTCGCGTAATCGGTCGAATACCATCCCGTTCCCGTCAGCTGGAACGACGATAGGGAAATGAGCTTCTCAAGCTTTCCGGTTTTACAGAATTTGCACTTTTTAAGAGGCGGGTCGTTAAATCCCTGGAGCGCTTCCGTTATCCTTCCGCATTTTTTACACTCATATTCGTAGATCGGCATTCCGCGTACCTCTCGGGCTTAATGATGTTTCTATAAAATAAATGTAAATATAATGGCTGTGGTCAAATTTTCAAGATTAGATGTTTATGATACCTCGTTAAAACAATTGAGTTTTTATCGCATCGTGGGTTTGCCGTTCTGTGATAAACCAGCCGGCAGATCCTGATTCGGGTATTTGAGGTTGTCGTTCCGACCGAAAGGGCGAGAGATCACAGTTCAGGAGCTTGTCCGGGCGAGGCGGGGCTCTCAGCGAGGAGCAGGTAAAGGAGCTTCACGCAAAGATAGGGCAGCTAACGTTTAAGGCTCAGTATTGCGCGTCAATGCGACTTGCTCGGCATAAGCCGTTCGTCTAAGTCTGGACGGCAGGACCCCATATGAGGCATACTTTGCATTGCCAAGGGCTCGGGATACTCAGCTCCGAGGGCGGCATGATTATGAGGAGGCTATTCACCTTCGCTGCTATCGTGTTACTCCTTTATGATGGCTGACGATTCTACATAACGAATGCCGAAGACTCCACCCATATTCACTTTCATCACTCCTGGCTGGACTTCGGTCGGTGGTTCTAAGAGGCCCCATACGGTTAGCACAATAGCACACCCAGTTTTTGCAAGGGGGTAAACTTCCTTGTTTGCAATGGGTTCAGGCGTTGCACAATGGGCGCTCTTGGCCTTGACGTTATAGAAGTCGGTGGCATAACAAACTGAAGAGATAAAAATGATCGCAATAAATATGGCTATCCGCATTCTTTCGCTCCTTTTGTGACTGAAGATAGCCGAATAATTTGCTATCTGACAACCAACGACAGGATATATATTGGTAACTTTAGTAAAAGCCTAGACAAGAATGATAACATTGTCAAAAATGATAGCATTGTCAAACCCTTAAAGAATGAAAATCGAAACAAGGAACGTACTTGTTGGAGAAGGGGGACTTGGTTTAGATGGGGATTATAGAATAAAAACAGCGAAATTTTTAAGTTTACATAATACTTATTATCGGACATTGGTATTGAACAACAAATCGGTCGTCTAAAATCTGTCCTTCATGAAATCCGATTTTTTTTCTGCTTCCATCCATGACCGTAGTCCTTGTATTTGATTTTCAATACGCAGCTTATGTTTAAGAAGTTCGGCGGAATTACATAAAGGCAATAGTGTTTCCCAGTACTCAATTCTTTTTTTGTACATGGGAACCGCACTTCCCCAATGACTCCAGCTATCAGGCTCCAATGATAAATGCGTAAAATCGTCATAGGTTTTATTATGTTCTAGGAATAGCGTTATAAACCGTCGCCGCCGGTTTTCCTCAAAATGCGAAATTGGCCTAAATATTAAAGTCATAAGGTCAACATCGTTAGATTTCTTCTTTATTAATCCAGTAAGGAATTCGTCTTGCTTGTCGATGATATCTGGAGGGGTTCCCCTATTATCATCAATGCAAAATAGCCGTTCTAGATAATTACCTAGAATATCTCCGCGTTCTTTTTCATGCACAAGCATTCTATTTATGGCGAGGGACATAAGTGAATCACAATCATCGTGTTTCCACAAGAAGGAATAGTCACGCATATCATCGTATCGATGCGGCCATTTGTTATCAGCATAGACCCTGTCTATGTATGCAATAATAAAATCAGGCTTTACAGATAAAATTTTGCCAAGGGTGGCCCCGTCAAAATCCGCAATTTTATCCGAAGTGGAAAGTGTTATATATGCCTTTTCCAGGACCTGTAGATTCCCTTTAAACAGGTCGAGAATCTTTTTATTTATCTCGGTGAGTGGATTAAACAACATTTCCAATCGGCGGATAAAAGCAGGTTCCATTGCGGACTTCTCAAGTATGATGTTTGTAATATTTACGACTATCGAGCAATCCTGACCAACATAATTCAAAAGATAATTCCAGTCCCATGGTATTTCACCGGGTTTTGCGTCTCGATAAAGCTGATAAAGATTATCTATTGCTTTTGATCCAACCTCATCAGAGGGAAGTACCTGATAGTAACCAAAGAGCCATAAACGTTTTGTGGGATAATCGGCATTTTCGATGGTATCGAGGGCTTGTTCGGAGCCGCATACCTGTATCAATTTGTCTACTAATAAGGCAGGTTGCTCGAATGTAACTGGCTCGCCTGATTTCAGATAATTCTGAATTATAGTCTTATAAAGAACTGAATCCCTTTCTGACAAGACAAGTAGAACCTGGAGTATGCCCGTTTTTACTTTATACAAATCGTGGCCGTCGTTAATATGGAAAACTATTTCAGCGCATTGCTGGAAAAACTTGATATAATCATTAAAACTGAATTTACTGGTATGTTTCCTGAGTTGCTCCTTTTTAAATTCATGGAATTCTTCCCAGCTCATATTATCTTTATCGAAGTAATCGACAGAAATCAGTTTATATGTAATGTAGGTTGGATTCCTGAATTTCTCTGAAATTGCTGCTTCGTATGAAATTTTATGACGTTCCAGAAGTGACAGATAAGTCTGAACAATTAGGCAAGTTGTAAAACCCTCCGGGTTTAGATTGTCCTTAATAAAAGGCAATATATATTCTGCGTCATAGGCAATGATTTCAGTTTGTGATAGAAAATAGCCGGAATTACTGTAGTACTTTAGCGCACTGAGCACCTCTTTCTTATAATTGGCCTTATAAAGCTGGAAAACCCCGTTCCAGATCACAGCTCGCAATTCAAAAATAGTTTCAACTGGCAGAAGATCAAATTTATATATCCTAAGAGCACTTCCGGAGGATTCGTTACTCATGAAATGTGTATGCAGGTATGTTTTAGTAACTTCAAAAAATAGTCGTGAAAATAACTCGTTATCACCTGACCGTGTTTTTTCCCAAAGGGTTTCAATAACGATTTTTTGAATTATATATCCTCTATTATGTGATTTATGGTCGAATCCAAATGTTTCTGTAAGAAGATTTAATAAGCGGGGTGCATCCGAGGGGCGTTTTTCCGTATAGTTATAAGCGAGTTCAAGCACAGTACGAAAAGTACTTTCATTATCTGCCCGTTTAAAGAGTCCTAAAAGATTAAAAATCGAAAGGGAATTTGTATCCGTGCTTTTTGCGGACCAGTCAATTTCGGTAAGGTTAACTGCAGAAGGTTCGAGAGACTCTATATAGTCACTAAAATGATTGAGAGTATATGTCTGTAGCATAAACCAGAACATTTCGATAAGTTTGTAAAGGTCCTCGATATTTTCGTCCTTAATTAGTTTTGCCCATATCTTACGTACATGTGGTCGCATAAGAGCCGTCAACTTTTCAAAATAAAATGAATTCAGGCAAGGGTAAATGGCATCCCGTAAACGGTTAGTCTGCCGCGGAAAGAAATTGTCTATTAGAACAGAAAAATCGATAATCCTGTCTCTGAAAAAGCAAAGGTAAAAAAGATATGTGGAGAAGACTTGATCGCTAATTTTCACTACTTCGTGTTCATAAATATTGACAGCCTCACAAGCATGTAAACGTTGTGTTGCCTTCCAGAAATTATCGGGTGTTATGCCGAATACCCTATTTATAGTGTCCATCAACTCTTTATTAGAACGGTCCACTACCCTAAAAAAGGAAATGATACCAGCAACCTTCAACACGTCATTGTCTCTTAAATCCTGCAGGTCATTTCTTATTGAGGCAAAATATTCATCATAGAGAGTGGAAACATCGCGGATGCTATCGATGCTATCATGTTCTACCGCGACTCTGGCGGCCATGATTGCAAGCCTTGGATTCCCTCCTGAAATATTAGTAATTCGTTCCTGATATATACTGTTTTTGATTCCGTATTGCTTTTCAACAAGCTCCCTGATCTGTTCGCTTTCCATGAGTTTCAATGCTACTTCCGGGGGCACTCCAAGGGGCTTGGCGGAAGAAATTATTTTGTCTCGTGCGTAATCGCGCACAGTGACAATAACCTTAATTTGCTGATCCTCTCTTTGGTTCTGGATCAAGTCTATTACATAACCAAACTGAGTGATGCGATTAGCGTCATCCACAAGGACCAGAAATTTACCAGATTGGGAAAAGTGAGAATGGAGATCATCGAATAGATCAGGGCCACGATTAAAAATACAACATATTTCAAAATCGTGGTGTATTTCTTTGAATTCATGAAGTACTTGGAGAGCAAGGCGTGACTTACCGACGCCAGGCGGCCCTGATAAAATGACAATGGGGTTATTTTCAATGTGTCCTAATGTCTGAACGATTTCATTTTTACGAAAACAAAATTGGGTATCTAGTGGTGTGGTAAATTGATTTTTTCCAACGTTGGCAACAAAATCGTCAGGTTCTAAAATCTGGCCTGTATCAATTGTAATGCCTAGAAAATCTCGTGCGAGGCCGGGATATTTTTGATAAAGGTCAAATGAGATACCACCTATGCCAAATATGACTATCTTAATTCCGTGTTTTTGGCATTCACTGTAAAGCTCATGCACTTCCTCGGGCGACAGGATTGAATTGTGGCAAAAAATAATCTCCTCTATTTCGTTTATGGGTATGCCCGTTTTTGATTCATCAAGGCAGTTTCCAAGGTCCCCTTTTAGTTTGCCGAATAAATCATTTTGTTCAGTAGTATATTCCGCAAAAACCAGTTTTCCATTGTCCTGCCTTAAGAATGTATCGGGTGTGCCTGTCCTTGTTTCATTAGATCCGATAACTGAGCCTAGTGGATTTATATTTTTATATCCCTTTTTATAGATATAGCAGTCTGCTAATTTTTGAAACTCTCCACTTCCAATCTCTTTAAGAGCATTTTCTATTTGATTGATTTTTGACATTTGCGGTCCTCATTCCTGTACTGGTATATTACGTTACTTCCGCTTTTATAATGCGTCAGTTCTGCATATAAAGAATTATTATATCTTTTGCTGTTAGAAATACGAAGTTCTGCCTCCCTAGAGGCTGCACTTATGCGAATCGATTCCAGGGATTATGGTTATTGAGTTGTCTGCGAGGAAGAAATTTCCCTGAAAAGGCTTGAGCTGGATCCCGCTTATTCGATATGTGTGCAGTGCGCGGGGTGTGGATCTATTTCAATTTTTTATCGTCCGGTTATATTTATAACAAGATATTCCCATTTACATACTTATTAATAAAAATACATGTACTGCATGTAATACTTATCGAATCTCCGTTGTCGGGATTCGTGTTTAATTATCGGGTCAAAAGAAATTGACGGCACTCATGATCGATTTAAAAAAGTTCAGAGAGGTCCTGGAAAGTCGTAAGCTGGAATTGATAGAATTGACTGAGTCCAGCAAGAGTATGACCAGGCCCGTCGCTCTCGACCAGAGCATAGGACGAGTCACCCGCATCGACGCGATACAGGAGCAGCAAATGGCGCTTGCATCCGAAAGGCGGCGGTTTCAGGAGCTTCGGAGGATCGAGGCCGCACTCGGGCGAATCGATTCCAGGGATTACGGCTATTGTGTCGTCTGCGAGGAAGAGATTTCACTGAAAAGGCTCGAGCTGGACCCCGCTTATCCGACGTGCGTGCAGTGCGCGGGCGGCGGTGTCGAATAATTCTTCGAGCATTGTCAAATATCATATGAACGTGTCCTACATGATTCCATTGGCGGTAATTAACAGATACGAAGCTATATACACGCCTGTTTCTATCCCCTGCTGAGGGGCAATCTTCATAGGCCCGCTTTAAACGTATTCTATTCCATATTAAGAAGAGGCCCATATAATGAGTCACAATAAAAGAAGAACGTTTGCAATAATTTCCCATCCCGATGCGGGGAAAACTACGCTTACCGAGAAGCTGCTCTTGTTCGGCGGCGCGATCCGTATGGCGGGGCAAGTCAAATCGCGACGCAACGCGAGACTCGCTCACTCGGACTGGATGAAAATAGAGCAGGAGCGCGGTATCTCCGTAACGACTTCCGTTATGACGTTCGAGCATAACGGCATAGTCTTCAACCTTCTGGATACGCCCGGTCACGAGGATTTCTCCGAAGACACCTACAGGACCCTGACCGCGGTTGACAGCGCGGTAATGGTGATAGACGCCTCAAAGGGGATCGAGACCATGACCCGCAAGCTGTTCCAGGTGTGCCGGTTGAGGGACATACCCATTATTACGTTCATAAACAAGATGGACAGGGAGTCACGCGACCCTTTCGACCTCCTCGACGAGATTCAGGATACGCTGGCTCTGGAAACGGCGCCCGTTACATGGCCTGTCGGAATGGGAGAGGATTTCAGAGGGTGTTATGATTTGCTCGGAGACCGTATGATCGTTTTCGAGGATAACCCCAAGGGCGGGCTTCCTGTACTTATCGAGTGTAACGGCATAAGCGATCCGCAATTGCAGTCCTGCATGTCCCGGGACCTGGAAATACGCCTTCAAGAGGAAGTGGCCCTTGTCAAGGAGGCGTGCGCGCCATTCAATATGGAGGCATACAGGGACGGTTATCTGACTCCCGTATATTTCGGGAGCGCTCTCAAGAATTTCGGTATCCGCGAGCTGATCGACGGGCTGATATCTTATGCTCCCCCTCCCCGTATGCAGCCTTCGAAACCCAGGGGAGTATCGCCGGACGAAGACAGGGTTTCGGGATTCGTTTTCAAGGTCCAGGCCAATATGGACCCCAACCACCGCGACCGCATCGCATTTTTCCGCGTATGCTCCGGCGTATTCAGGCGCGGCATGAGGATGCACCAGGTCAGAACCGGAAAGCATCTGGGGATACATAACCCCGTGTTTTTCTTCTCGCGCGGGCGGGAGCTCGCAGAAGAAGCCGCGGCGGGAGATATAATCGGGATACCGAACCACGGCACACTGAGCGTGGGCGACACGCTTACCGAGGGGGAAAAGCTGAATTTCACCGGTATTCCCGACTTCGCGCCCGAAATCCTCAGACGGGTAAGGCTGAAAGATATGTTTAAAAGCAAGCATCTCAAACGCGCCCTCGAGAGTCTGGCCGAGGAAGGCGTAACGCAGGTGTTCCGCTCTTATCTCGGGTCGGACTGGATAGTGGGTGTCGTAGGCGCGCTGCAGCTCGACGTTCTGGTAAACCGGCTCAGCGTGGAATATGACCTGGAGATCGAATTCGAGCAGACGAATTTTTTTACTGCCCGCTGGATCGGCTCGGATAACAGAAAAACAATTGAAAAATTCATTGGCGATAACAAACATTTCATAGCGCTTGACAAGAATGAAGACCCGGTATTCCTTCCCCGAAGCGAATGGGTACTTAAAAACAGCCACACGGACTGGCCGGAGATCACTTTCTCGAGCGTTAAGGAAAGGGGAATATAGGATCGCCATGCCGGGTGTAAGCCGCGCCCGCGCCGCACGACGCATCTTTTGCCCCTGAAACGATCACAAGTATACTAACCTGAGTCAGACCGAATCCACTATTTCGGAAGTGCGAGAATCATGAAGAGTTTAACCCCGTACATAAAAGCGTATATAATGTCAGGCGCTCTGGTACTGTTGTGCTTATTCGCCCAAGCCGGAAATATATATTCTCAGGAATCGTCAATCGGCGAAATGATCGCGCGGGCATACGCCGTCGACGGCTTCGGAGAAATCGAGGAACTGAAATTCACTTTTAACGTTAAGAAAGGAGAAACCGCAGCCAGCCGGTCCTGGGCATGGCTGCCCAAGGAAGACAAAGTTACTTACCTCGGCGACGGGAAAACGGACAAGCCTGTGTCTTACGACAGGAAGGATGTATCGGCTCCGGGGTCTGAATCGCTCAGGGAAATAGACGCCCATTTCATCAACGACCAGTACTGGCTCCTCTTCCCGTTTCATTTGGTCTGGGACAGCGGGATGAAAGTCGAGCTCGCCGGTGAAAAGGTAAAGCTCCCGATCGGCGGCGGCATGGGCAGGATGGTCAGTGTTATTTATCCCCCCACGGGCGGGTACACCCCCGGGGACAGATACGATCTGTTTTTAGACGATAACGATATGATCGCTGAATGGATTTACAGACGCGGAGGCTCCGAGATACCAACGGTAATCGCGACGTGGGAAGACAACCGCCGTATGGGACCTATCGTAATGTCTTTGAATCACGTCGGCTCGGACGGGAAATTCCGTGTCTGGTTTACCGGAGTGGAACTAAGATTATCCGGCTCCGAAGAGTGGATAAAATCTGAATAATCCTCCGGCCTACGTTATCAGGCCTTTTACGCCTCTGCTAATTCCAATAATAGCGTCCGGCTCCGTTCGTGTAGTATATATACAATTCCTTGCCTGCTGCATTAAGCTCTTCGGGACCGTGATAACTATTAAGAAATTCTTTTGTCGCTGCATTCTCCGGCCGGCCGGCCGGAAATACAACGTGCAGGAACTTTGCTTCTTTTCCCCCCTGACTCTGGAGCGGGTTTTTCCGAACGACCTCTCTTAGCTCGCCCGACGTGCGCAAAATGACTTTCGCCGGAAAGCCGTGCGCTCTTTCAAATTCGCTCTCTATCCGCCGGGCAATTCCGGCGGGGTCGGAGCTCTCGCTCTTGAACACGACGTTACCCGACTGCACGTATGTCCTCACGTCGCGGAACCCCAGCGATTCGTGCAATTTCTTCAGCACGTCCATCTTCACTTTTTTATGTCCCCCGACGTTTATACCGCGGAAGAGAGCAATAAAAACAGTCATACGCAGGTGCCCCGTTCACTATCTATTTAGCGATACAAACTATAACTGGTAGAATCTAATGTAATGAAACTCACCGGCAAAAAGGCGCTCGTCACCGGGGGGGCCAAGGGTATCGGGAAAGGAATAGCTGCAGCGTACCTCAAGGAAGGCGCGTCCGTGATTATATGCGGAAGGAACGAGCTAAATCTGAAAGCCGCCTGCAACGAGCTCGGGAAATTCGGATCCATAGATTACATAGTAGCTGATATCTCGAACCGGGAGGATGTTAAACGTCTCGCAGATACGATCGTTGATAAATGGGATTCCCTCGACGTGCTCGTCAACAACGCGAGTATCCTCGGCGAGCGTAAGCCCGTCTCCGAGTATCCGGAAGACGTCTGGGAGGAAGTGCTTGATATCAATCTCAACGCCCAGTTTTTCGTCACGAAGGCCCTCCTCCCGCTTTTAAAAAAATCCGAAAGCGGCTCCATTATTAACGTGAGCTCGAGCGTCGGAAGAAAGGGAAAAAAGGAATGGGGTGCTTATGCCGCGTCAAAATTCGGTCTCGAAGGGCTTACTCAGGTCCTGGCGGACGAATTGGGGGAATCGGGCCCCAGGGTGAATTCTGTAAACCCCGGCGGCACGCGTACCGACATGCGGGCCGGCGCATATCCCGACGAGGACCCGATGACCCTGCCCTCGCCCGAAGAGATTTCTCCGGTGTTCGTCTACCTCGCATGCGACGAGTCGATCGGCGTGACCGGAAAGGAATTCAACGCCCGGGACTGGATCGGCGTAAAATGACAGCGTGACCGAACCGCCCCGCGCATTATTCATTTTCCTCAGGTCCGCAAATTAATCTCGCCGTTGCGTTTAATCCAGATGCTACCTATAATAGATGACTCATAATTGTATTGATTTTAGTTTCTGGAGGATGAGGAGATGTTAAATAAAAAGTTTTTCCTGTTTGCGGCTGCGGCGTTATTAGGCTCGGCCGCCTTAATCTCTTGCAACAAGACCGCAGGCACGGGCACGGCGGAGGACGCTGATTCCGACCCCGTCAAGCGCGGCGAATATATCGTGAAGATCACGGGCTGTAACGACTGCCACACGCCCGGATACCCGGAGGCCGACGGCAACCTTCCCGTCGGCGAATGGCTCAAGGGAAGCCCGCTCGGCTGGCGCGGACCGTGGGGAACCACCTATGCGATCAACCTCAGGATCTTTATGCAGGGCTTTACAGAAGACCAGTGGCTTCAGTACGCCAGGAGCGCGCGGTCGAGGCCGCCCATGCCGTGGTACATACTGCGCGATCTCTCCGATTCCGATTTGGTTGCGATATACAAATTCGTGAGACACCTGGGCCCTGC
Organism: Thermodesulfobacteriota bacterium; assembly: GCA_041753155.1. Taxonomy (GTDB): domain Bacteria; phylum Desulfobacterota_D; class UBA1144; order Nemesobacterales; family UBA2774; genus 2-12-FULL-53-21. The sequence goes on along the minus strand of JBGSVA010000059.1, from coordinate 30,730 downwards.
GGGAGAACCCATGCCCGACTACGTGCCGCCTGACAAAGAGCCGACCGGGCCGTATGTGGAGTTCCCGAGTACGTTCTAGGATTATTGAGATCTATTGCCTTTAGTTCCTTCCTTTTGTAAAGGAAGGTTAGGATGGATTTTTGATTTTACCAATAGGTATTATCAGCGCGTCCGTAGCAATAATTAAAAATCTACAGGGAATCCGGCTCTTGTTCTTTGTTTATTCGGTAATAATTACGTGCAGCTCTTTCGGGCCGTGTACGCCGAGCGTCAGATTGAGCTCTATGTCCGCCGTCCTGCTCGGCCCCGTGACGAATGTCATACAGCTCGGCACGCTTTGGCCGGTATCGAGTCTTTGTTTAAGTATTATGAATAACTCACTGATATCAGTCATTATATCTGACTTCCTGACTATTGCCAGGTGGATCGGGGGAAGAAGCGAAACGCTCCTGGGTTTACTCTCGTCGGTGAGCAGCACGAGCGTCCCTGTATCGGCTATGGCATAATCGGCCCCGGTTATGCCTATCCCCGCCTCTGCTATCTCATTCTTGTCGTTGGATATTATCTGCCGCAGTCCTTCTCCTTTCAACAGCTCCTTCAAACCTAGCGAGTTTAAAGATTCGGATTCCCACATGACGAATGACGAGACACCATTCTCGTGCACGAGTCCGGTAATAAAGTCTCTTAATTCTTCCTTACCATGAGCCTCGCGAACCCCCGTATTAACATTAAGCAGTTCTTTAATAAATTGCTCTAATAGTTTGTCAGCAATGATTATTCTATCTCTTAACAGCTCCTCGGCTTCTTTTGCGAAGTCCCTTCCTGAGTCGCGTGATGAAATATCCCCGTCTTTATGTTTCGGGTCTCCGTATAAGCCTAGTTTTACCTTCCTCAGAATCTCTTCCCGGGAGTCTTTCATCAGCGGATACCTTTTCCGGCCCCCCCCTGCCCTATTTCCTTTTCTAATTTCTTCCACCTCTCCCTGAACGGCGTCCGCGCGATCGCGGGAAAGTCTCTGTCCCGCGTCCACCTTGAAAAGGGGTAAGGGAGTGATCCGAGATTCCCGCCCTTTCCTCTGAACGGTTTCTGGAGATAATACATGAGCGTAGAGAATGTCCCGTAGAGTTTCTCATGGGTGACGATCGTTCTCCAGAGCCTGAACGAGAGCCGCTCGATGAGGAGCTCCATACCTTTGCCCTTCTCGGCTTTCGATTCCTTGACCTCGTGCCTGAGCTCGAGCAGCACCCTGGGGAAATCTATTTTGACGGGGCATACGTCCCTGCACGCGCCGCATAAGGAGGACGCGAATGGCAGCTCGGGCGCCTTGTCTATCCCCAGCAGCTGCGGGTTTATTATCGCCCCTATCGGGCCCGAATAAACCCATCCGTAGGAATGCCCGCCCACCTTCCTGTAAACGGGGCAGTTGTTGAGGCACGCACCGCACCTTATGCAGTAGAGCGACTCCCTCGTCTGCTCGTTCGCGAGTATCCCCGAGCGTCCGTTGTCGAGCAGCACCAGGTGGAATTCCTCGGGTCCGTCCTTATCCGTTTTCCTCCGCGGGCCCGTGATGAAAGAAACGTACGTCGAGGATTTCTGTCCCGTCGCGCTCCTCGCGAGGAGCGTGAGAAATACAGAGAGGTCGTTATAGCGCGGTATTATTTTCTCTATCCCCGCGAGCGCCACGTGGATACGGGGCACTGTTGTCGTTAACCGTGCGTTACCCTCGTTCTCGACTATCACGATCGTCCCGGTCTCGGCTACCGCAAAGTTAGCACCTGATATGCCCATCCCCGCGCTGAGGAATTCGCTCCTCATCCTCTCCCTGGCCACTTTAGTCAGCTCCTCGGGCTCGCTCAGGTATGGTATACCGAGCTTCTCCGAGAAGAGCCTCGATATGTCGTCCTTGGTCTTGTGAACGGCCGGGGCGATTATGTGCGAAGGGTGCTCGCCCGCAAGTTGTATGATGTATTCCCCGAGGTCGGTCTCTACTGCCCTTATGCCCGCCTTTTCGAGCGCGGCGTTCAGCTCGACTTCTTCCGTCGCCATGGACTTGCTCTTTACGGCAGATTTGACGCCGTTCTTCCGCGCGATCTCTATTATTATCGCGCATGCTTCTTCCCCGTCCCTCGCCCAGTGCACCTGACCGCCCGCCTTCATCACGTTCTCTTCGAGCATGAGGAGGTATCTGTCCAGGTTCTCAATAGTCTCTTTTTTAATTTCCCTCCCGAGCGTCCTGAGCTCGTCCCATCCCGGCACCTCCGAGCTCGCCTTCTGCCTCGCCGACCTGAACCGGTTGGTCACGTTGACGAGCGCCCGCTGGAGCTTCTCGTCATCCACCGCTCTTCCTGAATCCGCCTCGAAATTTATTCTCTCGTATCCCATTTTGCGAAACCTCTAGCCCCTTTCACTCCCCGTCTGCGCGAGGAGCTCCGCTATGTGCATAACCTTCACCGGTATATTTCTCCTTGAGAGAGCGCCCCCTATGTTCATCAGACACCCCATGTCGGAGGATACGACAGTGTCCGCCCCGCTCCCGACTATACAGTCTATCTTTTCGTCGAGCATGGAGACCGAGACCCTGGGAAATTTTATGGAGAACGTACCCCCGAAGCCGCAGCACGCGTCGTGCATTTCCATCTCCCTCAGCTCGATGCCCCTGACCGCCTCTATTAATCTTCTCGGCTCGTCCTTTACGCCGAGCTCCCTGAGCAGATGACAGGAATCGTGGTACGTGACGACTCCGTCATATCTGGCCCCCACGTCGGCTGTTTTCATCACGTTTATCAGGAACTCGGAAAATTCATAGGTTTTTTTCGTTATTATTTCCAGTTTATTTAATTGTTCCGGGTTATTAGATAGTAATTCTTTATAATATACTTTAAGCATGGTCGTGCACGATCCCGAGGGGCATACGATGTACGTTTCCTCGTCACGGCTCTCTTTCAGCGCGTTCCCGAATACCGTAAGGAACCTCTCGGCGACCGCCCTTGCATCTTCCCTGTACCCGCTGTTGAATGCGGGCTGTCCGCAGCAGGTTTGTGCTTCCGGAAACTCGACGTCCGCGCCCAGCCTGTCGAGCACTTTGACCATCCCCTCCCCTACCCCGGGAAAAAATGTATCGACTAGACATGTGACGAACAGATAGACTCTCATGGCGGGTTTGAATACGGCTGATTCGAATCCTTACGGATTCATTATCATCCATGTACAGGATTATTTCAATTAGCGGTGATTATTTCAATCTGTTAGATTAATCACAGGCCGGTTTAATTCATGGCCTGCATTCGAACGAATCCGGAGCCGAGCTGTGAAAGAAAGAGAGCTTCCTGTCCCTACTCACTTTATACCTGACAATACGGGAGAGGTCTTCCGTGTGGAGTATGAGAAGTTATCCCGCACTGCATCCGAGTGGTCGGGTAAGCACGGCATCAAGCCCTCTTCGAAAGACGATTTCAGAGTATCGCTCATTATAGTCGACGCGCAGAACACGTTCTGCATACCGGGGTTCGAGCTCTTCGTCGGCGGACGCTCCGGGAGAGGCGCGGTCGACGACAACCGGAGGCTCTGCGAATTCATATACAGAAACCTGGGCCGTATTACGGAAATAGCCCCCACTATGGACACGCACCAGGCGATGCAGATATTTCACGGGATCTTCTTCGTCAACGACAAGGGAGAGCACCCGGCCCCATACACGCTCATCTCAGTCGAGGATATCGAGGAAGGCAGGTGGAAGTTTAATAAAGAGATAAGCGGGAGCCTTATGTACGGCGAAGACTATGTCGGGCGTCACCTCCTCCATTACACGAGGGAGCTAAGAAAGTCGGGGAAGTACGAGCTTACGATATGGCCCTATCACGCGATGCTTGGGGGCATCGGGCACGCGCTCGTGTCGTCCGTCGAAGAGGCGGTCTTCTTTCATTCGATAGCGCGCTTGAGCCAGCCGGATATACACGTCAAGGGCGATCACCCCCTGACGGAGCATTACTCCGTCCTCGGTCCCGAGGTATCGACGGGGCCCGACGGAAGGCCGCTTAATCTGAGGGCCGAATCTCTCTTCCAGAAGCCTGCCGCATCGGAGTCGATATACGGCAAGCTCGGGGAGTTCGACGCCGTGATAATAGCGGGCCAGGCGAAGAGCCACTGCGTCGCGTGGACTATAGCCGACCTATTGAAAAAAGTCATGGCCGGGGATAAATCGCACGTGGAGAAGATTTATCTTCTTGAAGACTGCACGTCGCCCGTGGTAGTGCCGGGCGTCATAGATTACACCGGGGACGCAGACAGGGCCTTCGCCGAGTTCTCGGAAGCAGGGATGCACGTAGTCCGCTCGACCGACCCTATCGAAACCTGGCCGGGGATAAAACTGTGAAGAAAAACCTGTCTTTGCGAGAACGATTTCGAACGTGTGAGGAATCGGACGCCTCTGGCGTATGGCTATAAAGCATCTGTGCTTTGGTAATCGGTGACTGAAAATGAAGTGCAGTGACGAAGCAATCTCATGAAAAAAGCGAGATCGCCACGTCATCTAATCCTTCAATTATCTTTCCCGATTGAGCGAGCGATACAGTATGTTATATTGGTTTACAGGAGCGGAGACAATCATGAGCTCAATATTCACGAGGATAATAAATAAAGAGATACCCGCGGTATTAGTCTATGAAGACGACGAGTGTATCGCTTTCAGGGACATAGACCCGAAGGCCCCCGTCCATATACTTCTCGTCCCAAAAAAGGAGATTCCCTCGCTCGCTGAAGTTACGGAGGAAGACAAGTCCCTGCTAGGGCATCTGCTCCTGAAGGCTTCGGAGATTGCGAAGGCGGAGGGCATATCCGATTCCGGTTATCGTATCGTCATCAATACGAACAAGGAAGGCGGCCAGGAGGTCTACCACGTCCACCTGCACATCCTCGGCGGCAGGCAGATGACCTGGCCCCCCGGTTAGCATTATTTCTCTCGCACCGGATTTTCACCTACCTCGACTTGCCCCACCCTGTCGTTGCGAGGAACGGTTCTGAACGTGTGCAAGAACCGGTCGCTATCGGCTGATTGCAATTGAGAATGTTACCTATGCGCCATACCGGATGAAAACAGCGACCGCGGCAATCTCTTTTTTTCCTTCCGACATTACAGAATTTGCGTTAAGAAAATAGATTATTAAGGCGTAAAAATGTTTTAGGGGATGAATGTACGCGAGCGCGCATTCGGACACCCTTTCCTATCAGCAATAATGTAACTAGACTTGCATCATTGCTAATTAGGGAGGAATTAAAACATTTTAGCCTTAACATAAGATTTTTAGCAAATTATGTACAGTCTTTTCATAGAACACACTACGTGTGTGATTTTTGCTTCTTTTCATCAAGGAAAAGAAGGATAAAGAAAATAGCCTTTCTCCTTTCTTTGCCTTTTCATAAACCACACTACGTGTGTCTTTTCATCAAGGAAAAGAAGAAATAAAATTCGCCTTTGCCTTTTCCTTTCTTTATATTCCCCAACACACACAGAATCGGCGGAGGTGCACCTAACCAATCCCCATCGCTTCCGCGTCCCTGTCCGAAAGGAATCCCCCGTCCGTGCGCTCTCTCACAGTGCCGTCCCTCTTCCATGATCGCTCGCACCTTGGCTCGTCCTTGAGGTCGGCGATAGTAATTATGAAATCCTCACCCTCTTTTACCGAGAACCTGCTCACTCCGCAAAGGTCTGCCAGCTCAGGCTCGAAAGGTTTCAGCTTGTTGTAGATATCGGGCTCGACGGTAACTTCTACCCCCGTATCGAGAGGGTTGGATACCCCCTGGGACTCTTTCGCGTCTTCGAGCGCTTTTAATACCTTGCCCCTCAAATCCATGACCATGTCCCAGTTCGGGTCCGTATCGATTTCTATCTCATCGGGCATTCCCTGGAGATGCACGCTTTCTGTAGAGTCCGTTTTCAGGCCCCTGAGATACAGGTACGCCTCGTCGGCGGTATGCGCGAGTATCGGCGCGAGAAGCCTGATGAGCGCGTCCGCTATGTTATACATGGCGGTCTGACTCCTCCTCCTCTTCCTGCTCCCTGCGCTCTCGCAGTAGAGCCTGTCTTTTGTAGCCGCGAGATAGACCGCGCTCAATGTATCGTAGCAGAAATCGTATATAAGCTCGCTTGCCCTCTTGTATTGAAACCCCTCGTACGCTTCCCTTGTCTCGCGGACGAATTTCCGAAGCTCCCCCATAACCCACCCGTCGATCGAGTGCCTGTCTTCTTCCGAAAACGTAACGCCGTCAGTAGCCGGGTCGAAGTCGTATATATTCCCGAGAAGGAACCGTATCGTATTCCTGACTTTTCTATACTCCTCCCCCGCCGATTTGAAAAACTCCCAGTCGACCTTTATGTCGTTCGTATATTTGAGAGAGCTTACCCACCACCTGCAAATATCGGCTCCGTGCTGCTTCAGAAGCTCGTCCACCTCGAGCGCGTTCCCACCTGACTTGCTCATCTTCCTGCCTTGAGCGTCCACCATGAAGCCGTGCGTGAGGAGCGCTTTAAAGGGCGGCCTGCCCGTCACTCCGAGTGCCGGCAGGAGCGATAGCTGAAACCAGCCCCTGTGCTGGTCCGAGCCTTCGAGATAGAGGTCAGCGGGGTAACCTATGCCCCTCGCTTCCAGCACCGAGTGCCATGACGAGCCGGATTCGAACCAGACGTCGAAAATGTCCATCCCTTTTTTTATCCTTTTCAGCGCCCCTTTCTGCATTATCCAGTCGGGCGCGTTTTTGTCCTGCTCCGGGTCGTAGCCTTCCAATATTTCTTCTTCGCTTGCCTGAAACCAGTAATTCGCGCCCTTTTGTCTTATTTTTTCTATTACGGCGTTAACCGAGTCGGGCGTCATCAGCACATCTCCCTTCTCGTTCATGAACGCAGGGATGGGAAGCCCCCACGCCCTCTGGCGGCTTATGCACCAGTCGGGTCTCGCTTCGAGCATTCCCCGGAGCCTGTTCCTCCCCCACTCGGGATAGAACTCTATCCCGCTCTTTGAATATTCGAGGGCTAGCTCCCTGAGTGTCCCTCCGAATTCCTCGATCCTCTTATCGACGCCTATGAACCACTGCTCCGTGGCCCTGAATATCGTAGGGGATTTGCTCCGCCAGTCGTGCGGGTAGCTGTGGAGGTACTCTTCGTCGTGGAACAGGTTCCCCGACTCTCTCAGGTGCTCCGTGATAATTCTGTTCGCCTTCCATACGTCCCGGCCGCGTATCCACTCGGGCACAGTGTCGTCGAACGTGCCGTCTTCGAGTACGGGGCAGTAGATATCGAGCCCTTCCCTGAGCCCCGTCTGATAGTCCTCGACGCCGTGGCCGGGGGCGGTATGGACGAGCCCCGTGCCTTCGTCGAACGTTACGTACTCGGCGAGGACCACCCTCCCCTTCCGTCCCGCGAACGGGTGCAGGTACGTTACTGATCTGTCGTGGAGCTCCTGTCCCGTGCACGTGCCCAGTTTTTCGTGTTTCTCGATCCCTGATTTTTTGAACACGCTCTCTGCGAGGTTGTCGACGAGTATAGTGTGGTATTCCTTCCCGTCTTTCGTGACGCGGTAGAGGCTGTAGCTCCCCACGGGCGAAGCGGCGACCGCGAGGTTCGCGGGCAGCGTCCAGGGCGTTGTAGTCCATATCATGAGCGACGGGGACGCTCCCTTCGGGAGATTCAGGTTCTCTGGAAGTTCATCGGGGTTTTCTATTTCGAACAGGACGTAAACGCTCCTGTCCTTCCTGTCGTAGTATTCGAGCTCTGCGTCGGCAAGCGCCGTGCGGTTCTCTATCGACCAGTGTACGGGTTTCAGGTCCCTGTAAACGAGCCCCCTTTCGAGGAGCTTCGAGAAGACCTCGAGCACACCGGCTTCGTAGTCAGGCGTCATGGTGAGATAAGGGTGCCCGTAATCGCCTATTGTGCCCAGGCTCTCCATCTGTCCCGCCTGGAGCTTCACATACTTTTCGGCATACGACTGGCATTTGTATCTGATCTTGATCTTGGAGAGGTCTTTCGCTTCCTCCCCGAGCTCCTTCATCACCTTGTGCTCGATCGGAAGGCCGTGGCAGTCCCAGCCCGGAACGAAATCGACGTCGTAGCCGAGCATCGTTTTCGACCTCACGACTATGTCCTTGAGCACTTTGTTGAGCAGGTGTCCCAGGTGTATCGGGCCGTTTGCGTAGGGAGGGCCGTCATGGAAAACGAATTTTTCCTGCCCCGCGGATTTCTCCCTCATCCTCTCATAGAGCCTTATCTTCTTCCACCTCTTCTGGTACTCGGGCTCTTTCTGATTGAGGTTGGCCTTCATCGGGAAATCTGTTCTCGGAAGGTTGAGCGTGTCTTTGTAGTTTATTTTCTTCGCCTCCGGCATCGGATGCTTTCTCCTTAAGGGGTAAAAGATATACTATTCGGGATAATATTCAATCGGTAGAGATAGATACAATATAAGTATTAACTTTGAGTTGAAGAAAAATATTAGCCGGGATGCCGCTAAATGCGAGCTAACGGTCTTACTGGTCTACTATTTCCTCTAACTCACGGAGGAGGTTCCTCGAAAATATCACCCACTCCCCCCAGGCCTCCATGTATTCCTTATCCTCTTCGACCCTTTTCAGGAGCTTGAACCCTATGTTCGTATCTTCGATCTGAAATACCTCGTCGCCGTGGAGTTTCTGCTTCAAAATCTCCACGTACCTTTTCAGCATCCTGAGCTTTTCGCCGCTCCCCTCCCTGAACTCGGCTATGAAATAGCCATTCGACTGTGCAGTGGGCATCTGCATTATATTGCTCTCCTGAAAATAAATGCCCTTGTTCAGGGACTCCGCCTTCATTGAAATGAATAACTCCATATCTCTCTCACACGCGTGGGAACGCAACTCTATTTTATTTACAGTCGGCTCCGGATGTCAAGCCCGCCTTTGATAATAATATATTGATTTGAATCGGTTGTGGACGGATAATTATCGGCATAAACGGAGGCGCCGGGATGAAAAAGCTCGAAGATAAAGTCGCGATCGTAACCGGGGGCACGGGCGGCCTCGGAAAAGCCGTAATGTCCGTGTTTCTGGCTGAAGGGGCGTTCGTTCTGAGCACCTACATCGATGATGAGGAATTGGAAGGGTGCCTGAGCTTGAGGGAAGAGTATAAGGCGAGGGTCGCTTTCGGCAAAGCGGATGTTACGAAGGTGTCTCACGTCTCGAACGTGGCTCTGAAGGCGATAGAGAAGTTCTCACGCATAGATATTCTGGTAAATATCGTTGGCGGCTTCACGCAGTCCCCGCTCGCGGACACGGATGAAGAGGCCTGGGACAGGATGATGAATATGAACCTGAAATCCGTATTCCTCTGCTCAAGGAGCATCGTCCCCCACATCATCAAACAGGGCCGGGGGAGTATCGTAAACATCGCCTCGCGTCCCGCGCTCAAGGGCTCGCCGGGACTCTCTGCATACGGTGCATCCAAGGCGGGGGTTCTCAACCTCACGCAATCCATGGCCGAGGAGCTCAGGGAGCACAATATCAACGTGAACGCAGTGATACCGGGCACGATGGACACGCCCGGCAACAGAAAGAGCATGCCCGACGCTGATTTTACAAAATGGGTAGCGCCCGAAGATGTGGCCAGGGTGATAGCCTTTCTCTGCTCGGACGACGCCCGAGCCGTAAGCGGAGCCGCGATACCCGTCTACGGGAAGTCGTAGGGATTGATGTCTGGTTTATTGGACGGTAACGATTAGCCCGCTGCTCCCGGCATATCCGTGAGGATTGCATCCAAAAGCTTCTCTCCGAATCCGGACGCGGTCTTTATGTCGTCCCTCGATATCTCGACGTTATTCAGGTACTGGAGCCTGAGCACGTCCCCGTCCCTGTACTCCGGTATAACGCATCCGAAGAAGAAGCCGAGCCTGCGTATTGCGGAGGCAACGTAACCCGCCCCCCTCTGTTTGAGAGGGATGTCCACGTAGATGCAGTCGAACCTTTCGAGTGTCAGGTGCTTGAGCTGGAACTCGATTTCCTTAACCGTCATTCTCCCCACCCTGTCTATCTGAATGAGCGCCTGGTTGTGGTCGTGTCTGATGGATACAGTCGTGCGGCCGTTCTGCCTGCCTCGAATTCCAGTTCTCTCGTCTTCGACCAAAAATTCCCTGTCGAACCCTATCCGCTCGTATATGCCGCCGATCAGGTCCTTGTAGACGCCCGGGACGTAGACCGTTTCGCGCCCGCTCCCCGAGACCGGCGTGAACATCAGCGCCACCGACTGGCGCCTCGGTCTTTCGGTCTCGGAAATATTTTGGAACGAGACCGTCCCCGGGCTGTATCCGAGGAGGAACCCGGTCTCCCTGCCGCCAAGCTCTATGCTCCCCTTCTGGCTATAGGGATGCACCGTGACTGCCTCACCATATATTCCAGCGACGTTCATCGGGGTGACAACTTCGACGAGATGATTTTTCATCATCTGGAATATCCCCCTCCCCCTGTAGCGGGGGTCGACGACGGCTTCGCCCGACTCCGCTACCCTGGCCCCGGGTTTGCTGAATATGAAGCCCTCGTGTCCGATGAGCTCGTTCCTGCTGTTGTAGGCCGCGGCCGAGAGCATTACGCCCGACTTGAGCCGCGCCTCTATCTGCTCCGGGTAATACATGAATTCGTTGGCGTACGTATACCCGTAGCACTTGTATACGAGCCTGACGAGTTGGTGTATATCACTAGTGTCGAGCATTCCCACCGTGATTTCCTCGTGCGGAGGGGCTTCTTTCTTCTTCACGTGCTCGCGGTGCTCCGATATGTCCATGACGCTGCGGATATCCGTCGCCGGGAGGTTCTTCACGATCTCTGTCCTGTTTCCTCCCGCGCCGAGGGTCGCGAAATGCACCTCGTCCGCGTAATGCCTCGACAGGTACGAGCTGAACCTCCTCTCCTCCCCGCGCTCGAGCTTCTCGTAATCGAAAGGGAGCCCCTTGTCTTCTACGGCCACGACGAGCGCGTGCAGGCGCCTCGATATGACGACGTCTATCGGCTTCCGCCTCTCCCCTTCGAATCCGAACTTCACGATGTTGTCCATTATGTCGATGAGCACCCTGTCGAGGTTCTCTGATTCTTTCCTGCCGATGCCGCACGACTCCGCGATGTCCGTGACCATATCGGTAAGCGCCCGGATTAGGGCCTTTTCGGGCAGTATAGTAACGCGCGCAAGCTCAGTCTCGATGTTTTTTTCTTCGGGTAGTGCCTGGTTCATTTCAGTGTCGGCTCCGGCAGGCGGTTATTTTTTCCCCGGCCTGTATATGTGCGTGCTCGACCCTTCGAAGGCTTCGGCCGCTTCCATCAGGGTCTCGGAGAGCGTCGGATGCGGGTGGATGCTGAGGGCGATGTCCGAGACGAGCGCCGCCATTTCGACGGCTAGCACACCCTCCGCGATCAACTCTCCCGCCCCCTGTCCCGCAATGCCCACGCCGAGCACGCGTCCCGTTTCCGGGTCCGCTATGATTTTCGTAACCCCGTCCTGTCTCCCGAGCGTGGCGGCCCTTCCCGACGCCCCCCAGGGGAACCTCGCGACTGAAACCGGTATCTTCATTTCTTTCGCCTCGGTTTCCGTGAGTCCGCACCACGCGATCTCGGGGTCTGTAAATACTACTGCCGGTATCGCGCTCGGCATAAAGACGGACTTCCTGCCGGCGAGGATTTCGGCGACCACCCTTCCCTCGTGGGTCGCCTTGTGTGCAAGCATCGGCTCCCCCGCGACGTCGCCGATCGCGAATATATTGGGTTCGAACGTCCTCCTCTCCTCATTCACCCGTATGAACCCTTTCGAATCCGTTTCCGCTTTCGTGTTCTCTAGGCCAATCCCCTCGCTGTTAGGCTTTCTGCCCACGGAAACGAGCACCTTATCGAAAGCTATTTCGAGCTTTTCCTTTCCTCCCCTCTCGAGCTCGACTATCACCACGTTCCCGGTTTCCTTGATGCCGGTAAGTCTCGTTTCCAGCATAATGTCCTTGTATATACCCTCGGACCTTTTTTGAAGCACCCTCACGAGGTCCCTGTCTACACCGGGCATCAGCCCCGATGTCATCTCGACTACGGACACCTCCGTGCCGAGCGCCGAGTAAACCGTGCCCAGCTCGAGCCCTATATACCCGCCTCCGACTATGAGCATCGTCTTGGGAATATCGGGGAGGTCGAGGGCGGACGTGGAATCCAGAATGTTATGAGATGCGTTCAGGCCGGGGATTTCCGCCGGGCGCGAGCCTGTCGCAATCACCGCGTTTTCAAACTTCAGCAGCTCCGTCCCTCCCCCGTTCGTTTTAATCTCGAGTGTATGCGAATCGACGAACTTCGCCCTGCCTTCGACGTATTTGATCTTCCTCTGCTTCGCAAGCTGTCCGAGCCCGCCGACGAGCTTCCCGACCACTTCGTTCTTCCATTCCCTGAGCTTATCTATATCGACCGTCGGTTTTTCAAACGCGATTCCCCAGTCTGAGGCCTGCTCCGCATCGGTTATGACCCGGGCCGCGTGCAAGAGCGCCTTCGACGGAATGCATCCCCTGTAAAGGCATACCCCGCCCGGGTTATTTTCCGGATCTATAATCGTGACGTCGAGGCCGAGGTCGGCCGCGAGGAACGCCGCCGGGTATCCCCCGGGGCCCGCCCCTATCACCGCCACCTGTGTTTTATTTTCTTCCGTCATATAAGTTTAAAAAATATCTGTGACACAAACATAAAACACACTACGTGTGTGCCTGTCAGCCTTCGAGAGAGAGCTTGAACGGCTCTTCGAGCGCCTCCACTATCCATCTCAGGAACCTCACCGCGTCGGCCCCGTCTATCAGGCGGTGGTCGTATGATAGCGAGAGCGGGAGTATGAGCCTCGGCTGGAGCTGTCCGTCTATATATACGGGCTCCAGCGCCGCGCGCGATACGCCGAGGATCGCGACCTCCGGGGAATTTATCACGGGCGTGAAATAAGTCCCGCCCAGCCCGCCGAGGTTCGTTATCGTAAACGTTCCCCCTTGCAGCTCCGCGGGCGTAATCTTCTTCGTCCTGGCTTTCTCCGATAGTACGCGAAGATCGACCGAAAGCTCTTCTATATTCTTCTTGTCCGCGTCCCTTATCACGGGGACGAGGAGCCCCCTGTCCGTATCGACCGCTACGCCGATGTTGAAGTATTTCTTGTATACGATCTCGCCCTTTTCCATATCGATGCTGGCGTTAAACTGCGGGTGGAGCTTGAGCGCGGATGAAACGGCTTTGAGTAATATCGACGTCATCGTCAGCTTGCCGCCCAGGCTCTCGACTTCCTTCCCGTAATGCTTCCTCAGCTTTTCGAGCTCCGTGATATCCGCCCTGTCGTGCTGCGTTACGTGGGGGGCCTTCCAGGACTCGCTCAGGCGCTCGGCAGTGAGCCTCCTGACCCGGGTCATCGCTACATGCTCGGTCTCCCCGTACTTGTCGTCCGACGGAGCGGCTTCGGAGACGGGGGCCTTTTCTTCGGGCCCTTTTTGCTCGGGCGCGGGTTTCGCTTCTTCGGGAGCAGCCTTCATTTTGGGGGCCTTTAAGTCCTCTTCCGTAATGCGCCCGCCCGGCCCCGTTCCCGTGACCCTCGTTATGTCTATTCCCCGCTCGCGCGCAAGTCTCCTCACCGTCGGCGAAGCGGGAATGATCTGCGCGGGTTTCTCCTCACTTTCTCCGGTCTTTCTTTCCGTCTCCGGCTTCTTCTCATCCGCTTGTTTTCGTTCAGCCTTCTTCACGGGCTCGACTTTTTTGGGAGCGGCTTCTTTTTCTTCCGCTTTTTTCTCTGCGGTTTCCCTGGGCTCCTCTTTCTTTGTGGCTTGAACGATCTCGGGCTCTGCTTTTTTCGGCGGAGCCTCTTCCTCTTTAGCGGTTTTCTTTTCAGCCGCCTGTTCTCCCCCGCCCGCGCCGTCGTCAATCGTCACCAGGAGCTGTCCTATCTTTATCGTATCCCCTTCCTTGACGTGGACCTCTTTGATCACGCCTCCCGCGGGCGAAGGTATATCGAGCGCGGCCTTGTCCGTTTCGAGCTCCATAAGGGCCTGCTCCTTCTCCACCTTGTCTCCGGGTGATACGTACACCCTCACCACGTCCCCTGTCTCTATGTCCTCGCCCAGGTCGGGCAGTTTAAATTCGATTGCCATATTCGTTACGCCTCAAAGTATAGTCACTAATTTTATAACATATCCCGCATTAGATTCGAAATTTTAAATTGTAAGTATTTATCTTGAGCCTGTACGATCCAGCCGAACCTTCTCTGTGTGAACCAGCACCGTGGAAGTTTCGAATGTCCGCGGCGACTCGCCGCCCGTTCGTCCTGAGACTGTCGAGGGATGCAATTCTCAAACTCTTCCCGACAATTCATAATCGCGCCAAACCTGCCCTGAGCGGAATTGAAGGGATAGCGCTCCTACAAGAAAGAGCTATAAGCCACGTAGGAGCGGCTTCCAGCCGCGATAATAAACCCGTTCGTCCTGAGGCGCAGAATCTGCGCTTATATACGATTCCTCTGTCACTCCTCAGCTTTCGTCAAATAATGGAACCAAGACATTACTGAAAGGATCGAAGGACGTATTCTTTTCATCAAGGAAAAGAAGAGAGTAATATGTTGCCTTTTCTCTATCTTTGTCTTTTCATAAACCACACTACGTGTGCAAGGCGCGGCAATCTTGTATTCTTCCATTGTTCCGACTTTGGAAATGGAGGAAAAGCTACGCTATAAGCGGGTTCGCTTTCCCCGGATTTATATCTAGGTCCTTTATAGCTTTCTCTACGACATCCGTCCCTATCTTGTTTTCCCACGTCAGCGATGCGAGCACGGCGAGCGTAACGTACCTCCAGTCCACCTCGAAAAAGTCCCTGAGCGCCTTCCGGCTTCCGCTCCGTCCGTATCCATCGGTTCCCAGGGATACTACGGGGCGCGGGAGCCACTGCGAGATCGAGTCGGGAAGGGCCATCACGTAATCGGACGCCGCCACGAAGACCCCCGGCGCGTCTTTGACGCACTGGGTTATATAAGGCACCCTCCTTATCTCCGACGGGTGCAGCATGTTCCAGCGTTCGTTCTCACAGCCGTCCCTGTAGAGCTCCTTGTAGCTCGTTACGCTCCACACGTCTGCCGAGACCCCGTACTGTTCTTCGAGCGCCTTCTGTGCCTTGAGCACTTCGTTTAGTATCGTTCCGCTCCCGAATAGCTGTGCGTGGAATTCCGCGTCCTTGAGCCCGGACGCCCTGAATTTATACATCCCCTTCAATATCCCCTCCCTCACGCCTTCGGGCATGGGCGGCTGCTCGTACGTTTCGTTCATGACCGTCAGGTAATAGAAAATATTTTCCTGGTTTACGTACATCCGCTTTATGCCTTCCTCGATTATGACGGCGATCTCGTAGGCGTAAGCGGGGTCGTACGCCTTCAGGTTCGGCACCGGGTATGCGAGAAGGTGGCTGTGGCCGTCCTGGTGCTGGAGACCTTCGCCGGCGAGCGTAGTCCTCCCCGCCGTGCCTCCCACCATGAAGCCCTTCGCCCTCGAGTCCCCTGCCGCCCATACGAGGTCGCCCACCCTCTGGAAGCCGAACATCGAATAGAAAATGAAGAACGGGATCATATTGATGCCGTGCGTGGCGTAGGCCGTCCCCGCCGCGATGAAAGACGACATCGAGCCCGCTTCCGTTATACCCTCTTCGAGTATCTGCCCGTCCCTGGCCTCTTTGTAGAATAAAAGCGTCGCGGCGTCTACCGGCTCGTAGAGCTGGCCTACGTGCGAGTATATGCCCACCTGCCTGAAAAGGGATTCCATTCCGAACGTGCGGGCTTCGTCGGGCACTATCGGGACTATATACTTCCCTATACTCTTGTCTTTGAGCATCTTCGACAGCATGCGCACTATGGCCATCGTCGTTGCGACGGGCCTCCCGCCCGAGCCTTTGTAAAACTCCTCGAATATGGAAGGAGAAGGGGGGTCGATGGGCCCGCAATTGACCTCTCTCTTCGGAAGATAGCCGCCAAGCTCGCGTCTCCGCTCCTGCAAATATTTTATCTCCGGGCTATCGTCGGGCGGCCTGTAAAACGGGGCCCTTACGACGTCCTCGTCCGATAAGGGTATGTCGAACCTCGTTCTGAACTCCTTAAGCTCGTCCTCGTTGAGCTTCTTCTGCTGGTGCGTGATGTTCCTGCCTTCCCCGGCTTCGCCGAGCCCGTATCCCTTGATTGTCTTTGCGAGAATAACGGTGGGAGCGCCTTTGTGCTCTACGGCCGCTTTAAATGCGGGATAGATTTTTTCGGGGTCGTGACCTCCCCGCCTCAGCTCCACCAGATCCTCGTCAGTGAGGTCTTTGACCATTTCGAGGAGCCTCGGGTCTGTACCGAAAAAGTGCTTGCGGATGTAGTCGCCCGACTCGACCGTGTATTTCTGGTAATCCCCGTCCACCACCTCGCCCATGCGTTTTACGAGTATGCCGTCCTTGTCTCTTGCGAGGAGCCGGTCCCAGTTACTCCCCCATATGACCTTTATCACGTTCCACCCGGCGCCCCTGAATATCGCCTCCAGCTCCTGTATTATCTTTCCGTTCCCCCTCACAGGCCCGTCCAGGCGCTGGAGGTTGCAGTTGACGACGAAAATGAGGTTGTCCAGTTTCTCTCTCGAGGCGAGGGTTATCGCGCCCAGCGCTTCGGGCTCGTCGCATTCCCCGTCCCCGAGAAAGGCCCAAACCTTGGAGTCCGAATGCTCCTTGAGTCCCCTGTCTTCGAGATAACGATTAAACCGCGCCTGATATATCGACATGATCGGGCTTAGCCCCATCGACACCGTGGGGAACTGCCAGAATCCCGGCATGAGCCAGGGATGCGGGTAGGAGGGCAGCCCTCCGCCGGGAAGCAGCTCCCGCCTGAAATTTTGCAGGTTTTCTATCGTAAGGCGGCCTTCGAGGAAAGCCCTGGCGTATATTCCGGGTGAGGCGTGCCCCTGAAAATAGACTATATCCCCCTCGTTATTCCCGTTTTTAGCCCTTAGAAAATGGTTGAAGGCTACTTCGTAAAGTGCCGCCGCCGAAGCAAAAGTTGAGATATGGCCCCCTATACCTTCCTCTATCCTGTTCGCCCTCACCACCATGGCCATAGCGTTCCACCTGATGAGGCTCCTTATGTTCCACTCTATAGCCTGATCTCCCGGATAAGGCGGCTGCATTTCGACCGGGAAGGTGTTTATATACGGGGTGTTGGCGGTAAAGTACGTCCTCACGCCCTTTTTCTGGGCGTGGATCTGGAGGATTTTTAAGAGCTTGCTGACGCGCTCCGGGCCGCTCGTATTGAGGACGTAATCGATGGACTCGACCCATTCCCTGTTCTCCAGTTCTTCGGGGCTAATCTCATTTTTCTTTTTGTCTGTGGTTTCATCCATCAGCAGTACCCGTCGGGCTTTGGGAAAATCTCTACTAAAAATAATAATGCACACGCGCTTGTTAAGTCAACCGTTATTAGCAGCTCCCCCGCGACACTTTTTCTTTTCCTTCCCCCTGGAGGGGGAACAGTTGCAAGCAAGTACTATTTCGAGTGAGGGAGAAATAGGTCGATTCCGGCTGATTACCATAATGCCAATATTTCATGGACAGACCTTATAAATACAAAACCAACTGGTCGCTCTCCCAACAAAGTCACTGACGCCAAATAATTCTAGGCTTGGCGATCGTTAAAACAAAATAGATAGGATGGGGGTGTTTCCTTTTCTGTAGGAGCGGCTTCCAGCCGCGACACACAGTGTGTGTCTCTACGATCCTTCCCAAACTCCTCCGCTTAATCCAGCCACACAGACCAACCCGTTCGTCCTTTTTTTCATTCCTTCCCCCTTGAGGGGGAACAGTTGCAAGCTAACGCGCAACTGGTCGCTCTCTCAACAAAGGCACTGATG
This sequence comes from Thermodesulfobacteriota bacterium, assembly GCA_041753155.1. Classification (GTDB taxonomy): domain Bacteria; phylum Desulfobacterota_D; class UBA1144; order Nemesobacterales; family UBA2774; genus 2-12-FULL-53-21. The sequence goes on along the minus strand of JBGSVA010000059.1, from coordinate 12,824 downwards.
TATATTAGTTCCGGTTGGGTGATGGTTAATACAAAATAGCTCGGATGGGGGTGTCACCTTTCATCCATTAAATTACGCTTAAGTCTTTCTTCCCGACATTACAGAATTTGCGTTAAGAAAATCGCGTGTTTAAGCGTATAAAAATTTTTCTGCTTTCCAATTGAAAGATTTTAGCTTAAACATAAGATTTTTAGCAAATTATGTAGTCGGATGATTTTTGCTTCTTTTCATCAAGGAAAAGAAGGATAAAGAAAATAGCCTTTCTCCTTTCTTTGCCTTTTCATAAACCACACTACGCGTGTGTCGCGGCTGGCCTGTCCCGGGCTCGACCCGGGAACTCGCTCCTACAGATATAGGAGAATCATTACAGGCTGCAAAGCAGAGCGGCAATCCCTCATTCCCCCCAAACAATTGACGCTCTTTCTATTGAATATATAATAGTCCTGCCATGGAAAAATTTGACCTCACAGTGATAGGATCGGGGCCCGGCGGCTACATCGCCGCAATAAGAGCGGCCCAGCTCGGAATGAAGGTAGCAGTCATAGAAAGGGACAAAGCCGGAGGCGTCTGCCTCAACTGGGGGTGCATTCCCTCCAAGTCCATACTCAAATGCGCCGAGGTGTACCAGTACTTCAAGCATTCGGGCGAGTTCGGTATAGAGCATAAAGGGCTTACCTATGACTTCTCCAAAGTCATAGACAAGAGCCGGAACGCGTCTGATACGCTCACGAAGGGCGTCGAATTCCTTCTCAAGAAAAATAAGTCTATGCTGTTTAAAGGCGTAGGCAAAATGATTACGAAAAACAAGGTCGGCGTCATACAGGAGAAAGGCCAGATAGAGATCGATACCGATAAGATACTGATTGCCACGGGCTCTGTCCCCATGACCCTTCCGGGCCTCGAGATCGACGGCAAGCAGATAATGACGAGCGACGAAGCGATATTCCACAGGGAGGTCCCCGATTCGGTCGTCGTCATAGGAGGAGGGTACATAGGGGCCGAATTCGCCTACGTCTATAACTCCTTCGGAAGTAAAGTTACGATAGTCGAGATGATGGATCACCTGATCCCGGGGGCTGACGAAGAGATATCCCGGGAGCTCGAGAAGAATTTCAAAAAGAACGGGATCGACGTGCTTACCTCCGCGAAATTCAAAGAGGTGAAGAAGAAGAAAAAGAACGTGGACGTGATCATCGAGAAGCTCGCCGACAAGAGCGAAGCGACCGTGACCGCCTCGATGGTTCTCGTGGCTGTCGGAAGGCGTCCCGTCGCAAACGACGCCCCCTCGTCTTTAAGCTATTACAAGAAGTCGGGCGATATCGGTTTAAGCGACCTCCGCATAGAGTTAAACGAAAGGGGGTTTATAAAGACCGACGATTCTTACATGACCACCTGTGAAAACGTCTACGCGATAGGCGACGTAATCGGGCCGCCCCTTCTAGCCCATAAGGCGTCCGATGAAGGCGTAGTCGCGGTCGAGAAGATGGCCGGGCTCAAGAGCAAGGTCCACTACGACAACATCCCCGGCTGCGTGTATTGCCAGCCCGAGATTTCGATGATCGGCATGACGGAGAAGCAGGTCAAGGAAAAGGGGCTCGATTACACCGTAGGCAAGTTCCCTTTCAGAGCGTCCGGAAAGGCCGTAGGCACGGGCGAGACGGACGGCTTCGTAAAGATAATCGCAGATAAATCGACGGGAGAGATTCTCGGCGCGCACATCATCGGCCACGGGGCGACGGAGCTTATTGCGGAGATAGGCGTAGGACGGACCCTCGAAACCACTCCCCTTGAGATAGCTATTACGTCCCACGCGCACCCTACCCTGTCTGAAGCGGTAATGGAAGCCGCCCTCTCCGCCCTCGGCAGATCGAGGAATTTTTAATTTATACTGGCGAAGCACTTCATTCTGAACCCGTTTCAGAATCTTCCAATTATGATTGTAGGAGCGGCTTCCAGCCGCGATCTTACCCCGCTTCTTCTCTCTCGTCCCACCCTACCCTGTCATTTCGAACCGAAGCGTGAGAAATCTGTCTTTTGCCTTTCATTCCCTCCTTTCGTAAAGAACGGTTCTGAACAAGCGTAAGAACCGGATGCCATGACATCAAAGGCAGCGAAGTAAATTAACTTCTGGCTGAACGTTGCTAAAGTCCAAATAGGTCAGGGTGGATTTTCTGGAAGTCCAGCCGCGAATATCCGCGTCCCACCCTACCCTGTCATTTCGAGACAACGCCGAGAAATCTATTGTTCGCTTTGTCTTCAATTCCCTCCTTAGAAAAAGGAGGGTGAGGGAGGATTTAGTTTTAATCTGTCATTGCGAGCGCAGCGCGGCAATCTCGTTTTTCTTCACCTTCAGACCCATTTTCTTTGTAATCTCTCCTGCACAATGTATGTTTATAAAACCATCCGGGTAGATGCCGCTATTTCGCTTATCATGATTATGATATAATAAAATAATGAACACGTATAAAGCATACAAGCTCGGAAAGGTCCCCTATCGGAAGGCCCTCGAAATTCAGTTAAAGCTCCTTGAAATGAGGACGAACGGTGAGATCGGCGACACCCTTCTCCTCCTGGAGCACCCCCCTACGTTCACAATTGGCCGCCGCGGCAATATGGGGAACCTCCTTGCGGCGAAGAACTACCTGAGCAAGGCCGGCATCCATTTCGAGGTTATAAGCAGGGGCGGAGACATCACGTACCACGGCCCCGGTCAGCTCGTCGGGTATCCGATCATGGACCTGAACGGCATGGGCAGGGACGTACATAAATATCTGAGGAACCTGGAAGAGACGATAATCCTTTCACTCGCGGATTTCGGCATCCGCGGGAGGAGGATCAAGGGCATTACAGGCGTGTGGGCTAAGTGGCATAAGATCGCGTCTATAGGTGTGGGCGTCAGGAGATGGGTCACTTACCACGGATTCGCGCTAAACGTGAATACCGACCTCTCCTATTTCGATATGATAGTCCCCTGCGGCATCGAGAACGTGAAAATGACGTCCATTCAAAGGTGGCTTGGGAAAAAAGAATATATAGACATGCCGGAGGCGGAGGATAGTATAGTTAAAGCATTTTCTCAAGTATTCAATATAACTAACACTAAATCAACGACATTACACGGTAACACTTCGGACGAAGGCCCGGATTTCGACTTTCTCCTAGAAATCGAGAAAAGGCTCGGGGACGAATCCGACCTCACAACATAGAAATCCGGTGAACTCTTGGTGTACTTTCGGTGTACTTCCGGTGCACAGTTCCCCCAATTTACGATATGATCTTCGACTGCTGTACCAGGTTCGTGATCTTTATAAGGAACTCCTTCATGTCTTCCTGGAATATCGGATCGTTGTAGTGCGGGTCCGAAAGCTCCGATCGCTCGTATAAGCTCTTGTAAGATACCCTGACCGCATCGAGCGCCTGGTCGTAGTTCTCGAGCATGGCACGACGCCTGTCGAGCTCCTTGCTCCTGTCTATGACGAACGACCTCTTGAGCGCGTCCCTGCTTTCGCTGTCTTCGAGCAGGGTATCGAGGAGCTTGATGTTCCTTTCGTAGTTGTCTAGCTGCTCCTTGTAGATGTCCGAGAACGCATCCAGTAATGCGAAAGTCGCTTCGAGCCTGTCCGCGTTCTCGAGGACGACCTCCTGAGGGGATTTCTGCACGTAGAACGAAGTGAAGTAATCCTTCCATTGGTTGACCGTGACAACGTCCTTCTCGTGACCCCTGAGCTCCGTAACGGTCTCCGTGATATTTTCATCTACGCCCGAGAACTGCGGGACGAACTGTACATTCTCGAACGCGCCCTTGAGCTCCGACCTCTTAACCACGAGCCCGAGCGCCCGGCTGAAGTCGTGGAGCGCCAGGGATGTTTGATTGAACGCCCCGGCCTCGGATTTATACGGCGCGCACTTCTCCTTGTCGCTCGTGTACTGTGTCATCGGCGAAGAAGCCGGCGTCTGACCTAGCTCCATAATTATGTTCCTGATCTCCGCCGTCTCGAGACATGTATCGTAGCTCCCGGTAAAGACCGGATCGTACGAGCCCGCGAACTGTCCCGTCCCCGTCCCGAAGTCCTCCACGGCCTGATAGTTCACGCATCCCGACGCAAGTCCGACTATGCGGAATTTCCGGATTTTCACGCTAAGTTTAGTGCCGATTGTAAATAAAATATAGGAGTGATAGCTTTTTTAACAAAAATTAGGGGGATTTATTACGGGATATTAGACTTGAGACTGTCTTATAAATACATTCTCAAATCCGTCCTTTTCCTGATCTGGAGTTTCTTAAAGATTTTAGATAGGTGGTGTTTCACGGTTTTTTCGCTGATGATAATGAAGAAGCTCGAGATCCACAACCTGGTTGATCTAGTGAAGTTCTCGATGAGGAATGGGATGGCGTGAGGTGGGTTTCCGAGTCAGAATACTTTTGGAGTTTGTAAATCAGTCTTTATATTGTCTGAAACCTTTTATCAGGTCTGTAAACGTTTTCGGTTTATATTTGTCAAAACTTTCTTGATCTACAAAAATGTAATCGTAGGTAATTTCGGATTGTAGGGCATTTATATCTTCGCACCATTGTCTAAGGCGTTCCATTTTTAGAGGTACATCTAAGTCCTCAAGTCCTTTGGTTTCGACGACAAAAATATGCTTATTATCCTGTTTCACTAGAAAATCAGGAATATAGTTTGAAATATCCCCTTTTGAATTTACATAGTCCAGCTTAAAACCGACCGCCATATAGTTCTTAGCATAGGACACTATATCACCACAACTTTCCAGGAACGAGGCGAATTCAAGTTCCAGATGACTGTCGCCAATGATTTTGTTAAACACGCTTTTCTTGGCCGGAACGAACGACCTTTCGTCTATCACAAAAGGCCTAGTATTACGCAGCTTTATATATTCAATAATTTTCGATGTGCCGTAATCCTGAACAGTAAGTTTGTTAATCTGTTCCTTGAAAGAGTTGTGAATGGTACTAGTCGCATCTATTTCCGAAAGGTTTCTAAATGTATTCAGACTGTCGAGATCAACCGACCGGTCGAATAGTTGGTTTTGTATAAAATCTTTCACCTTGGCATACAAGATGTCATAGCCGCCTACGAGTCTTAAATCTTTCATAATCTGTTGGGTAAAGAACCCCACGACGCTGCGATGATCGGCATCACCGGTTGTGGTCAGGACTGTGGTGTGCGTCACCTCGTCGGTTGTTATATCTCGGAACACAATCTCACGTTGCTCTTCTTCCGAGAATTGTCGGTAGGACACTTTCTTGTGGGTAAACGTGTTGACATCGAGGTCTTCGAGGTTTTTATAGTTCCGAAAAATCCTTGGGGTCAGACGGGGTATCTGAATATCAAGGACGGAAATATCCTTAGTGGTATTATCATTATCGACTTCAATAACGAGTGGTGATTTTGGCCTTGCTCCTTTACCCATCGAGCCCAGTTCCAATTCAACGCCTTCGCTTTGAATGGATTCCACAAATTCCATGAAAGCCGATGTGCCGATGACACTCACATACTCAGTAACATCGCTGCCATAATACATACGGCGCAAACCCCGACCCAGTGTCTGTTCGGGCAGGATATTGCTCTTGGCTGCGTAGGCCCGCAACCCTACAATGGTAGTAACATTTCTCACGTCCCATCCTTCTTTAAGCATCATGACGGATACGATTGCTTTATATGGGCTTTCCCATCCATCGATCTCATTAGCTTGCTTCCGTAGCCGATCCAGTTCTTCCTTATCTTTGCCCTTTCTGCTCTCGGCAATGTCACCGGATTTGTTAGTATGGATGGTCAGAACGGCCCCGTTTAATTCTTGATAGTTCTTTTGGAGCCATTCGGCAACCTCGTCGCAGTTTATCGTGTCATCTGTCATCACGAACAGGATGGCTTTTTTGCCTGCCTTTTCATGTATCTCATATGTCTTTCGCCATTCCTCAACGCCCAGGTGCAAATAATCCTCGTAACGTTCTGTGAATCGGGAAGACTGTTTCTCATGGAGCTTGGCACGGCTGGCAGCATCAGGCAGAACGGGGTGCTTCACGACATTCTGAGATATTGCCTCTACAAGTGGATAATCACTCACGGTCTGGACAAAGATTGCCCCATTGTTATGACGAGGAGTCGCCGTAACATCGATTTGAAGAGACAGAAATTTGTCTTTCTGTCTCAGCTTGTTGTGAATGTCCAGTATGGATTTGAACCAGGCCATACGTTCATCATGGATGTGATGGGCCTCGTCGTTCAATACGACTAGCTCATCGACCTCCCGGACTATAACACCTAAATCGACCATGCTGTCAGAAGTATTAGTTACGGGTTTTGCTCCCAAGAAATAATCCATCAAATTATCATCATTCAAAGACGGCGCGGTATTCTCGCCGGAATAAACACGGTGGATATTGGTCAGGAATATATTTCCAACGGGATTATTAACGTGGACATCATCCTGAATATGAAGGGTTAATTGGAAGTCATCGTGCCAATTCTGACCTTCATATCCATTATCGGGAAGCAGGGGGTCGTGATAGAATATTTTCAAACCGTCAAAATCGTTGCGGATGCGGTCCAGTACGATAATGTTTGGGGCAATCACTAGAAAATTCCTTGCTAAATTCGATCCAGGTTCATACAGCTTGTGGAAATAGCACCAAGTCAGGATAAGGCTCATTACCTTCGTCTTCCCCGCGCCGGTGGCCATCTTTATCACCAGGCGCAGCCAATCTTCGGGGAACATGCTGGCGGATACCCCGCCATGTGCATCAAAACGCATCAGGTCATACTTATCCTTGGCCCCTAATACGTCATACAGATAAATCACTGTCTCAACAGCTTCACGCTGTGCGAAGTAATATAGGAAATTTGATGTTGTACCATCTGCCTTTGGAGTTAGGTGTTCTTTTTTGAACCACCAGTTCAATAATGCTATGCTGGTTGCGGTACCCCCATTGTAGCCACTATCGCGCCATTCCTTGACCTGAGTGCGTACTTTATGGACTAGCGGTGGTAAGAGCTGCGCATATGCATGATCCCGGAACAGATCATCGCCTGGAAACCAACGGACATCAGGGTCAAGAATTGCATATGGTGATCTGGGGAAATGGGGATGCAGAGCCATGACTAGACAGCTACCTCAATGACTTTCATTGTGTCATTGCCGAATATATCAACAACTTTTACCGCGATCTTACGTCGGCCTTTGGGGACTTCTTTAAAGACACTAGTCAGTTCAAGACTGCGGTCTTTTTTAGTACGGAAGGACTGCCATTCGTTTTCAAAGACATATTCGCCTGTCCAGATTTCTTCTATTTCATCGGTGGCTTCATTCTTAATGCTCACAAACTCTTTCTTGCTTTCAAAATCGAAATCGACCGACCAATAGTCTATCCAGTCCGTCCAACTTTTGGTCAGAATGTCACGGCTGACAATACCATTTTTATCTTTACTAACTTTAATGATTGTTCCTCCTTCGATGACAATTTTGCTGCCACCGTTCTTGAGGTTTTCTTCGACCTCTTTCAGAATGTCCTGATTATAAAACACGGAGAAGTCGGTTAGCTCCACGGCAACCGTGCCGCCTTTGATATGCGGCTTGACTTCAATGAACGATACATCATGAAAAACGACTTGGCCCTTTTCTACCGCTCGTTTGTCAAACACTTCGCGGGGTATATATTTCATTACAAGATCAATACCCTTGGCTTTGGCATCGTCTAAGATATTCGGGATCAGTCCCATTTCGAATTCAAAGGCCAGGATGTCCGCACGTGTGATATGTTTTTGGCGGCATTCATTAATCACTTCCTCAACAAACAGGCGCGAGACAGGCAGGTTTACGGGGCCGACGGCGACCATGCGCCCCGCCTTCTTACCGTGGAACGTCTGGATGCCCTCAACAGCCTCAGCTTTGTAAGCTTTTAATATAAGGTCAACAAATGCCTTTTCCTTCACTTCAAGCTGTTTCTGCTTTTCCTGATCGCGCAGGGATGGGTTAACACCTATATAATGTTGGCGCTCATATTTACCCAAATTTAGTATTTCAAAAGCCCGCCATGATTTTCCAGCTGCTTTCAGTTCCCGCTGTACGCCAATCATCCGCTTGCGTGTAGTGTGTATGGCAAATTTCCCAAGATCGGAACCTATCCATTTCCGGCCTAGTTTTTCCGCCACGGCTAATGTTGTGCCGGAGCCGACAAAAAAATCTGCAACAATGTCACTTTCATTTGATGAAGTGCTGATGATACGCTCAAGAAGTGCTTCTGGTTTCTGAGTTGGATAATCAAGTCTTTCATTAGCTTGGGAGTTGACAGCAAAAATAGTCGTCCATATATCTTGCGCTACAACACCGGGCATCTCACTTAAGTATTGTTTGTATCTAGGAGTTCCATTTGAGGTGTAGTAAATTCTATCTTCAGATTCATATTTTTGCATTGTTTCAATGGGACAACGCCAGTAACCAGCCTTACCCTTCCATGCATATCTATAACCACCCCCCGATAAACCTTTAGCAGATAAGTCTCGATCCAGGAATTTTCCTTTTTTACCTTCGTGACGGTAATAAGTTTTTATATATTCCTCGGAATATGGGTCAAATTGAGGGTTAAAAATGGTGCTATCAGATTTAGAATAATAATAGATCGTATCATGTAAATTACCGTAGGATTTGTTATCACTATGTGCCGTTGACCTTTTCCAGATTATTTCATTTCGAAAAAACTGCGGGGGGAATATCTCATCAAGTATTAGCTTGATATATCCACTAACTCGATAATCACAATGCACATAAATACTGCCATCCTCGGTTAACAGATCACGCATCAATGACAGTCGTTCATAGATCATAGCTATGAAGCTATCAGCACCTTTGCCCCAGGTATCGCGGTAAGCCAGTTCTTCCAGCACGCTGGGTTGTTTTGTGAACGTGTCATCGCCAATTTCAATGTCCATTGAAAAATCCGCACCGACGTCAAACGGTGGGTCAATATAGATTAGCTTGATCCCGCCCTGTTTTTCGATTTCCTCGCGCAGCGGACCGTTTTTGAGGGATGACAGGATCAGTTTGTTATCACCCCAGATCAGCTTGTTGGTCCAGCCCTTGAGCTGCCGCCCCGTTTGTAGGTTGAATAACTCGCCTTGTAGTTTCATTTCCTTTTCAGAACGGGGTTCGTCTACTTGTTCGATTATCTGAAATGGAAGTACGACATTACAAATCTCATGGGTCTTTCCGTTCCAGACCAGCTCCACTTCCCGCTTGTCCTCAAACAATAAAAATCTGAAGTGTTCAGGAAGAGACTTCCCTTCTTCCAGTAGCTTTGTAATATCTCGGATTTCGTTATCTGTTAGGCGCATGGTGGATAATCAATTCATGAAAACCAATACTTTTAGATGTAAAAAGTAAATATATTAATGGTACTTCTCCCCATTTTATCGTTTATTCCGATTTATTACAATAGATTTCGGTAGGATCATGCTGATATTTTTGATTCAGGCATACTTCTGCTTCGTCGTAGCCAGAAACAGATAATAGACGATAACCGCCACAGTCGCGATGATAAGCAGGAACTTTATGGCGGCTGCGGTCGAGGCGGCGAAGATGATGAGGCTGCTCAGGTTATCCGGGTGAGACAGCTGTGATTGCAGAAGAAAATTCTCGATCACGTCGAGCGCGCCCGCAAGCATGGGCAGGCTGAAATATGTGACCGCCCTACCTCGCTCTAACCCCTTCACGAGCGACCCCGTTAAATTCCCCAGGAACCCGGTATAGGCGATTATGAAGAGATAGTCTATCCAGATGAGTATTATGTGCGCGCGCACACCCTGCGCGCCGCATTCGGCGACAATACTCTCGAACGCGGGCTTCGTGAACGCGAGCTCCAAAGGTATTACCCCTGCGCAGCCTTCGGGCCTGACGAAGGAGTCCGTAGTCAGCATCGCGAACGCCGTGAGCACGAAGAAGGTTCCCGTAAATATGAGGAATTCCTTTACGGCCAGGGCGTTGAATAAAAAATTCAGAATTTTTCTGGGCATTCGGTTCCCGTATCGGTTTATATGAGATAATGATTATTCAGGATCGGGCCCAACATTCAACCTCGCCCGGATTATCGCGCTCAATTCCCCCTTTCACGGCGGTGTTCATTGTATGTTATATTGTGAGTTATAATAGGTTTAAAGGCGGAGGTTTCGAGTGACAGGCTCGAGGATAGAGACGTTCAAGGCTCTGGTGAAGAAGGACCCGAGTAACCCTCTCGGCAGGTACAGTCTGGCTAACGAATACTACAAGCTGGATATGTATCAGGAGGCGATAACGGAGATAAGGGAGTATCTGAAGATCGCGAACGACCAGGGGGCCGTTTTCAGGATTCTCGCCGACTGCTATATACGGATGGGAGACACCGAGATGGCGAGGGAGGCCTACTACGAGGGGATAGAGGCCGCCAACCGCCACGGGCATCCGGGTATGGCCGAGGAATACGAGGAAGCCATCGATTTGTTGAACGAATGAACGAAGTCTCCGCGGTGTCGTAATCTTGGGCTGAGGTGATAAATTTTGGGAGACCTTATCGATGTAGCGGCGGTCGGGGAGATCGCTCCCGGCGAGGCGAAGCTTGTTGAGGCCTACGGCAGGGAGATCGCACTCTTTAACTGCGGCGGCGAATACTACGCGTTAGATAACGACTGCACTCATATAGGCGGGCCGCTCTGTGACGGAGAGATAAGAGGCGATACAGTCACCTGCCCCTGGCACGGGTCCGAATTCAACATAAAGACGGGCGAGGTGCTCGGACCCCCTGCCGATGAGAACGTCAATTCGTATAAGGTACACGTCGAGGGCGGCAGGATAATTATCGAGGTCTAGCGGACAGGCCGGGACTATTACAAATGCAGCCCTTCGAAGAGGGGCCCCGATTTCCTCTCCCTGGACAGGTCTTCCGCGTGCCTGAGCCCTTCCCTGAGCTTGCCGTCGACCAGCAGGTCGGCAAGCGCTGAGGCGGCGCCGTACGAGATCATGAGCCCCCTTCCCGTATGCGCCTCGCACTCGTAGACGTTTTCGAGTCCGGGGACCCTGCCCAGATAGCCCGAGCGGTCGGGCGTCTCGGCGTACATCCCCGCCCACCCCCTTATGAATTTCACCCTCTCGAACGCGCTCATTCTTTTCCAGAGCGGTTGCCAGATGTGCTTCACGAACGGGCTTTCCTCGCTCATGCCCCCGAAGCTGAACTCGAAGTTGTAGCCGTAGGGCTCGTCCATGTTGGAATACCCGGCGAGGATATTTGCGCCTTCCTGATGGAAATATATGTCCGACGTGTCGATCAGCATGCCGTAAGGCGAAAGGTCGACGCCCGGGCAGTTGAGCACCACCATCTGACGCCTCCTCGGCATTATTCCCTCGTCTTTGAAACCGTAAAGGGCCGAGATGCGGGGCGCCCAGGCCCCGGCGGTATTTATGAGAGTTCCGCACTTGAAAACGATCCCCGGCAGATCGTGATCGACGGCGTCGTCCTCGAGGATACTTCTCACTTTCTCTTCCATGCCGCTCCTGTCCTTATTAAATCGGGCGAGGTCATAAGCCGTGACCTCTTTCGCCCTCCCCCCTTCGACCGTTATACGCGCGGCGTAGCACCTGTCGAAGAACCTCACGCCGTTCTTCCGCGCTTCGGCTCTATAAAATTCCCTGAGCGAGTAGTGGTCTATGAGCCCCGCTTTTCTCGAGACCGAGAGACCTTCGATCCCTTCTATGCTGTCGATGAGGGGGAGCATGAAAGGCACCTCTTCCGCCGGATACAATTCCACGGGGAGCCCGTACTCTTCGTAGAGGGGATGGTTTTCGATTATCTCCCTCCACGACTTCGCGCCGTGCATCCAGAAGTAGCCGAGCTCCCGGAACTGTATTATTTCCGAGATCGATTCGTAGAAGTCGATCGAATATTTGCAGAGCTCTATGTTCGCCCGGTTCCGCCAGGTCGCCCTCACGCCCCCCGCGTTTTTGAGTGTGGAGGAATGCTCCCCTTCCATGTCTATGTCGATCACGCCGATAGCGGCTTTTACGCCCCTTTCGCCGAGCTTCCTTGAAAGCGCCCAGGCCCCCGCCGAGCCGAGTATGCCCGCGCCTATGAACAGGAAATCGAGGTCGTGGCTTCCCATGGGGAATATTCTATCACAGGGCCGTTACCGCAGCGTCCCAGGGATACACCCAGGGTTTATACCGGAGAATTTGCGGCGGAATTTATGTTATCATTTTTACGTGATGGGTGATCATACGCTCGGGTGGCTTTTCGTCGATATGAACTCGTACTTCGCCTCGGTCGAGCAGCAGCTCACGCCCGGCCTCAGGGGCAAGCCGACGGTCGTTGTCCCTGTTATGGCTGACAGCACGTGCTGTATAGCCGCGAGCTACGAGGCGAAAAAGTACGGTATAAAAACCGGGACCGGCGTCGCTGAGGCCCGCAGGCTTTGCCAGGACCTTGAAATCGTGGAATCGAGGCCCGAAAAGTACATAGAGATGCATCATAAAATATGGTCGGCGGTCAATTCGGTGCTCCCCGTGGATAAAGTCCTTTCGATCGACGAGATGGCGTGCCGGTTAACCGGGAGGCAGACGGATTACGACAACGCCGTCTCCATAGGCCGTCGGGTGAAGGAGGCGATCAGGGAGCAGGTCGGGGAGTACGTGAAATGCTCCCTGGGTCTTGCGCCTAACCGCTTTTTAGCCAAGGTGGCGACCGATATGGAGAAGCCCGACGGGTTTACGGTTATAACGAAGGAAGACCTTCCGCATAAATTATATTCCCTCTCGCTTACCGACCTGCCGGGCATAGGAAG
>JBGSVA010000058.1:0-11395 GCA_041753155.1 Thermodesulfobacteriota bacterium | reverse complement strand
CCGGTTATTCGGACATGGAGGAGTGAAGGCGCTGATCTAACCCGCAGCCTCTTCGGACTAAGGGAGGATTGAGCGTCTCTTCGCTCCTCCTCTTATTTTATACTCCTTTACCAATGTTCTTAAGATACAAGGGAGGATTTTAATCAACTGACACATCTCCCGGGTATATACCCTTGCACGTTTGTCAGTTGTCACATTGCGGACTTTCCGCCATCCGCCAACCTCCGCAGAGGTATAGGGCGGGAAGGTTGGCGGATGGCGGATTCTCAGGCCAGGGAGATTTCTACTTTACGACAATGCGACAGCTCTCCGGGGTATATACGCCGCGCAGGTGTCGCAATGTCACAAATGATTCGGGAGTGACAGTAATATTAATGTACCCCTCACCCTAACTATTTTGGCTCAGGCAATGTTGAGCCGGATTTAAGTACCTTTTCTGCCTTCGTTGCAACTATGACCGATTCCTCTTATTCATCAGAATCGCCTCTTTTCTGTCTTCGCGAGACCGTTTTATGTTCGTGGCGATCTCGCTTTATTCATGAGATTGCCGCGTCGCATAACGTGTAATTTGGCTCGTTTGACCCTTGTGCAAAAATTAATGAGCGTACTTGCAATCAGCCGATAGCGTCCGGTTTATTTTGTCTTCGATAGAGCCTCCCGAGAACAGAAGCACATGAGTATTTAACCAGGGGCGACCGAATTATTTTGGTTTCAATGGAGCATCCCAAGCACATATACGTCTGAGTATTCAGCAGGAATAGACCGGATTCTCACACGTTCGATTCCGTTACTTGCTCGAATTCGTTCCTCGGTCGAAATCGTTGCTCGCGAAGACAGAATTAGACTCTCCGCCACTCCGCCACCCTCGCGGGGGTATAGGGGTGGCGGAAGTGGCGGAGTGGCGAACTCTTCCTAACTCCCTATAGTCCTTTAAGATTTCTTCAAGCCTTATGCTTCGCGAACTCCTGCTCGAACCTCTGCTTCAGCTCCTCGGCCTTCGCATCGTAGGCGGCAGGGTCGGCCCAGCTTTTGCGCGGTTCTAGCAGTTTGTCGTCTACTCCCGGACAGGAGGACGGGACCTTGAGCCCGAACACGGGCACTTCCCTGAACGACCCCCTGTCGAGCTCGCCGCTCACGGCGGCGTTGACGAGCGCCCTCGTCTGAGGGAGCGGCATCCTCTTTCCGACCCCGTAAGGCCCCCCGGTTATACCGGTGTTGAGTAGCCACACCGAAGCGCCGCTTTCTTCGAGCTTCCGCTTCAGCATCCCCGCATAGTATAGAGGCGGCCTCGGCAAAAAAGGCGCGCCGAAACAGGAGCTGAACGTCGCCTGGGGCTCCGTCACCCCCCTCTCAGTCCCCGCTACCTTCGCCGTATAGCCGAGCGTGAAATAATATAGCGCCTGCTCGGTCGTGAGCCTGGAGATCGGGGGCAGCACCCCGAACGCGTCGTATGTGAGCATGAATACGTTCCCGGGTATGCCGCCAATGCCGGCAGGCACGATATTTTTAAGCGAGTCTATCTGATACGCGCTCCTCGTGTTCTCGGTGAACCTGTCGCTGTCGAAATTAATACTGCGCGTCAGGGGGTCTATCTCGACGTTCTCGAGCACCGTGCCGAACTTGAGCGAAGCGTCGTATATCTCGGGCTCGGTCGCCGGGTTGAGCTTTATGACCTTCGCGTAGCAGCCGCCCTCGAAGTTGAAAACGCCCTGGTCGAACCAGCCGTGCTCGTCGTCCCCTATGAGGGCGCGCACCGGGTCAGCGGAGAGGGTCGTCTTGCCCGTGCCCGAAAGTCCGAAGAACAGAGCCACGTCTGCGTCCCTGCCGACGTTGGCCGAGCAGTGCATAGGGAATACCCCTTCCCTGGGGAGGAGGAAATTGAGCACGGTGAATACGGATTTCTTCATCTCCCCCGCGTATCGCGTGCCGCCTATTATGGCGACGCGCTTGTCGAAGTTGAGCACGATGAACGTCCCCGTCCTCGTGCCGTCGGTATTGGGGTCGGCCTCTACGCCAGGCGCCGCGATCACCGTAAACTCGACCGACTTGTGGGGGAGCTCGTCCCGATCCGGCCTTATGAACAGGTTGTTGACGAATACGTTATGCCACGCGTACTCGTTTATCACGCGGACCCGCATGCGGTATTCCGGGTGGGCGCATATGTACAGGTCCCTCACGAAGAGGTCCTTGCCTGTAAGGTGGGCGGCGACCTTCTTGTATAGCGAGTCGAAATTGGCGGGGGATATGGATTTGTTTACCGGGCCCCATAGGATCTCTTCCTCGGAGCTCGGCTCCTTCACTATAAACCTGTCCTGCGGCGAGCGCCCGGTGTGAGGAGCGGTGTACACGACGAGCGTACCCCCCTCCGCGATCTCCCCCTCCCCCCTCTTTACCGCCTCCTCGTAGAGGGCGGATACGGGCGTGTTATAGTAGACCTTTGCCGGGTTCCTGATACCGTGCCTGTCGAGAAGCTCTTTTTCGATCATGTGCTGCACCGGTTAATACCTCCCTCTGTTTCCGCTCGCAAGCAGGCGGCGGGAAATTAAGAATGTATATCATGCAGTAATGGAATTCAAGAATACCGGACAGAAATAATCTAATGAGTTACGGATACTTCTATCAATTCGCACAGGCTCCCCCCTGGGCGCGAGGTTATTCCCGGAGGGCTTGCCGGGCGTGGAGGATTAGGGACGGAAATTGGGCATATTACACAGTAAGGAAGGCGTCTTCCGGGCCGTCCGGACGGCGTTAATACCCGTTTTTCCGTATCCGGACCCCGTCCCGGCCGCCCGCGGCCCAGTTGACCTGGGGTCCGAACTGTGATAGATTGTAAGGAGCAGCGCCGCCAATCACACAAAAGGGGTCACTAACATAGAAATGTTTAAAGTAGGGAACAAAGCTGTATACCCGGCTCACGGCGTTGTGCAAATCATGTCGGTAGAATCAAAGGAAATTTGCGGAACTATTAGAAATTTTTACATCCTCCAGGTCGTCGACAGCGACGTAACCGTGATGGTCCCGACCGATAACGCCGAGATCGTGGGCCTCAGGAACGTGATCACCAGGAGGCAGATAACCAAGATTTACGATATTCTCAAAACAAAAATCAAAAACTCGAACCACCAGAACGGGGGCCAGAGCTGGAACAAGCGGTACCGCGAATATTCCGACAAGCTCAAGAGCGGCGACATATTCGAGGTAGCGGTCGTGCTCAGGGACATCAACCACCTCCAGCGGGAGAAGGACCTCTCGTTCGGGGAAAAGCGGATAATGGATTCCGCACGCACGCTGCTCGTCAAGGAAATATCCATAGCGAAGAACCTCGGGGAAGATTCGGTGACGAAGGAAATAGAAAACCTCCTGCTCTGAAATTAGTGAATCTCCCTCCCCCCTCGGTTATACTTTTTATTTAATCCATTTAAATTTTGAATCATGGCAAACGGCATACTCGACATAGAGACGGCTTCGCGTCTAAGGCGCTTTTATTTCAGGAGCCCGTCACGCGTAAGGGGCCGGAAGGCCGGCATACACAAGAGCCTGTACAAGGGCATCAGCCCCGACTTCCTCGAATACAAGGAATACAACAGGGGAGACGAGCTGAGGCAGGTGGACTGGCGGCTCTACGGACGCCACGACCGGCTCTACGTCAAGAAGTTCGAGGACGAGGTCAACCTCGCCTGGTGCATCCTCGTCGACAGCTCAGCCTCTATGGGCTATGGCGAGGGCGGCTCTCAGAAGCTCCGTTACGCCGAGAGCCTGGCCGCGACCCTCGCATACCTGCTCCTTAGACAAGGGGACTCGGTCGGTGCGGCGGCGTTCTCCGGAAAGGAGCTCTCGATTATACCCCCGAGGGCAGGCAACTCCTATATAACTCCCATACTTGAAAAGCTCGAATCGCTGACGCCCTCCGGGGGGACAACGCTCACGGAGCCCCTGCTGAAGGCGCTGGAGGTATTCAAGCAGGACGCGTCTTTCATCATACTGTCCGACCTCCTCACCGACGAGAGCGAGATAGAGAAATCGCTCCAGCTGCTGAAAGCGGCAAAAAAAGATACGGTCATATTCCATGTGCTCCACGAGGACGAGATCGATTTCGGGTTCCGCGGCCCCCTCGAATTCCTCGATATGGAGTCGGAAGAAAAGGTCATAGTGGACACGGACGCGGTAAGGGACGGGTACAGGAAAAGAATAAGGGAGTTCACCGGGAAGCTGAAACTCCTCTGCCACGAATACGAATCCAGGTACGTGCTCTCGCCGACCTCGAGGCCGGTCGAGGAATCCCTTATCGAGATCGCCGACAAATAGAGAGAGAGGCATTGAATTTTTCCTTCCTTAACCCGCTGTTCCTGATTGGGATCGCCGCAGTCGCCCTGCCTGTGATCGCGCACCTCATATCGAGGAAGTCGGGCGTCATAAAAAAATTCCCCGCAATCAGGTTCCTGATCGCGTCGCAAGGGGACGCGTCGGCGAGGTCGAGGCTGAAAGACCTCCTGCTCCTCCTCCTGAGGGCGTGTGTCATCGTCCTCCTCGTCCTCGTATTCGCCAAGCCCGCACTCTTCTCGTTCTCCCCCGCCGGAAGCGGCGGCCCGAAGGCGCTCGGGATAATAGTAGACAACTCATTCAGCATGGGGTACGGGGACAACTTCGAGCGCGCGCGGGAGAAAGCCACGGAATTAATAGAAACGCTCCCCGACGGGAGCTTCGGCTTAGCCGCCCCGCTGGTCGCCGGAGAAGAAGGGAGGCTCTCGCCTTCGAGCGGCAAGGAGGTGCTCCGGGACCAATTGAGCGAAATAACGATTTCAAACACGTTCGCCGATAATGAAGCCCGTCTCGAAGAGGCCTTCTCCGCGCTGGATAGCGCGCCCGGACAGACGAAAGAAGTCGTCTTCATAACAGACCTCCGGAAGAACGGATGGAAGAACGAAAAAATCGAAAGGGACTGGCTCACGATAATAGACGTCTCCGGGGAAGCCGCTCAGGCGAACAGCGCCGTGACCGGGATCGACGCAAGCTACGGCAAGGACGCCGTAACGCTCGGGCTTTCGGTTTCCAACTTTTCGGATAAGCCCGAAGAGTCGCTCCTCGCGTCCTTGAGCTCAGGCGGGGAAGAGCTGAGCGCGTACCTGGATATCCCGCCCGGGGGGACGGTCTTAAACGAGTTCACTATACCGGGGGAATATATTTCCGGGGATGAACCCTTCGACAAAGCTCAGGACAGGTCCCCCGGCGATGCCCGTGGCACGTTTAGAGAAGTCACGGCCGTGATACCTCGCGACAGTCTCGCCGTCGACGATACTAGGTACTTCGTGCTGTCGGACAACGACGATTTCAACGTGCTCATCGTGGACGGGGACCCGAGGGAGGACGCGAGGTTATCTGAGACCTATTACCTCGCGAGGGCGGCCGAGACAATATCCGAAATTTCTGGCGCTCACATCACGGTCGAGGACAACGACCGCTTCCTCGGTGAGAAGCTCTCGGGGTACGACCTCGTATTCCTCGCTAACGTCGGGGACCTGACGGAGGGGAGCGCTAAAGAGCTCGGGGAGTTCGCCGCCCGGGGCGGTACTGCAATAATATTCCTCGGTGAACGCGTGAGGGCGTCCTCGTACAACGCCCTCCTCAAAGACCTGCTCCCCGCCGAGCTAATATCGGAAGTAGAGGGAGAGGCGAAAATAGTCCCCGCGCCCGTGCCGGTTTTTCCGAAGCAGATCGGAGAAAGGCTGAGCCAGGTCGGGGTCAGGAAGCATATAAAGGCGGCACCCTCCCCCGGAGCGGAGGTCTTGCTGGGCCTCGAAGGCGGCGACCCGTTTATGATAAAAAAATCCTTCGGTAAGGGGAGCGTCTTCCTCATCACCTCAACGGCCGATACGAGCTGGAATAATTTCTCGATAACCACCGTGTTCCTCCCCGTCGTGAAGGGTTTCCTCGACATGCCCGGCTCCGCAAACGAAGGCAGGAGGAATTTTATAGTCGGGGACGCCATACCGATCGACGCATCAAACGAGGCGGACAGGATCGAAGTGAGAAACCCTTCGGGTAAGAGATACGTGATCGAAACAAGCCCGGCGCTATTCGATAAGGC
The DNA here is from genome assembly GCA_041753155.1 of Thermodesulfobacteriota bacterium. GTDB lineage: Bacteria > Desulfobacterota_D > UBA1144 > Nemesobacterales > UBA2774 > 2-12-FULL-53-21. The sequence continues at coordinate 5,310 of JBGSVA010000058.1, read as the reverse complement.
GTACGAGCCCGGCATATACACGGTCAGGGAATCGGGGAAGGATTCTTATAAATTCGCAGTGAACGTGGACCCGCGCGAATCGAACCTCGAAAAGCTGTATATAGCCCCTGAAAAGCCCGACGCCGATATTACTCCGGGACTCATCAAGGTATACAGGGATATATGGCGCTACTTCCTCTGGGGCGCGGTGATGCTGTTTATATCCGAAGCCGTCGCGAGGGCAGTTTTCTCGTAATACGCACTCACCGCCCGCGCATTCCCTTCATCGGCTCAGGTCCACTCCGTCTATGCCGTCCGGCAGGGGTTTTCCCATCAGGCTCAATATAGTGGGGTAGAGATCGACCGTGCGGAGCCGCTCTTTTTTAATAACGGCGCTCATCGCCACGGGCACGAGCATATGCTCCCTGAAAAGCGCGCCGTGCGAAGACCGGTGCTCCGGGCTCTCGTGCTTCGCCCGGAGGTCGTAGCCGGGGTTCGCGCTCAGCACGAGGTCCCCGGCGCGGGGAGCTTCGAGGAGTTGTACGATCTGAAGGAGCGCATCCGGGTAGCGCGTACCGAAGCTCAGGTCGAGCGCCTCGTCCGCGCTCATCCTGCCGGGCATGCCGTTATATCCGAACGGGTCGCCTGAAACCTTTTCATAGTTTATTAAACCTTCACTATCGAGCCATGCCGCCGCCTCTCCCCTCACGCTCCTCATCCTAGCCCTTCCCTTCTCGTCGAGTCCCGCGACTATATCGACCTCCGGCCTCTCGAGGAAGCTTTCAGCGAGAGTGTAAAGCTCCTCGAAAGTCGACTTCCTCCCCCAGCCTTCAGGGCTCTTCACGTATATGTTTGCCATGGCGTTCCCGGATATCAGGCTCGCAGCGTCCGCGTCCGTGAAATGCCTGAAGACGTTCGGGTAATAGAATGTCTTGTAACCCCTCCGGTTGAGGAACTCGAGGGAATCGAAATGGGAATGCGTCTGCGTAAGCCCGTGGTCGCTCCCGATGACTATGAGCGTCTCGTCGAGCCTCCCTTCCGATTCGAGCTTCTTCGCCGCAAGCCCCACGGTCTCGTCGATCCTCGTATAGGAATCGAGCACCTTCCTGTGGAACGGGTGGTTTATGTGTGAATACGTGTCTATGCCCAGGAACACGACGAATATGAAATCGTGTATCTCGTCAAGCTCACGCAGCAGTATCCGCCGCGCAACCATATCGACCTCGTCGCTCTTGTCCGTAAAATGCCCCTTCACCTTGTAGTAGAGCTTCGAGAACCTAGTTTTGTCGTACCTGATGCTCACTCCGCGTGATAGCTCGTTGAGTATATTCCCGCTCCGGGGGAATAACTCGAAGAGGCTCTTGTTGTCGGCCGATACGTCGCTGTTCATGAAATAGGTCTCGATCCCGATATAGCTCCTGAAGCGGCGGAAAGAAAAGAGCCTCCGCTTGTCGGGGTAGATATACCTGTCGAGCCACCTTATTCCGGGGAAGTTGCACCTGCCCGGATACTTCCCCAGTATGTAGGGCGTGTAAGCGGGCCCTGTCGTCGACGGAAAAACGGAGGACGCTATCCTGAAGGAGCCTCTCTCGACGACGTATCTCGAAATATTCGGGAGCTCTCCCTTTTCGAGGAGCTCGGAAAAAACGTCCGCCCTCGCGCCGTCGGCCATTATGAATATACAGTTCTTGAACCTGCTCATATATATAAGTCCTTCAGGCAGGCGATTATTTTAAACGCGCCTGTCATGAGAAATACCTGTCGTATATCTTCCTGATCGTATTGGTCCTGGCTATATATTTTTTCCTCAGCTCTTTTCCATCGGGTCCCATACCGAGCTCGTTCGAGAGCTTCTCGAAATCGCTCTCGTAGAGCTCGTTTATAGACCTGTCGTGGAGGAGCCTTAATAAGTTCTCCATCTTTTTGAGGAAGTAAAGCCCGTCCGAAAGCGATGCGTATTCCTTCTCCTTTATTATCCCGGCGTCCCGGAGCCCGCCTAGCGCGTCGAGCGTATTCTGCCCCCTCACTTCCCTGTGCTCCCCTCCGTGCCTCAACTGGAGCATCTGTACGAGGAACTCGATGTCCACTATGCCGCCCCTGCCCGTCTTGATGTTGAGCTTCTGCTTGCTCTCCCTCCCGAGCTCTGTCTCCATCCTCGCGCGGAGGTGTTTTATCTCCTTGTGAAAATCGGGCGGCACGGGTTTGCCGTAAACGAATTCCTCTATCGATCCGGAAACGCGCTTCCCGAGCCTCTCATCCCCGGCGGAAGGCTTCGCCCTGATGAGCGCCTGCCTCTCCCACACCTGAGCGCTCTCCTCGTGGTATTTCCTGAACGCGTCGTACGATGTAACGAGCGCGCCCGAGCGCCCCGAGGGCCTGAGACCCATGTCGATCTTATACGCGAAGCCCTCACCGGTCGGAACAGAAAGCACCGAGATCACCTTCTGACCGAGCTTCGAGAAGAACTCGTGCTCCTCGGCCCCGCCGTCGTATATGAAAATCAAGTCGAGGTCGGAATTATAACTGAGCTCGCGCCCCCCGAGCTTCCCCATGCCGAGCACCGTCATGCGCGGGCCCCTTTGCTTTTTCTTTCCGTTCTCCTTCCCCGCGACTATCTCCCACGCGAGGCCGAGTCCGACCTCGAGCACCGCATCCGCCACGAGCGAGAGATACCACCCGACGTAAAACGGGTCGACCTCGCCGTTTAGGTCCCGGAGGCAGATCTTGAGCGTCTCCACGTGCCTGAACCTCCTTATCGCGTCGAGCTTGCCTTCGTAGTCGCTTTCGACGGAGAGAGCCGATTCGAGCTCTTTTATTATATCGCCTTTCGACGCGAACTCGGTCCTCACGCTCCTGAGCGTGATAACGTCCAGGTACTCGGGATGCCTGATGAGGAATGTAGACAAGTACCCGCTCGTCGAGAAGAGCTTAGAGAGGAGCTCTATGATGTCCGGGTTTTCGAGAAGCACGGCGTAGATGGACGTCCTCCAGCCGATGCCCGAGATGAACCTCTCGAGGTTGATGAGGGCGGCGTCCGGGTCGGGGGATTTCAAAATGCTCCCGAGGAAGGCAGGGATTACGCGCCTCGTCGTGACGCGTCCCTCCCTTGTGAGCGCGCCCCGCCTCGGGTCGAGGAGCTTCGAGAAAAGGTCTATAGCGCTCCAGGGATTTTTGAATCCGAGCTTTTTAAGGTTCTCGACCGCTTCCTCCTCGTCGATATTCCCTTCGGTCAGAAAATCGGCCACCCTGAGGAATTCCTTTCCGACTTCTTCGGTCTTTTCAGAACGCTCGTAAAACAGGCCCTTGAATATCTTCGATACGGAGGAGGTCTTGTCGGTGTAGAGGGCCTCGAACTCGTCCCTGCCCTTGAGTCCCGCCCTCTTCGCGAGCTTCTCTATCTCTTCGGGAGCCGCCGGTATCTTGTGCGTCTGCCTCTCGTCCGCGATCTGAATGTAATGCTCGACCTTTCTGAGAAATAGATAAGACGACGAAAGCGTGTCGTGGACGTCCTTATCAATTATTTTGTTCGCTTTCAGTTTTTCGAGGGCGCGGAGGGTATTGCTCTCCCTTATGCCCTTCACCGCCCCGCCGTTCACGAGCTGGAGCGCCTGTATGAAGAACTCGATCTCCCTTATCCCTCCCCGGCCTAACTTGACGTCCCGCTTCTTCTCGAGCCTGTCGAGCTTCATCTTCATGTCTTTAAGGTCTTCGATCGACGTATAGTCGAGGAACTTCTTATATACGAATGACTCGATCTCCCGGATGAACTCATCCCCGAGGCGCATATCGCCCGCGACGGGCCTCGCCTTTATCATTGCCGCCCTTTCCCACGTATCCCCCCAATAGAAATAATGCTCGACCGCGCCCTCTATCGGGACCGAGACGGAGCTCTTGCTCCCGCCGGGCCTGAGCCCGAGATCGACCCTGTAAAGAAAGCCGTCCGCCGTCACTGCGCTGAGTGTCCGGGTCGCCCTTTCGCCGAGCTTGAAAAACGGGTCCGGGTCGCCGTTGTCTCTGTAAATGTAGATGAGGTCCACGTCGGAGCTGAGATTCAGCTCCCTTCCGCCCAGCTTTCCCATTCCCAGCACGACGAACTCGCCCGCCCCTTCAGTCCCGAGCTCTTTTCTGTGGTATGTGACGACGGCTTCGATGACGGCGCACGCGAGGTCGGAGAGCTCTTCCATCGTGTCGGGGAAAGGGGCCTCGCCGGTTATGTCCCTGTACGCGATCCTCGCGAGCTCCCTGTATTTATATTGTGTGAGGCGCATCTGAAGATCCGCCTGCGATTGGGAGGAATCCGTTATCCGTCTTGCTTCTTCCGAGAAAAGGGAGGGTTCTTTTTTCGTTTTCAGTATTATTGGTGAATCGAGGTAATCGAGTATTCCGGGGTCCCGCAGTATAGCCCTTCTCAGGAACGAGCTCCACGAGGCGAGGAGCTCGAGTATGTCCTTCTTCGCGGACGGTATGTCGCTGTGGAGTTCTCTGAAACGCTCTAAAGCGGTACGGGCGTTATCGGGGTCGGGTAATGCTCTATTCAACGTTTATTTTCCTGGTTCTTTTTCCGCGCGTCCCTTTGGCCCCGCTTTTCCTGCGCTCCTTTATCTCTTCCCCCGCTTTTTTGACGAGCTCGAACCCCTTGCTCACGGCCTTGAACGGGAGCTCGCAGACGAACTTCCTCCCCTCTTCCTTCTCGAGGAGCTCCTTTACGCCCTTGATCGCAAAACCCGTGCCGACGACCATCTCCGTCGCGCTCACGATGAAGTGCTCGCCAGCTTTGCCGAGGTTGCTCAAATCGACCTTCGGCCCGCCCCCTTCCGCACCCGGTGTTTTCCGCTGCCTTCTAGCCATATTACCCCCTCGCTTGCCTGGTCTCACACGGAACCTGTATATAACGACCCGACACCGAAATTTTACCAGAAATTAGTGACGGTGTTTATAGGAGGCGGAGAATCAGCGTTGTAGTACGATTTTCGCATGACTCCCGACAGACATTATTATGTCATTCCCGAATGCTTCTATCGGGAATCCAGTCTTTTATCTTCCCCCGACATTACAGAATTTGCGTTAAGAAAATTGATTGTTAACGCGTATAAAAATGTTTTAGGGCTGGGGTGGAATTAAAACATTTTAGCGTTAACATGAGATTTTTAGCAAATTATGTAGTCGGATGATTTTTGCTTCTTTTCATCAACTTGGAGTCAGACATTTAGCGCAACGAATGTATACCATACATTCGTATGCACAACACACCATATCGGCGCCTCACCAACCGCGAGCGTGAGGAAATCAGCCGGGGACTCGCGGCGGGTATGACCCAGGCCAGCATTGCTC
>JBGSVA010000057.1:0-23477 GCA_041753155.1 Thermodesulfobacteriota bacterium | reverse complement strand
TTTCCCTGAGAATCATATATTCTGTTTAAGCTCTATAGAACATACCATACCTTCCTTTATCATATCCCCCGGAGACGGGCTCTGCCCCGTCACATAGCCGCTGCCCTTGACCTGAACCTTGATGCCCTCCTGCTCGGACCATTTGAGTATATCCCTCACGCTTTTTCCGCTGAGGTCGGGCATTATCTTTGCCCCGACCAGGTCTTTACTGGGCGATATACCCATATGAAAAAGCACCTTCTCCGTTATCTGTTTGAAAATCGGCGCGGAAACCGAACCCCCGTAAGTCATTTTCTTAGGCGCCTCCACTACGACGACGAGCGTTATCCTGGGGTCGTCCGACGGCGCGAACCCTATGAATGAAGCGATAAACCGGTCGCGATAATAACCGCCGTTGACAGGGTCGGGTATCTGCGCGGTCCCGGTCTTCCCCGCGACTTTATAACCCGGGATAGCCGCCTTCTTTCCGGTCCCCTCTTCCACGACCCTTTCCATTATCCGGGTCATCTCCTGAGCGGTGTCATAAGATATTACACGGCTTTCGACCTCGGGGACGTTATCCCTGATCACGTTCCCGTCGGGGCCGATTATCCGCTTGACGATGTGCGGCTTCATGAGGTATCCGCCGTTCGCTATCGCCGACAGCCCGGACGCAAGCTGGAGCGCCGTGACCGACACTCCCTGTCCGAACGATATGGTGGCGAGCTCGATCCTGCCCCACGATTTCGGGCTTGCCAGCATTCCGCTCGATTCGCCCGGGACGTCTATGCCGGTCTTGTCGCCGAAGCCGAATTTCTTGAGATAGCTGTAGTATTTTTCCCTGCCCAGGAGCTCCCCGATCTTGGATGCACAGATATTGCTCGAAACCCTTATCACGTCCGCAAACGTGAGCGTACCGTAGGGATGAACGTCTTTTATTATCTTCGCTCCCACCTGCCTCCTGCCGTTCTCGCAGTAAAATTCCGTCGACGGGCTCGCGACCTTTTCCTGAAGCGCGCTCGCCGCGAGAAACGTCTTCATGGTGGAGCCGGGCTCGAACGTGTACCAGACGGGGAAGTTCCTCCTGTAGTCGAGCGGGTACTCGCCGTATTTGTTCGGGTCGAGGAAAGGATAGGTAGCCATGGCGAGCACTTCGCCTGTCTCGGGGTCGAGCAGAATGGCCATGCCCTTCTCGCCGTTCATTTTCTCTATACCGTCCTTGAGCTCCCTCTCTACGATGTGCTGAATCTGTGAGTCTATGGTAAGTATTATGTCGTGACCCGCGGTCTTCTCCTCGCCGAAGTCTTCTACTATGTCGGGGTTATTTATAATCTTTCTTCCGTGCGCGTCTCTTTTTAAAGTTATCTTTCCGGGCTTTCCGATCAAGAGCCCGTCATAACGGTATTCGATGCCCTCGATGCCGGTCGAATCTATATTCGTGAACCCGATCAGCTGACCCATAAGGGGCCCGTTGGGGTATACGCGCTTGGGCTCTTCGATGAACCCGATCCCGTCGATTTTCATTTTTTCGAGCTCCGTCGTAACGGCGGGGTCGACGAGTCTGGAAAGCCATACGAACGACGACTTGGAGGTCAGCTTCTGAAGCACGGTCTTTTCCGGAAGCCCGAGTTGGGACGAAAGCACCTTCGAGAGCTCGGCAGGGTTCTTTACCGCGTACGGGTTGGCAAAGACTGACTTTATCTCGACGTTCACGGCGAGCTCCTTCATGTTCCTGTCGAGGATTTTCCCACGGCGGGGGAGGAGGGTCGAGCTTCCGTGGTGCTGTTTTCTGGCAAGCGTGAAGGCGCGCTCGCGGTCTAATACCTGAAGGTCGAGGGCTTTAATACATACCGAGACGAAAAGAACGAGCATAAAAGTCCCGACGATCGTAATCTTCCATTTCGGTCTGTCGAGGTCCCTTCCCAGGGATATCCTTTTCGAGCTCTTCTTGGGCTTCATCGTTTACCGTCTGCGACCGTCGTCTCTTCTACATAAATTATGTCTTCCTGAGTCGGGTACTTGAACCCCATCTCGATTGCGGCATGTTCGAGCCTGTCCAGTGACTTCGCCCTCATAAACTCGGACTGGAGTATCCGTTTCTGCTTCAGGAGCTCGTTCGCCTCCCTGTTGTTCCGTGAAATCTCGTAACCTACTCTCAATTCTTCTACCTTGAACCTGACATAGAAAAGGGCGAGCGCCAGAGCGATCAGGACGAGTATCACAAACCCCGTGGAGAGACCGGTTCTTTCCGATTTTTCCTTCTCTCTCGACCCGAGGGCCTTTACGTGAGCCATTCCTACACCCTTTCCCCAACCCTCAATTTGGCGCTACGCGCCCTGGGGTTGCTCGATATCTCCTCGTCAGCCGGAATTACAGGAGTGCGTGTGATTATGTTGAGGACCTTCTTCTTGCCGCAGCCGCATTCGGGCATCCCCGGCGGACAGATACAGGGGGACGCCATGCGGAGGAAGCTCGTTTTAACGAGCCTGTCCTCGAGCGAGTGAAAGGATATTATTACAAGCCTGCCTCCCGCCCTCAGGCGGGAAACGGCTTTCCCGATGAACTCATTTATATTTTCAAGCTCGTTATTAACGGCTATACGGAGCGCCTGGAAGGTCTTCGTCGCGGGGTGTATCCTCGCGGGGTGAAATTTCCTCGGTATGGCGAGGGACACGACCCTGGCAAGCTCGGCCGAGGTCTTGATGGGGCTCTCTTTCCTCGTCTCGACTATCCTCTTCGCGATCCTTCTCGACCACTTCTCCTCCCCGTACATCCTGAGGACCCTCGATATCTCGTCCATCGTCATTTCGTTTACGAGATCGTAGGCAGTGAACCTGAGCCTCGGGTCCATCCTCATATCGAGCGGCTCTTCCCTCATGAAGCTGAAGCCCCTTTCGCTCGACTCGATCTGATAGGAGGACATCCCCAGGTCGGCAATGATCCCGTCGACCTCTCTTATGTCGAGACCGTCGAGGACCTTATCGATATCGGAAAAATTACTATTGCGGTAGATAACGTGGCCGTTATATGCGGAGAGCCTCTCGCGCGAAATCGAGATCGCCTCCTCGTCGACATCGAGTCCGATGACGAGACACCTGGAATGGGTATAATCGAGTATCGATTTGGTGTGGCCGCCCATACCCAGGGTGGCGTCCACGTATACCCCTTCCGGCCGGGTTATGAGGTAACCGACAACCTCTTCGCTCAGCACCGGTTGATGAGCCGGCTTGGATAATTCCACGACCGCGTTTTCCATCTCCTTAAAGTCCTTGTCCCGCAAGAATCTCCCTGCTCTTTTTAAATTCTTCGTATGCGCGGCCCTGCTCTTCTTCCTCCCAAACTTCCTTAGCCCAGATCTCTATCCTCGTGAGCATACCGATCATGACAAGCTCCTTATCGATCCGGGCATGGCTCCTGAGAGGCTGGGGTATAAGGACCCTCCCCTGACCGTCGAGCGGGCAGTCTACGGCCCCTCCCATCAGGTATCTGAGGAATGAGATGACCTCCTGCTTGAACTGAGGGAGGGAGGACACTTTCCTTTCTATCTCGTTCCATTCCTTAAGGGGATACGCCACCAGGCATTTATCAAAATTCGTAATGACCAGGGTCTCGTCCGCGTACTTTTCCCTGCACACCTCCCGAAACTTCGCAGGGATACTCACGCGTCCTTTATCAGTCATTGTATGTTCGTATCGTCCTCGGAACATATCGTACCATCTTATGCCACTTTATGCCACTGTCAACCACTATATAACTTTGTCTTAAGTTTGTCAAGTAAGTTTGTGTTATTTTTCAATTTTTTAGTCTGATCGGGGGTTTGAAATAAAAACATACGTAATTAACTTACGCCTTGGTTCGAAAATAATGCTTTTTCCGGCGCACCGGAACGAGCTAGCTTTAATAATGTATCGTAACTCGCTGCAATCACGATATATAATATTTGCCAGTCCGAAAGGAATAAAAATACAATAATGCCACTCCGTACCACAAGATAACTAAAGTCATTTCCGCCGCCGATTTAATCCGTGAATATTAGCAGGAAGGAATCGGAAAAGGGCATAAAGTTGTATATAATCTCTACTTTAAAATACAAAAGCCGACTTTATGCCCACTATATCGATAAAACTCAAAAATAACAGTGAAAGCGTATACTTCCAATCCATCATGGGCACTTATTCGCACATCGCATGGGTAAGGACGGATGACCCCGAGTCGGGGATCATTCAGGTGATAACTACAGAGGACCTTCTCCAGGAGACCCGCAGCATCCTGGAAAGATTGGGAAAAGAGATAGAGTTCGAGGAGGTGGGCCCAGCCGGGCAGTAATTTATAGTACCCGCCCCCGTCCGTTATGAGCGACAAACACCAAATAGCCCGTTCAGCCGGAGTAATAGGATTCCTGACGCTCCTCAGCCGCATCACAGGGTATATAAGGGATATGGTAATGGCCTATTTCTTCGGGGCGACCGCATTCACGGACGCGTTCTGGATCGCTTTCAGGATACCGAACTTGCTGAGGAGGCTCTTCGCCGAGGGGTCCCTTACGATCTCCTTCATCCCTGTATTCACCGAGATGCTGGAGAAGAAAGACAAAGTAGAAGCCAAAAAGGTCTCGGACATAGTCTTCAGCCTGCTCTTCGCAATAACGATAATCGTTTCAGTCCTCGGGGTAATTTTCTCCCCGTACATAGTAAAGCTCTTCGCATACGGCTTCGACAGGGAGACGTTCGAGCTCTCGGTTGCGCTCAACAGAATCATGTTCCCATACATATTTTTTATTTCCCTCACTGCCCTGTCCATGGGGGTGCTTAACTCGCTCAGGCATTTTTTCGCCCCTGCATTTTCTCCCGTGCTCCTGAACATATCCATGATCGTTGCCATATTCGTTCTCTTCAAGAACTTCGACCTGCCGATTTATTCGGCCGCGGCCGGAGTAATCCTGGGTGGGGTATTGCAGCTCCTGATACAGATACCTTTCCTCCGGGCGAGCGGGTTTCAGTTCAGCTTCACGGCGAACCTGAGAAACCCCGCGGTGAAGCGCATAGGGATACTCCTCGTGCCCCAGCTCTTCGGACTCGCGGTTTACAACCTTAACCTCATAGTGAGCTCCCAGTACGCTTCGTTCATGCCCGAGGGCACGATCTCGTATCTCTATTTCGCGGAGAGGCTGACTGAATTCCCTCTCGGGATAATCGCGGTATCGATCGCGACCGTGCTCCTGCCGAGCCTTTCGAGCTACATAAGCAGGGGGGACTACGATAAGTTCCACGAGACCTATTCGTTCACGCTCAAGCTCATGCTCTTCATTCTTATACCGGCGCTCGCCGGACTTATCGCGCTCCGCATCCCGATATGCAACATCCTCTACCAGAGGGGGGAATTCACGTACGAAGCGACACTCGCCACCGCCCAGACACTTGCCGGGTACTGTCTCGGGCTCTGGGCCGTAGGAGGGCTGAGGGTTACGGCCCCGGCATTTTACGCGATGCAGGACACGAAGACGCCGGTAGTAGTAGCGTTTTTCGCCCTCTTACTTAACGCGGCCCTCGGATTCGTGCTCGGGTTTACGCTCAGGCTCGAGCACACGGGCCTCGCGCTCGCGAACTCGGCGTCTTCCGTATTCAACTTCCTGACGCTCATATACCTGCTTGAAAGGAGGACCGGGGATTTAAAAGCGAGGGATATACTTCTCTTCTGTCTCAAGATGGTCGTCGTCTCCGGGGTGATGGCGGGAGCGGCCTGGACGATCTCGACTTACGCCGACTGGACCGGATCCGATTTCTCCGTTAAGAAAATTACAGTGCTTGCCCTTTCTATCGGGGTTTCGGGGATCATCTTTATAATTCTTACGAAAATTCTGAAGATCGAGGAGGCGGGTTTCCTCCTCAACCTGATAAGGAGAAAAATACCGGGGGGAAAGAAGCCCGGATAGCCCCGCTCCCCCCGCGAGATTTCAAATCTTCTACCGGATAGCGCAGAACCCGAAATTGACGGAGCTGCCTGAGCGGACGATGTTATTCCACGTAACACCCTCGGCCCTGACCTCGCTCCCCGTTTGATTGTAGGTGGCGCTCCACATATTCCTGACTGTCCCCTGTATATCGAATGTTACGACCCAGTCCACGTTACCCGAACCAGTGTTCTTTACCGTCACATCCGCGCAGTAGCCCGTCTTCCAGTCGTCCGTTATACGGACTGTAGTCGTCAGCCCGCCCGCCGGTGCGGGAGTGGGCGCTGGAGTCGGCACAGGCGTTGGCACCGGAGTAGGTGCAGGCGTTGGTACGGGCGTAGGTACGGGTGTCGGGACAGGAGTCGGCACGGGTGTGGGCGCGGGAGTAGGAGCCGGGCTCGTCCTGTCTGCGCAGAATCCGAAATCCACGGACTGACCCGGGTTGACCGTATTGTTCCACGAGACACCTTCGGCCGTGACCGTGTCGCCCGACTGGGTGTATGACGCATTCCAGAGGTCCCTGACCGTGCCGTCGATCATGAACGTCACATTCCAGTCGGAGACCTGTGAGCCGTTATTCGTAACAGTGACCTGGGCGCAGTATCCCGAACCCCAGTCGTCGTTTATATTGACGGCCACCCCGAGGTTATCTCCCGCCGGCTGTCCGTCTTCTTCGGTATCGTCGTCCGGAGCGGCGCAGCCCGCATCGTCGGGATAATCCGTAAGCCCGTCCCCGTCGTTGTCGAGACCGTCCGAGCATTGGGACTCGTCCCCTGGCCCTCCGCCCGCGCCGTCCATCAGTCTTCCCAAGAGATCGACCTTATCCTGCCAGACGCTCTTCCAGTCGTTCTGCAATATCCCTCCCGTGTCGCCGCTGTTCGGGTTCCACGACCAGTAAAAGAAATCGGTCATCCCCTTTGCGTCCATGTAGGATATGAGAGCATCCTGGAGCACCTTGTCTCTCGGGTCGCCCCCGTGTCCGTACCGCCCTCCGAACTCGCCTATGACAACCGAGTAACCGAGGTCGGTGAGATAACCGAAATGCGCCTCCCATATATCGGGCATATTGTCCGGGAAATTAGCGGCGTTGAAATACGGCTGAACGAATACGTCCGGGCCGTAGACATGGGGGCTCAGGACCACTTTATCGGCCGGGATGTCGAGCGGGTAGCACTCGAAAGGCTCGAGGTTGCCGCCCCACCAGTGGCTCAATGTGCCGCTGCAGACGGGGTTGTCCTGAATGCCCTGAACGAATATCAGGACGTCCGGGTTCGCCGCGAGCACCTCGCCCGCGGCCCTCTCCGCCGCCGTGTTCCAGTCGGTCGACAGGCTGCCCGTTCCCCACGTAGCCTGACCGTGGGGCTCGTTCTTTATATCTATTCCGACGAAACGCGCGATGCCTCTGTATCTCTCGGCGACGAAGACCAGGTCGTCGATCCACTCCTCCTCGGTATATGCGCCCGAGTACCAGAGCTCGTTTATAGACTGGCAGTCGTAATTATGAAAATCGAAGACGATAAATATTCCCTGCGCGTCGAGCTCGTTTACCACCTTGTCGAATATGTCGAGGGACCGGAGACCCTGGAGGTCCGGGTTGAGCGAATAATTTATGCTCGATACGCCCGTATTGTTAAGGGTCTCCGGGCAGAAGGGGAGCCTGACGGCAGTGAACCCTAGCCCCTTTATCTGGCTTATCATATCCTTCCAGTTCCTGGCCCAGAGCCCGTGGACGACGTGGTCGCCGGTCTCGAAGCCGAACCAGCTTACGCCGTAGAGGTTGACCCTTTCGCCCCCTTCGTCGTACAGCTTCCCGTCCAGGGCGTTATATCCCCAGGCGGGTAGAGTGAGCATGAACAGGAACGACAATACCAGCGGCAGTGGACGCATTATAAATCCTCCCTCAAGTTTTTTATTTAGTTTTAACCCAGAATCCGTGCCCGACCAAGAAAAATAACGGGCCGCGATAATTTATCCCTGAGGCAGTGTCCGGCCGGGCGGGGGCCGGAGATTCGGTACACACGCCCGCGCGGCGATCGTTATCCATTAACTGCGGCCGATTATTCTCACATATATATACGGAGACTGCATACGGTTCGGATTAAGTGTTGTGTTTCAATTACGAGTATTGTGTTATGATTTTATAGACACCGAACAGCATGCGCCGACGATGCACACGGCCAGCCGTGCGTTTATTAACCGGAACGAAACTTTATTGACTGCGATTTGAAGCATGAAGTAATATCAGAACGACGACCATGCCCGGAGATAATTACTCGACCGAAGACGATCTCGTCAAATTCGAAGAAAAGTACGCAAGAATCCTGACGCAGGACCCCTCGTCGGTAGCATTTATTTTCCTCGCACAGGTCCTCTACAAGCAGGGGAAGGTCGATAAGGCCATTAATGTATTGATAAACGGATTGAAGTATAATAAGAAGAGCGTTACGGGCAGGTTTCTATTAGGGAAAATCTACTACGACAGGTGGCTCATCGAACAGGCCAAGAGGGAATTCCGGACCGTCGTCGAGCTCGCCCCGGACAACCTCGCCGCATGCAAGATGCTGGTGCAGATACTGAAGAGTGAAGAAGCCTACGACAAGGCCCTCGAGCTCCTGAGGACGGCATCGTCATACCATACGCACGACGCATCAATAATGTCCGAGCTAAGGGAGATCGAGGCCTCGCTGTCGCTGGCAAAGATAAAGGAGAAGGAATTTCAATTCGCGAGAGAGAGCATAAAGACGGCGCTCGAATCAAAGAGCGTCGAGGACCTCGAATCGAGCGTGGTAAAATACGAGAAGGAGCTCCTTACGGAGACGATCGCCGACATCTACATCGCACAGGGCCTCCATGAGAAGGCCTGCATAGTACTTGAGAAGGTGCTCGAGAGCGATCCCGGAAACGACGCCGTTGGGAAGAAGCTCGCGCAGTCGAGGCTCTACCTGGTAAATAAAAGCGCCGGGTTCCTTCGGGGAGAGTGAACGCACACATGAAGATACTGATCATACACGGACCGAACCTGAACATGCTCGGCAAGCGGGAGCCTTCGATATACGGCGCGAGCACGCTCCAGGAAATAAACAGACTCCTCAAGGAGGAGGCGAAGAGGCTCGACGTAAAGACTGAAGTTTTCCAGTCGAACTCGGAAGGGGAGATCGTGGGCAGGATCCAGGAAGCAATGAAAAAGTCGGACGGAATCCTCATCAACCCCGGGGCGTACACACACACGAGCATCGCCATCAGGGACGCAATACTCTCGGCCGGGCTGCCCGCGGTCGAAGTCCACATCTCGAATATTTACAAGAGGGAGGACTTCAGACAGAAGTCGTTTATTTCCGGGGTCTCGGTCGGGGTCGTATCCGGGTTCGGATCGGACAGCTATATCCTGGGGTTAAACGGGCTCGTGAGCTACCTGAGGGCCCGCGATACGGAATGAGCCTGAGTACATAAAACAGTTTCATCGACGGCCGGCTGGCTGCAGAACCCGGGCGCTATACCCCGGATAGAATGTATCGTACAGATTTTATTTCCGCTCCCATGAAGAAAAACTGGACAATAAAAAAGGAAAACCCGAAGCTGAGAGAGAGGATCTCGAAAAACCTCCGTATCTCGCCCCTCACGGCGCAGCTCCTCATAAACAGGGGGATCGGGAACGAAGCCGAAGCGAACCTGTACCTCAACAGCACGCTCTTCGACCTCCCATCGCCTTACCTCATGAAGGGAATGGACAAGGCGGTTGAAAGGATCAAACGGGCGATAGAGAACAGGGAAAAAATAGCGATATACGGGGATTACGACGTGGACGGGGTCACGTCGACCGCGTTATTCTATACGTTCCTCAAGGGTCTCGGAGCGGACGTGACTTTCTATAACCCGGACAGGATGAAGGAAGGTTACGGCGTCAATATCGAGGCCGTAAGAAAGCTGGCTGAAGGGGGGGTGACTCTCTTTATCTCGGGGGACTGCGGCATAACCGCAGTGAAAGAGGTCGGGGAAGCGAAGAGGCTCGGGGCCGATTTCATAGTGACCGACCACCACAAGCCGCCCGAGGAGCTCCCGGACGCCGTGTCCATTCTGAACCCTCAGCTCTCCGACTGCAAGTATCCCGGGAAGACCATCGCGGGCGTGGGAGTGATGTTCAACCTGGCCGTCGCGCTCAGGCGCGCGCTCAGGGAGGACGGCTTCTTCAGGCAGGGCGAGCCGAACCTGGCCGATTACCTGGACTTGGTCGCTTTAGGGACGGTGGCCGACTGCGCGCCGCTCACGGACGTGAACCGCATATTCGTGAAAGAGGGAATAAAGAGGATGGAGAACCCGAAGAGGACAGGGCTCCTCGCGCTCAAGGAGGCGAGCAGTATCACGGGAGCGGTGAATACGTTCGACCTCGGATTCAAGCTAGGGCCGAGGATAAACGCCTCCGGGAGGATGAGCACGGCGGGAAAGGCTGTCGAGCTCTTTATCTCGGACGATATAGGGAGCGCGAGGGACATCGCGAAAGCGCTCAGCCGCGAGAATTCGGAAAGGCAGAACATCGAGGGGGAGATATTGGCCGAGGCCGTGAGGCAGGTCGAATCAGAGCCCGGTATCCTGAAGGCTGGTTCGATCGTGCTCGCATCTGCTGACTGGCATCCGGGGATAATAGGGATCGTGGCCTCGAGGATCGTGGAGCGGTACGAGAAGCCCGCGGTCCTCATCGCGGTCGACGGGAACGGCCTGGGGAAGGGTTCGGGAAGGAGCGTCGAGGGAATAAATATATACAGTGCGCTCTCGGAATGCCGGGAGCTGTTCGAGCAGTTCGGCGGGCACGAGCAGGCGGCGGGCCTCTCCATCAAAGCGGAAAAGATAGATGAGTTCAGGGAGAAGTTCGAGAAAGCTGTCGCGGGATCGGGGCACGCGTACGAGCCCAGGCTCGATATAGACTGCGAGGTGGAATTCCCGGAGCTCACGGACGCTCTCCTCACAGAGTTCGGCATGCTCGAGCCGTTCGGGATCGGGAACCCGGAACCAGTGCTGCTAGCCCGGTCGGTCGAAGTGGTCTCTCAGCGGGTATTCAAGGACAAGCATCTCGGCCTCAAGCTGAAACAGGGAACGAAGTCCCTCGATGCGATTTGGTTCAATGCAGGGGAAATACCGGAGCTGCCGGACAGAATCGATCTCGCTTTCACGCCGGAATTCAATAAGTGGAACGGTAAAAAAGATATAAGGCTCAGGGTGCTCGACGGGAGCTGGTAGCCCTTAATGCAACATCCCGCTCATAAGGTAAGCTATTTCCAGCTATATTATTAAGCTCACAACAAAGAAGCAAAGGGGGGTTACGTAATGTCAATAAGAACGGGTTTGCCAAATTTTAATTTCCTGTACCCGATATTGATCATCGTGATAATAATTCTTGCCACGAGCTCGTTCGTAATAGTGGAGAGCGGACACGTAGGCGTCATAAGGACGCTCGGGGCCGTACAGCCCGATCCGCTCTCGGAAGGTTTTCATTTCAAGAAACCGTTCATCGACAAGATCGAGCAGGTCGACGTAAGGCTCAACAAGGCGCAGTCGAAATCCGCGGCCGCGTCTAAAGATTTACAGACAGTCCAGACTCAGGTCACCGTGCAGTACTCGCTCCTGGGTCCCTCGGCTCCGGAGACGTATCAGAAGATAGGTAACCGCGAAGTGGTTGCGGCGACGGTGATCGAGCCCGCGATCCAGGAATCCGTGAAAGCGATAACCGCCCAGTACACGGCCGAACAGCTCGTAACGAAGAGGGCGGAAGTAAAGCTCCAGATACAGGAAGCCATAGACAATTTCATCAACGTGACCCTGAAGGACAAGAACGTCCCGGCGGCCCTCAAGATCTCAAACGTCGCGATCACCGATTTCGAATTCTCGGGCGAGTTCAACAAGGCTATAGAGCTCAAAGTGAAGGCCGAGCAGGAGGCCCTTCAGGCCAAGAACGAAAAGACGAGGAGGGTCACGCAGGCCGAAGCCGCTTACCAGGAACAGAAGCTCGCCGCGGACGCCGCCGCGTACGATATAGAAGCCCGCTCGAGGGCGAAAGCCGACGCTATAGAGAGGGAAGCGAAGGCGCTGAAAAACAATCCCGAGCTGATACAGCTCAGGCTCTCCGAGAAATGGGACGGCACTCTGCCTAAGTTCACGGGGGGAGAGGCGATTCCGTTCATCGACATCAACTCGGTTATTGAAGATAAGCAGTAGCCGCGCGGTGTATGAGGTGATGTTGTACGCCGGCTGCCTGTGGATGTTCACACAATGCCGGTAACTGTGAATATCGGTGAAGGCAAAGACGAGATGCTGAAACAATCCTGAAACGATCCCGGATCGGTGTTCCTGAATCAAGTTCAGGACAGGCCGGGACATGGTTCAGGACATGATTTAAAGTGACTGATTTATTCTTTAAGGTACACCCTCACCCGAACCCTAATTTGGGTTATGTAGAATTGAGCTGGGAGTCGATGAGCCTCGATGCTTCGTAGGAGAAGGCGACCAGTTGGTTTTGTATTTATAATGTCTGTCCATGGAATATTGGCATTTGGGTAATCAGCCGGAATCGACCTATTTCTCCCTTACTCGAAATAGTACTTGCTTGCAACTGTTCCCTCAAGGGAGAGGGAAGAAAGGATGAGATTGCCGAGGCCGCTTGCATTAGTCCCCACTAAAATAAGGAAAGAAAAGAGAACAAAAAATCCCTCCCAGCCTCCCTTTACCAAAGGGAGGAGTTAAAGAAAGATTGCCGAGGCTCCTTCCGGCTTCGCTAAAGCTATGCCGGATCACCCTACGGCTCATAGCCTTCGGGCGACGTGCCGCAAGCAGCGCGAACGAGTTTGGTTGAGCAGAGTCGGTGCTGAGTATTACCGTATGCCCGCGGGTGCTCACCCGCCCTCCCAGGACTTTATATCCGGGCAGGTGCAGACGAGGTTCCTGTCGCCGTATGGATTGTTTATCCTCCCGACAGGCGGCCAGAATTTATTCTCTTCGAGATAGGGGAGCGGGTAGGCAGCCTTATGCCTCGAATAGTGATGAGTCCATGCGTCCCCCGTCGCCTCGCGGGCGGTGAGGGGGGCGTTCTTGAGCACGTTGTCTTCTCTCTCTTCCGTACCTTCGGAAATCTCCCTTACCTCTTCGTTTATGGAAATTAGCGCTTCGCAGAACCGGTCGAGCTCTTCTTTCGCTTCGCTCTCCGTAGGCTCTATCATCACCGTCCCGGCCACAGGCCACGAGACCGTAGGCGCGTGGAAGCCGTAATCCATGAGCCTCTTGGCC
This sequence comes from Thermodesulfobacteriota bacterium, assembly GCA_041753155.1. Taxonomy (GTDB): domain Bacteria; phylum Desulfobacterota_D; class UBA1144; order Nemesobacterales; family UBA2774; genus 2-12-FULL-53-21. The sequence goes on along the minus strand of JBGSVA010000057.1, from coordinate 10,276 downwards.
ACGTCATCGACCTCGATACCGGCGTCCTTCTTAAAACGCCTCATATCGAGTATGAATTCGTGAGCCACCCTCCCGCGCGAGCCCGTATAAAGCACGTCGTAAATCTTTTCGAGCCTCGATTTTATGTAGTTGGCGTTCAGTATGGCGTATTTCGTCGCGTCCGTAACGCCGTCCCTGCCGAGCATCCTGATATAGGCATAGGAGACGAGTAATATGCTCGCGCTCCCCCATGGGGCCGAGGCCACGGCGTGTATCGGTTTCTCCCCTCCGGTCTTCACGAGCGCGTGGCCGGGAAGGTAAGGCGCCAGATGCTTCCGCGCGCATATAGGGCCCATTCCGGGGCCGCCCCCGCCGTGCGGGATGCTGAACGTTTTATGCAGGTTGATGTGGCATATATCGGCGCCGATTATAGTCGGGTTGGTCAAACCCACCTGAGCGTTCATGTTGGCCCCGTCCATGTATACCTGACCGCCGTTTTTGTGGACGACGGAGCATATCTCCTTAATCTTTTCCTCGAAGACCCCGTGCGTCGAGGGGTATGTAACCATGAGCGCCGCAAGCTCGTCCCTGTGCTCACGGGCTTTTTCCCTTAGCGAGCCGAGGTCGATGTTCCCGCGCTCGTCGCAATCGACTACGACGACCTTCATGCCGGCCAGCGCCGCGCTCGCGGGGTTCGTGCCGTGAGCGGACGACGGTATGAGCGCCACGTTCCTTCGGCCCTCGCCCCTGTCCCTGTAATAAGCCCTTATGACCATGAGCCCCGTGTATTCGCCCTGAGCGCCCGAGTTGGGCTGGAGCGAGACCGCGGGGAATCCCGTAATGGCGGACAAATACCTTTCGAGCTCCCTGAATATCCGCAAATACCCCCGCGTCTGGCCGGCGGGGGCGAAGGGATGGAGCTTCGAGAATTCAGGCCACGTTACGGGGACCATCTCCGTCGTCGCATTCAGCTTCATGGTGCAGGACCCCAGCGGTATCATCGAGGTGGTGAGAGAAAGGTCTTTACCCTCCAGTTTCTTTATATACCGGAGCATGAGGGTTTCGGAGTGGAAGCTGTTGAAAACAGGGTGCGAGAGGTATGGGGTTTTACGCTCGAGTCCCGAGGGGAGCTTCAAACCGATGCCCGTATCGCCGGGATGGAAGCTCATCTCCGCGGGCTTCTTATCCAGCGAGAGCGCAAAGACTTTTATTATTTCGCGTACGTCCCCGGCCTCGGTCGTCTCGTCGAGGGATATGCCTATATGACGCCCGCCCCGGTAATTGAAATTCATCCGGGACTTTTCCGCGATCGATCTGATTTTATCCATGAGCCCCGGGGAGCCTTCTCCGAGGTCGAGCTTCAACGTATCGAAGTAGTGTTTGTTCTTCTGCAAAATTCCCAGCTTAAGGAGCTCGTTTTCGAGAAGGACGGCCGACCGGTGGATTTTCCGGGCTATAGCACGGAGCCCGGCGGGGCCGTGATAGACCGCGTACATCGAGGCCATTATGGCGAGTAGCGCCTGGGCGGTGCATATGTTCGAGGTCGCTTTCTCCCTCCTTATGTGCTGCTCCCTCGTCTGGAGAGCCATTCTGCAGGCGGGGTTTCCGTGAGAGTCTATCGATACCCCGATTATCCTGCCCGGTATCTGACGCGCGAAATCCTCCCGCGTAGCGAAGTATGCCGCGTGCGGCCCGCCGAACCCGAGCGGTACGCCGAACCTCTGTGCCGAGCCCAGGACAGCGTCGGCCCCGAACTCGCCGGGCGGGGTGAGGAGCGTGAGAGATAGCAGATCGGCGGCGACGGCCACGAGCGCGCCCCGCTCGTGGGCCCTTTTTATGAAATCGGAATAATCAGTGACCTCTCCGTCCGAATCCGGGTACTGGAGGAGAGCGCCGAACACGCCGCCCGCGAATTCGAACCGGGTATGGTCTCCGACCTCGAGACTTATCCCCAAGGGCTCGGCGCGGGTCCTCAATACGTCGATAGTCTGGGGGAAGCATTTCTCGGAAACAAAGAAGACGTCCGGGCCGGCGCTGCCTTTTTTCTTGTCGGAGACGCGGTGGAGCATCGTCATGACCTCGGCCGCGGCGGTGCCTTCATCGAGGAGGGACGCGTTTGAGATATCCATCCCGGTGAGGTCGACGACCATCGTCTGGAAATTGAGGAGCGCTTCGAGACGCCCCTGCGATATCTCGGCCTGATAAGGCGTGTACTGCGTATACCAGCCGGGGTTCTCGAGTATGTTCCTCTGAATAACGCCGGGCGTGACGCAGTCGTAGTAGCCGAGCCCGATGTAGGACTTATAGACCCTGTTCATGGCGGCCTTCGCGCGGAGGTCTTCTAAAAGCGCGTGCTCGCTTATGCCTTCGGGGAGGTTCAATTGTTTTTTGAGTCTTATGGACGGCGGGACCGTCTCTTCAATGAGCCCGTCGAGGGACTCGGCACCCACTACATCGAGCATGGCATCGAGCTCCGATCCATCGGGGCCTATATGCCGCCTCGCAAATGTAGGGTATCCGTCCTGTTCTGTATTCATTTGGCTATATATAACACCGGGATTTTATAATTATTACCGAAGGAAAAATTGTCCGACCGAATAAATACGGACTTGATACACGAACGCGAAGCCCGGAGCGAACCTGTCTTTCGATTCTATTCTTCCGTTTCCTTCTCTACATATTCCGCGTACTCTTCGAAGTCCATCAAATCTTTCAGCTCGCTCGGATCGTAAGGCCTTACCTTGATCATCCACCCTTCCCCGTAAGGGTCTCCGTTGATAGTTTCCGGAGCGTCCAGAAGAACCTCGTTCACTTCCACGACATCGCCGCTCACAGGGGCGTATAGATCCGACACGGCTTTTGTCGATTCCACTGCGCCGAAAGGGTCGCCCTTGGTTATTTCGTCCCCTTCGCTGGGAAGCTCGATGTAGACAATCTCGCCGAGAGCGTCCTGCGCGTAATCGGTGATACCGATCACGAGCAAATCTCCTTCTTCCATCGCCCATTCGTGATCGCCGGTGTATTTGAGTTCGTCAGGAATTTGTACCATCGTCAGATCTCCTTAGTTAACATCCTTTTTATAAAAGGGAATATTTACTACCTGCGCCTCCCTGAAAGTGCTCCTTATTTCGATTTGTATCCTGTCGCCCAAGGCGATGTCACTTGTTAGATAACCCATACCTATCGATTTTTCAAGGCTCGGGGATAAAGTCCCGCTCGTAACGGTGCCGACGTGAGCGCCGTTTTTAAAGACCCCGTACCCCTCTCTCGGTATACCGCGGTCTATCATTTCAAAACCGTATATACGGCGTTTTACGCCTCCTGCAAGAACTTTACTTAACGCGTCCCTGCCTATAAAATCCCCGCTGTCCATCTTCACATATCTCCCGAGACCGGCCTCGAAAGGGTTGATGTCGTCGCTTATCTCGTGCCCGTAGAGGGAGTAACCCATATCGATCCTGAGTGTGTCGCGCGCCCCTAACCCGCAGGGTTTAATTCCATGAGCCCGCCCCGACTCCATCAATCCCGTCCATAGCAGGGGACCCCCTTCCCAGGGTAAAAATATCTCGAACCCGTCTTCCCCCGTGTAACCCGTACTCGCTATGAGCATCTCCATACCTTTCCACGTAAAAGGAAGGAAATAGAACCTCCGGAGCGTACTCAAATCCGACGACAGGCATCCGGATAAAATTTCCTCCGAGCGCGGACCCTGAATGGCTATCTGGGAGTATTTGCTGCTCTCGTCCACTATCTCTATATCGTAGTTTTCATCTGCCCCGATTATCCATTCGTAGTCTTTAGCGGTATTGGACGCGTTTACGCAGAACAAATAATTCTCATCCGGGAGCTTGTACAGAATCACGTCGTCCACCACACCGCCTCTATGATTGCATAAGAGCGTGTACTGGGCCTGAAAGTCTTTTATGCTGTGTATATCGTTCGTCGTTATACGCTGACAGAAAAGCGCGGCTTCCTTTCCCCTTATCTCAATCTCCCCCATATGGCTCACATCGAATAACCCGCAAGCGCGTCTGACGGTGAGATGCTCCTCCCTCAGTCCCTCGTACTGAACGGGCATCTCCCATCCCGCAAATTCGACTATCCTCGCTCCCAGCTGCAGGTGGATGGGAAACATCGCCGTTCTCTTCGATTTCACACTAATTGTTTAACAACTCAGAATGGGATTGTCAATAACGCGGGGGGCGAATATTGGGGAGAGCGTTTACGATAGAACTTGCGCAGCCGGATGCAGGCACGAGAATGATCACGTAAATGAAATAATTTATTTCCCGAAGGATTATAGAAATAAATTATCCGCAACCGGAAAATTCAAGAATTTCGGGTTTATTGCGAAGATGCCGTTACTCGGCGCCGAGCGTCGTGACTATATCCCTATACCCGAGCGGTACAAGATCCAGGTCATTCGTATAATTTCGAACGCCGCTCTCATCGACCCACACATATATAGCTTGCTTCTCGTAAGGCGGAGGGTTGTAGTATTCGATTACAGGATCCTCAGGGGGTTCGGTATATGTATAACCGGCACCGGAATTATCCCGGCGGTAATCTGCGGGAGCCGGCGAGTCCTGACCAAACTGATTCACCTCCAGATTGCTCGGTCTTTCGAGAGACGTGCCGAGCGTAGTCCCGTAACCGAACGGATAATCAGGGTCAGCATAAGCATAATAATTGGTGTAAGGCGCATAGCCGTAGTAACCGGAATAGTAGTACGGGGCATAGAGGGGATTGAATTTATGATGTCCTTTATGGTGATGATGTTTACCGTGCCGCTTGTCATTACCGCCGTGCCAACGGTCCTTCTTATCACCGGAATCATACCGGATGTTATGACTTTTGTTAAAATTGTTATTGAATTTCCGAGCTTGACCGAAGTTACTGTTGACGTTAGTTCCGGGCATATGATCAGGCCGGTTCTGGTTACTCGCAGCGTGTTTCGACTGCCCGACTTTTTGACCGAGATTTCCGCTCTTGGAGCCTAAACTCTGCCCGTAAGCCCATACCGGAAACGAAGCCACCATCAGCGCCAGAGCCAGAGAGGATAAAAGTTTAATATTCACTATACGAACCCGTCCTTCCCTCCCAATACAATACGTATAGTATACGGAACCGGTTCTCTATTTGATATATCTTTCATTTGGCGAATCAGCCGGATCATTGCACGCGTGCAGCTTAAATATCTCTGAATAATTCAATGACCCCGGGCTTCATTACCTTGCCCATCTGGTTCCGGGGAAGCTCGCCGACCGTAATAATCCGGGAAGGAACCTTGTATGGGGCGAGCCTCTCCCTGCACCATTCTCTCATGGATTCGGGACTGACATTTTTTTCTCCCCTGAGGACGAGGGCAGCGCACACCCTCTCTCCCCACTCGTCGTCCCCGAGACCAACGACCGCGCACTCCTCGATATCAGGGTGCCCTCTCAGGACCTCTTCGATCTCGAGAGCCGAAATCTTGTAACCTCCGCTCTTGATAATATCGACCGATTTCCTGCCGAGAATCCTGTAGCTGCCTTGAGCGTCCCTCTCGGCGATGTCGCCTGTCATGAACCATCCCCCTTTCATAAAAGCCTCATTCGTGGCTTCGGGGTCGTTCCAATACTCGAGGAACACGTTTTTGCCTCTTACTATTATCTCTCCGGCCCCTTCTCCCCCGATCACGCCCCCGCCCTCATCGATCAGCCTCACTTCGACGCCCGGGAGCGGCGTCCCCACGCGGCCGGGCTGCCTCTCACCCCGGAGAGGGTTCGAGAGCGCCATTCCGATCTCGGTCATCCCGTAGCGTTCAAGGAGCACGTGGCCGCTTATCTCCCGCCATATCTCGAGCGTGCTCACGGGCAATGCCGCCGAGCCCGAGACCATGAGGCGCATCCTCCGGCAGGCCCCGCTCATCGTTCTCTTCTCTTCGTCCCCGGCTTCGTCCCAGGAGCGTATGAGCCTCGAATAGATGGTCGGTACGGCCATAAAGAGCGTGTATTCCTGCGTCGTGAATTTCTCCCACACGCGCCGGGGATCGAACCCCTGCACAAGCTCTGAGCGCGCGCCTGTGAAGAGTGCGCAGAGGAGCACGTTCAATATCCCGTGGAGGTGGTGGAGGGGGAGCACGTTGAGTATGAAATCGCTCGGTGACCACTCCCACGCCTCTACGAGAGACTCGATCTGGGCCTTCAGGTTTTCGTGGGTCGTGACGACGCCCTTTGGCCTGCTCGTGGTCCCGCTCGTGTATATAATCATCGCCCTCCGGGTCTCGCTCACACGCGGCAGAGGCCGGCTTTGAGGATGGAGCGCGTCCCCGGCCGCTATAAACCCGGCGCCCCTGTCACCCGCCAGCCGCGAGAGCCTCCCTTCGAATTCAGGCGACGCGATGACGAATCCGGCGCCCGAGTTTTCAATTACGTGATCGAGCTCGGGGTCGGGGTGGGAGATGCACAAGGGCACGGCTATGCCACCCGCACGCCATATCCCGAGCATGACGGCAGCGTACTCGAACGAGGAGGGTATGAGGAACGCAACCCGTTTTTCTCTCAAATCGTTTTCCTTCGACAGAAGCTTGGAGGCGACGGAGCCAGAGGAAGCTAGCAGGCCTTTATAGGAGTAAGACCCTGTGGAATCGGTTACCGCGATTCTATCTCCATAGGAAGTCAGTCTGTCGATCAGCTCTATTCGATTCATAAAAATGACCTTACTGCCGTTACCACAGGGGCATAACCCGGCCTCTTATTATAATTTGCCGGTATTATTTGGTAAACTTAGCGGATATTCGCGGCGGGTTAATCGTTCAGGATAAAATGGAGCCTGGAAAAATTCTGGAAATCGCGGAGATGGGGAACCCGGTGCTCAGGGAAAGGGCACGCGAGGTCGAGGACATACACGACCCCGGGGTGCAGAGCTTTATCGACGACCTTATAGCGACAGGTATCAACGCGAACGGGGTCGGGATCGCGGCCCCTCAGGTAGATGTGCCGAAACGTATATTCATTATCTCCTCCCGCCCTAACATACGATACCCCGACGCGCCCCTGATGGAGCCCGAGGCGGTAATCAACCCCGAAATAATTTCATGCTCCGATGAAACGGTGAAAGACTGGGAGGGGTGTCTCAGCATCCCGGGTTTAAGGGGACTCGTCCCGCGTCACACCTCCGTGCGCGTCAAATACATTTCGAGGGACGGAAGGGTTGAAGAGAGGGAGCTCACGGACTTCATAGCCAGGATATTCCAGCACGAGCTCGACCACCTGAACGGAGTCCTCTTCCTCGACCGTCTCGAATCGAACAGGGATATTATTACGGACAGGGAGTACATGAAGCTCTTGCGGAGAGAATCGGAATAACAGGGAGATGACGATGTCCGTTCTGAAATATTCGATAGCTATAATCCTGGCCCTCGTTTGCACATCGCTCGCACGCGCGGGAGACGAAAGCGATACTATATTCCAGACCTCGACTATCGACGCGCTCATGGAGGGGGTTTACGACGGGGACTTCACTTTCGGCGAATTGAAGAAGCACGGAGACTTCGGCCTGGGCACCCTCAACGACCTCGACGGAGAGATGATAGGGTTAGACGGGGTTTTCTATCAGGTGAGATCGGACGGGAAGGTTTTCGTGGTGCCCGATACGGCGAGGACCCCTTTTGCGGCGGTCACGTTTTTCGACGCGGACAAGAGCGTTACACTCACGAAGCCGCTCGGATGCAGGGAGCTCGAAAGCTATATCGAAACCCTCTTACCTTCAAAAAATATCTTCTACGCCCTAAGGGTGGAAGGGTCATTCGATAATGTTAAGACGAGAAGCGTGCCGAAACAGAAAAAACCGTTCCCGCCGCTTACGGAAGTGGTCAAGCGCCAAACTTACTTCGAGCTCGAAGACGTAAGGGGGACCATGGCGGGTTTCTGGCTCCCGGAATACATGAAGGATATAAACGCGGCGGGATTCCACCTCCATTTTATCACCGAAGACAGACTAGCAGGGGGACACGTGCTCGACTGCACTATAAGCGACGTAAAAATAGGGATCGATTATTCGAGGGGCCTCGACGTATCGCTTCCGGAAACGAGCGAATTTTACAACGCGGATCTGAATACGACCGGCGTCGGCGAAGTGAACGATGTGGAAAACGGGAAAAAATGACATGCATGTAAAGGGTGAGGGATGAAAATCGATATTAAGACGATCGCACTCGGTCTTGCTTTTGTTATTTCTACAGTATGTGCGGAGAGGGGGTTCTCTCAGCAGGCACCGGCGCAATTCCCTCAGGGGAAATGGATCGACCTCACGCACGATTTTTCGAGCGATACGGTCTACTGGCCGACGGGAGAAGGGTTCAGGCTAGAGACCGTATTCGACGGGACTACGGACAAGGGCTATTACTATGCAGCGAATAAATATACGGCTGAGGAGCACGGGGGGACGCACATCGACGCGCCCCGGCATTTTGCGGAGGGCAGGCAGACTCTCGACGAAATACCTATCGAAAGTCTTACAGGCAACGCTGTAGTTATCGACGTATCGAAAAAAGCCGTGTCCGACCCCGATTACCAGATCGGCATAGAAGACTTTACGGAATGGGAAGGCGTCAACGGAAGGATCCCCGAAGATTCAATCATTCTCCTCAATACGGGTTATGCGAAGTATTGGCCGGACAAGGTGAAATATATGGGGACGGATAAAAAGGGACAGGAGGCTGTTAAAGAGCTTCATTTCCCCGGCCTCGACCCAGCGGCCGCGAAGTGGCTCACGGAGAACCGCGATATAAGCGCAATAGGCCTCGACACCCCGAGCATAGATTACGGGCAGTCGCAGCTGTTCGAAAGTCACAGGATATTGTTCAGGGAGAACATACCGGCCTTCGAGAACGTCGCGAACCTGGACAGGCTTCCGCCGAAGGGCGCTTTCGTTATCGCGCTCCCGATGAAAATAAAGGGCGGGAGCGGGGGCCCTCTCAGGATCGTGGCGCTAGTCCCTGAAACGTATTGAGCGGGTACAATATCGGGATGAAAACCGGAATCCGAACGAGAAAACAGGCGCTGGAAGAAGGGAAGCAGAGGGACATCTCCGAGACGGCTAAAGAAGCGGGACTCCTCGTTCCGGTGTTTATTACCGAGACGGTCTGGGACAGTTGGATTACGGGCGACGGCGCGGGCCTGGTGACGGAGGAAGACGAGAAAAGAAGACTCAGAGGCGTACTGGATAAGCTCCTTTATTTTATAAGAGTCCACCGCCTGAACAATAAATCCAACCTGATATATTTCCCCGTCCCCCTTACGAGGGCGGGTAAAGAGGAAAACGTGCAGCTGATGTCATACCTTGGCCCTCTCGAAAGAGGAGACCAGAGACCATGCCTCACTATTATGACCCCCGAGGAATACGACCTCGAAAAAGAGCTTTGATTGAACCCGCCTCAGGCACGTACTCCTACATCTTAAACCGCGAATAAGGTTCAGGAGATCCAGTCGGGGACGCCGGTCTTAGTCATTACTGTAGAAGTCAAGTAATTCGGGGACAAAACATGATGTGGGGGACGGGATTAAAAGTTGAGACAGCCCCGGATCGTTGTTTGCCCTGAGCTTGCTGAAGGACTTGGAATACATAAAGAAGGCAAATTATATTTTCTTCTTTTCCTTGATGAAAAGCACACAATGTGTGGCTTATGAAAAGACAAAGGAAGGAGAAAGGCTGTTTTTTTTATCCTTCTTTTCCTTGATGAAAAGAAGCAAAAATCATCCGACTGTACATAATTTGCTAAAAATATCATATTAAGGCTAAAATCTTTCAATTCCACCCCAGCTAGCGTCGTTGTTTACAGTGATGCAAAACTTGTGACATAATTGCATTTGGGCAAGGGCGTCCGATTCCTCTCTTGCTCGGAATCGTCCCATGAAAGATTTTCACGCCTTAATAATCTATTTTCTTAACGCAAATTCTGTAATGTCGGGGGAAAGAGAAAAGCGAGATTGCCGCGCCTCCTTCGCAGGAAGCTTCGGAGGCTCGCAAAGACAGATAAAAATTCTATCGCGGCTGGAAGCCGCTCCTACAGACAGGATACAGGATGCAGGATGCAGGATTAGAGATGAGATTGCCGCGATTGTCGGATTAACCTGTGGACTTGGAAGGAATCATAAAACACACATTGTGTGTGTTCTTCTTTTCCTTGATGAAAAGAAGCAAAAATCATCCGACTGTACATAATTTGCTAAAAATATCATATTAAGGCTAAAATCTTTCAATTCCACCCCAGCCCTGAAAGATTTTCACGCCTTAATAATCTATTTTCTTAACG
>JBGSVA010000056.1:0-26942 GCA_041753155.1 Thermodesulfobacteriota bacterium | reverse complement strand
GGCTTGGCGGTCCGGGAACTGCTCGAGCGCTTTTCCTCGACCGAGCTAATCGTTTATTTGGGCGATGATGTCACGGACGAGGATGTGTTCAGTGTGCTACGGGGTCTGGATATCGGGGTAGGGATCAAGGTGGGCGACGCGGGTGAAACCTCCGCTGATTATCACATTCGAGACGTGGACGCCGTCCTGGAGTTTCTTATAAAATGGGAGCGGATAGCCCGTGGGAGCCTCAAAGGAGATGAGATATGAAGGACCACAGATTAGTAGTGGTCTCCAACCGGCTGCCGGCCCTCAAGCAGGATACGGATTGGAAGTCCGGCCGGGTGAACCTGGCTGGCGGACTTGTGACGGCGCTCCTGCCGGTGATGGAAAAAAGCAAGAAAGGCCTATGGCTGGGCTGGAGCGGACGCGGCACCGGCGAGCAAGGCTCCGGCCGCTGCAGAGAAATCGATCATCCTCTGGTCCGCCTCTTGGGCATGGACCTCTCCGAGAAGGACCTTGATGAGTATTACAACGGTTTCTGCAACCGGACGCTGTGGCCTATGTTCCACTGCTTCCAGGGCCGGGTGCGCGTGGATTACGGCGAGCAGAAAACCTATTTTCAGGTCAATAAAAAGTTCAGCCGTGCCCTGGCCCACCTCCTTCAGCCGGATGACATTGTTTGGGTTCATGACTACCACATGGTTCCGCTGGGCCAGTTCCTAAGACGAGCCGGGTTCCGCGGGCCGCTAGGTTTCTTCCTCCACATTCCTTTTCCGCCCCTGGAATTGATTGAACTCCTGCCTGACCCGGTAAGTTTTATGAAGGCATGGCTGGCTTATGACGTAGTTGGCTTTCATACCGAACGCTACAGTGAGAATTATTTCGAGGTCATTTCTCGTCTCCGACTCGCCAAGCGCGAAGAGGACCAGCTGGTCTACGCCGAAGGACGCCAGCGAGTCATGGCCAATCCCATCGGGATAAATCCCGCGATCTTCAGACCGAATAAGGAAACTCGGCGGAAGGCGTCGAAACGCAAGAGTATCAGAATGAGTCCGGATTGTCGGGTAATATTCGGAGTGGATCGGCTCGATTATTCGAAGGGCATCCCCGACCGGATTCGCTCCTTCGAGTATTTCCTGCGCCACAGGCCGGCCTGGCGGCGCAAGGTTTGCATGGTCCAGGTCTGTTCCCCTACGCGCACGCGGGTGCGCGAGTACCGCGAGCAAAAGGAGATAGTGGACAGTCTGGTCGGCAGGATCAACGGCGAACTTTCCGAGCATGACTGGGAACCCCTCCGATACCTCTATCGCACTTATAACCAATCCGATCTCGCTTCATTCTACCGCGACGCGGACGTCGCCCTGGTTACGCCTCTGCGCGACGGCATGAACCTGGTCGCCATGGAATATGTCGCTTCCCAGGAGCCGGAAGACCCTGGGGTGCTCGTCCTCAGCAAATACACGGGGGCGGCGGAGTATTTCCCTGATGCTATCCTGGTCAACCCTTACATCATGGAGAGCGTTGCCGACGGGCTTGAAAAAGCTCTCACTATGCCCCTTTCCAAACGGAAGGCGCTCTATCGCTCCATGATGCGCTTCATCGAAAATAATACATCCCATAATTGGGCGAATCGCTTCATAGACGCTTTAGTAGATGACTCCGCTTCCTTGGGGTGAAGGATTTGCGTCCTTCGACATGCTCCCGGCTTTGCCAAGTCTACGCCGGATCACCCTACGGCTCAAAGCCTTCGGGCGACGTGCCGCAAGCAGGACGAACGGACGGCGAGTCGCCGCGGACATACGGGAGCATTGGGGAAACTCAGGAGTGACGGAAGGATCGAATACGAGCGCAGGTTCTGCGCCACACATTGTGTGGCGGATAGCATCCGCAGGCGAACGGGCGCCAGGCGAGTATGGAGGGTTCCCCCCTTCGTCGGAGAGGCTGGAAGGGATCGTACATGAGCACACATTGTGTGTGCGTCCCCGAGAGAACGATTCCGACGAACAGGAGGAATCGGACGCCCTTGAACTTAGGCAACATGGTCACTATGCTTCGGGAAAATTTTGCGTCCCCGAGAGAACAATTGCGAACGAGCAACGGTTTCGAGCAAGTGAGAAACCGGTCGCCCTATGCCAATTGCAACAATGCCAATGTGCTCGGGGCTATCTACTGAAACCAAAATAAATTGGACACCTTTGGAAAAGTGCAATAGAGCCACTATGCTTCGAGAAAATTTTGCGTCCCCGAGAGGATTCGAACCTCCGGCCTCAGGATTAGGAATCCTGCGCTCTATCCTTCTGAGCTACGGGGACGTGGATGTTTCAGGGGTCAACGTAAACGCTATATACATAACAGACTTTATACTGTCCATCAATAGTTTTATTCGCAAAAAAACATAAGGACTTGGCATTTCTATGTTTTATTGGACATAGTATATCTGAATAGCCATTAAAGATTTCACCTGTCTCTGGTGTATGCTTGAAATATCCGAATTATCTGGTGCTATATTGAGTACACATCCATGATCATAAAAGAACTTAAGGACATAGACCTCTTTTCCGGTATTAGCGACGAAGAGTTGGACGAGGACGTAAGGGGCGAGATGGTCGAATTGAAAAAAGGCGACCATCTTTTTTACGAGGGGGATTCCGCCAGGCGTTTTTATATTTTTCTCGAAGGCACGCTCGAAATCTACAGAATAATCAAGGGAGAAAAACTCCAGATCGGCCAGTTCACAAAAGGGATGTCCGGCGGCGAGGTGCCTCTGCTCTCGGGAATGACGCACATGGCAAACGGGGTGGCTGTTTCGGATATGAGAATATTCAGTGTGGACGAGAGCGATTTCTGGTTCATGCTGGGTAACTGCTCCACGGTGAGAAGTAAAATATTATCCAATATGTCGAGCAGGATGTTTGAATTAACGCACCTCTCTTTTCAAAGGGAAAAGCTTGCCTCGCTCGGAACGATGGCGGCCGGCCTCGCCCATGAATTGAACAACCCGGCTTCGGCAGCAAAAAGGACGGCGGAGAATCTGGCGAATACTGTATACGAATTCGACATCTTCTCCTCCGAGATTCTCAAATACTACATGTTCAAAGACGAAGTCGATAAGAGCGGTTATCCGTTTCAGGAAATCGAAGAAGTCATAGACGTGGACGGTGTGGAGCTCGACGCGGTGGAACGAAACGAGCTTGAAGATGAATTAAGCGGCTGGATGGAAGAGCAGGGCGTCGGAGAGCCGTGGGAGCTGGCATCGGTTCTTGTCTCCGTCGGATTTACCAAGAAAATACTCAGTGATTTTTCTGAGAAATTAAAACCCGACCAGGTCGCCAATTTTTTGAATTGGCTCCCGAGAGACGTTGAAATGAGGAAGCTCGTGAGGGAGCTCGTCGAAAGCACGTCCAGGATTTCGGAGCTCATATCGGCAATGAAATCTTACGCTTATATGGACAAGGCGCATGAGAAAAGAAAGATTGATCTGCATGAAGGCATAGAAAATACTATTATCATCCTGAACACAAGCTTAAAAAAAAGAACGTAACCCTGAAAAAAGAATTCGACTACAAAATTCCCGCGATATCCGCATACGGCGGCGAGCTCAATCAGGTATGGACAAATATGATCGACAACGCGATCGACGCTGTGCCCGAAAAGGGTACAATCACGATAAGGACGGGAATGAACGGCAACGGGTCCGATACCGTGAATGTGGAAATTATCGATAACGGCAACGGGATCCCGCAGGAAATACAGGATAAGATTTTCGACCCTTTTTTTACAACCAAGGCGCCCGGCGAGGGTTCGGGGCTGGGGCTCGAGCTCGAGATAACATATCGTATTATAGTAAATCAGCATAAGGGGACTATAGGCTTTGAATCCAGGCCGGGCTTTACGAAATTTTCCATTTGTCTGCCTGTGGATATATAAGCCCGCGCCCGGAAGACGACTATGAGGAACCACGGAAAATGAAAAAACCGATGATCTTCGCAATCGATGACGACCATGCCGTTATCAGGGCCATCGAAAGGGACCTTAGAAAGTATTATGGAAGAGAGTACAGGGTCATGACCGCTCAATCCGGTGAAGAGAGTCTCGAAAGCTTAAGCAAGCTCAAGCTTAAAAACGAGGTCGTCGCGCTTTTCGTTTCCGACCAGAGAATGCCAGGAATCTCGGGGGTAGATTTCCTGGTCCGGGCTAAAGACATTTACCCCGAGGCGAAAAGGGTGCTGCTTACGGCCTATTCCGACACCGACTCCGCGATAAAGGCGATAAACGAAGTGCAGCTCGACTACTACCTGATGAAACCCTGGGACCCGCCTCAGGAGAAGCTCTATCCGGTTTTAAACGACCTTCTGGATGAATGGCATGCGTCTTACAAGCCTGACTTCGACGGGATACGATTAGTCGGTTATCAATGGTCGCCCCATTCGCACGCGATAAAGGAGTATCTGGCGGGCAACCTGGTCCCGTATCTCTGGCTTGACGTAGAGCTGCATGATAAGGCCGGGGAGCTTTTAAGCGTATCAGGGATCGAGAATAAAGACTTACCCGCAGCTTTTTTTGAAGACGGCTCGTATCTGACGAATCCCGATTTCACGTCCCTCGCGCGAAAGTTAGGTCTTAGATCGGAGGCTTCCCAGGAAATCTACGACGTCGTAATAATCGGAGCGGGACCCGCGGGGCTGGCGGCGGCGGTGTACGGGGCGTCCGAGGGCCTGAAGACCCTTCTCGTCGAGAAGAAAGCCCCGGGCGGACAGGCGGGTACGAGCTCGATGATAGAAAATTATCTCGGGTTTCCGAGCGGCCTGAGCGGAGCCGAGCTCACGCGACGGGCTATTACGCAGGCTACCAGACTGGGTGCTGAATTTCTTACACCCCAGGAAGTCGTCGATATACAGCTGAAAGACATGTATAAGAGCCTAAAGCTCTCGGACGGAAAGGAGATAAACGCTCTCAGTTTGATAATCGCGTCCGGTGTCGATTACAGACGATTGGATGCCGAGCACGTTAATGACTTTACCGGAGCGGGAATTTATTACGGCTCCAGCAGGACGGAAGCCCATGCCTGCAAGGGTAGAGACGTATATATAGTCGGCGGCGGGAATTCGGCGGGTCAGTCTGCGATGTACTTGTCGAAATTTGCAAAGAGGGTGTTCATTATAATCAGGAGTGAATCCCTTAGCTCTTCAATGTCCCAATATCTAATAGAGCAGATATCGCGTACAGAAAATATCTTTGTCCTGAGCAAAACGCGTGTAGTAGAAGTAATGGGGGACAGACGACTTGAAGGTATGGTTATTGAGGAGCTGGATACCGGTGAGAAAAGAACCGTGGAAACTCAGTCACTGTTCATATTCATAGGGATGCGGCCGTTCACGGATTGGATAAAACTCGATCTTATTAAGAACGACAAAGGTTATATCGAGACGGGCAGGGACCTCCTTAATTACGAGAATTTTAAGTCGATCTGGAAGCTCGAGCGCACTCCCTATCTTCTGGAGTCCAGTATTCCCGGAATATTCGCGGCCGGAGACGTGAGGTCAGGCGCTATGAACCGTGTAGCTTCTGCGGTCGGTGAGGGGTCCATGGCTATAAAATTCATACACGAGTACATAAACAGATCATGATCCATCACGTATCGAACGGAGCATCTTATGTCGTCGGGTAATAATCTGTGTGAGCACTTCACCGAGTGGCAGCCGGTCCCTCCCAAAACACACGTATGCGAGAAATGTGTGGAGATGGGGGATACGTGGTTCCATCTGAGGGCCTGCCAGACATGCGGAGGGGTTCATTGCTGCGACTCCTCGAAGAATAAACACGCCACGAAGCACCACCGGGAGACCGGCCATCCGATAGTAATATCGGCTGAGCGCGGTGAAAGATGGGCGTGGTGCTATGTTGATGAAGAATTCGTCGAGTACTGACGGATGAGCTTGAAATGGCCTATGACGCGATTATCATCGGGGCGAGGCATAACGGGATAATCACCGGCTCGGGACGACTCCTCGGGAAGATGCTTACGGGGAAATGAAAACCACCGTGCGTTTTCTATTAATATACGTTGAGTGTCGGACTTCGCTACTTATTTCTCCCTGATTCGATAATGCGCCTGGTATGTGCGGCTATGATCAATTCCTCATTCGTCGGTATAACCCATGCAGAGACCTTGCTCCCCTCTCTGCTTATCCTCGGCCCCCCGGCGTCGTTCGCAGCTCTCTCCAGCTCGACGCCGAGCCATCCCGCATCGAGACACACCTTCTCTCTGATGTAAGCGGCGTTCTCTCCTATACCCGCCGTAAACACTATTCCGTCTATGCCTCCTAATGCGGCGGCGAGCGAGCCTAGCTCGCGGCCTATCCTGTATATAAAGAGATCGACCGCCTCCCTCGCGTGCGGGTCCAGGCTTGCGAGGAGCGTGCGCATGTCGCTCGATATACCCGATACGCCCAGGAGGCCCGAACGGTTGTATATGAGATTTTCCACGTCCCGCGCGTCCATACCGTAACGGTCCATCATGTATATGAGGATGCCCGGGTCTATAGTCCCCGAGCGCGTACCCATCGGAAGGCCGCATACGGCCGTGAACCCCATTGTCGTGGCGACGCTCCTTCCGCCCTTCACTGCGCACATGCTGGCGCCGTTCCCGAGGTGGGCGATTACCGTGCGTCCCGAGGCGAGCTTCCCGTCGTATTCCGGCATGACGGAGGTTATGTATTCGTACGAGAGGCCGTGGAACCCGTACCGCTTGACCCCTTCTTCCGTATATATTCTCGGTATGGCGTAAAGACGCTCCAGATGCGGTTGAGTGCGGTGGAAGGACGTGTCGAAGCAAGCTGCCTGAGGGAGGCCCGGCGCCCTTTTCCTCACGGCCCTGATAGCCGCAACGTTGTATGGTTGATGGAGGGGGGCTAAGGGAACGAGCTTTTCGAGAGACTCGATAACGCTATCGTCTATGAGCACGGGCTCCGTAAACACCGTCCCGCCGTGGACTACCCTGTGCCCGGCGCTTACGATCGTATGTTCCGCCATTACGCCCGACCCGCCGAAGCCCAATAAAAATTCTACCGCACCGTCGTGTCCGAGGTTCGTTCCCGGCGCCCAGCTCTTCTCTCCTATAGCGTTCCCTTCTCCGTCACGGGCGGTGAAATGGGGGTGCGTGAATAAGCCTTCGATCTGTCCGCGGAGTAACGGCTTAAGGTTTTCGTTAGATGTGAAGGCGGAGAATTTAAGGCTCGATGAGCCTGAATTAATAACGAGTATAGCTTCCGGTTTTCTCTTTATCTTCATTTGGCTCATGGCTGCATCTTCATTTGGCTCATGGCTGCCGTATGGCCGGGTTCCAGGCAGCTAAATCTGATTGACAGGCTGCTTTTTCCAATGGTCTTTGGGGCAGTCGAGCTCTTTCAATTTACTTTCGAGTTGCTTAAGTATCCGAGTCTGATATTCGTCCATCGGCAGATTGAACCCTTCGTTGTGGAGGATTCGGATGCCGACCACGTAATTTTTTCTTTTCGTCCTGAGGTCGTCCGGGAGATAAAAGGTTATATTTTCGTTCCTCCTGATTTCGAACTCTACGTTCGGGTCGTCCTTCGGGACGAGCCATTCTGCAAGCTCCTGGAGTTTGTCGAATACATGATGATGCTCGCTCTCATCGCCCGGGATCGTTCCCTCCGCGTCCGTGCCTACGAGCGCAAGCGACATGCCTACCCTTACCACGCCTTCCCCGCCCGCGAGCTCTATCGGCACTGTAGTCCAGAATACTTTGTGGTCCCTCACGATCCGCATCATCTGACCGGTATCACTATCGACATAACGACCGGCATCGTTTTCTTCGGTTACCATTTCCGCTTCTCCCAAATTATAGATTTATAGAGTCTATAGACCCGAGACCTGTGAAATCATGATTATATTCAACTAACTCCGTTTTCTATTCTCGCTCTGGAGCCTAACTTTAGCAGCGGCGAGTTCTTCGAGCTTCTTCTCGTTCACCTTCGGATAATGGAGGCCGAGGGAGGCCATGGCATCGATGATAGCCCCCGCGACCACAACACGAGTGAACCACTTGTTGTCGGCGGGGACGACATACCACGGCGCGTCCTCCGTGGCGGTGTTTCGAATCATGTCTTCGAAGGCTTTCATGTAATCGTCCCAGAACTGACGTTCCTTTACGTCACTGGCGGAGAATTTCCAGTTCTTCTCCGGGTTCTCGATCCGCTCCATGAAACGGCGTTCCTGCTCCTCCTTCGAAACGTGCAGGTAGAACTTCCGGATTATTACCCCGTTCCGCGTAAGGTAACGCTCGAAGTTGCGTATATCCTGAAACCTCTCCTTCCAGATGTTGCGTGTAACGAGCTCGGGCGGGAGCTTCTCATTGGCGAGATATTCCTTATGGACCCTCACGACGAGCGTTTCCTCGTAATAGGAGCGGTTGAATATGCCGATATTGCCTTTGTTCGGCAGAGCTTTCATGCAGCGCCAGAGATAGTCGTGATCGAGCTCTTCCGGAGACGGCGACTTGAAGGAATGGACCTGGCAGCCCTGCGGATTCACTCCGGACATGATGTGCTTGATTGTACCGTCCTTTCCTGCTGCGTCCATCGCCTGGAGGATGATCAGCAGTGACCAGCGGTCCTGGGCGTAGAGCATATCCTGAAGCTCGGCGAGCAGCTGAACACCCATGGCGAGCGCTTCCTTGGCGCGGGGTTTATCCTCGGCCTGGAGATGGAGCGTGTCGCCGGGATCGACATCTTTCAGGCGGAACTTACTGCCTTTCGTAATGCGGAACGGTGCCGCGAATTTGCGTGCCCTCTTGATGAGGTCTTTGTTACTCATAAGCTGCACTCCTTACCGAGTATGAAATTTTCGGAATTCATCGCGTATTATCTCCGATAATAACACAGCATTCACTCATTTTAAGCCATTATCGGTAGTAACCAATGCGAGCTATTGATGATACCAAACAATTAGAAGTGCAAATAGCATGCCATACAACTGTATTATTTTCTAATTTTTGCGGGGTGTTATCGGGTCATGGCCGGGTGTGTAGTGTCGTTTGTCCTAAATAAGGACATACGACGTACATTAGAGTGAATTGTCAGGACCGAATTTACCCGGAGGGGATTTCGATTTAGTATTCTGTCTCCAGGCGGGCGACGTTCATGATATCACCAGAGCTCTATCCGGAAATAATCAAAGCGGGCACTTTCACCGCGGTGCTGTGCCTCATGTTTTCAGCGGGTCTCCAGATGGCCCCTTCCCATCTCATGTATTTGAAGGATAAACCTGCCCTTCTAATCAGGTCGCTTCTGGCAGTGATAGTTCTCGTTCCTCTCGCCGCACTGCTGATAGTATTCGTTTTGCATTCTTCTGACAAGACTGCCGCCGGCCTGGCTATACTCGCATCCTCGCCCGCGGCCCCCTTGATGCTGCTCAGGGTATCGAAGGCTTCAGGGAAGCTCGACTACATAGCGAGCCTTCACTTCTCCCTGACGCTGCTATCGATAATAGCGACGCCGATTACTCTCGCTCTCATGTCGAAGGCTCTCGGGTTTTCCGCGAGCGTGGACCCCGTTCAAATCGCGAAGATCGTTCTGAGGATCGTGATACTCCCCGCGGGTCTCGGTATCGCTCTTAGGGCGCGGTTTCCCGCTGCCGCTGACAGAATGGCGCTTCCGCTTTCGAGGTTCGGCTGGGCGATACTGGCGCTCATAATTCTGCTCATACTGCCGTTATCGGTACGGTTCATACTAGAGATGCATATCAGCGCCTATATTTCGATAATAGCGTTCCTTGTCTCGGCTCTTGCGATAGGACATTTCTCGATTCCCGAACATTCGGGGGAGCGGACCGCGCTTGCGCTCGAAGCCGCGGGACGGAACCCCGGATTCGCCCTTGTTATAGCCCAGCAGAACTTCCCGCCGGATAAGGCGCTCCCCTTTCTTATTCCGTACCTGATAGTCTTTATGGCTCTGAGTGCGGCTTATATAATCTGGAGAAAGAGAACTGCGGGGAAAGCGGGGAGCTCGAAATCATGAGCTGACGGGGCCGAGTACAGGGCACTTTTTACCGCCGCGTTTGATGGAGATAAGATAGTTATGCGGTTATCCGGTCGGGGACGTATATATTGGTTTCCGATCTACGGCAGTTATATATATTAAATATTGTGTAAACAGGTCATGATATTGTGATGAGAATCCTGTTTTTTATCGACAGCATCGGGGTTGGAGGAGTGATACGACAGCTCTCCATACTCGCAGGGGGTCTGCAAAAGAAGGGACACCATGTATCGGTACTCGCCTTATACCCCGTCGACGGGGACTGGGGTTGTATGTGGGAAGCCTCGCAAGTCCGAATAAGAACACTCTATAATGAGAGGCCTGGGAACGTACTGCCCGAGGCAGCGGGTTTGATCCGCGCGGTGCTCGAATTAAGAAGGATAATGAAGAAAGAGCGCATACAAGTCCTCTACGCCTTTCAGGGACATACAGCCAGGTTTATCGCCTGGCTTGCTGTATGCTCCGTGCCGGGAACTAAAATCGTATGGGGCGTACAGGGCTCCGCTTCCGGAAGTACGCAGGAAAGGTATAAGCAGAAGAAGTCACCTTCCCTCTACATCAACAAATGGGTCTCACCGTTCGTCCCTCTCATGATATCCAACTCGTTTGAGGGACTCGCTTCAAGGAGGTGGCTGGGCTACAGGTGCAAAAGCGAGATCGTCATTCATAACGGTATCGATACCGATAGATTCAGACCCGACCCGGCAGCTCGCGGGATTGTGCGTCGGGAATGGGGCATCCCCGAAGACTCGCCGCTCATAGGTATCGCCGCCCGCTTAAGCCCGGTCAAGGGACATGCCGATTTCCTGAAAGCAGCCTCACTACTTCTCAGGGAAAGGGGGGACGCTCGTTTCGTCTGCATCGGCGACGGGGATGAGCGTTACGGAAATGAGCTTAAACTCCTGGGCCTGGACTTCGGATTGGGTGATCTAATTCTGTGGGCCGGGGTCAGAGAGGACATGCCTTCGGTTCTGAACGCGCTCGACGTGCTATGCTCTTCTTCTCACAGCGAGGGGTTCCCGAACGTGATCGGGGAGGCCATGGCCTGCGGCGTGCCCTGTGTCGTGACCGATGCGGGGGATTCCGCCCTCATAGTGGGGGACCTCGGTATAGTCGTCCCGCCGGGCGACCCCGCCGCTCTCGCACAGGGGCTGGGCGGTATGCTGGACATGCTCCCGAAGGTTCGCCGCGATGATCTGCGCAGGAGGATTGTAGAAAATTTCACCCTGGAAAAGATGATAGGGGAGACTGAAAAGGCGCTTGAGGAAATGTTGAACAGCTAGGCTCGCAAAGCCTGCCCTAATCCCTGGATTCATACGGGGCATGTACGTTACCTTAAGCCCGTGGGTCTCTTCCGGTGTGGGCATCTCCACGCGCAGTCGGGAGCGCTTTTTCTGCCGCTCCCCGCGTGTTATCATTGCAGGGAGGAGCAAGGGAGCTTAACACCAGGCTGGCAAGAGGATGAAGGGATCATGACAACGGCCGATTCCCCTATATTCATCGTGGGCTGTCCCAGGAGCGGAACGAAGCTGATCCGTGATCTGCTCCGCTCACACCCGAACATCACGTTCCCTCACGAATCCCAGTTCATACCCAGACTCTACAGGCTCTACGGCGACCCGGTGAATGAGAGGGAAGCGGTACGACTGGCCGGGACGATACTCGGCATCCACTGGGTAAGGGCATTCGATCTGCCTGTCTCCCCATCATCGTTCGCGGGATACCGCAGTTACAGGGAGGTCGTATCCCGCATCTTCGGGGAATGGGCGGCGAAAGAGGGGAAGCCCCGCTGGGGCGATAAAACGCCGCAGTATGTGACTGAAATCCCGACGCTCATCGAAATCTTCCCTTCGTGCAAGATAATCCATATCTACCGCGACGGTCGGGATGTTGCCCTATCATATATGAAGGCATGGTTTGGTCCCGGAAACGTTTTCTCAGCAGCGTCGGCGTGGAAACGGATGGTGACAAAAGGGAGGTCCGACGGGGCGAGGGCTGGTCTCGAGAGGTACTTGGAAATAAGTTACGAGAGGCTCCTCGACAATCCCGGAGAGACCATGGAGAATGTATGCGCATTCATCGGCGAGCAGTTTGACGAGGGGATGCTGACGCCTAACTTTATAAAGAGCGGGCTTAACCTGTCGAAGCCCGGAGGGTACGGGACGAAGACAGAGATACTGCGCTCGAATCAGGGGAAATGGAAGAGAGAGATGGCGGTCGGCGACCGCGCTATATTCGAATCCGCGGCCGGAGGACTCCTAAGGGAGCTCGGCTATGCGACTGAAGGGCACGTCCGCCGGATAAGCAGGCACGAGAGGATCCTTTGGAGTATTCAGGACTATTACCATTTCCTTGTAATGCGTTTAAAGAGGCGGAATCTGAAGGCTTGGCTTTTGGACGAGCTGCTTCTCCGGTGGGCCGATGTACGCGGCGACATTAAGATAGATAAATTGCTCGGAAAGCTTTTCCCAAAGCGGAAGAACTGATGTGTTAGGGTCTTTTCAACCCGCACCCTCTCCCGAGATCTTTCCTCATCGCCCTCGGCGTGATCCTGCACGTGATTACTGCGGAAGCCGCGAGGAGGATTATTACAAGAAGGCAAGGGGGTATGATGGAGATATGAGAGGACTCTCTCATCGATACCCCGTTTTCGATCCTCTGTTCGTCTCAGCGTATGAACGGATGTCACTTAGCTCTGAGAGCGTATCGTCTCCTGATTACAAGCAGGCTGAACAGCCCCAGCGCTCCTGCCAGAGCGATCAGGCCCCACTCGTTGAACGTGGGAATCGGATGCACTCCTCCTTCGCATACGCTGCCGCACAGATCCTGAGCCCGGGAAGCGCATTTTTCGTCCCAGCTTACATTACAGCAGAAACTGTCGGCCTCGCAGACGGCATTCTGACATTGCTGAACATTACATCCGATGCCGAGGTGCGCGATGCAACAGTCGCTCCCGTCCTGGGTGTATCCCGTTTCAGGGGCGTATAACAAGAAAATACAATTTAAAAGAAGGAACACCGCCGACACTAAAATACGGTCTCTGATTAACATACCTCATCCTCCACAAGATGGATTTAATCTTTAAAAAATGCAGGCAGATTCCTGTCTTCCGGCGGATTATGAGAATATATCCAGTGTTGAGGACTACGCCGAGTGCCTGCCCCGATTATATCAAATCCGGACTTTATTATCAATCCTCATTTATTCGCACGACAATATAGGATTTTTTACAAGAGGGGGGGTGATGCCTGGAACCGTTCAAACCTTCCTCTCCCTCATGTACTGCTCGACGATACTCCGCCATAGGGGGTCGTTGGTTCCGGCCTCGAGGATTTCGTGGAAGAACGTTTCCGGGTCCTTCTTCCACCTGAGTATGTTCCCCGCCTTTTTCGTGAACGTTTCAAACGCCGTCTTCCGGGGCTGCTGCTCGTCGAGCTCGCACCCGATTGTCCCGGTGTTTAGCGCCGATCTCAGACCGACGAACCCGATCGAGACCTTCACCTTCTCCGGGTCAAGGTCGTTCGCCAGGCAAAACGCCCTTCTGTAGGTTTCAAGCTGCTGGCGGTGTTTGTAGTCATTCTTGGTATCCCTGTCCGTCTTCCAGTCGACTATCAAATACGAATCGCCGTTTTTGAATACCGCGTCGATGAAGCCCGAGAATACAATCTGCTCGTCCGTATCTATGAGCCCGCCGAGAGGCACCCTGAAGCTCATCTCCGTCGCGTGGCTCTCGGGGTATTTATGTTTTATCTCATCGAGGAGCGTCGCGATGTTTTCTTTGAACGGCTCGAGCTCGGGCGTGCATTCGCATTCACCCTTATTTATCAGCTCGTCGGCTATGGCGTGGACGCTAAGCCCCGTCGCAAGGGATTTCGTGTCCTCCCTTATCCTGAGTATGTAATTCACGAGGAACTCGTACGCGCTGTTGTTGACGGACGAGAAAGAGATGCTTCCGAGGGAGCCGAAAAAGTTTTTCACGTAGTCCGTAAGCCAGCTCTCTTTTCTCTCGAGAAGCTCCCTCGCGCGCTCATACTCGCCGCTGACGAAGCAGGTGAACGCCTTCTTGCGGGACTCGTCGTAATCTATCCCCGTCCCCGCGCTCACTTCG
Source organism: Thermodesulfobacteriota bacterium (assembly GCA_041753155.1). Classification (GTDB taxonomy): domain Bacteria; phylum Desulfobacterota_D; class UBA1144; order Nemesobacterales; family UBA2774; genus 2-12-FULL-53-21. Next base: position 12,794 of record JBGSVA010000056.1, on the reverse strand, counting down.
AGCGTTCCCTCCTCTGCATATTCGTTGATGAATTCGGAGAATTTCTCGGTCACGACGACGAGATTCTTTTTCGCCCGCGTGAACGCGACGAAATTTATACGGAGGGTCTCTTCTTCGAGCTCCTCCTCGGCGTCAATCCCTTCGAGCCTGAGTATCGCCTCGACAACCTCGTCCTGGTAGTTCGACCTGTCGGGCGGCGTAAATGGCGCGTAGATAACCGTATCGTATTCCTTTCCCTTGGCCTTGTGGACTGTCGTAAGAGTAATGCCGCTATCGGTCTCAATCTCGTCCGATGAGAGGTCGGCAGTGCGGAGATACGCGAGCAGGCTCTCGCGGTCCAGATCCTTGACGAATCCGAGGGCTTCCTGAAAAGCGTACTGTAAATTTATCGCGGCCGTGAGGTACTCCCTTCCGTATGAAGATGCTGCGGGGATTATCCTGTCCGTGAAGAGCATGTTTACGTCTTCAATCGAGTTTAATGATTCCCGCTCAGTCATGAAAACGGGCGCTTTCTCGCGGAGCGCCTCAATAGTGACATCACGGTCGTCCAGTATGTCGAATGCGTCCCGGAGCGGGAGTGGGGCGAACGGTGTAACGAGGGCGTTTTTTATTTCGTCTATATTATTGCTCAGTATCCCTCTCAGATATTTGATGACGCTCGTCCTCGCTTCGTTAGACGCGGTGAGGAAGGTCGAGGAGAAGGGTATGTCCTCCTTCGTGAGCTCCCTCGATATCTCCATGATCTGGCCGTTCGTCCTCACGATTATCGCTATGCTGCCTTTATCATCACCCGAGGATTTGAGTATCTCCGTCACAGCGCGGGGAACGAGCTTCTTTTCGACTTGATATATGAGGGGTTTCTCTCCCTTGAGGCCTCCCGCGCTTTTCAGCTCACTGAGCTCTCTCCCGTGGGACTCGTCCTTCGTCTTGGATACAAAGTACTCCCTCGCGTAGGCAAGTATCTCGTCCGTGCTCCTCCAGTTCTCGGACAGAATGAAGTGCGAGGAGTCCTCGAACATGGCGAAGTTGAGTATGGAGCCGCCCTGGAATCCGAATATGGCCTGTTTCTTGTCGCCGACAGTAAAGAACTGCCTGCCCGACCTAATCGCGATCTCGGCTTCCATCCTGTTCACGTCCTGCAGCTCATCGACGAGCACGAGCTCGTACTTGGGTATGTCGTCAAGCCTGAGGAAATTGATGAGCAGGTCGGCGTAGTCCATGCCCCCGCCCCGTTTCACCTCCTCGTACCGATCGAAGATTTTTACGAACTCCCGTGCGAACAGCTCCTTCTCTCCCTTGCTGACCTTTTTATCCCCTTCGAGGAGCCGGAGTGTGTTTTCGAGTTTTATCATGTCGGGCGTTATTCCAAAGGACTTCAGGTAGCGGATGAGGTTCTCGACCTTGGGCACTATGGTGTCGATGAGGTGTGATGAGCCGTAATTGAAGACCTCCTCGTCCGCAAGGTACCTGTAGACGGAGAACCTGAGCAGGTTCGAGGAGATGATATTCCCGCGCTCGAGGTTCTCAAGCGCGTATGAGTGGAACGTGTAGATATTGAGCTTCGAGAGGTCGGGTTTTATGCCGCTCTCGGTAAGGAGGCTGATTATCCTCTCCTCCATCTCCCTCCTCGCCTTGTCGGTGAATGTGAGACAGAGGATTTCCTCGGGAGGAATACCGTCCCCGACGGCTTTCAAATATTTACGTGATAGGAGGAAAGTTTTCCCCGTCCCCGGGTTGGCCGTGACGAGCACGTTGCCCGGTGCGTCGAGTATCTGCTGCTGTTTCGGTGTCGGTGCGGGCGTTCCGTTCATATCTTCCTGAGCGCGGCATTGAGAGGCGCTGCGCTATCCGTATCCGGTTTTAGTTTTACATACACGGGCTGCAAAAACAATTCCGCGTCGGGGCTGACTTTAGAGCGGTTAAGCGGATTGAGATTATCGGCTGAGGAATCGAGAGGATCAATAGCTGATGCTCCGGTACCGGTGCGTACGGCGGCGTGCTCAAAAACACGGAATGAATAGGCGCTCCACTCGGATGCGTCTTGAAACGCGGGGAATAGCGACCTGTTTACGCCGCCCGCGGAAGGGGCAATCTCTATATGTTCTATACCGGCCCGCTTCGCGTCCTTATATACCTCTTCCAGATTCTCCTCAGCGGTATCAAGACCGGTATCAGCAGATATAACGGTATAGATGCCGGACCGGCTGCGGACGCGAGAGAGCACCCGTTGTTTCTGTTCTCGACGATTACGAGTATTACGTTGGTGAAGGTCTGTCCCAGCGTCGTAACTACTGCGCTTATGTTGAATTCGCCTCTCTCGTCGGGGGCTTTGAACGTTACAATAACCACGACTGTCTGACCTTCCAGTATATCGCCGATGAGACATTCGATGGAGCTATCGCAAACGCCCTGCGTCGTCTCGACGCTCAGGACCTCGAAAACAGCGGGGAAGGTAATGTCGAGGATTACTCCAAGCGCGTCTGCCTTTTGGACAGGTGTGAGCGAGCTCTTTCTCAAACTCTCCAGCGCCGCTACCTGGTCGGCGCTGACCGATATCTCCCATTCGACATCGAATGAATTCCCCTTTGAGACTCTCCTTTCATCGTTGTTGGAAATCAAGTCGAGGTTTACGATTGGATTGACCTGCGTCATTGTCGTTGCTACTATCTCGACAGGCCCCGGCTCCGCGGTCAATACTGCTGCGTTCTCTATCATCACCGGTGCAACCGAGTAAACGTCCGGGTCGGGGATCACGATGACGGTAATGACTATCTCTTCATCGGCGGACAGAATTCCCACGTTGCAGACGACTGTGACCGAATTCGACCCGCTGCAGTCCACGCCCGGGTCGCTCGCGAATACGTCCACGAGAATCACGCCCGGGGGCAGCGTGTCCGTCAGCACTACGTTACTCGCCTCTATGTCTCCCTGGTGGTCTATTATAATTTCGTAAGTCAGCTCCTCCCCCGCAAGCACGGGGTCGGGATTGTCGGTTTTGATGAGGTTCAAGCCCGTAACGACCTGCTGATTTGTGAAGGTGCAGGTGATGTCATCGCCCGCGTCGGCGTCTATCGTGGCCGTTCTCGTCACTATGTTCGTCGTCGAGCCCATGTCGTCGCAGACTATATCCGACACGATAAATCCCGCCAGTACCGCCTCCGTTACGTCGTACGAGCCGGGAGGAACGTTGAACGTGATGCTCTCTCCGTCGTCGAGGGTGAATTCATCTCCATCCGGGATGTCGGACGTAAAGTCAAACTCTTCTCCTCCTTCCGGAGAGGTTTCTTTCTCTACATGGTTATCGAGGCTGTGCCTGTGTTGGTGAATACGCAGGTGACAGTATCTAAGTCCTCGAGCATTATTTCGACGCTATCGGTCATGAGGTCAACGACGAAGATGCTCGTATCTTCCTGTGAATTGCACATAATGCTCGTAAGCTCGAAGCCGGGGGCTGGATCCGTTTCCGAAACGGTATATGTGTTCGGGGCTGCAAGCATATCAAAATCATCGGACTCGCCATCGTCGAGAGTAAATTCGATACCGCCGGGACCTATGAAGTCGAAATTGTCGAAGCCCGAGGGGTCGGTCACTTTCTGCACAAAAATGGTGCCGACTGCCGAAGAATTTTCGGACCAGAGGAAAATTCCCAGAACAAAAACTGCTATTGCAAATATTGTATGTCTGGACATCTGTCTACCCCCCCTCTAATCAGTTGATCTGATCAGACCGTTGTTATAAAGTTCGGGTATCTCCGCAAAAATGAAATATTTAAAAAGAATATCATAAAATAAAACATAAAATCAATAGACCCATTAAATTTGTCTAAGATGGTTGGAATGGATATTATCACTCACGTAAGGAGGTGATCTGCATGGCCCAAATCAATGTTAGTCCGAAGGAGACGAGTATTGGATGGATTGGGACGGGCGTCATGGGGGCGTCGATGTGCATGCATCTCGTGAGAGCGGGCTATAAAACCAGAGTATATACCAGGACGAAAAAAAAGGCGGAGGGCTTAATAAAGGCCGGGGCTGTATGGGCGAAATCTCCCAAAGACGCGGCCTCGAAGTCGGACATACTCTTCACGATCGTCGGTTTCCCTCATGACGTGAGGGAGGTCTATTTCGGTGACGATGGAATATTTGAGGGGCTCCGGAAGGGGAGCATCGTTATCGACATGACCACGACCGAGCCCTCTCTTGCGGAGGAAATATATTCAGCCGCGAAGAAGGCCGGGGCTTCGGCTCTGGACGCGCCCGTCTCGGGGGGAGACATAGGGGCCAGGGAGGGGACGCTCTCCATCATGGCCGGCGGGGACAGGAAGGCATTCGACGCGGTATCGCCTCTCTTCGGGCTCATGGGGAAAAACATCGTGTATCAGGGAGGGGCCGGGGCCGGGCAGCACACGAAGATGTGCAACCAGATCATGGCCGCTTCGCTCATGATAGGCATGTGCGAGACCTTGCTATACGCTTATAAATCGGGGCTCGATCCTGGAACTATGCTCAAGTCGGTGGGCAGAGGGGCCGCAGCGTGCTGGATGCTCGACAACCTTGCGCCCAGGGTCCTGAAAAGGGACTTCAGCCCGGGTTTCTACGTCGAGCACTTCATCAAAGACATGGGCATAGCACTGAAGGAGGCCGACAGGATGAACCTCGTACTGCCCGGTCTTTCGCTCGTGAGACAGCTCTACGTTGCCGCGAGGGCGCAGGGACATGGATGGAAGGGTACACAGGCGCTCATGCTTGCACTCGAGAGCATGTCGGGCATTCATAGCGCGGTTAAGAAAATATAAAGGGCGCTCATCCGCGGAATGGTGGTATATTATGCGATGGATGCGGGGTGGATAAAAATTTACGAACGAGGTCGAACGGATTATGAAAGAAATTCTTTTTGCACTGCTGCTAATAGCATGCCCGGTATGGGTTTCTTCCTGCGCGACGTTAGACGCTCCTTCCGAGCCCGCGTCGACGGATACGCTTGAGGACAGGGCAGAGCCCGCGTATCTCGACAACACATACAACCCCGAAGTCGAGGAAGAGATCGAATCGGATGAAGCCCCGCTCGCGACCGAGGAGATGGAAGACAAGCCCCTCTTTAAATAGAATCTCGGTCGGCTGCCGTATCGTAAACTCATGAACATGGCGTCCCGAAAAACGCGCGGCCGCCGCTCATTCCTTCCTGGGTACGATTTTTATCTCGAACAGCCTGGGCCAGAGTTTGCCCGTTACGTAAAACTTTCCGGTCTCGTCGTCATAGGCAATTCCATTTAGCACGTCGACCGGCTTTTTTTTGTCTGCAGCGCTCAGGAGTCCGCCGAGGTCTACCCATCCGGTCACGCGCCCGGTTGCGGGGTCGATCTTCGCTACGCGCTCTTCGCCCCAGACGTTGGCGAATATCTCCCCCTTCACGTATTCGAGCTCGTTCAGCTTTACGACGGAGCCCTTACGGTCATAGACTTCGAGCCTGCCGATCTCCTTGAAGCTCCGGGGGTCGAGGAAATAGAGCATGGCGCTCCCGTCGCTCATGATGAAGTTCCTCCCGTCATACGTGATGCCCCATCCTTCGGTCGGGTAGTTGAACTCATTTAAGAGCTTGAAGGTTTTGATGTCATAGACGAAGCCCTTATGCGACCGCCATGTGAGCTGGACTATCCTTTTTCCGTCGGTCGCTATACCCTCGCCGAAATATATCCCGGGGAGTTTATGCTCTTCGAGCACCTTTCCCGTTTCTATATCCACTTTTCTGAGAGACGACCGGCCGCTGAGCCCGGTGCCTTCGTACAGGATGCCGTCCCGGATGAGGAGTCCCTGCGTGAACGCGTTCGGATCATGGGGGTACGTTTTTACGATCTCGTAGCCGAATACGGGAATGTCTGTTTCTTCGGCGGCGTGAGCGGTGTATGAAGGAGCAGGCGATAATGGGGAGCCGAAAACCAATATGGAGAGCACGGTGACAAGCAGGCGGGGCCGCAGACAAATATTATTTCGTAACAGGCTCCGTAGTTCGACAATGGGGGTCATGGCTTATAGCTCATATATATTAGCCGGTTTTGCCTTCAATTTCTCGGGCCTCTTATATTGTGTCTTGACATGACGGCCCGGCTGTTATATTTTAGATAAGTCTAAAAATAGTATTAGGTTATAGTAAAGTCTATTTTTAGTGTTATTATCGCTTTGGCTGTGACGGAGGAAGGCGGGCGGTGTTTGTGCCCGCCGTATCGTATGTGGAGGATTCAATGAAGCTACACACACTTGACTTATGCGGCGCGCGGAGAAACGCGAGAGCCGTTTCTGAATACGGGCTGCTCGTTCCCCTGCTGATGGTCCTTTATTTTTTCTCCCTCGTGAGCGAGGCTCACGCCGTAGGCGGAATTTCAAACTCGAAGGTCGTAGTGCCGAGCACGGACACGGTCCCTCAAAAACACGTCGAGGTCGAGCCTTTTTTTTCACTCGAATTCGAGGACGACGGGAACGATACGGTCAGGTTCGGAGGCGGCCTCAGGGTGACTCCGGGTCTCCTCGAGAACATGGAAGCCGGGGTGAATATCAACTACCTAAACGTCGAGGACTCGCAATTAATACGGGCGGAATCCGATTTCGGGGACATAGAAGCGGGACTTAAGTTCAGGTTCCTCGATGAGGAAAAAGGCTATCCCGTTTCCCTCGCCTATCAGGGCGGCGTCACGTTCCCGGTAGGGGACGGTGCCCTATGGATCGTCGAGCCGGGCGGGCTTATACTGACGAAAAACTTTACGGATAAATTTTCGGCGGATGCCGATTTCGTATTCGGGATCATCGAGCACGGCTCCTGGAGTTTCGTAACGGACGTCGGCTTCGGTTATTTCCTCACGCCCTGGCTCCAGGCGGTCGCGGAGGGGGCCTACGCTTATGAGGACCCCGACGACGGAGCGGGCATATCCGTTATCAATGTCACGGGGGGCTTTACGGCTACAGCCGCTGAATGGCTTACCGTCATCCTGGGGATTACGCCCGACGTATATACGAAGAACGCCGATAAGCTGGTAGTGGTTACGGCCGCCTTCACGTTCTATTTCTGACCGTGCGGACGCTTGACACGGATATATGTATGCAATAAAATTAATTTAGATATGGCTAAAATCACTTTTAGGAGTTTGTAAATGTATACGGAATCCATAGAGAACTATTTGAAGGCGATTTACGAGTTACAGAGGGAGTGGGGGAAGGTTTCGACGAACGCCCTTTCCGAGAAGCTGGGCGTAGCGCCCGCTTCGGTGACGAGCATGATAAAGAAGCTTTCCGAGAAGAAGCTCCTCACTCACAAACGGTATCAGGGCGTGAAGCTCACGCGGGCAGGGCAGAAGATAGCCCTCGAGGTAATAAGGCACCACAGGCTGATAGAGCTTTACTTAGCCGAGGCGCTCGGAGTACCGTGGGACCAGGTACACGAGGAGGCCGAGAAATGGGAGCACGTACTTTCTGAAGACCTGGAAGACCGCATGGACGCAGCCCTCGGGCACCCGACGAGGGACCCTCACGGCTCCCCCATCCCGAGCAGGGACGGGACGATAATCGAGCTCGATTCCATACCGCTTGCCGACATGAGACCGGGACAGCACGGTGTAGTCGCCGAGGTCAGCGACCACGACCCGAATCTCCTCCGTTACATAGGGAAAATGGGGCTCTATCCGAAGACCAGGGTTAAAGTCGTTTCGGTCGAGCCATTCAGCGGGCCGATCACTCTCAAAGTCGGGGACGCGAGCCACGTGCTCGGGGCGGAAGCCGCACAGTACGTATTCATAACGGACGTAAAGGGGAACCCGGGGGAGGTAATCTGAATGAACTACGCCAAATACTTTTTATTCATAGCTCTGCTGACAGGATTCGTTTCGTGCTCGCGGGAGGGAGGGGACGGAGGCGTGAAGAACCGCGACGGCAGCGGCGTCATAAATATTGTCGCCACGACGGGGATGATAACGGATATAGCGCAGGTGGTGGGCGGGGGGCACGTGAAGGTCAGGGGGCTCATGGGCCCGGGTGTGGACCCGCACCTCTATAAGGCGAGCGCCGGAGACGTCGCGCTCCTATCCGGAGCCGACCTTATTTTCTACAACGGCCTCCACCTCGAAGGCAAGATGTCCGAGATATTCGAGCAGATGAAGAAACGCGGTATAAATACCGTAGCCGTGACGGACAGCATCGACAGGAGCCTGCTGGAGACTCCTCCTCAATTCGAGGGGAACTACGACCCGCACGTCTGGTTCGACGTTACCATGTGGATGAAAGCGGTTGAGACCGTGAGGGATACGCTGATATCGACCGACCCCGGGAACGCTGTCGAGTACAGGGCGAATACGGAAGCGTATCTGACCGAGCTTAGTGCTCTCAATGAATACGTGCAGTCGAAGGCGAATCTCCTCCCCGAGGATATGAGGGTTCTGATAACGGCGCACGACGCGTTTAGTTATTTCGGGAGGCGCTACGGATTCGAGGTGAGAGGGCTTCAGGGTATAAGCACCGTGTCTGAAGCGGGGACCCAGGACGTCCAGAACCTCGCGGCGTTCATAGTGGAGCGGAGGATACCGGCCATATTCGTCGAGTCTTCTGTCCCTCCGAAATTTATCGAAGCCGTCCAGGCTGCGGTCGAGGCGAAGGGGTTCGACGTGAAGGTCGGCGGCTCGCTATACTCCGACGCGATGGGCAACCCCGGCACCCCGGACGGGACATATATCGGGATGGTACGCCACAATATAGATACCATAGTCGGCGCGCTCCTTAACGGGGGACAGTCTTAAAGGGGGGCTGATTTCTCACTCGCGTCCCGGACGGAGAAGGAATGATATGTGCGATTTTACAACTTACGAGAGTGAACGGATATGAAAGGGGAAGCGGCAATAAAGGTGGAAGACCTTACGGTCGCCTACGGTGAGAAGCCGGTCCTGTGGGACGTGGACCTCACTGTGCCCTCGGGAGTGCTCATGGCTATAATAGGGCCTAACGGCGCCGGTAAGACCACATTGATCAAGGCGGTGCTTAACCTCGTCAATACGGCTGCCGGACAGGTGCTCATATACGGGGAGAGTTACCAAAAGCAGCGCCGCCTCGTGGGATACGTCCCTCAGCGCGGGAGCGTCGACTGGGACTTCCCTACGAATGTGAAGGACGTCGTCATGATGGGGCGGTACGGCGCTCTCGGGTGGCTCAAGAGGCCGGGAAGGCAAGAGCGCGATATGGCGCTCGCCGCGCTCGAGAAGGTCGGCATGTCCCGCTATGCCGAGCGACAGATAAGCCAGCTCTCGGGAGGGCAGCAGCAGCGCGTATTCCTCGCGAGGGCTCTCGTGCAGGACGCCCTGGTCTATCTGATGGACGAGCCCTTTCAGGGAGTGGACGCTACTACGGAGAGGGCGATAGTCTCGCTTCTCCAGGAGCTTCGCGCTCAGGGAAAGACGGTCGTCGTCGTACACCACGACCTCCAGACGGTGCCCGAGTATTTCGACTGGACCGCGCTCCTTAATGTGCGGCTCATCGCAAGCGGGCCCGTAAGAGATGTGTTTACGGAAGAGAACCTCCGCCTCACGTACGGCGGGCGCGTCTCGTTCCTGAGGCACGGGGAACCGAACGGCGCTCCGGAGGATGAAAAGAGGACCGGAGAAAGGGGAATCTAACGTGGATGTCCCGGGGCTTTTTTCGGACCTGTTTTTCGATTATACACTCAGAACGATCGCGCTCGGATCCGCAATACTCGGTATCGTGAGCGGGGCGCTCGGCTCCTATGCCGTCCTCAGGAAACAAAGTCTCCTCGGGGACGCGATGTCCCACGCCGCGCTTCCCGGTATAGCTCTCGCGTTCCTGCTTACGGGAAGCAAGATGCCCCTCGTGCTGATAGTCGGCGCCGCGGCTGCGGGCTGGGTCGCCACCCTCTTTATAATGAGCATAGTAAACACGACCAGGGTGAAGTACGACACCGCGCTCGGCATGGTGCTGTCCGTATTCTTCGGCTTCGGTCTCGTGCTTCTGACAATCATACAGAAGCGGCCCGACGCGACCCAGGCCGGTCTCGATAAATTCCTCTTCGGCCAGGCGGCGGCGCTCCTCGAGAGGGACGTCGTCACGATGGGGATACTGGGCGCTTCCGCAATATTAGTAACATTGCTCCTCTGGAAAGAATTCAAGCTCCTCTCGTTCGATCCGGATTTCGCCTCGACGCTCGGCTTCCCGGTGAGAATACTCGACATAATCCTTACGACCCTGATAGTCATAGCGATAGTGTTGGGACTCCAGACGGTCGGGGTAGTGCTCATGAGCGCTATGATAGTCGCCCCCGCCGCCTCAGCCCGGCAGTGGACGGACAACCTCGGCATCATGATAATCCTCTCGGCCTTTTTCGGCGCGCTCGCGGGAATTAGCGGCGCCTTACTGAGCGCGAGTGTCCCGAGACTCCCCACGGGACCTACGATAGTGATCTCGGTCAGTGTCATAGTCATCGTCTCGATGCTGTTAGCTCCCAGGAGAGGAATCCTCTGGAGATGGTGGAGGGAGAGACGACAGAGGGGACGGCTGCGTCTCGAAGGGATTCTCGAAGACCTCTACTCCCTTGCGCTCGAGCACAATGACCCCGGACACGCGCATTCGCTCTCGGTGCTCAGGCTCATGAGCGCCGGGAAGGGCGGAGTCGAGAAGAGCCTCGAAATACTGAGTGAGAGGGGTCTCGTCCGCGCCGTAAGACCCGGGGAATGGGCGCTTACGACAGCGGGTCTCGAGGAGGCTGAAAAGACGATGAGCGAGAGGAGCGGAATGTCGGATGAGCGGTGAGCAGATAGAGATCCAGGTAATCGCTTCGATCGTGGCTGTGGCGTGCGCGTTGCCGGGTGTGTTCCTCGTGCTCAGGAGAATGGCGATGATGAGCGATGCGATAAGCCATGCCATCCTCTTAGGCATAGTGCTCGCGTTCTTCGTCGTAGGCGATATCTCATCGCCGCTCCTCATCATAGGCGCAGCGCTCTCCGGCGTGCTCACGGTAAGCCTCGTCGAGCTCGTCAACAAGACCGGGCTCGTGAGAGAGGACGCCTCTATAGGACTCGTATTCCCGCTCCTCTTCAGTATAGGCGTAATCCTCATCTCCCGCTACGCATACAATATCCACATCGACATCGATGCGGTCCTGTTGGGGGAGCTCGCATTCGCCCCGTTTGACCGTCTGTATATCCACGGCCGCGATCTGGGTCCCACATCGATATATGTCATGGGTGTGATACTGCTGCTCAATCTCGCATTTATCCTCGTATTTTATAAGGAGCTCAAGGTCGCGACTTTCGATGCCGGGCTCGCCGCGGCGCTCGGCTTCACGCCGGGACTCATACACTACGGTCTCATGGGGCTCGTATCGGTTACAGCCGTGGGGGCTTTCAACGCAGTGGGATCGATACTCGTGGTCGCTCTGATGATCGCGCCCCCTGCGGCGGCATACCTCCTTACCGACAGGCTCCCGCGCATGGTAATCCTGAGCGCCCTTATAGGCGTGCTAAGCGCGGTCTCGGGGTTCTGGGCCGCGATACTCCTCGACGCCAACATAGCGGGCTCGATGGCCTCAGTTTCGGGCCTCATCTTCCTCGTTGTATTCCTCCTGGCTCCCGAGCGGGGGCTCGCGGCGATAGCACGGAGGAGGAGACGCCAGAAGCGCGAGTTCGCGGGCAGGGTGCTCGTCATACACCTCCTCAACCATGAAGGGACTCCCGAGGAGGCGCGTGAATCGGAGGTGGGACACATCGAGGAAACGCTCAGGTGGAAGGAGGGGTTCGCGAAGAGCGTCGTCGGTTATTCCGTAAAAAGGGGGATGGTGCTGACGGAAAACGGCCGACTCAGGCTTACCGAGAAGGGCAGGGAGTTCGCCGGCAGATCGGTTGTAGAGGAATTCATTGCATGAGCTCTGCACGAGCTCAGTCGGAAATTTCTTTTCTCTTTAAAAGCTGGAGAATCAAGCCAAGGAGTATGACGCCCTTTGCGCCGTCGTCGTCTTCCTTGAGCGATTGGATATAGTCCATGTTGTCTTTAATAGTTTCGTCGTCGGGAGATATTTTAAGCGCTGTCCTGAGCACGTCGAGCGCCTCGTCGTACCAGCCCTTCTCGGCCAGGGACAGCGCGAGCGCATTATACGCAGGTATGAATTCCGGCGAGAGAGAAATAACCTCATTGAATTTGGCGGCCGATTCGTCTATCCATCCGAAGTCGAAATAGCAATTCCCAACCGACATGTGCGCCCACGTATCGGACGGGCAGGCTTCCAGATGTTTTCTGAATTCGTAGAGGGCTTCTTTGGTCCACCCCATGTCGAAATAGCAGAGGCCGGTCTGATAACCGATCTCGTCTTTAATGTATTCGATATCGGCATCTGAATCCCTGCACTCCTGAAAGTAGCGGAGCGCGTCTTCATATAGTCCGATCGACCTGTAGGTGAGGGCCATGTGCCATTTCGCGATGACGTATTCCGGGTCGAGCTCGAGCGCTGCATCGTACGCGCGGAGGGACTCTCCCTGCCTTCCCATCCTCGAGAGCGTTATACCGAGCTGCGTCCATATGTAGGGGTCTTCGGGGTTAAGCTCGACGGCCTTCCTGAAATAGGAAACGGATGATTGAAAATCCTCCATCGCGTCGTAGGTGAGGGCGAAGGAAAGATAAACGTCCGGGTCTCGCGGGGCTATCTTAACCGCTTTCGCAAGCTCTTTGAGAGCTTCCTCGAAGCGGCCCGCTTCCTTATAATCGTCTGCCTTGTTTAGGAGCCTGTCCAACCTTCCCATTGAACGTTCCGTCCGGCCT
>JBGSVA010000055.1:0-20586 GCA_041753155.1 Thermodesulfobacteriota bacterium | reverse complement strand
TTCTTGCGTTCATTTGGATGCCATTGCTGTCAGATTTGCGAGCTTCTCATCCAGCATAGCTCCTACCATATCGACCTCGGAGCTGTGAAACTGCGACAAGAGCTCCGAGGGCTTGTAATAGCTTATAAACACCTGATGGCTGGTGTCTTCGAATATGTAAAGACGTATAGGTATGGCCAAACCGGCAGCGGGCTCCGAGCTGAAGATCTGCTTGCCCACGGTGGGATTCCCTACTATAAGCGAAATGCCGTTTAGTTTCAGCCCCGTCATGGAGAGCATCTTCCCCTGGTTGATCTCGCCCATGACCATCATATCGTTTTTCGCAACAAGCGTTCTAACCTTATCTACGGTTTGGTCGAACGACAGGCTGGAAGCCACTTCAACCGGTACGACACCTTCCGTTGCCGCCAATGCTTTATGAGAAGAAACTAATACAAGCAGAGCAAACATGAGAGTTATAAACCCTGCGACCTTCAACCTACGCACAAATTTAAACATGAACTTCACCTCGTTAAATTGGATTTAGACAATATGATGAGGAGAAGACGAAAAGGTTTCATTTATCATCTTTATCAAGTTCGGCCGACCCTTATCATAAACTTTTGGGGAGGATTAATCGGTAAGTTCCGTCAAAGAATGGAATCTTTTTATGAAACCTTCTCCATCTTTTTGCGTCTTATCTAGAACCACATAATTACAAAGGAGGTTGTCATGGCAAAAATTCCATATGTAGAGAAAGAGAATGCGTCGCCCGAGATAAGAGCCTTATACGAACAAGTCGAAGGCAAGCTCGGTCTGGTGCCCAACGTCGTGAAAGCGATAGCTAACAGCCCTGTCATGCTACAGGGTTTCATGCCGTTTCTTGGAGCCGCATTAGGACCGTCGGCGGTCGATGCTCCCTTAAAAGAACTTGCTATTATTACGACCAGCAAACTCAACGGATGCAGCTATTGCACGGCTCACCATGTAGTGGCGGGGAAGAGGGCAGGACTTAGCGTAGAAAAGATAAACGCGCTGCCCGACTACGAGAATTCCCTCTTGGATGACAGGGAGAAAGCCGTAGTGAGGTTCGCAAAGGAAGTTACGGAAGATGTTTCCGCGAGCGATGAATCGATCAAACAACTCCGGAATTATTTTGACAATTCCCAAATTGCCGAGCTAACCATGGTCATAGGGGTATTTAATGTTCTGACCAGGTTCGCCGATACCTTTAAAGTCGATTTAGAATTTTAGAGCTCTGCGTTCAACCTTTAGCTCAGCCCGTACGTTTTTATTTACTATAAATTCTGATTTATCCTAATGAAAGACTATAACTGCTTGTTATCTCAGCTTGAGGTGAACGCTAATGGAGGGGAAATTCCGCGTTTTTTTCAGTAATTTCTTTAGACACGAAACCATGGCAAGAGCATTCAGAGTGGCTATAATTGTAGCTCCGATATTAATTATTATTAATCATCACGATGACCTCGTAGGTTTTAAGTTTACATCCGTTCTTGTTTATAAATCTCTACTTACGTTCCTTGTTCCGTACTGTGTGTCCGCCTATTCGTCTGCACGGGCTTATTCCGAAAAGGAGAGACGCGAGCATGAATTTATGTAAGGATGGTTTTCCGGGATCTAGTTCTTGTTGAGTGTTTTTTTTCTGCGAGATCCAGCGGTTCCGGGTCTATAGCGGCATTTTGTTATTTATGAAACGAATCCCCTAGCTCGATTTTTTAATTTTTACGACTGGTGTATCTTTATCCATCTATAAGGGCGCTAAATTATGTTAAAAGCGGTGATTTTCGATTTCGACGGTGTTATTGCCAATACGGAGCCTATACATTTGGGCGCCTTCCAGAGGACCCTGGGCGGACTCGGGATCGATCTTTCGGAAGAGGACTATTACGCCGGATATCTAGCCTACGACGACAAGACGTTCTTCAAACGATTTCTGAATGACAGGGATTATGAGCACGAAGAGTCTTTGATTGCGGAGCTGATCGAGAGGAAATCCGGTCATTACGATAAATTGATAAAGGGTAATATCGAGATCCTGCCGGGAGTTAAGAACTTCATCGACAGAATTGCGGGTAAATACCGGATCGCTATAGGCTCGGGAGCGATGAAGGGTGAGATCGTGGATATACTCGAATTCGCCGGCATCGGAGGATATTTCGAGATAATAGTCAGCGCCGAGGATATAGAAAACTGCAAGCCCGCTCCCGATGTATACGCAGAGGTTTTAAAAAGATTGAACGCCCCGGCTTCCGATTCAGATAAGATATCGGCGGATGAATGCCTCGTCATAGAGGATTCCGTTTCCGGTATCAGGGCCGCCCTGGCTGCGGGAATGAAGTGTCTGGCCGTAACAAACTCTTATCAGGCGGAAGAGCTATCCGCCGCCCATATGGTGAGAGAAAGCCTGAGCGGTGTGGGGCCGGAAGACCTGAACGGATTGTTCTCCTAGCGTAGACGGCCTCGACCGCTTCTTCTCCTTAAACTTAATCAAGTGCGCGATCCATGCCTATTCATCCGTAGAAATTGAGAAATGCCTTAACTCCAATTAGTATTACTCTATGGAAATGTACGCTCTCATCATGGCGGGGGGTGAGGGGAAAAGGTTCTGGCCCTTAAGCAGCAGGAATAAGCCCAAGCAGTTTTTATGTCTCACAGGCGAGAAATCCCTGATAAGAGAGACTGTGGACAGGGTCCTGCCGATGATCCCGATTGAGAAAATTTTCGTGGTCACCGTCGCCCGGTATGCGGAAGAAACACTCAAGCATATCCCGGAGCTCCCGGAAAGGAACCTAATACTCGAGCCCGAGGGGAAAAACACGGCCCCTTGTATTGCATACGGCACGCTCAGAATGGCGTGTTCTGTCAAGGACCCGGTCATAGTCGTCCTGCCTGCGGACCACGCGGTTGGGGATGACGAGGGGTTCAGGTGCGCGCTTCATTTCGCTTGCGAAACTGCGTCGGTCGAGCTTGAGAACGGCCGTTATCCGCTCATCACCCTCGGGGTTACCCCGACCACGCCCGAGACGGGTTACGGGTATATAAAGTCGGCTCAAAAAGTCGTGTCCTCCTCAGGCGGGTACGGTGCGTACAGGGTGGACAGGTTTACTGAAAAGCCCGATTTGAATACCGCGCTCGGTTTCCTTAAGGAAGGCGGGTATTACTGGAACAGCGGGGTGTTCGTATGGAAGGCCTCATCGATCATCTCCGATTTCTCGAGGATCATTCCGGGCTGGTATAGGCACTTCGATAAAATAGCCGAGAGCATCGGAAAGGCATCGGAGGATGAAGCTGTTGCTTCCTTTTATAAAGCGATAGAGCCGGGCTCGATAGACAAGCTGATACTCGAGCATTCCGATAATACCGTCGTCATACCGGTGGGCTACCCATGGAGCGATGTGGGGAGCTGGAAGACGCTCGACGAGTTTCTGCGTACGGACGGAGATGAGAATATATTTCGCGGGGACGGGGTATCGGTAGATTCATCCGGGTGTCTCGTCCTCGGGGACAGCAGGGTGATAGCGCTCGTGGGGGTCAGGGATTTAGTCGTAGTCGACTCCGGGGACGGCATACTGGTTCTGAACAAGGAAAAATCCCAGGATGTAAAGAAGGTAGCCGAGGAACTTAGTAAAAAGATTAAAGATTAGATACCAACCTGCCATAATTAATTGATATTTATTGATTATTGTCCTAAAATTATATAGAAGGTCAGAAGTCATCGAATAAACGGGACTTAAAATCATGCGAGAAGGGAATATCTTCATAGTATCGGGTCCATCCGGGGGCGGGAAAACCACGCTTGTGGATAAGGTGCTCCAGGGTCTGGATAATCTCAGGTTTTCGGTTTCCTGTACGACACGTAAGCCGAGAGCCGGCGAAGTGAACGGAAAAGATTATATTTTTGTAAACGAAAGCGAATTCAAAAGGATGATCGACGAGGATAAATTCGCCGAATATGCGAATGTACACGGACACATGTACGGGACGCCGCTGGCCGAGCTGGAAAGCGCGGCAAAATCGGGGGTCGACCTTCTACTGGACATAGATGTCCAGGGTGCGAGACAGATAAGGCAAAGGTTTGACAGAGGGGTTTACTGCTTTGTCCTGCCTTCGTCTTATGAGCTATTGAGGGCCAGGCTTTTAGAGAGGGGGAGCGAAAACAGGGGTGAGATCGAAAAGCGGCTCTCCCAAGCCGGGAAGGAGATAGAAGACATAGATAACTATGATTATATTATTATCAACGACGAGCTTGAAAGCGCCCTTGAATGTCTTCTATCTGTAATAATTGCGGCCAGGTGCAGGAAGGAAAAGTCAATCGGGGTTATAAAAAAAGGATATTCGTCCAAATAGAATAATGATCAGGCTTAACGACATAACGGAGCGTGTTAATTCCTACCTTTATCTGACAGACGCGGACGTAGAGCTTTTGAAGAAAGCATACGTCTATTCCGCGAAGGTCCATGCCGGACAGACCCGGAGCTCGGGGGAGTCTTATCTGAGTCACCCGCTCGAGGTAAGCGGAATATTAGCCGAAATGAAGCTCGATATGTCTTCGATAGTCACGGGGCTTCTTCACGATACCGTCGAGGATACGCTCGCCACGACGGAGGAGATCGACACCCTTTTCGGAAGCGAGATCGCGTTCCTCGTAGAGGGCGTCACTAAAATCAGCCAGCTCCCCTATACGACGAAGATCGAGCGGCAGGCGGAGGGTTTCAGAAAACTCATACTGGCGACGGCGAAGGACATCAGGGTGGTCCTTATAAAGCTCGCCGACAGGCTCCATAACATGCGCACCCTCGAGTACCTGCCCGAGAGCAGGCGGAAGAGCATCGCCAAGGAAACGTTCGATATCTACGCCCCGCTCGCCCACAGGCTCGGCATAAACTGGGTGGCGAACGAGCTCGAGGACCTGTCGTTCCGGTTTCTCAATCCCGAGGAATACGAGAGACTCGCGAACCTGATCGAGGAGAGGAAGAAGGAATGGGGAGACCACGTGGACGAGATAAAGAATATAATCAACGGCAAGCTGGAGGAGTTCGACATTAACGCCGAGGTTACGGGAAGGTTCAAGCATGTGTACGGCATTTATAGAAAAATGCAGGCCCAGAATCTGGAGTTCGAAAGTGTGTACGACGTCATAGCGTTCAGGATTATTACGAACTCGCTCAGGGAATGTTATGAAGTCCTGGGCGCCGTGCATTCGGCATGGAAACCCGTGCCGGGACGTTTTAAGGATTATATAGCGCTTCCCAAGGGGAACGGTTACCAATCCCTGCACACGACGGTGATAGGGCCTTTCGGTGAAAGGATGGAGATACAGATAAGGACCCGCGCGATGCACGAGGTCGCCGAGTACGGTGTCGCCTCTCATTGGAAATACAAGGAAGGCAAGCTCGATGGTCACGGCACGTACGAGATATACTCCACACTGAGACAGCTCCTCGAATGGAAGGATATTAAAGACCCGACCGAGTACATGGAAGCGATAAAGGGCGAGCTTATATCGGACGTCGTGTACGTCTTCACGCCCCAGGGGGACCTCGTGGAGCTCCCGAGCGGAGCGACGCCCGTCGATTTCGCCTACTCCGTGCATACCGAAGTCGGGAACCAGTGTACGAGGGCGAACGTCAACGGCAAGCTCGTCCCGCTGAGCCACCAGCTGAGGACCGGCGATACCGTGGAGATAGTCACCTCGGGCGACAGGCACCCCAACCGGGACTGGCTCAAGTTCGTCGTCACCTCCCGTGCGAAGACGAAGATACGCTCGTGGCTCCGGAACGAGGAACGGACTCAGTCCGAGATAGTCGGGAAATCTATCTGCGAGCGGAAATTCAAACAGCACGGGCTCGACTTCCAGGCGATGCTTAAGGGGGGAGAGCTCGAGAGCGCGCTCTCGGATTTGAAATTCAGGGACGAAAAGGAGCTCTACCTTGCGGTCGGGTTCGGCAAGATTTCAGCGACCGACCTCCTTAAACGAGTGCTGCCGACGGACAAGATGCGCCCGGGGCCGGAGAAGGAATCGAGGATCGAGAAAATCATTCAGACTATTACGGGCTCGAGCGAAGGCGGTGTGCTCATAAGCGGGTACAACGACGTCATGATAAGGTTCGCAAACTGCTGCTCGCCGCTCCCCGGCGAGCAGATCACGGGTTACATAACGAGGGGCAAGGGCATCACCATACACAAGAACGACTGCCCGCGTCTTCTCGACGTGGACGACGCGAGACGCATAGACGTCGAGTGGGACAGTAATTTCAAACCGCAGAGGCCTGCGAGAATAGTGGTCATGTGCGCTGACCGGCCGGGCATGCTCTCCAATATCACGAGCTCCTTCTCCTCGTCGGACGTAAACATATCCAAGGCCGAAATTCACTCGACCGATATGGATACGGCGATCGGGACCTTCGATGTCGTGGTCAGCGACCTGGAGCAGCTCGAGAACGTAATGAAGTCCATAAAACAGGTTGATGGAGTAAGGTCGGTCGAAAGGATGCTCGAATGGGAGAGGGTCTAGTATCATGACCGAATCCCGGCTATAGGCCTGTTTAAGCTCTATGCTGCTCAGAATATTGAAAGGGACACGTTCCCCATATATACTCAAAACTCAATTATGTTAGGTTTATGGTCAAAAGAGGCAAAAGCCAGGAACAGGGCCAAGCAGTTAATTTCCCAGACGCAGGTCCTATTAAGCAAAAATAGCGCGAAGATCAACCCGGAATCCGCTGCCGTGGTCAATAAAAAGATAGCGGGGACGGAGATGGCTCTTGCCGGGGGTGATACGGAAGAAATAATCAGGAGGACGAGTGACCTGGAAGGGGCTTCGAGGGACTACCTCTCGAGGTTTGCGAAATCGAAGCTGAGACAAAACGTCGAAGCGCTCGTTTTTGCGGTGGCCCTGGCGCTTCTCATCAGGACGTTCGTGTTCCAGCCCTTTAAGATCCCGTCGGGGTCGATGATACCCACTCTACTCGTCGGGGACCACTTGCTCGTAAGTAAATTCATATACGGCACCAAGATCCCCTTTACCGGCAAGGTCGTCTTCCCTATCGAACAGATCAAGAGGGGAGACGTCATAGTCTTCACTTACCCCAACACCGAGCACGACCCCTCGAAAAATAATATTTATTACATCAAGCGCGTCGTGGGCATACCCGGGGACAGGATAGAGCTCGACGGAAGGCAGCTCGTAATAAACGGACAGAAGGTGCCCATCGAATTTACAGGCACTTATATGGACGAGAGGAACGGGGAGCAGTTCGACGAGTACAAGGAAGACCTTTTCGGCGACGAGCACACGGTGATTTACAGAAAAGGCAGGGACTCTACCAACAAGGGGAGTTTCATTCCGGTAAGCGTAGTGCCCGAAGGGCACGTATTCGTTATGGGCGATAACAGGGACAACAGCCAGGACTCGAGGTTCTGGGGTTTCGTCCCGTTCGGCAATATCGCCGGGAAGGCTTTCCTGATACACTGGTCATGGGACTTCGAGAGCCCTGACATTGCAAGCAAGGTGAGATGGAACAGAATTCTTTCCGGAATAGATTAACTCGCGTTTGGATTGTTCATGGGGTTGTCGGAGGCAGGCCGAGATGAAGAGCATATCTTCCGTTTTCTGGATTTTGCTGCTGGCCCTGATTTTCTACGTCGGGATCAAGGTCGTGCCTATCTATTATCGCGGCATATTCGGAATAAGGGGCGTATGTCAGGAGAACGCCGACGTTTATCACAAGTACGGCCGCGGCTACGTGCAGTCCGGTATATCTGAAACGCTTCGGAACATAGGGATCCCCAAAGAGAAGAGCGAATTCAGTATCACCCCCGAAGGCGATATGATAGTCATCCGTATCAGGTACGAAGACCAGGCGAGCTTCTTCGACAGGTACACGAAGTATTTCGAGTTCGAGTACGAGTGCGAAGGCGTGCTCAAGAGCGTATATTAAAAGTGAGCCCATATGCCTACTAAAACAGTAATGGATTCGGATTCGGTCAACAGGACCATATCGAGGATAGTCAACCAGATACTCGAGAGGAACAACGGGGCGCGGGACCTGGCTATTATCGGCATCAGGACCAGGGGCGTTTATATCGCCGGGAGAATCGCCGGGGAGATCGAGAGGATAGAGGGTATAAAGCCGCCTCTAGGGACGCTCGATATAACGCTCTACAGAGACGACCTCAGGCACAAGGCCGAATGGCCGAAGGTTAAAAAAACCGAGATACCGTTCACGGTGGAAGACAAGAAGGTAATACTCGTCGACGACGTCATCTACACGGGGCGAACCATAAGGGCGGCCATAGACGAGATTATGGATTACGGCAGGCCATCCTCCATCCAGCTCGTGGCGCTCGTAGACAGGGGGCTCCGGGAGCTCCCGATACAGCCCGACTACGTCGGCAGCAAGCTCGATACGCTCAGCTCGGAAGAGGTCAATGTCCGGTTGAGGGAAGCCGACGGCACGGACGAAGTGATTATAGTCACAGGGTGAAATATGGCTTTTGAGCGACAACACATACTGGGGCTTCAGGAATTGACTGCCGAGGAAATTACGCTCATCCTCGATACGGCCGAGTCCATGAAAGAGGTCTCCGAGAGGGACGTGAAGAAAGTCCCTGCATTGAGGGGCGTCACCGTGTGCAACCTCTTCTTCGAGCCGAGCACGCGGACGAGGTCGTCCTTCGAGATAGCCGAGAAGAGGCTTAGCGCCGATGTGCTTAACTTCACCACCTCCCAGAGCAGCGTCGTCAAGGGCGAGAGCCTGCTCGATACGGCCAGGAACCTCGAAGCTATGGGCGCGAGCATGATAGTCATAAGGCATCCGATGTCGGGCGCGCCGTGGCTTCTGGCGAGAAAGCTCGACTCCTCGATAATAAACGCCGGGGACGGCTCTCACGAGCATCCGAGCCAGGGTCTCCTCGACCTGTTCACGATAAGGCAGCTCAAGGGAAAGATAGAAGGGCTCAAGGTGGTGATAGTGGGCGATATACTCCACAGCCGCGTGGCGAGGTCTAATATCTGGGGGTTTTTGAAGCTCGGAGCCGAGGTAAGGGTGGTCGGGCCTCCGACGCTCGTGCCGAAATATATAGAACATATCGATGTGAAATCGTTCTACAGTCTGGATAAGGCCGTAGACGGCGCTGACGTCGTGATCATGCTCCGGATCCAGAAGGAAAGGCAGGACTCCGAGTTCTTTCCCTCGCTCAGGGAGTATTCCAGGTTTTACGGACTCAACAGGGAAAAGTTAAGAAACGCCGCCGAGGACGTGACCGTGATGCATCCCGGACCGATCAACAGGGGCGTCGAGCTGACTTCCGATATAGCGGACGCGCCCGGCTCGGTCATTCTCGAGCAGGTGTCGAACGGTATAGCCGTGAGGATGGCGATGTTTTATCTGGTCGCCTCCGCGAGGAGCAGCCCATGAGCATATTGATCAAGGGGGGCAGGATAATAGACCCTTCCAGGAACTTCGATAAGGTCGGAAATATTCTCATAGAAAAAGGGACTATAAAGTCGTACCCGGAGGATATAAAAAAGCTCGAAAAGGATTCCGCAGTAAAGGCAATCGACGCCCGGGGCAAGATAGTCGCTCCCGGACTCGTCGATCTGCACGTCCATCTGAGAGAGCCCGGATACGAGCATAAAGAAACCATACGCACCGGGTGCGAATCGGCGGCGGCGGGCGGCTTCACTTCCATCGTCTGCATGCCCAATACCAACCCCATAAACGACAACGCGTCCGTGACCGAATATATAATGCTCAAGGCGCGGACTGAGGGCGTCGTGAACGTATACCCCCTCGGCGCCATAACCAAGGGAGAGAACGGAGAGACCCTCGCCCAGATCGGCGAGATGTATGAAGCCGGCTGCGTGGGGGTAACCGACGACGGCATGCCCGTGATGAATTCCAAGGTAATGCGCCATGCGATGGAATATGTAAAGGCCTTCGATATCCCCGTGATATCGCACTGCGAGGACCTTAACCTTTCGGGCAACGGGGTTATGAACGAAGGCGATACGTCGACGCTCCTCGGGCTGAGCGGCATCCCCTCGGCGTCCGAGGACGTGATGGTGTCCCGCGATATAACGCTCGCCGAGCTTACGGGGACCCATCTCCACATCTGCCATGTATCGACCGTGGGGTCCGTGAGACTCATAAGGGCCGCAAAAACGAGGGGTGTGAGGGTGACCGCCGAGGCGGCGCCACATCATTTCACCCTTACCGACAAGGCTGTCGCGGAGTACGATACGAACGCGAAAATGAAGCCGCCTTTGAGAAGCGAAACCGACAGGGAAGCGGTCAGGGAAGGGCTCAGGGACGGGACGATAGACGTAATAGCCACGGACCACGCCCCTCACAGCGAGGATGAAAAAATGGTGGAGTTCGATCAGGCTCCTTTCGGCATAGTGGGTCTCGAGACGGCGCTTCCGCTCTCGTTAAAGCTGGTCGAGGACGGCGTGCTCACGCTTAACGAGATGATAGCCAAGCTCACGCACCTGCCTTCGGCTATTATCAATGTACGTAAGGGGACGCTTAACCCGGGCGAACAGGCCGACGTCGTGATATTCGACCCCGGGCAGAAGGTGAAGATCGACAGGGAGAGGTTCCGCTCGAAAAGTAAGAATACGCCCTTCAACGGCTGGGACCTGAAAGGCGTCGTTCTGTACACGATCGTAAACGGCAATATTGTTTATACAAAAGAGCCGTTAAAAAATAGTGGTAGTAAGTAAGGATTTACGTGCCGGTTCATGGCAATATAGCTTATTCGGTTTAATTCGGACTGTACGCTCTGCTATTCCACAAAACAAACTTCGGGATATTTCCTGCCTACCGACTCCCAAAACTTCCTCGCAGCGTCGTCTGCGTTATACCTGGGGTTTAGTTTGATGTTCCCCGTGTCGAGATCGATCTCGACAATTGTTTCGTCCTTCTCCGTAAGAAGAGAGAACTTTCTCGGCCCTATGACCTTGTAGCTCATTTCTATCTGCTGATCGAGGTTTATGCTCATCCCTACGGTCGGGTCGAGGTGGATCTCGGGCTCGTCCGCCTCCACGACCTCCACGTCTTCGCGCCCCGCTTCCGCGGGCGGGCTTGCCGGCTCCTCAGGCGGGGTTATCTCCTTATCCCGGTGCTCCGATAACGCGGCTTCTTCATTCCTTCCGTCGGGCGCATTCCCGACGCAGTCGGATCCGGCACTGCCCAGATTTAGCGATATGTTCTTGTTCGTGTAAAGCAGATAAGATGCGGCGGAGAGGAGAAGGGCAAGTATTATAATGACGGAATTTCTGAACATGATCTTTCCCCCGTGTGTCTGATAAAATCCACTTCTCCGTCCCCCCGGTAAAAGTATAACCTGACGATGCCTGATTTCTCTTGCTAATTTTGTGGTATATGATAATCACGGCCGCGAAAGCTCATGAAAACACAGGGTAAGGACAATAAGCAGAGAGAGCCTTCGGACGACACCCCGCTCCTCAACCGGGACTTCATACTGGTTACCCTCACTTCCTTCATCTTTTTCTTCAACTACCACTCCTTCATTCTATTGCCGCTCCGGATAGAGGAGCTCGGGGGGACCGAATCCACGATGGGGTTTATAATGGGGGCCGCTTCCATGGCGACTATACTTACGACCCCGTCGGTCGGTATCTTAATCGACAAGTGGGGGAAGAAGTGGTTCCTCCTTGCGGGCGGACTACTCATGTCGGTCACCTCCCTCCCTTTCGCGTTCCTGGATTCACTCGGTTTCGCGTTTCCCGCTCTGAGGGTCCTGCACGGGGCTGCGCTCTCCCTCTGCTTCGTGTCCGCGGGGACGCTCATCGCGGACGTCTCTTCCCCTGCGAAAAGGAGTCAGGCCATCGGGATTTTCGGGCTCTTCAGCGTGATAAATTTCGCGCTCGCGCCCTATGTCGGGAAAAAGATCGTAGAGGCGTACGGTTTCGGAGATTTATTCGTCTTCGATTTCATTTTCGGGTCTTCCGCGTTTCTCGCGGCGCTTTTCATCAGGGAGCCCGAGCCGCTCCGCGAGGAAAATAAACCGGGGGGCAGCTACAAGAGCGTGCTTCTGAGGAGCGGGGTATTCGCCGCGGCTCTCGCCCTGATGGTCGCGGGGACGGGTTTTGTTTCGGCCATTACGTTCGTTCCGGTGTTCGCGAGGCGCATCGGCGTACACTCCTTCGAGCTCTTTTTCATAACATACACGGCCGCCATAATCGCGGTCAGGCTCATAGGCGGGTGGATCCCGGACAAGTTCGGCAAGAAGAGGTCCTCGGTCCCGGCACTCTACCTGTTCGCTATAAGCATCGTCGCAATCGGGTTTGCGTCGGGGACATCGGGCCTGATACTGGCAGGCGTATTCTTCGGGCTCGGTCACGGTCTCTTCTACCCCGCGATCTATGCCCTGGTCATAGACCTCACGCCCGAAGCCGACAGGGGTAAAGCGGTCTCTATATGCAGCGTGGCCTTCACGTTCGGAGGGATGCTCGGCGTGTTTATTTACGGGGTGATCGCGGAGGCGTGGGGTTTCCGCCTGATGTTCGATATTGCGGGCTCTGTGTGCGCGATCGGTTTCCTTGCCTTCGCATTAATGGGAAAGGAGTCGGATGGCGTGGCCCCCGGTTAAGTGAGCGGTAATAATACAGGGTCGGGTAAGATATACCGAAATAATGACGGAGGCGCCAATGTCTGAGGAAAAGGACCTGAAGAAGGATTTCCCCGTAGTGCCGTTCTGGGAATTCCTGGGAATTGAAATCGTGGAAATGCGGCACGGATACGGGAAGCTCATAATCCGTGCCGGAGAGAATCTGACCAATCCGTACGGATATACGCACGGCGGGGTCCTGTCCACGCTCGCCGACTCGGCGGCCGCCGTGGCGATTGCGGGAATGGTCAGGGACAAAGGCAAGAAGTTCATGACTATCGAGATGAACATCAGCTATATCAATCCCGTTACGGGGGGCGTTATAGAGGCGCACGCAAAGGCTTTGAGAGAGGGCAGGATAGTTCCCGCGGAGGTCGATATCATTAACGAAAATAAACTTGTTGCCAAGGCTATAGCCACGTATATTATTGTTGACGATAAGAAGGATTGAGCAATTCCCCGGACCTTATCCCGTTTTCATATAGCGCATGCATCGGCTTGACGATAAACTCCTTTTGGGGTAGAACCTTTAACTTTAATCATGGACAACGATCAGTTCGAGCAGAGAAAAGAAAAGCTTAATGAATTGAGAGCCTTAGGCATCAATCCGTTCGCGAACGGCTATAAGCCCGATATTCTCGCGGGCGAGCTGTTATCGAAATACGGAGAGACCCCCGCAAACGAGCTCGAGAGCCGGAATGAGGACTACTCGCTCGCGGGCAGGGTCGTCGGGCTGAGGGACTTCGGAAAGAGCATATTCTTCCATATAGCGGACAGGTCGGGGAGGATGCAGGGGTATCTGAAAACGGACGTTATAGGTGAGGATAACCTGAAATTCTTTAAGAAGTATGTGGACCTGGGCGACTTCGTAGGGATCAGCGGGAACCTCTTCAAGACGAGAACCGGCGAGCTGACCGTGAACGTGAAGGAATTCAAGCTCCTCACGAAAACGCTCCACCCGCTCCCCGAGAAGTGGCACGGGCTCAAGGACGTGGAGGCCAGATACCGTCAGCGTTATCTCGACCTCATCTCTAATCCGGAAATCAGGGAAATATTCCTTACAAGAAGCCGGATCATTAAACTCATAAGAAAGTTCCTCGACGAGAGGGATTTCATCGAGGTCGAGACCCCGATACTCCATCCCATCGCCGGCGGTGCGGCAGCGCGTCCCTTCGAGACGCACCACAATGCGCTCGATATGGACCTGTTTCTGAGGATCGCGCCCGAGCTCTATCTTAAACGACTCGTGATCGGGGGGCTTGAGAGGGTTTACGAGATCGGCAGGACTTTCAGGAACGAAGGGGTTTCGACTCAGCATAACCCCGAATTCACAATGATAGAGTTCTATCAGGCTTACGCCACGTACGAGGACCTGATGGACCTTATAGAAGAGCTCATATGCTCACTGGCACTGGAAATCAAAGGCACGCTCGTTTTTGAGTACGGCGGCGCCGATATCGACATGACCCGTCCGTGGAAGAGGATAAACGTAATCGAGCACCTCGAAAAAACACTGGGTAAAGAAGTCCTTTCGGACGACGCGAAGCTTTTTGAGAAGGCCCGTTCCCTGGGCGTCGATCATAAGGGGATTAGGGGCAAGGCGATCGTCGAGACCTTTGAAATATTGACGGGCGATGAGCTCGGGAACCCCGCTTTCGTATACGGGTTCCCGCTCGATGTTTCTCCGCTGGCCAGAAAGAACGAAGCCGATCCCGATATTACGGACAGGTTCGAGCTTTATATATTCGGCAGGGAGATCGCGAACGCTTTCTCCGAGCTGAACGACCCGATCGACCAGAAAGAAAGGTTCAGGGGCCAGCTCGACCTCAAATTAAAGGGGGAAGAAGAAGTGCATGAAATGGACGAAGACTTCGTTACGGCTCTCGAGCACGGAATGCCCCCCACCGCCGGAGCGGGCATCGGCATAGACCGTCTCGTTATGCTTTTTACAAACTCACCCTCCATACGGGAAGTCATTTTCTTTCCCCATCTAAGGCCGGAATGAAATACGAATTCTTTATCGGGCTCAGGTACCTGAGCTCCAGGCGTAAACAGAAGTTTGCCTCCATCATCGGACTGATCTCGGTCCTGGGTGTGATCATCGGGGTAATGGCCCTGAACGTGGTCCTTTCGGTCATGGGGGGGTTCGAAGAGGAGCTCAGGGAGAAGATACTGGGCGTAAGCTCCCATATCGTAATACTGAGCTACGACGGACCCATGAAGGATTATTCCAAAATAGAGGACGAGACCCTGAAATTCCCCGGGGTCCTCGGGGCGAGCCCCTTTATATACGGCCAGGGGATGATGGCGAGCGAGAATAACGTGTCGGGCTCCGTCGTACGGGGAATAGACCCCGGGACGGCTGGCAGTGTTACGAATATCGAGCAGGCCCTGGGGAGGGGCGTACTAGGGAGTAAGAACGACGACAAGAAGAGAATATCCGACGAGCAGCTCTCCAGGATGGGAAAGGAGGTGCTCAATAAACTCGATAAGGAAACGGAATCGGGGAAGCCGCCGATACTGCTCGGAAAGGAGCTCGCGAACACGCTCGGGGTAATGGAGGGGGACCAGGTCAGCCTCGTCTCGCCGTTCGGCAAGATGGGGCCGTTCGGCGCTACCGCCAAGGTGAAGAAATTTGAAGTAGCCGGCGTATTCGATTACGGTATGATCGAGTACGATTCGTCGATCTCGTATGTCGACCTCAAGGACGCCATGGAGTTTTTCGACATGAGCGGCGAAGTTTCGGGTGTGGAGGTCAAAGTCAGGGATATCTACAACGCAAGGGTTATGAGCGCGGAGCTTGCCTCGATACTGGGCTTCCCTTATTACACGAGGAACTGGGAAGAAGTTAATAAAAGCCTTTTCAAAGCCCTCAGGCTGGAGAGGATAGCGATAGCTATTTTTTTGGGTCTGATTATACTCGTTGCGGCGCTCGATATCGTAAGCGCGCTGACCATGGTCGTGATGGAGAAGGGCAAAGACATAGCCATATTGCGCGCGATGGGGGCGACCAGGAACGGGATATTGAAGATCTTCGTAATTGACGGGATGATCATAGGCATAGTCGGTACCTTCCTCGGCAGTCTCTCGGGCTACGGTATCTGTTACATGCTCAAAACCAGTGAAACTATAAGGAAACTGATTCCTTTTGATAATAATGTCTATCCTATTTCCGAGTTTCCAGTTAAAATTGAACCGTTTTATTTTCTAACGGTGGCATTCTGCAGCATATTGATATGTTTTATCGCAACATTGTATCCGTCATTCCAGGCGTCTCGAAAAGATCCGATAGAGGCACTGAGGTATGAGTGAGGAATGGAGATTCGAGTACGAGGTCTATGGAAGGTGTTTGAAACCGATGGCGGCCGGGTAGAGGCTCTTAAGGGAATTGATCTTGACATATCGGACGGGGAAATGCTTGCGATAATCGGCGTCTCGGGATCGGGGAAAAGCACTCTGTTGCATATTTTAGGAACTCTCGACCAGCCGTCCGCGGGAGAGGTGCATTACGGGGACATCAATATATTCAAGCAGAACGACAGCGGGCTTGCGTCATTCAGGAACAGGGAAATAGGCTTTGTCTTCCAGTTCCATTACCTGCTCCCCGAGTTCACCGCTTTGGAGAACGTGATGATGCCGTGTCTTATTAACGGTTTGAGCACGACCCGCGCGCGAGAAATGTCGCTCGACGTGCTGAAGAGGGTCGGTTTGGAGCACAGGGTGGAACACCGTCCGGGGGAGTTGTCGGGCGGGGAGCAGCAGAGGGTCGCGATCGCCAGGGCTGTGGTTTTA
Organism: Thermodesulfobacteriota bacterium; assembly: GCA_041753155.1. Classification (GTDB taxonomy): domain Bacteria; phylum Desulfobacterota_D; class UBA1144; order Nemesobacterales; family UBA2774; genus 2-12-FULL-53-21. Next base: position 4,158 of record JBGSVA010000055.1, on the reverse strand, counting down.
AAGCCCAAAGTTATACTGGCGGATGAGCCGACCGGGAACCTCGATCTGGATACGGGCTCGTCTATCGTCGACTTGTTTTTGATGCTCAATAAGGAATACGGGATAACATCGGTGCTGGTTACGCACAATCAGGAAATCACCAGGCGGCTCAACAGGAGAATCAGACTTTCCGATGGGAAAATTGTCGATGTCAATTAACTTAAATGCGGGACGCGCGGTTATTGCAGTCGCACTTCTGCTGTTTTTGTGCTCGTTAAGCCGGGAAACCGCATCGGGACAGGACGCGGGCAATAAGGAGACGCCTGCCGCGGATACTGTCAAAGGGCCCGAAGACGGCGCCGCCGAGAGCGGGGAGACCCCCGAGCCGGAGGTTAGTCAGGAACAGGACAAAATAATCCAGATAAAAATAGAAGGGAACCTCCGTGTGGAAACGGAGCTGATAGGGCTTAATATTTCTTCTAAGGTAGGCGAGCCTTTCTCGGCTGCGACCGTCAGGGACGATATAAAGAAGCTTTATAAGCTTGGAAACTTCGAGGACGTATCGGCCGATACCGAAAAGACCCCTGAGGGGATAATCCTCATTTATAAGGTTAAGGAAAAGCCCGTAGTCGCCGACCTCAGAATCAGGGGAAACAAGGACATAAAGAGCGATAAGATCCTTGAGGTCATAGACGTCAGGGAAGGGCGAATTATAGACCTCAGCAAGGTAAAGCAGAGCCAGGAAGCCATAAGCGCCCTCTACGCTCAAAGCGGTCTCGTGGGAACGGTGGTCGATTACAGCATCGAGCCCGAGGGGGAGGGGACGGTAAGCGTCACATACGAAATAAAAGAGGGTAAGAAGGCCTATATCAAGAAGGTAATATTCGTCGGGAACGAAAAGCTGAAGACCAAAATAGTGAAGAAGGGCTTATATTCCAAACCAAAGGGTATGTTCTCCTTCATTTCGAAGAAAGGTCTCTACAACCCGCAGGAAATCGATAATGATTCCGAGAGGATAAGGGTAACATATATCGACAACGGGTTTCTCGACATAAAGGTAAGCAAGCCCGAAATAGTATATAGCGACGAGGAAAAGGGTTATATAATTACGTTTAAAATTGACGAGGGCGATCAGTATAAAGTCAGCGAGCTCTCGTTCACCGGGGATATGATAGTGCCCGAAGAAGAGCTTCGCGCGACCCTCAGACTCAAGAGCGGGGAAGTTTTCAGGGGGAGCCTCCTTGCCCAGGACATAGCGGGGCTGACGACTTTTTACGGCGACAAGGGCTACGCGTTCGCCAACGTGGAGCCCGCATTCAAGCTCAACAGGCAGGAGCTGACAGTAGCGATTCAGTTCAGAATTGAAAAAGGGCCTGAGGTATACGTGCGGCAAATCGATATTGTCGGCAACACCAGAACGAGAGACAAGGTAATCAGAAGAGAAATACCCATCGAGGAAGATCAGTTATTCAACGCCACAGAGGTACAGGCTATAAAATCGAGGGTCACGAGGCTCGGGTTCTTCGAGGACAACGTGGAAGTCGCTACGGACAGGGTTCCCGGGACCGAGGATCAGATCGATATCAAGGTAAAGGTCGAAGAAAAGCCCACCGGGTTCTTCAGCATCGCCGGAGGGTTCAGCTCTGTCGAGACCTTTATTTTTGCGGGCCAGATTCAGGAAGCGAACCTATTCGGATACGGGAAGAGGCTTACTTTAAACGCGCAAATAGGCGGTGTTACACAGCTATTTTTTATAAATTATCAGGACCCACACTTCCTCGACACCGACTTCACACTCGATGTCCTCGGGTTCAGAACCGACAGACAGTTCAGGGATTTCGACAGGAGCTCGTTCGGCGGAAGCTTAACAGTCGGCAGATACCTGTGGAGAAACCTGAGGGGCAATATAACGTACAGACTCGAAAACGTGAAGATCGGCGATATAGACGAAAACGCGAGACTTATTATTACAAGGTCGAAACAGACGATCAGCAGCGTCGGTTTCGGTCTGGTCTGGGATTCGAGAAATAATCTGCTCGACCCGAGCGCCGGAAACCTGAGTGAAACGGAAGTCGAGTTCGCCGGCGGTCCTCTGGGTGGAAATACTGATTTTCTTAAATATACTGTATCATCGAGGCAATGGTTCCCCTTATGGCTCGGTACGGTATTGACGGTAAGGGGGACGTACGGAGTAATCGATTTCAGGAACAACGGCAATGACCTGGTCGTGGGTGAAAGGTTCTTCCTCGGCGGGCCGAACACTCTGAGAGGCTACGGTTTCAGAAGGGTGGGCCCGAGGGTTCCTGCCGCCGACGGCAGCTTCGTAATTATCGGCGGCGTACAGATGCTGCTGTTCTCTGTCGACTATATATTCCCGATCCTGCCTTCGGCTGGGTTGAAAGGAGCGGTATTCTTCGATATGGGAGACGCGTTTAACGACGGGCAGGATGTCACTATAAACCCGAACGACCTGAGAAAGGACGTGGGCTTCGGCGTGAGATGGGTGTCTCCGCTCGGTCCACTGAGACTCGAAGTGGGATTCCCGCTCGGAGACAGACTGCCTGGCGAGGATCCATACGAAATTCAGTTTACTATTGGAACATTATTCTAAATTTTAAGGAGGTATAAGAAATGAGGGTATTGTTACTTGTGTTAGGTTTGTTGTTGCTGACACCTGTTATTTCATATTCACAGACAAACAAGATAGGTGTTATCGATTTACAGATGGTAATTGCGAATTCGAAGGCGGGTAAGGCTGCAAAGTCCGCATTTGAGGCCGAATTCAAACAGAAACAGCAGATCATCGAGAGCAAGAACGCCCAGCTCGAAGCGCTGAAAAACGAGTTCATTCAGAACGGGCCCGTCATGAACGAAACGACGAGAAAGCAGAAGGCGGAACAGATCGATCGTCTCGATAAAGACCTTCAGAGATCGAGGGCTGACTTCAGGGACGAGCTCCAGAGGAAGGACTACGAGCTTCTGGAGAAAATATTAAAGGATCTCGATGGCATACTCCAGTCTATCGGCAGCTCCGAGGGCTATACGATAATTATCGAAAAGACCGAAGGCGGTGTCATTTTCTCACTTCCGTCTATCGATTTGACCCAGAAGGTTATACAGGCTTACGACGCCAAGAACTAATGCTTGACGGAACTGTTACAGACGGGAGCAGCTTGAATATCTTAATTGATAGAGAATCTATCAAGGTCCATATCCCCCACAGGGACCCGTTTCTTTTTGTCGATGAGGTCCTCGAGCTTGAACGCGGGGCAAGGATCGTGGCGGTCAGGAAATTCCGCCCGGAGGAGGAGTTTTTCAGGGGCCATTTCCCCGGAAGTCCGATCGTCCCGGGGGTGATAATAGTGGAAGCGATGGCTCAGGCAGGCGGAGTTCTTTATAACGCTTCGTTTACGGAGGAGCGAATATCCAAAGGGCAGACGGGGGCTTACCTGGCCGGAATCGAGAAAGTGCGTTTCAGAAAAGCCGTCTACCCGAACGATCTCCTGAAGATGGATGTGAGGATACAGAAGATGCGGTCGAAGATTATTATCTTCGCTGGTGAGGCGAGCGTTGAAGGCTCGAAGGTTGCGGAAGCGGAAATTATGGTTTCGCTCTATTAATTTAATTAAAATCAAATCCTTACCTTGACAGTGTTCACTTTTTCATGTTAATATACGTGGTTTCATATAGACGGGCAAATTCTACCTAATTTCATATTAAATGGAGAATCCATCGGAGCTATAGATTCGTAGACGCTGGCGTAGCTCAGTGGTAGAGCAGCTGATTTGTAATCAGCAGGCCGGGGGTTCAAATCCCTTCGCCAGCTCCACAGGAAAAATGTCGCAATTACAGGGATTTATATACAATTTTATCGGAGGGGAGGTGGCTGAGCGGTCAAAAGCAGCAGACTGTAAATCTGCCGGTGCAAGCCTACGTAGGTTCAAATCCTGCCCTCCCCAGAGAACTCATAAGGGAAATAGAGCATACCGGATATCTATAACTGTGAACAAGCTCAAGGCAGGCTGCAATGCTCATAAGGCGGGAGTAGCTCAGTTGGCTAGAGCATCAGCCTTCCAAGCTGAGGGTCGCGGGTTCGAATCCCGTCTCCCGCTCATTGCTAACTTTGCCCACGTAGCTCAGTCGGCAGAGCACATCCTTGGTAAGGATGAGGTCAGCGGT
>JBGSVA010000054.1:0-27123 GCA_041753155.1 Thermodesulfobacteriota bacterium | reverse complement strand
AAAATCTTTCATTCTTTTTCTGTCATCGCGAGACCGTATTGTGGTCGTGGCGATCTCGCTTTATTCATGAGATTGCCGCGGTCGCCGAATACGCTCCCTCGCAAAGACAGGGTAGGTAGTGCAGAAGAGGTTGGGAAGGATCGTATATGAGCACACATTGTGTGCCGCAAATTCTGTAATGTCGGGGAAGAGAAAAACGAGATTGCCGCGCCTTCGGCTCGCAATGACAGATATTAGATGGTAAACCCCCACCCGAACCCTCCCCCTCACTATCGTTAAGGGGGAGGGAAATAATAGGGGCTCCTTCGATCCTTCGACTTCGCTCAGGACGAACGGGGTCGCGGCTGGAAGCCGCTCCTACGGTTAAAGAAGAGAAAGAATTAAATCCACCCTCACCCTCCTTTAAGAAAGGAGGGAATTATAAGAAAAGGCAAAAGATAGATTTCTCGCGCTGCTCGAATTGACGGGGTAGGGATGAGATTGCCGCGGTCGCACGTTAATTTGGTTTTTGGAACTTATCTGCGTCGATGTGTGTGCTTATTTGCATTCAGCCGAGGGCGACCGATTCCTCGCACGCTCGAAATCGTTCTCGCAATGACAGATATTAGGCGGGCGATCAAATAAAAAGCCGGGAGAGCTAGTTTCCTAACTCTCCCGGCTAAACCTGCTTTCAATATAAAGCAAGGGGGCGGACGTTAAGCCCGCCTCCCCGCAGTTTGAATTCTCTTATTTCTTTCTTCTTCTTACAGCCCTAACACCGAACGCGAAGGCTACCGGTACCAGAGGTATAAGCACGTTAGCAAACGCTGTTCCGAGCTGAACCGGGCTGCCGGCAATCGCGCAGCTTCCGCCACCACCGTTGTTACCGGAAGGTGAAGGCGTCGGTCCTTCCGTCGGCGGAGTCGTCGACGGCGGAGGTGTTGACGGTCCAACAGACGGCGTCGGGGTGTCGAAATCCTCGCTTATCGGGATATCCGCGTCTATTCCGAGCCGTATGAAGCAAACATCAAGATCACCGCAGCTCTGGAAGTCTTCAAATTCGTCGACTACGCCGACTTCAGCGGATACGAACGCAGCGAGCGTCCTGTATTCAGGCAGGTACTCGTCGACGAAGTTGATCATAATCGCATCGCCGCCTGCAGAATTGTCGTCTATAACGTTAAACAGGCCAGCCAACTGGGTCGGGTTGAAGCTAGTCAGGAACGCATTGAACGCGCCGGTCAATGTCCCGTCGCACTCGATTAATTCGAGAATAGTATCAATGTTCCTGAAGTTATCGACCAGGGCGCCTGTATCAGCACGCGGGAAGCTTTCGTTGAAGCATCCGTCGTCCGTCTTCTGCCCGGTGATGACCTGGACTACATAGGTCTGGAAGTTATTTGCACCACTCAGCACTCCGTTGAAGAGCGATGAAGCGCCGCCCTGGAACTCATGCGATTGGATAGCGTAACTGACGTTATCATCACCTACATCTGCACAAAAACTATCAGCACCAACATCATCTATAAAACCCGCTCCATTACGGTTATAGCAGTCACAGTCTTCGAGAAACGGATCGTTAAGGACAGGGTCAGCAAGAAAAGCAGTGACGTTGATGAGACAGACGGCCGCATAGTTGTCGCAAGTAAAGAGCAGGTCGTTCGCCGCCAGGAAACGGAGGTCGTACGCGACTTGATTCGTATTCGATATCGCATTGAACTGAGCGAGAGGCGTGAAGAAGTTGCTCTGAATGACCGTTACGTTAGTCTCGTTAACACCCGTGTTGATCAAATCGATATCCTGCAGCGAGCCGAGGATGGTATTGGCACCAAAGTTCTGCCCGTAAAAACCGCCCGGGAAGTTGTCGTCCGAAGCCACAAACGCCTGGAAAAGATCGGCGTCCGGGTCATCGCAGTCAGGGCCCTGGCACGGGGGAACAGGTATGCTCGGTGAAATACCACTTGATTGTATCACACCGGCGTTAGCTGAATTACCCTGCGCTAAAGACCACGGGCCAAGAAAGCCGTCCTGGAAGCTGCCGTTAAGAATGAGGTTGACATCAAACACTACCTCTTCGGCGAAGCAGACAGCCCTTCTGTGATAGGCGTTAAAGCCGTACGCATAGTCAAGCTCGTCCACTATCTGAACCGTCGCGGCCAGGAAATTATAATCAACCGCCACGTCGGGCGAGGGGCAGTCGTCAACCGCAGTGATGGTCAGGAAGCCCTCTTTACCCTGGAGCACGTTATCGTCCGGCGTATCGCCTTCGTTGGTTATAAGGTCGCCGAAGTCATATACGTGGGTGTCGCCAGAGGTGTAGAAATCGCAGAAGTCCCTGATCTCCACGCAATTTTCATCCAGCATACGAACATGCACCGCAATGAAATCGAAGCCGTCGTTGGTTAACTGAACGAAAGTGTTCCTTCCGACGTCCTGGGTCCACCAGGTTACGATCTGAGCACCATCCTGGTTAGTCGGCGTAGGCGCAAGGAAGTTCGTAAAATCTACGTGCATCCAATCCATACCGCCGACCACGTTACCGTTAACGCCCTCAACAGTACCGATCAAGCCGCCCGTGAAGCTGATGGGCGTAAGGGGCGTAATGTCGTCTATTTTAAGCCATCCGTCGGAAACTTCGACGAATGGACAGAACTGAGCGTTCTCTCCAGCTTGTCCGTTAGCCTGGTTCTGGAAACCGAAACCCAAGAGGACAAGCAATATTACAGCGATCAATGAAAACCTTAACTTGCTTATCATTTATTTATCCTCCTTTTTTAAATTTGTTATGCATCCGATATTCATCGTCATTCCTCACTTATTCACTTGTTATCGCCGGCTCTAAAGTCCGGAAATCTCCGAAGCTGTGAGACAGCCAGGAATCCATCGAACCAGTGCCGTCGCCGTTGTTAAGACCGAGGAACCCTACGAAGAACAGATCAGACGGGCACTCAATCAGATCGCCATCCGCTTCGAAACAGACGAAATCTATGAACGGAAGGAAGAGCCATCCGGAGTCAACCGCGCCGATCACCGGACCGTCGAGCTTGCTCGTGTTGCATATTTCAGAGAAGCCCTGAGAGTTCGGAATCGAGTTGTCAATACCCTTGTTGATTTCAAACCCGGGGTTATTGCTGCAAGTAAACACCGTGGGGCTGCAAGAGTTAGGATTCTCGTTGTCGTCGAATATGAGAACCTGCGGATCTTCAATGAAGCCGAAGAGGGTCCCAAGACCAGGAGAAGCGAACACCTGATCCTGATCGAGGGCGAGATAGGTAATGCCCACAACGTCGGACAGGTTGTTTCCGTTAACGTCGTTGAAGTTAAGGACGTTATAGTCAGCGCTAAAAGCCGTGAAGTCTTCGCTCGAGGCCGCGTTCGTCCTGTATTCATAGCCGAGGTCGTCGATTATCCTGAACATGCCTATAAGGGCGTTGTTCTCGAAACCGCAATCGAAGCTGTCATCAACAGAAATGGCGACGAAGCCGTTACTCTCGGAAATGTCAAAACCGCCGGGAAACTCTTCGACGTTCCAGATCTCGGTATCGCCGGGGGTGAGGCACCAACCAAAATCATCCTCAGCACAATTGTCTTCGGCACTGAAGACCTGCACGTGAATCCCGACGAACGAGTCCGACGTGTTGGTAACCTGTACGTAGGTCTCTCTACCGACCGTGTCATAGTAGTAGATGAGCCTGTCAACACCGGTATCCGTCTGATCTATGGGATCGAAACCGAAGCCGTTGTTACCAGCCATTGCCTGCATCGGTATCACTAAAAGAAAAGCAAGCACTAAAAAGGACTTAATCTTGGATAAACTATCCTGTAGCATTGAACCTTTCCTCCTTGTTTTGGTATTGTCATTCAAATTTCTAGTCATAAACATCCTCCTTATTAATTTTCAAGATGGCAAAGAATGTACGGGAATCGGTTTATTCAGGCAACCTCCGTCTCCTTACTACAAACAAAAACCCGAAGAAACTCACAACTGCTCAGAATTACAACATAGAATGAAGTTGTTGTCAAGTCCTTTTCTCCCGCAGAAATATGAACTTCCCGGAGATATGACACCACATTCCTTCCTCCTTTAAAATTAAAGCAATTACATCACAAATTATACCCCTTGTCAAGACATTTTGGTCAGGCAATAAATTGAGAAACCGCCCGCCAAACCATGACGCCGGTGGAGCCCGTACCGTTTTCCAATGCAACCCACGGGCGCGGCAGGGCCCAAGCCCGGGCCGAGGGGTGCGAGGCCCAGCTAAGACGCCCTCATCTCACACTTTCACACAAAATAAGCCCGCTGTCAACCCAAAAACCCCTCGTCAGGCTATGCGTAAACGCGGCCACCCCCGTCCCCGGTAATATTCGACGCCTATGCACAGGCCGCGGGGAAGAGGGCCTCAGACGCCGGCAAAGGCGGGTCCACCTCGCTCCTCGCCCCCCTACTCGATCCCCCCCCTCACCCGGCCCTCTATCCCGCCCCCTTCGCAGACCCCGAACACAACTGTAAAGGAGAAAGGCAATTTGTTTATCCTTCTTTTCATGATGAACACACGCGTAATGTGGCACACAATGTGTGTTTCATGAAAAGACCAAGGATAAGGAGAAAGACAATTTGTTTATCCTTCTTTTCCTTGATGACTCGTCAGGGCGGAGCCTGCCGTAGCCTGGAAAGAAGCAAAAATCATCCGACTGAACATAATTTGCTAAAAATCTTGCGTTTAAGCTAAAATCTTTCAATTCGACTGATGAAAGATTTTTACGTTTAAACACGCGATTTTCTTAACGCAAATTCTGTAATGTCGGGAAGAGAAAGGCTGAGATTGCCGCGCTGCGCTCGCAAAGACAGGGTAGGTAGGGCAGAAGAAGTTGGGAAGAATCGTATATGAGCACACATTGTGTGCCGCAAATTCTGTAATGTCGGGGAAGAGAAAGGCGAGATTGCCGCGCTGCACTCACATTCGTTCGTTAAGCTCGCAAAGACAAACATGTGTAGGAGCGGCTTCCAGCCGCGATGCATTAGAATTAAAAGACTGGATTCCCGATCGGTGTCGGGAATGACAAGGAAAGTAGAAAGGATACTTTTTTATCCTTTCTTTTCCTTGATGAAAAGAAGCAAAAATCATCCGACTGTACATAATTTGCTAAAAATATCATATTAAGGCTAAAATCTTTCAATTCTTCCCACACCCCTGAAAGATTTTCACGCCTTAATAATCTATTTTCTTAACGCAAATTCTGTAATGTCGGGAAGAGAAAGAAAAAAGATGAGATTGCCGCGCTGCGCTCGCAAAGACAGGGTAGGATTGGTATTCGGATGGTCGCGGCAGGATGCCGCTCCTACGGGTGCGATGTAGCATGAGATTGCCGCGTCGCATACGTCGCTCCTCGCAAAGACAGGATGGCTCAGGCTGAGGAGGTTGGGAAGAATCGTATATGAGCACACATTGTGTGCCGCAAATTCTGTAATGTCGGAAAATATAAAGCCCCCTTTTTATCGATTCTCCCAGAGAATTCCAGCCGCGAATTATTTAACATCTACACCGTCCGCCGCCGGCAAACGGTGCTACGACCCGCCCGGCCGGGGGATGGATATATTTGTTATATATTATATATCATACATATTTCAGCACCGCCCGGCCGGGGGCGGCAAGCGGAAAAAAACAAGCGCCGCGCTGAAAATCTGTTAAAATTATTCATTTGCGGACGCGCGCGGCAAATTTGATTGCCGCCCTGCATGATGCGATAATATCGGACAAGCAGCCAAGATAAATAATCGAGGAGAAAGAATTTTGAATAAATTTCCGGACAGAGCTAAAAAACTATTCGCGCTGACGGCCGTTCTGGCGTCCCTGACGTACATACTATTTTTTCCCCCGGGCGTTACCATGCTCGGTCAGAGGGCGGAGGCGGACAACCTCGGCATAACAGACGCCGTCATGCAGTACATAAACCGCTACTACGTCGACAAGTCCATAATCGACCCGAAAAACATGCTTATTGTGGGGCTCGGGAGAATGGAGCAGATCGTGGACAACGTGCTGGTCGATTTCCCCGCCGGGGAGCAGAGCACGAGCTTCCTGGTCCAGGCCGGGGGAGAAAAAGCAACATTCGACATGAGCGGGGTCGTGAGCGTGAACGACGTCACGGACAGGCTCGAACAAGTATTCCAGTTCGTATCTCCGCACCTGGCCCCGAGCGGCCTCAAGATGAACGATATAGAATACGCGGTCCTCGACCAGATGCTCAATTCCCTCGACCCCCATTCGGGAATAATAACCCCGCAGGTGTATAAGGAATTCATGATAGAGACCGAAGGCAGCTTCGGGGGACTCGGCATCGTGATAGGGGTAAGGGACGGAGACCTCACCGTGATTTCCCCGATCGAAAGCACGCCCGCTTACAGGGCCGGCATCAAACCCAACGACAAGATCGTACAGATAGCGAACGAATCGACCGTCAACATGTCGCTCATCGAAGCCGTCAGCAAATTGAGAGGACCCAAGGATACGGAGGTCTCGATACACGTTATGAGAGAAGGGTTCCCGTCGCCTAAGGAATTCAAAATGATGCGGGATACGATAGTAATAGAGAGCGTCGAGGCTTTCGAGCTCGAGGACGGGATCGAGTACGTGAGGATAAGGGACTTTCAGAAAAACACGCTCGACAGCATTATCCACAACCTCGATAGCAACAGCGCCGGAAACCCGAGGGGCATAATACTCGACCTCAGGGGAAACCCCGGCGGGCTGCTCGACCAGGCCGAGAGAATCTCGGACCTATTCCTGACCGACGGAGTGATAGTCACGACCAAAATAGGCAATTCCTCAAAACGCTATCACGCGAACGACAAGGACCAGCAGTACGACGGCAACATCGTGGTGCTCGTCGACGCAGGGAGCGCGAGCGCTTCAGAGATCGTGGCGGGCGCGCTCAAGAACAACGAAAGGGCGATCATCATAGGGGAAAGGACATTCGGAAAGGGGTCGGTCCAGCAAATATTCGACCTGAACGACGGCTCGGCGCTGAAGCTTACAATAGCTCAGTACCTGACCCCGGGAGACATATCCATACAGGACGTGGGAGTGACCCCCGACATTATGCTCCATCCGACGGTAATTACGGACGACACAGTCATATTCCACCCCAACTCGGACAATAGAATTCCCGAAAAGCCCGGACTAAAAAAGAAGACAGTGGACAGGGTGCTCGAAAAACCCGTTTACTCGATCATATACCTCGACAATAATGCGGCCGTAAAAGCCAACGGCGAGGAAGAGCCCACACCCGAAGAGGCGCTCAGCCGCGAAGAGAAGAGGAAGAAGCTGGAGGAAGACTTCTACGTAACTCTCGCCAGGGAAATAATCAATTCATCATCCGTCACCTCCAGGAAAGAATCGCTCGGCGAGATACAGGGCGGGATTACCAAGATCTCCAAAAGCGAAGAAGACAAGATCGTGGGGAAATGGAAGCTCATGGGGATCGACTGGTCGAACGAGAAGACGAAGGGCGTAATAAAACCGTCTCTCGCGGTCAGGATCACCCCCGAGACCCCGAAAGGGGGCGCCGGCGGCGAGCTCGAAACGAACGTCGAAGTGGAGAACACGGGCAAGACGCCCCTATACAGGCTCATGGCGACGACAAAATCGGAAAACCCGGTTTTCGAAGGAAAAGAGCTCATTTTCGGAAGGGTAAATCCCGGCGAAAAGAAATCATGGAAAACATCGTTCGAAATCCCCAAATGGGCCCTTACCAGAGAGGATAAGGTCACTCTGGAATTCGAAGACGGGAACGATTCGAAGATACCGGATTACTATTTCACTGCGGGTACGTACGGACTAGAGAGACCCCTCTATGGGTTTAACTACGAGATCGTGGACGACGGCAGGTACGGGTCGCGCGGCAACGGGAACGGGATACCGGAACCGGGAGAGGTTATCGCATTCCTCGTGAAGGTGAAGAATATAGGCCCCGGCGGGTCGGAAAAAACGATCCTTACGCTCAAAAACAACTCCGGAGATAAAATCTTCCTCGAAAAGGGGAGGGCGGAGTTCGAGAACCTCGCGCCCGGAGAGACGAATGAAGCGGCTTTCACATTCGACGTAAAGAATACGGACTCCCCCCTCGACCTGGAGCTGCAGATAGTGGACGACGTCTTCAAGGAAGGGCTTATAGGGAAAGCGGTAATTCCCGGAAATACAGAAGGAGCTGTCTTTCAAAAAGCAGATTCGACCGTGACCGTGGCCATAGCCGATACGCTCGTCAGGGGCGGGGGCTATAACGATGCCCCCATAATAGCCCTGGCCGGGCAAGGGACTACTTTCAGCGGGCTCGGGCAAAACGGCGTCTGGGTCAAAATAAAAATCAATGAAAATTCATCCGGCTGGATCAACAAAGAGAAAGTGGTCATTTCGGAGACCGCCGGGCCGTCGCAGCCCCGGGGAAGCTCCATGCTGAGGGAAATTTTTGAAGCCCCGCCAGTCATAAACGTGACCGGGATGCCGGTATCCACCGATTCACGGATGATTACGCTAAACGGAGACGTTAACGACGGGGACGGCGTAGAGCTCGTATCCGTCTTCATAGGGGACGACAAGGTCGCGCTCCTGCCTTCGACAAAGACGGAGGTGCCCGTGTCGGTGAATCTGGAGCTCGAAAACGAAGTGAACCTTATAACGATAATTGCCAAGGACTCGACAGGGCTCCTCTCAAGGCAAACATTCGTGGTGAGGAAAGAGGACAGCATAGCGAGAAAAGAGAAAGAGGACGAGCAAGGATAGCGGGCTTGATCGGGAAATTCGTCCTCAGCCGTACTCTGACAGGTATCTTCGTAATTTTCGCGGTGGCGACTATAACCTTCTTTCTCCTGAGGACCCTCCCGGGCGGACCGTTCGACGCCGAAAAGAAACTCCCCCCTCAGATCAAAAAAAACATAGAGGCCAAGTATCACCTCGACGAGCCCGTCTGGAAACAATATATTTCCTATTTAAAAAACCTGGCATCGGGCGACTTCGGCCCGTCGTATAAATATATCGACAGGTCAGTCAATGAAATAATCGGCGAAACTCTGCCGGTTTCGGTCGAGCTCGGGCTCATCAGCCTGACCATCGCAGTCGCTCTCGGAAGCGCTATCGGCATCGCGTCGGCGACAAAGCCGGGGGGGGCGGTCGATTTCGCCTCCGTATCGATCGCGACGGCCCTCGTTTCCGTCCCGAGCTTCGTAACGGGCGCCCTGCTTATTTATATATTCTCGGTGAAGCTGAGGTGGCTCCCGGCGGCGCTCTGGGGAAGCCCCGCGCATGTGGTGCTCCCGGCGCTGACGCTCGCGGCGGGGCCGGCGGCCTACATCGCGCGCCTCATACGGGCGAGCATGCTCGATACCTCTAAAGCCCTGTTCATAAGGACGGCGCGGGCGAAGGGGCTCAGCGACTTCCGCGTAGTCACGAAACACATACTGAGAAACGCGCTCATCCCCGTCGTTACCGTGCTGGGCCCGATAACGGCGTTTCTCGTAACCGGCTCATTCGTCGTAGAGCACATATTCGCTATACCGGGGACCGGAAGGTTCTTCGTAATGGCCGTGTCCAACAGGGACTACCCGCTTGTGATGGGGATAACGATCATGTATACGATAATCCTCGTCCTCGCGAACCTGATCGTGGACATCCTCTACGTCGTTCTCGACCCGCGGATAAAGTTCGACAAGGGCGGGATATAGACGTGAGGAACATCAAGCTTACGATCGAATACGACGGGTCGGGTTACGTGGGCTGGCAGAGACAGCCGTCAGGGCCGACGATACAGGAAACGTTGGAGGCCTCCCTGATGACTATAACGGGTGAGGACATAAAGCTGCTGGGCTCGGGCAGGACGGATTCGGGCGTGCACGCCCTGGGACAGGTCGCGAACTTCAAGACCGGAACAGCGCTCAGCACGAGCGAGCTTCAGAAGGGGCTCAACTCAATGCTTCCGAAGGATATAGTGATAACCGATGCGGAAGATGCGGAGCCGGGGTTCCATGCCCAGCTATCGGCGAAGAGTAAAACATACATATATAAAATATTGAGCCGCCCTTTCCCGTCCGCGTTATTGAGGGAGAGGGCATGGTTCGTACCATACCCGCTGAAGGCGCGTTTAATGGACGAAGCCGCGAGCACGCTCGTGGGGGAGCACGACTTCAGGGTTTTCGCGCAATCAGGCGCGACTGTAAGATCGACCGTGAGGACCGTGCTCAGCGCCGGGGTCAGAAAACGGAAAGACATTCTGGAGTTCAGAATAGAAGCCGACGGATTCATGAAAAGAATGGTGAGGCTTATGGTCGGGACGCTCGTCCAGGTGGGCAAGGAAAGAATTTCGCCGGGGGAGTTCCGGGGGATTCTGGAATCAGGCGAGAAAACGAAGTTCGTGCACGCGGCCCCCGCCCGCGGGTTATATTTAAAGGAGGTAAAGTATTGATCCGTGTATAATCCCGCACGCAGATACGCAAGTAAAAAAATATCCCCTCAGGAGAGGCGACGCATATGAAATTTCTGAGATTCGAGACACACGACAAGAAGGCGAGATACGGAACCCCGGCCAACGGCAAAATAAGCGAGATCGAAGGGGACGTATTCGGGAAATTCAGAATCACCGGGCACACGTTCGATCCCGGGGAAGTCAGACTTCTCCCTCCCGTAACTCCGACCAAGATCGTCGCCGTCGGGCTCAACTACAAGGACCATGCGATCGAAATGGGCAGGGAGCTGCCGGAGGAGCCCAGGCTCTTCATAAAACCCGGCACTTCGCTGATTGCCCACGGGGATAAAATACTCTATCCGAAACATATGTCTTCGCACGTCGATTACGAAGGGGAGCTCGCCCTCGTCATAGGGAAGGAGGCGAAGCACGTGGAAGAGGGAGAGGCCCTCGAATACGTGCTCGGCTATACCTGCCTGAACGACGTCACCGCGCGCGACCTCCAGGCGAAGGATATACAGTTCACGAGGGCAAAGGGCTTCGACACGTTCGCCCCCGTGGGTCCGGTCGTCGAGACCGAGCTCGACCCGGGCGACCTCGAGATATCGACGTATCTGAACGGCGAGAGAAAGCAGCATTCGAGCACCGGGAACCTGCTCTTCAGCGTGCCCAGGCTAGTAAGTTTTATATCGAAGGTCATGACGCTTCTGCCGGGGGACATCGTTTCGACGGGCACTCCCGCGGGCGTGGGGCCGATGAAGAGCGGCGATAAGATTGAAGTCGAGATCGAAGGCATAGGCGTGCTTACTAATTACGTGGAATGACCATGGGGCAAAGAACCGAACACGAAGATCAGGGGCTCCTGTTGATCGCATCAAGGATCGATTTAGCCTGCATGACGGCTGCGGGATCGGACGCGTTACTGAGAGCGTATCCCGCCTCCCTCCTCGCATTCTCCCTGTCCCCGAGCGCCAGATAAACCTGCGCGAGAAGTATACGCGCGCTCACGTCGCGCGGGTCATGTTTGACCGCATCCCTGAGCGAGCTTACAGCAAGCCTGTATTTATCGGCGGACCTATCCATATCCGCTTCCATGAAATACGCCATGCCCAGAAGATAATGGACCTTCGCGTATTTCGGGGCGATCCCGACTGCCTTCCCGAGATAGTTTACGGCGGCGGCGGGATCATTCTTTCTTAGATAAATAAGACCCATATGGTAATAATACTGGCCCTCGGTTTTGGGGTTATATTCGAGAGCGGCCTTCAAATATTTTTCCGCGTTCAGGAAGTCGCCCTTCTGGATATAGTCGGACGCGAGGGAGCTCGCTGCCATGGCCTTTCCTCGGTCCGTGCTTTCGATACCGGGACCGACCGCTGTCAAATGCTGGCGTATCGCCTCGTCGACCCTGCCGGATTTCCTGAGCGCCTCGCCGTAGTTGATCTTGGGAATGATCTGATCGGGGGACCTCCTGACCGCTATCTCCCAGAACGTCACCTCGTCCGTCCAAGCCTCCTGCCCCTTTACCGTCACTATCAGATACGAGGCGCACAATAATCCGCCAGCGGCAAGACCCGCCCACCTTTTCCCGGTCAGTCTCCCGCCCCTCACGATCAAATAGCCCGCGAGAAGACAGTAGCCCGCGGAGGGTATGTAAACGAACCTCTCGGCAAAGCGCGTTATCGCGAGAGGATATATCGCAATCATTACCGCGGGGCCGAGCGCGGCAAAAATCCACAGTAACGAGAAGGCGGTAAGGTTCTCTTTCTTTCTAACCGAGATTATGAAAACCGCTGCGACAGCCGCTATGAACAAAACCGCAATAATTGTGTGGAGCGCGTCTCCGCCCGCTATGGTCCCGATGAAGTGGTTCAGATCGTACGGGAAGAGCAGCTTCCCCGCATAAAAAAGATAGGTGTTGAGAAAGATGGTGACGATTTCGCCGGTTCCGGGAGTCGCTCCGGTATCGCGGAAGCTAATTTCCTGCAGGAGGCTCATAGAGCTAATGAAGGAACCGGACCTCAGATGGAAATAGACGAGGACCAAAGAACCGATTATGAGGTATTTGATAACATTGGCGCGGTGAAACATCCTCCTGCTGATCAGATCGAAGCCGAGTATTATAATGGGGAAGGATAACGCCACCTCTTTCGATAGAAATGAAAGATAGAAAGAAACCCCTGCCAATACAATGAACAAGAACCTCCTGTAGGACAGTATGTAGAATATAAGGCACATCAGGAAGAACATCCCGGCCAGTATGTCTCCCCTCGCAGCAATGAACGAAACGGATTCGACATGGAGGGGAAAGAGCGCGAAGAGCATCGAGGAAAGAAAGGCTTCGCTCTCTCCCGACCCCCTCTTAAATTCCTTAAACAGCAGGAGGATCAGGAAGTAAAGGAGCACCGTCGTGGCCGAATGCAGGAGTATGCTGGTCATATGGAATCCGAACGGCGAGACGCCCCAGACCCTGTTGTCCATGATGAGCGAAGCATAGTAAACGGGCCTGAAATATTTACCCGCCTTCTTCTCCTCCGACCTCGACGGGACGAATAATTTGTAATCGAGTTTGGCGGACTTGAGATTAGGCGCCCATCTTTCGACATGAGTGACATCGTCCCAGACGAGACCGTTCCGAAGCGATGGGATAAATACAGAAAAGGAGACTAGAAACAGCAGAGCCGCGGCGAATGCCCTGTGCTTTATTATCCTCAGTATCCTGCCGTCCGAGGCTTTCCGATCTTCGGGGGATGCGGCTGCCGGCTTTTCTATTGTCTCTAGTGTTACTTTCTTTCTTTTCTTTGTCGACATAGAGTTACTCGAAGACACGTCAGCAAAAAGAATCCCTGATCCGCCCGTGACGATTTTCAGTCAGGCGTTCTCATTATTTTCCGGGCTTTTTCGGCAAGCGAATCCGTAAGACCGCTCTCAATGGCGAGCCCGGCGTTCTCCCTCGACTTCTCTCCATCCCCAAGCTCGGCATAGACCATCGCCAGCAGCAGATACGCCTTCCCGTAAAAAGGCCTCATTCGGAGCGCATTCTTCGTGTGCCCTTCGGAAGCCAGGAAGTCCTCCCTCGGTCCGCCCGATTTGCCCTTCAGATAAGTAACAAGCCCCAGGTGGTAGCTCGACTTGTAATATCCGGGGTCATATCCGTAGGCTTTGAGAAACCATTTTTCGGCGTTACGGATATCCTTTTTGTTAATATACACGACGCCGATATTGTTAGCCGTCACCGACCGCCCCTTGTCATTAATCTTTACACCCTTTTCAAAATTCCTGAGGAGCTCTTTCAGGGCTTCGTCTTCTTTCCCCGCATCGAGAAGGGCGATCCCGTAATTTATACGTGGAATAGCGCTCCCGGGGGATTTCCTCGTCGTATCTTCCCACAAGGATATGCTGTCTTTCCAAACCGCCTGCCGATCGACGGTAAAGAATAAATAGGAGGCCGCCAGAAGAAAAGCCGCCGCCGTAGAGGCTCTTCCGTTTCCGACACTGCTCCGCGGACGAGAGAATATGCACCCGAGAAGAAGACAGAAACCGGCCGAGGGTATATATAAGTACCTTTCCGCGACGGAAGCGGACGGGATATCGGTGAGAGAAATGAGCACCGATGGGAAAAGCGTGACCGGAATCCAGAGGAGAGCGAAGGCGGCTGCGTACAGTCGTTTCCATATTGAATAAGCTCCACCGAGCGCCGTGAGCCCGAATACCAGAACCGCGAAAAATATATATCGCAGTCCGTCAGGCGCCGACTCCGTGAAGGCGTTGAAAGTGAAAGGGAATACGAGCTTCGTGTAATAATAAAAATAAGAAGCCAGCATGACCTTAACAACCCCCAGCGCCCCGGCTATCCAGCTTACCCCCTCGGGCGCCGTCATCCCGCCCGATATGCGCACGCTCGAAAGCTCCGGGACATTGATATAGGTCCTCCCCCTTAAATAGAAGAAAATTACCAGCACGCAGGCGTACACAGTGTATCTCAGGATATTCGCCCTCCTCCCCGGACTCCTGTTGAGGAGATCGATAGCCAGCGCCGTAACGGGGAATATAACCGCAGTCTCTTTTGACAAGAGGGATAAAAAGAAGCCGGCCGCAGTCAGGAGCAGGAAGCCCGACTTCCTCAACGAAAGTATGTGGGAAATGAGGGCGAGGAAAAAAAAGAGCGCGCAGAGTACGTCCGATCTTCCGGAGACCCACGAGACCGACTCAACGTGCATGGGATATAAGGCGAAGAGAACGCCGGAAATGAATGCCGCCCGGTACTTTTCTTCATGCTTAAACACACCTAAAAGCAGGAGGACGAACAAATACATAAGAACCGCCGAGAGCGCGTTCGAGACGATATTACTCAGATGGAAACCGAAAGCGGAAACGCCCGAGAGGGCTTTGTCGAGCACCATCGACGCATAAATCAGCGGACGGTAATAAAGGGCTTCCTTCGCCTCTTTCTCGGGAGGCACGAACATATAGCCCAGGCTCGAGGCTCTGTACGTGTAATAGCTCTGCTCGATCGTCTCCACGTCGTCCCATACGAAGCTGTTCCGGAGGGAGGGCAAATAGACCCCGAGGGAAATGAGAAAAAGAAGTAGTGAAACGAGCCACGTTTTCTGAAGAAATCTCACTTATCAGGCCTCACGAAACGGAATACACCCCTCAAGCGGGATAATCACCCGAACCGGGTAATGGAAAACAATTCTACGCTTTGGGCATTTAATTTCAATCGCGGGGACTCAGGCGGTGAGGGCTTCCTCTTGAATACTAAGGTGGGTAAAATACGGTGTCTTAAAAAGAGCTGGAAAGGAGAATCAGATTGCCTAAGGTCCTCGTTTTACCCGGTGACGGCATTGGAGTTGAAGTTACGAATGTGAGTCTCGAGATACTGAGAATCCTGGCAGATATGCACGATATAGGCTTCGAGTTCGAAACGGACCTCTTCGGGGGAAGCTCCATAGATGCGCACGGAGTCCCGATAACGAAAGAGGTGCTTAAAAAAGCCAAAGACTCGGACGCGGTGCTGATGGGGGCGGTAGGGGGGCCGAAATGGGAGAACCTCGAGCATTCGAAGAAGCCCGAGAGCGGCCTGCTCGCATTGAGAAAGGAGCTCGACGCGTTCGCAAACCTGAGACCGGCCGTAGTCTACCCCGCCCTCGCCGACGCCTCGACCTTGAAGAGGGAGGTCGTGGAAGGGGCCGATATAATGGTAGTTAGGGAGCTGACTGGAGGTATTTACTTCGGCACCCCGAGGGGGATCGAAAAGCTCCCGAACGGCGGGGAGAAGGGGTACAACACGCTCGTATATACGACCGGGGAGATCGAGAGGATAGCGAGGGTCGCATTCGATATAGCGAGGAAGAGAAGAAACAAGGTAACGTCCATCGACAAGGCGAACGTGCTCGAAGTAATGCAGCTCTGGAGGACAGTGGTAACGAAAGTCCATGACGCCGAATATCCGGACGTCGAGCTCGAGCACCTGTACGTGGACAACGCCGCGATGCAGCTTATAAGGAGGCCAAGGAGCTTCGACGTCATGCTCGCGGGGAACTTGTTCGGAGATATCATCAGCGACGAGGCGGCGCAGCTTACCGGGTCCCTCGGCATGCTGCCGTCTGCGAGCATCGGCGCGGGGGCGATATATGAGCCCGTGCACGGGAGCGCTCCCGATATAGCGGGGCAGGACATAGCGAACCCGATAGCCTCGCTTCTCACCTGCGCGATGATGCTCAAATACTCGTTCGACATGGACGGGGCTTCAAACGACATAGAAAACGCCGTCAAATCGGTCCTCGAGAACGGGTACAGGACCGCCGACATATACCAGGAAGGGACGAAGAGGGTCGGGTGCAGGGAGATGGGCAGTCTCATAGCCCGCGCGCTCAAAGGATGAACACGTCCCGTATATACTATTCAGGGTGAAAGACATACCGCGCAGCAAGTTTGAGAGCATAAAGAAAACACTAAGCGAGAGCGGGAAGTGGAGGAACCTCCAGAGGAGGATCGAGGCCGGAGAGAGGGAGATTCCGCTCTCGGGTCTCGGCGGGTCGTCCAGATTCTTTCTCATTTATGCGCTGAAAGAGACCGCTAAAAGACCGCTCCTTATAATTTCCCCGACGGCGAAGCGGGCGGAGGCCGCCTCCCATGACCTGTCGTTCTTTCTGGGCAGGAAACCCCCGGTCCTGTTAAAGAAGGAGATCGGGACGGGAAGGCCGATATTCTCCACGGCGGCGGCGAAGTCGGGCTCGGACCGTATAGCCTGGCTCAATTCAGCGATCAGCGGAGGGGTGCTCGTCGCCGAGACACCCGCCCTCTTCGATAAGACCATCCCCAGAAAAACCTTTACCGACTCCGTCATCCGGGTAGTGAAGGGAGGGCTATTGTACAGGGACGAGCTTATTTCCCGGCTCATAAAATCGGGCTACGTGCTCACCGATTTCGTAGAGAACGAAGGGGATATGAGCCGAAGGGGCTCGATTGTGGACATCTTTTCACCGGGATACGAATACCCGGTGAGGCTCGAATTCATCGGGGACGAAATCGGCTCGATCAGGCACTTCAGCCTCGAGAGCCAGAAATCCATGGACAAGATCGAGAGCGCCGAAGTCCTGCCCGCTTCCGAAATCATACTGGACGCGGACCTGCTCGGGCGCGCGGTCGAATACCTTAAAAACAGGGCCGGAGAAAGCGGGGTCACAGCGAGGGAAAAGCTCCCGGTCATAGAGGATATAGAGAGGGGGATAAGGGTCCAGAACGTCGAGTGGCTGCTCCCGGCATTCTATCCCGAGCCCGGCTCCGTGCTCGAATACCTGCCCGGGGACACCCTCATCATTACAGACGACCCCGGGGACAATTTGAAATCCATTCGCGCGTTCGGGGAGTCGCTTCCCCTGACGAAGAATTTTTTAATAAAGAATCTCAAAATCGCGCCCGGCACGGACGAGCTCTTCTTCACCGAGGACGAAGTCAGGGAAACGGCGGGCAGGTTCCAGAACATCCTGATACACGACCTGGAATTCGCGGGAGAACAAAGGGAAACCATCCGCTTCGCCGGAGAACCGGCATCGATCGAGGTGAAAAGGGAATCCGAATCCCCTCTCGACGCCATAGACGAGCGGATTTACGAGGCGAGACAGAAGGGTTATTCGCTCCAGTTCGTTTTCAGGACGCAAATGGAGCTCGAAAAACTGCTCATCCTCCTGAGAGACAGGGGGATAACGAAAATTAACGCGTATACGGGCGAGCTCTCGCACGGCTTCAGGCTGGCCGAAGCGAAGGTCGAAATCATAACGGAAGGGGACGTATTCGGGGAGAAGAGAGAGAGGGCGTCCCGCAGGAGGAGCTCGGACGTCCCGTCCGCGTTCATCACGTCCTTCAGCGAGCTCAAGTCCGGAGACTATATCGTACACGTGGATTTCGGCATAGGTATCTTCAGCAGCCTGAAGCGGCTCAGGATCGGGGATTCGGAAGGAGATTTCATACAGTGCGAGTACTCGGGCGGCGACAAGGTGTACGTGCCCGTCGACCGGGTGAAACTGGTGCAGAGATATATAGGAGAGGGGAAGCCCCCGAAGATAGACAGGCTCGGGCAGGAGGGCTGGAGGAGACGTGTAAGTAGGGTAAGGGCCGCAGTGGAAAACGTGGCGAGGGAGCTCCTCGAGCTCTACGCCCGGAGAAGGGCGCTCAAGGGATACGGCTACTCCCCGCGGGGCGAGATGTTCAGGGAGTTCGAGCTCGGGTTCTCGTACGAAGAAACGCCCGACCAGGAAGCGGCGATCGAGGAAGTGATGAACGACATGGAGGCGCCGAGGCCCATGGACAGACTGATCTGCGGGGACGTCGGGTTCGGGAAAACGGAGGTAGCGCTAAGGGCGGCCTTCAGGGCCGTCACGGACGGCAAACAGGTCGCGTTCCTCGTGCCCACCACGCTCCTCGCCGAGCAGCACTATAAGACGGCGCTTACGAGGCTTAAGGGCTATCCCGTCACGATAGAATCGCTGTCCAGGTTCAGGACCGGCAGGGAGGAGAGCGGGATAAAATCGAGACTCGGGGAGGGGAAGTTAGACATTATCATAGGCACGCACAAGCTTCTAAGCGACAAGATAAAATTCAAGGACCTGGGGCTCGTAATAATAGACGAAGAGCACAGGTTCGGAGTGGCCCAGAAGGAAAAATTGAGAAAGATCAAAGAGGGGGTCGATACGATCTCGCTGAGCGCAACGCCGATACCCCGTACACTCCAGCTCTCACTCGCGAAGATACGCGACATCAGCCTTATAAACACGCCCCCCGAAGGCAGGCAGACCATAGAAACGTACATACATCAATCGAGCCCGTCGATCATAGAGGAAGCGGTGACGAGGGAGCTCGGGCGCGGGGGGTGCGTGTTCTTCATTCACAACAGGATAGAGGACATTTACCGGGTCGCGGACAGAATCAGGAAACTCTTCCCCGGAGCCAGTCTCGAAGTCACTCACGGGAGGATGAGGGAAAGGGACCTCGAAAAAGCGATATCGAATTTCACAGACGGTAGAATAGACATACTCGTCACTACCGCAATCGTGGAATCCGGTCTCGATATTCCGAGAGCCAACACGATAATCATCGACGACGCCCACACGTTCGGGCTCGCGGACCTGTACCAGCTGAGGGGGAGGGTCGGGAGGTCGGAGAGAAAGGCGTATGCATATTTCCTCGTCCCGGGTACGGCCGCGCTCACGCTCGACGCGAGGAGGAGGCTGAAGGCGATTTCCGAATTCAGGGAGCTCGGCTCCGGATTCAAACTCGCGCTCTCCGACCTCGAGATAAGGGGAGCAGGACAGCTTTTCGGGGTCGAGCAATCGGGGCACATCGCCGACGTGGGGCTCGAGCTATACCTCGACATGCTGGAAGGGGCCGTGAAGAGGTTAGAAGGCCGGGCCCCGGAGGAGGAGCCAGAGCCCGACATCTCCGTAAGCACCCCGGCTTTCATACCGGACGACTATATTTCAAACGATTCAGAGAGGCTCCTCACCTACAAGAGGCTTTCGTACATAACGACCGAGGAGGGTATAAGGGAGATAACGGGGGAACTCCGGGACAGGTTCGGCGAGATACCCGCGCCCGCGTCTTCACTCATAGAGGTCATACGTCTCAAGATGTTGATGAAAAAACTGGGGGTAGAGAAAGCGGACATCGGGCAGAAGAGGGCCGCCATGTTTTTTGCCGTCAAATCTGACCTGTACGGGAGGTTTTCACCGGCCGGCAAGCTGGAAGTTTATTTCGAGAAGCCCGACCCGCTCGGGGAAACGAGAAAGGTGCTCGAGAAGCTGAAGGGCTCCGGGACAGGCGAAAAAGTACAGAACGAAATGCTCAAGAGGAGATAAGAGGGCATGAGATACATGGTCGTTTTTACGGCGATCGCACTACTGGCAGGCTGCAGCGATTTCAATAATTTCTACGAGTCCGGGAGGGAGGGGCGGAAAGAAAAAGGAGCCGGGCCCGGTGTCGTCGCAGTCGTCGGCAGGGACGAGATTACGATGGAGGACCTCTCTCGCGCCCTCGAGAGGATGCCGTTTAAGAAAAGAAAGCTCTATCAGTCCTCGCCTCAAAAAATGAGCGAGTTCCTGGACATATACATCAACCAGAAGGTCCTTTACACGGAGGCCGTCAGGGAGGGGATTGACGAGAGGAAACACGTAGTCGAGAAGACCGAGAATTTTAAAAAGCAGCTCATCGGCCAGACCTTCGGACAGGAAATATTGAAAGACATTAAAGTGAGCGACGTCGAGATAGAAGACTATTTCAGGCGGCATCGGAAGGATTACGAGCAGCTCGGAATAAGCGAAATCCTCATAAAGACCGACCCCGCGAGCGGTATAACGAGGGAAGCGGCGCTGGCGAGAGCCCGGGAGGTGTCGGAGACGGCCAAAGGGGGTGAGGACTGGAAATATCTCGTCGAGAGATACTCCGACGACGGGGCTTCGAAGACAAAAGCCGGGGAAACAGTGTACATACAGAGGGGCAGGTTCGGCCCCGGCATCGACGAGGAGCTCTTCCGTATGAAAAAAGGGGAAATCACGAATCCGCTGGAAGTTGATGGGGGATACTTTATAATTAAGATAAACGAGGGGGCGGCGCCCCTTCCGGACGGCCAGGTACGACGCAAGATACAATCCATACTGGTTAATGAAAAGCTGGTCGAATACGTTTACGGCCTCAGAGAGGAGTCGGGGGTCGAGGTTTACAGAGACAGACTAGAGGAGAGTATGAAAAGTGAATAGCCAAAGAATGAGATTAATGACGGTCCTGTGTATAATCGCCGCGCTCACGGCCTTCGCCGGAGCCGCAAATTCGAGAGAGACGGTCGACCGGGTGGTCGCGATAGTCAATGACGACGTAATAACCCTGTCCGAGGTAAGGGAGCTGGCGCTCAGCATAAACCCCACATCGACAGAAGCCATCGACGAGAATTCGGTGCTTGAGCAGATGATCGAGCAGAAGCTTTTCGAGCAGGAAGCGGAAAAGCTCGGAATAAAGGTCACCGAAGCCGAGCTCGACGCCAGCATCCAGCAGGTACAGCAGAAATTCGGCCTGAACGACGAGCAGATGGTGGAGGTGCTCAAGAAACAGAACCTGACCCCCGAGAGCTTCAGGGAACAGTGGCGGCTCCAGACCCTCGGGAACAAGCTCCTCGAATCGCAGCTAAAAAATAAAATAGTAGTCACGGAAGAAGAAATAAACGATTATTACGTGGAGAAGTACGGGACGAGCGCCCCCGAAAGCTCCGGCACGGTAGTCACCGAGACACAGGTTGGAGAGGTAAAGATCGCGCACATACTCATATCGGCGAGAACACCTGACGCGGAAGATAAGGCAAGGAAAGTCGCGGAGCTCGCCAAATCGGGCCAGGACTTCGGGGAGCTCGCGAAGGAATACTCGGAAGACAACCTTTCCTCGGACAAAGGCGGGGACCTGGGTTCTTTCAAAAAGGGCGACCTCATCGAGACCCTGGAGGTAGCCGTAGACGCTACGCCTGTCGGAGGGATAACCGGGCCTGTCGAATCGCCGGCCGGATACCACGTCATCAAAGTCCTCGAAAGGACCGAGTCGGAAAAGGTGGAGAAAGAAACGGACTCTGATGCGGAATCGGGCAAGGTACTCGCGATAAACGAAGAGACCAGGAAAGAAATAACGGACATCCTTTACAAGCAAAAGGCCGAAGCTCAGCTAAAAACATGGCTCGAAGGTATTAAACAGAACGCGTACATAGAGGTAAAGCTCTAGTCCTCAGTAAGACTCGTTATGATGTCGTTGTGCTGAGGATATAGTTCAAGAAGCTCTTCGCGTGTTCCGAGCTCCCTGTCCGGGAAATCGAACCCGGGGGCGACGGTTGCACCCATGAGCGCGAACTGACCCCCCTCGAGGAGAAACGCACCCTGCCATATCCCGGCCGGTACGACCGCCTGGACGAACTGCCCCGCCCTTATGTCGTGCCCTAAAAATATCACCTTGATAGTCCCGCTCGGATGTATGAGCACGAGCTCAACAGGGTCGCCCATATAGAAATGGTAGACCTCGTCGCTTTTAAGCCTGTGTATCCTGGACCGGGTGTCGGGGGTCAGGAGGTAGAAAATCGCCGTGCTGTGAGCTTTATCCGAGTCATACCGCTCCGGAAGGGACGTTCTTTCTATGTTCTCCGCGGAACGGTAGGTCTCGACGTAATAACCCCCTTCCCCGGGGAGCGGTTTCATATTGTAGAGCTTGATTATCCTTTCGGCCGTCAGCATTATTTTCCCTCCTCAGGTACGCAGCCATAATCTTAACCGCATTTTTTAATTTTAATAAAAACCTCCTTGACTACCGGGGAACCGTGAATATTTTTTGAGTATGAATTTAAAACCGATTTTAACGGAGGCATTAAAATGAGAATAAAAGTTTGGGAACCTTTCAGGAGCTTTAGGCCTTTTTACGGGGACTTCGACAAGTTGTTCGACGAGGCTGCAAACGCTTATTCCCCTGTAACAGCCGCGGCAAACGGGACCTGGCATCCGAATGTCGATGTATATGAAACGGAAGGCAGTTACGTATTGAAAGCCGAGCTTCCCGGTGTCGGCAAAGAGGACATCAAGATCGATATAAACGACAGCGTCCTCACGCTCAAAGGCGAGAAGAAGTTCGAGGAAAAGACCGAAAAAGACAATTATTTGAGAATCGAACGGAGCTACGGGAGCTTTACAAGGACATTCGCACTCTCGGACAAGGTGGACAGCGTAAACATCAAGGCAGCCTACAAGGACGGGGTGCTCGAGGTCACGCTCCCCAAGAAAGAGGAAGCGAAGCCGAAAGAGATTAAAGTAGAAATCAACTGAATATAAAAGAGCGGCCTCCCTATGGGGGGCCGCTTTAGTTTCGTTTACAAGCTCGATTCATTCGGATCGCCCGCACGACGCCAGGTCCGTATCTCACAAACCTGCCCTGTACCGATCCGATACTGGGTTATATCCCGGCCGACAAGACCATTTTCTATCACAGTGATATACAGGTCTGCCGTTTTCATGCAGTCAGTATCGGGAGGATCCTGAGAAGGACAATAGGGGCTTAAAAAAACAAGGGTAAGCCAGCGAAAACGAGTTTCACCGGCTCACCCTATGGAGGATGATGGCTGGGTTAATATGAAGAATCCGCGGACTCTTCTCCGTGCTGCAGGAAATTAGTAATAATCCAAACTACCAAACCATCACCGTAAATCTACAATAAAATATAAACCCATTTAAATCGAGAGAACAGAGGACGATAGTACTGATTTTCAGTACTCCTTTTGTCATATACAGGCCCGATAGTAATACTTTCGTATTAGGGCCATGGGCGTAAACACGCCCCAGGCCGTGAACGGGCGCAGTATAGACACCGGTATTACCGCCGGCAGGGGGGGTGCACGGGCAATTGCAGCCCGCTGCATGTGAGGGCGCTCCGTCCCATCTTATGGTAATTTTATATCCCTGTGAAAAAAATTATCGATAACTGGGTCCACATACCGGGCATACACTGCGGCTCCGTCACATTGAGGGACGTGATGACGTACTACGGATACCCGTGGTCGGAAGCGATGTGTTTCGGTATCGGCGCGGGGCTCGGGTTCTATTATACGGTTAAAGACGACATAAGCCCGACGAGGATGATATTCGTAAGAGGGCCCGAAATGGAGCCTGCATTCTTCAGCGTGGCAACAGCAGGCCCCGTATCCTGGAAGCACGCGAACAACGACACACTCGAAACCATTAAGAGGCCGCTCGATAAAGACGCTCCTGTAATAATACAGACGGATATTTATAATCTCGCCTACTACAACTCCTCCACCCATTTCCCCGGGCACATAGTGTCAGTATGGGGTTATGACGATGACGAAGGGGTGATGTATGTCGCGGATACACAGTTCGAAGGTCTCCGCTCCGTGCCCTGCGCAGATTTCCTCGACGGGATGGGCTCGAAAGACCCCGCCAACCCCCTCGACTATAACTACATGGATATAAACCCGGACAAGAAAGTGAGACCGCTATCGGAAATCATACCGGTAGCTACACGTCTTAACGCGCTTAAGATGCTCGAAGGGGTAAAAGGGGTGAGGGGAGAATCGGGGGTAAGGATGATCAAGGAGTGGTCGAACGACCTCCCCAACTGGAAGGACGCCCCCGACTGGAAGTGGTGCGCGCGCTTCGGGTATCAGGTGATAAAAAAAAGGGGGGTCGCCGGTGCGGGATTCAGGTGGATTTACAGGGATTTCCTTAAGGAGGCCGAGGACATCGTCCCCCGGCTCCGCGGGCTCGGACTCCCGGCAAGGATGGACCATATAGGGAACAAGTGGAGCGGCATCGGGGCCGTGCTCAAGGAAATCAGCGAAAAGGAGCGTCCCGACGAGGGGCTCCTCCGGGACGCCTCGGCAAGGGCTGACGAGCTCTGGGCCCTCGAGCTCGATTTTTACAAGACCGTCATAGAGAAGGTCTGAATGAACCCGCAAATGAAACTCCTCCTTTTCGACATCGACGGCACGATACTCCTCACAGACGGCGCTGGGACGAGGGCCGCCAACCGCGCATTCGAGAAGATTCACGGTCTCGGAGACGCTATGAAGGGCATAGAGGCTGCGGGTAAAACAGACCCGCTGATACTGAGAGAGATGTACGGGAACGGGCTTTCGAGGGACTACACGGACGAAGAGGCCGGGGAATTATACAGGGAATATGTTTTATTCCTCGAAGAAGAGGTTGAAAATTGCCGGATCGAGATAATGCCCGGAATCCCTTACCTGCTCGAGAACCTTTCGTCGAGAAAGGACGTGATGCTCGGACTCGCCACCGGAAACATAGAGCAAGGCGCGCGTATAAAACTGAGGAAATCGGGGCTCGACGCTCACTTCAGCGTCGGGGGCTTCGGCTCGGACTCGGGCAGCAGGGAAGCGCTCATCAGGGTCGCAATTGAGCGTGCAAAAAATCGCTTGAGGGATTCACAGGGATTCGAGAAAGTATACGTAATCGGCGATACGCCCCACGACATAATCCACGGGCGTGCGGCCGGGGCGGTTACGGTAGCGGTCGCCACCGGGAGGTATACATCGACTGAGCTTCTGGAGCACCGTCCGGATTACCTCTTCGAGCACCTCGCGGATTATGAAAACGTAATAAAGATATTCGATCGATAGCAGGAGCTATAACAAGCGCCTCAGAATAGAGGCAAGCCTTTCATAATCGTCCTTCAGGAACCTCGACAGGCTCTTTCCCATCCTGACCATGAAGTCCTTATCGTTTTTCCTCGCCCTCTGTGCGCCCAGGAGCGATGATATGATGAGGTCGTCTGCGGGCACGTTCGGAGATGTAATAATAGCCCTGAGAAAAAAATCCTCCGAGGAGAGCGCCTCCTTCTCCTCGTCCGTGCACTCGAGAACGAAGGAATGTATGGGCGGGGGGAGGGGCGAGAGGGCGAACCTTATTTTCCCCCGGTCGAGATAACCCAGAGTGAGCACGTGGAACTCGGTCTTCAAGAGCTCGAATATCTGGGGCTGCTCTCTTCTCAGCTCTTCCATGCTCATATCGTAGGCGTCGGGCTTTCTTCCGGGCTCCCTGCTCCCCGTGATTATTTCGTAGACTAGCCCGTAAACAGGGGAGCCGGCGTCCGTCCTCACGAAGCTCCCGAAGGAAGGGGCCTCCCCCACCCTGGGGGACCGTGCGATGAAACCCTTCGTCCCCGATTCTACGACTTCTCCGATATAATCGCTCATACGCCCGGAACCCTCTTTGACAATCCTTTCCTCGAAACTGTGACCGCGATATCGGACTTGACCATCGCCTCCCTTATCAGAGAAAAGAAGAAATCCCTGTCCTTCGCCTTCACCACCGCCTGCTCGTGCGCCTCGGCTATCGACACCGGATACCCCTTCCCTTTTTTCGCCTGATCGAATACGAGGGTGTGTACGAGCGATAGCAGCCTGCCGTCCTCGGCGACCCATTTCGGGACCTCGACCCTGGCTATTTCCTCGCCGATATTTATATAGAAGAAATAAATATGATGCTCTCCGTACATCTCCAGTATCTTCGACGAGCTTTTGAAAACAGCGGACGCCTCGCCGGTATCGAGCACGGTCGAGAAGAGGAACCTGTCCGTGAGCCCTTCGATCGGAGAGCACGGGAGCTCGGGGAGCTCCGTATAAGGGCACTGGTTGCAGAAGCTCACCTTCTCGGGACATAGGCCCACCCTGAGCGCGTTGATCACGTCGGTGCTCCCGGGATAGCTTATGTAGCCGGCTACCGGGACCCGGAGGCTCCTGAATTCTTCCAATATGCGGAGGAACGGGACCATGATGCCGTCCCTGAAGTCGGGCGGGGAGGCCTCGAGTCTCCAGAGAATGAGCGTCCCGTCGGAAAGGGCGATAGTGTTTCCGTCCGCTTCGTTACTTTTTACAAGTTGAAGGATTCTCTCGAATTCCATCAGCGTTCTCTTGAGCGATATAACGTCGCTATCGGCAGGGATCCTTTTCCCGCCCCATGTCGTGAACCTGTCCTCGTCCCTGTAGAAGAGCGACGGCCCCGAACCGAGCCTGGCCACGGCCTTATCCCCATAGGTGAGCGCTATCGAGCTGATGTTGATAAGGTAACAGGGCAGCGCCTCGTGCCTGTCGGGGAATATCTGAGAGCCGTCGGAGGATACTGCGGTGTAGTTACGAGGGCGCTCGGGAAGCGGGTGGGCGCTAGCGGGCGGCGAGGAAATTCCGGCTACGAGCCAGGAAGTCTTGCTCTCCTCGACCTTCCGGGAGAGCTCCTCCCAGTCCTCCGATTTAAGTCTCAACTCCTCTTTAGCGAGCCTTATCTTATCCGAAAGCTCGCCGGCGAAGTCCTTACGCTCCCTTATCATCGAGTCGATTTGTGATTTTACAAGGTGGAAGTTAAGCACGCTTGAGGAAAAGATAACACACTTTGCAGGCGTTATAAATCAAGGGAGGTTGCCCCCCCGCTCCCTATAAAAAAAAGGCGGGCAATTCCTTGAGGGAACGCCCGCCTTTGAGTCTTATATTCTTTTTATTCCTTTTTGGATTTTGGATTACATCATGCCGCCCATTCCGGGGTGCATACCGCCCATTCCCCCTCCGCCGCCTCCGCCGCCCATCTCTTCCTTCGACTGCGGCTTCTCGGCTATGAGCGCTTCCGTGGTAAGGAGAAGTCCCGC
>JBGSVA010000053.1:0-4361 GCA_041753155.1 Thermodesulfobacteriota bacterium | reverse complement strand
TTGAAAGAAGCGGGTAAACCACCGATGCTGATTATAGGGGCTGCTATGAGGAAACTGGTGCATATAATTTACGGCGTTCTTAAAAACAAGACGCCGTTTGATCCCAATTATTCTCTTAAAGCGGCTTGACTTTCAAGACGGTATCTACCCCTCCTTTTCCAAAGGAGGGAATTTAAGATAAAGGATGGGATTGCTTCGTCACTCCGTTCCTCGCAATGAAACAATATTAAGGTAAACCCCTCACCCTTACTATTTTGGCTCAGGCATTGTCGTGCCTAAGCTAAGTACCCATTCTGCCTTTGTTGTAACAGCGACCAGTTGCTCGCTCGCTTGCAACTGTTTCCCACTCTGGGGAGAGGGGAATTCATGTGTGCCCTCCCTTCTAATTTCCGGCGCGGTGTAGTATAATTTAATCCGGCGATCGGTATTACTGGTAAATACAACAGTCAGTACGCGCGTCCTCCGAGACACCTTGCAGCATGCACGGAAATTCCCTCCCAAACGATAAGGCGAACCAGTTGAAGCGCCTTCATGAATGATACCCGCCGACGCCGCAAATCTTTCTTAGCGCAGGCAGTTATGGAGATATTCAGGAGTTTCGACGGGGTCGAGCTCTCATACCATGACCCGGGGGGACGGGGCGAGCCCCTGATGCTCCTCCACGGCTTCACCACTTCATCCCTTATCGACTGGGTCGCTACAGGGGTCTACGGCGCGCTTTCACGCAAGGGAAGGAGGGTTATAACATTCGACGCGCGGGGGCACGGGGAGTCGGCCAAGCCCCACGACCCCCATTCGTACTGCGACAGGGCGATGTCGAGGGACGTGAACGCGCTCGCGGAGCACTTGGGATTATACGACTACGACCTCATGTGATACTCGATGGGGGCGAAGGTCGCGGTCGAGACTGCGCTCGTTTTCGGCAATATAAGGAAGCTCGTCCTCGTGGGGTTCGCCGTCTACGAGAGAGGCTGGCAGTACAGCGAAGCCGAGAGGCTCTCGCGGATAAAGAACATGCTCAGCAGGAGGCCCGGCAAGGGGGACTGGTACAGGCGCTCCGCTGAGAGGCACCACGGGGACAGGAAGGCGTTTGCGGCGAGGCTCGAGGGCGCCCAGCTCCCGGAATTCACGAGCCGGGACCTGGCGAGGATCGACATACCCGTGCTTATCGTGAACGGGAGCGGCGACGAGGTCGACGCTCAACGTGCCGCCTCGTACTTCAGGCGCGGCCGGGGGGCGGCGTTTGACGGCGAGAGCGGGTCGCTGCTCGGTAACGCCGGGCTGCCCGAAATAGTGCACGCGTTCCTCGGCTATATCGGAACGGCCTCCCCGGAGGCCCCGCTACATCCCGCCGTCGGGTCCTGATTTCCAATTCCGCGCGTCGGGCAGGTTTCTCCATTTCTCATTCTGATATATAATTGATGTAGCTTTCCCCCGGGGCTGCCCTTTCCCGCGGGCGAGAAATACCATCTGATGCCTAAACCATCTAAAGGAGGATGCAGGCCATGAGGAAAGTTCTTTTATCATCCGCCGCGGTCGCGGTTCTTATTACAGTCGTCTCGCTGGGGAACATAGGGGGGTGCGGCGGCGGCAACTTATGTGATTTCGGCATATCGAGCATTTACAACGGCGCCAACTTCGGCGATCAGGAATCCGAATGGGAGTGCAGGACAGGAGGGGTCGTCGAATACACGATCGCGTTTTTCGCGGACGGCACGGGGACGCGCTCCGACATAGGGGACTTCACCTGGGTGCAGACTGACTGCAAGCGGCTCGAATTCACGGCTGACGAGGGCGAGTCCGCGGAGCTCAAGGGGCTTCAGGTCACGGGCGGGATAATAGGCGGAGAGACGTTCGGGCAGATGAAGTTCAATCAGGTTTCGGAGGATCTCGGAAACTTCGGATATACCTGCGAGCTCATCATATTCTAGCCGGGCGCATTTTATTCCAGCATACATCCGCGGGCTTATAGCGTAGAACCTGCGCTCGCACACAATGTGTGTTTTATGATTCCTACGAATCTCTACAGCGTAAACCGGCAATCGTGTCAATCCCGTCTTTCCTTTTAATTCCTTCCCCCTAGAGGGGGGAAGGGTAGGATGGGGGTGTCACCTTTCATTAATAAAAACATTCTTTTGTCTTTTTTCTCTTTCCCCGACATTACAGAAATTGCGGCGGGTGAGCAGCCGCGGGCATGCATCCCCCCGCTCCTCAACCCAACCCGTTCGTCCTTTCTTTTAATTCCCTCTCCCCGATACGAGGGAGAGGGTGAAGGGTGAGGGGGTACCTTTCTACAGGATGAAGTTTGGAAGGATCATATATGAGTACACATTGTGTGCCGAAGGACGAACGGGGCTTACCGAGTTAATGGATGAAAGGTAACACCCCCATCCTGTCCTTCCCCCTTGATAAGGGGAAGGAAATAATTATTGTGCAGAGGTGTTGAAAGGATTCGTAGAACGCACTATGTGCGTGCGTGCGCGTGCGTTTGAGTTAATTCGCCGGTAGGGGTAAATTTGTTGACGCGGACGGGGGAGCAATGAAGGACCGGAGCACACTCTTACATGGAAGTCATCATAGCCTGGCTCACGATCGCATCCCTCATAATGATAGTTGTCGGGCTGATAGACCCGGCTATCGCGCTCCCGTGGTCGAGGGAAAAGACGAGGAAGAGGGCGGCTGCCGTTTACGGGTACGCGTTTTTCGCGATGGTCGCGCTCAGCATCGTATTCTTCCCGCGCACTAATCTCGAGAGCAGGGTATACGCGCTCTTCTTCATCAGCATCGCGGCGCTCGCCGTGGGGATCGCGAAACCGGGGCTCCTTCTGCCCTGGGCGAGTGTCCCGACGAGGAAGGGCGTACTTATGTTCTACATCCCTCCGGCAGTGTTCCTGATAGGGGCCATGGTATACGCGAACGCGTCGCGGCCGGTCGACCCCAGGTACTACATACCCCCCGGGGAGCTGGGCGGGGCCGACCAGGTGAGGACGCTCAAGTACAGGGCCGCTGCCGAGTTGAGAGGCCAGAGCAACATCGGGCTCGACCGTGTCCGGAAGATAGATGTGAAGGAAGCCGCGGGCGGGGGGTATGACGTGCTCGTCGAATTCAACATCGACGACGTGATGCTGCCGGACCTGTTCAAGCTCAAGTCCGAGTCCGACATGGCCAGGGTGTACAAGGCCGTATATACGTCCGGGTACGACGTGAGGGACGTGACGGTCACTGTGTATTTCCCGGTCGGGTACAGGGAGAGGGAGGAGCCGACCGACCCCGAGCCTGTGTTCACGACCTCGCTCGACGGGGCGCGGGCGGCAAAGATCGACTGGGGCGCGAGCGTATACGAGCTCGAGTCCGAGGTGCTGCCCAAAGTCTGGAAGGTAGTTTTCAAGCGCAAGGGTTTCATGTGAGAATTTAGCCGGAGAGGGCTGGATTAGGCGGCAGATTCCATTATAATATTTCCCCTTTAAGAGAAGCAGTCTCGACTGAAATTAAAACCGGAGGTCAAGGAAGCGGTGTATTTAAAAATAATCGCGTTTGTGCTGATAGTTGCGTTCATAGGTATCCAGTTCGTATTCATAGAGAGGACTAATCCGCGCATAACGGGCGAGATAGACGCCCCGCCCCAGGTGAAGGAGCTGCTCAGGCGCTCCTGCTACGACTGCCATTCGAACGAGACCGTGTGGCCGTGGTATTCCTACATAGCCCCCGCGTCCTGGCTCCTCGCGGACGACGTCGCGGAGGGGAGGGCGGAGCTTAACTTCTCCGAGTGGAGCGGGTACGACGAGAAGAGGAAGCTGAAGAAGTTTAAGGAGATCCGGGAGGAGGTCGGGGAGGGCAAGATGCCGCAGTGGTACTACATCATCATGCACCCCGAGGCGAAGCTCTCCGACGCAGACAAGCAGGCCCTCTTCGATTGGACCGCGACAGGGGGGAAGTAGGGCACACATAGTGTGGCGCAGAACCTGCGCTCGTAGATGATCCTTCCGTACCTATTCCGCTCAAGCCAGCAACCAAACCCAACCCGTTCGCCCTGAGCCTGTCGAAGGGTCGAAGGGTTGAACGGGCTAAACGACAAGACCCTGAAACTGGCCCAGGGCAGGCCAGTTTCAGGGTCTCTACCATCTGTCATGCTGAACTTGTTTCAGCATCTCATCTTAATCTTTTCAATTCCCTCCTTAGTAAAAGGAGGGTTAGATACCGTCTTGAAAGTCAAGCCGCTGTAAGAGAATAATTGGGATCGAAGGGCGTCTTGTTTTTAAGAACGCCGTAAATTATATGCACCAGTTTCCTCATAGCAGCCCCTATAATCAGCATCGGTGGTTTACCCGCTTCTTTCAACCTTCTTCCTAAATCCGCCACCA
>JBGSVA010000052.1:0-6911 GCA_041753155.1 Thermodesulfobacteriota bacterium | reverse complement strand
AAGACCGTTCCGAAGTTGAGCCTCGGGATTTCATCTTCGACTTAACCGGCCGCCTGCACTCCCTTTACGCCCAGTAATTCCGAGCAACGCTCGCCCCCTCCGTATTACCGCGGCTGCTGGCACGGAGTTAGCCGGGGCTTCCTTTGTAGGTACCGTCAAGTCTCCGGGATATTAGCCCGGAGACCCATCGTTCCTACTGACAGAGGTTTACGACCCGAAGGCCTTCATCCCTCACGCGGTATTGCTGGGTCAGGCTTGCGCCCATTGCCCAAGATTCCCCACTGCTGCCTCCCGTAGGAGTCGGGGCCGTGTCTCAGTCCCCGTGTGGCCGATCACCCGCTAAGGTCGGCTACCCGTCTTCGGCTTGGTGAGCCGTTACCTCACCAACTACCTGATGGGACGCGGACTCATCTTTCGGCGACAGCCCGAAGGCCGCCTTTTACCCCTGGTTCCATGGAACCTGTGGTCTTATCCGGTATTAGCCCTAGTTTCCCAGAGTTATCCCAGTCCTAAAGGCAGATTATCCACGTGTTACTCACCCGTCCGCCGCTCTACTCATGACCGAAGTCACTTTCGCGCTCGACTTGCATGTGTTAAGCATACCGCCAGCGTTCGCTCTGAGCCAGGATCAAACTCTTCATTTAATCTAATGAAAGGATTGCTTAGCTCTTCTTCGCCCGCTTATCTGCTATTTAATTTTCAAAGATCTGAAATATCTTGTTCAGATATTTTGCCAAAGGGACATATAATATAAATGAACAGAAAAGGATGTCAAGACGTTTTGACAAACTTTAAAAAAATCTTAAAAATCCGACAGCCCGGGGCGATTCAGCAATGAAGCATGCTGAATCCACAAGAACACAAAATGTATCTAACTTGTTAAATCCGGACTCAGACCTTAATATATTATACATGATAACAGGAAGGTCAAGGAGTCCTTTTCGCGCGCACTCCGCCGGGCCCTCCGGGGGTTGAAAGAATCGGTTTTCTGTATTAATTTTATTCCTCACTCAAATACCTGAAATAAGGGGACGGTAGATATTATGGGTCTCACAAACGAGCAAATAAGGCGTTACTCAAGACACCTCATCATGCCTGAAGTAGGCTTGGAAGGACAGGAAAAGCTTGTCAACGCAAGGGTATTGTGCGTCGGCGCTGGGGGGCTGGGCTCACCGCTCGCCCTCTACCTCGCGGCCGCAGGCGTAGGGCACATGGGCATACTCGACTTCGACGTCGTTGATTTCAGTAACCTCCAGCGGCAGATCATTCACAGCGAAGAAACCTTGGGCGTACTGAAAGTGGAATCCGCCAGGGACAGGCTCCTGGAGCTAAACTCGGACATCGACGTCAAGACCTACAACACGATGCTCACGTCAGAGAACGCTATGGACATAATAAAGGACTACGACATCGTGGTCGACGGGACGGACAACTTCGCAACCAGGTACCTCGTGAACGACGCGTGCGTGCTGCTCGGAAAACCGAACGTCTACGGGAGCATATTCCGCTTCGAGGGACAGGTGAGCGTGTTCGATGCCAAGAAAGGCCCCTGCTACAGGTGCCTTTACCCGGAGCCCCCTCCCCCGGGACTCGTTCCAAGCTGCGCCGAGGGGGGCGTGCTCGGAGTCCTGCCCGGTATTATAGGAACGATGCAGGCGGCGGAAGCCGTAAAGCTTATAATCGGCAAGGGAGCGCCGTTGATCGGGAAGCTCCTCTTTATCGACGTAATGGAGATGAAGATAAGGGAGCTCAAGCTCCGTAAGGACCCCGACTGCCCGATATGCGGCGAGCACCCGATAATAAAGGAGCTCATAGACTATCAGGAGTTCTGCGGCATAGGGCGCGGGGAAGAGGTGCAGGGGTTCGCCGAGGACGACAGCCTCGAGATATCCGTGGAAGATTTCAACGACCTCCGGACCAAAAACGGGAAGATAGTCGTTCTCGACGTAAGGGAGCCGCACGAATACCAGATATGCAATCTCGAGGGCGCAAAGCTCATACCGCTCGGGGAGCTTCCGGAAAGGGTGAACGAGCTGGATACGGCCGACGACATCATTGTCCACTGCCACAGCGGGGGGAGGAGCCTCCAGGCCACGCGGTTTTTGAGGAACATGGGCTTCAAGAAGGTAAAAAACTTAAAGGGCGGCATAGACGCCTGGGCCGAGAAGTTCGACCCGGATATGCCGAGGTATTAGAAACACTTCATTTGGCTGCACAGGTGGAGCCTCAATCAAGCCAAGCTCACCGCCGAATAATACACTTCCGGCGCTAAAGAGTATCAGTGCCGGAAGCGAATTATTCGGCAGTGGAACGAGCGAATATCCCCGCACATTCAGATCACATTTATGAATTTCGCCTTTCTTTAAAAGTCCTCCGGTCACTACCGGCTCTTTTTCGTTATATAATCCTGCTATTCCGATAAGCCACATTCGAGCGGGCAGGATTCGAGTCTCAAACAGACACAAGCATTATGTCTTTCGAGACCGAAGTTCTTGCCAGGTCCGGCTTTCTCTTGTCAATTCACAAATTTACGGGCTGAAACGTACACATCATATATTTCAATTGACAATATTTCGTTACAAATGTAAAAATAGGACTGTAAGTCCAAGAAAAGGAGAAAGAGGATGGAGGACAAATTACATTCTAACTCACCAAAAGTTAGACGGTCCGGGCAAACCCAATCCGGGATAAATCCCGATACGGCGGGCGCGGGGCGGGATAAGGATTCAGACTCATCCGCAAGCGGATACGGCAGAAGGGAATTTATCAAGAATGTCGGCAAGATTACCGCGGCGGGGATTGCAGTCAGCAGCATAGGATTAACCCCGCTCCTTCAGGGATGCAACGATACCGCGGACGGCCAGGAGTTCGATTGCGAGATCGGCCCGGAGACAGGCTCCGCACGGGCCGACAGCGCGTTTCAGGTCAGGCTCGATGCCGCCAAGTCAGAGAGGGATATAGGTATACCCGATCACCCATGTAACGGGGATGAATCGATATATCCTAATAAAATAGGGAATTACTCAAAGGGGCTCCCTCACAACTCTATAGGCGAGGTGGACCTCGATGCATACGAAGCCCTGATAGCCGCGATCTCGACAGGGAAATTCGAGGATTTCGAGCTGCTGGCGGTAAACGGACACCTCGGGTGTCCCGACCCGGCCCGCCAGCGCCGCCAGGTAAACCCTCAGGCCGGGTATGCGTTCGATCTCGAGGGCACCGATTCGCACCAGCTTTCGATGCGCGCGGCGCCCGCATTCGACAGCGCCGAGGAAGCGGGGGAAATGGCCGAGCTCTACTGGATGGCGCTTCTGCGCGATGTGAATTTCCTCGACTATAACGGCAACCCCGGCGCGCAGGCGGCGGCTGACGATTTATCCGGTTTCTCCGACTTCCGCGGGCCGAAAGAGAACGGCATAGTCACGACCGGCTCCCTTTTCCGGGACAAATATCCCGGATGCGCCCAAGGCCCGTACATCTCGCAGTTCCTTCTCAAGGACTGCCCCTTCGGCTCCCAGTTCGTCGACCAGCGAATCCAGACCACTACGGCCGTAGATTTCCTGACCGACTTCGATACATGGCTCGATGTACAAAACGGCTGCCAGCCTCTTTCAGCGCAGGAGCCGGGCGGCCTCGTCTTTTGCAGGAACGGGCGGGACCTTTCCCAATACGTACATATCGATGCGCTCTACCAGGCGTACTTCGTCGCATGTCTGATCCTGCTCGCGAACGGCGTACCCTTGAACATCGGCAATCCATACGGGCAAACCCCGGACCCGGGATACGGGGCGCCATTACCCGTCGGTGTGAGCGGTGCGCTTTCCCAGGTGGGATTCGGAACGTTCGGCGGTCCGCATATACTGGCCCTGCTGACCGAGGTATCGACCCGTGCACTCAAGGTTGTCTGGTACCAGAAGTGGCTCGTGCACCGTCGTCTCAGGCCCGAGGAATTCGGCGGCCGCGTCGAGGTAATGCGTCTCGGCTTCGCGGACTATCCGATCAACGGCGAGCTCTTCGATTCATCCGTGCTCGGCGCGGTGTCGAACAGGACCGGGAACTACCTACTCCCAATGGCGTTTCCCGAAGGGTCCCCCATGCACACATCATACGGCTCGGGACATTCCACAGTGGCCGGCGCATGCGTTACTATCCTGAAAGCGTGGTTCGACGAATCGGCCATTGTACAGGACCCTGTGATACCGAGCGCGGACGGGACAACGCTTGTCCCCTATGAGGGGCCGCCTCTCACAGTCGGCGGAGAGCTTAACAAGCTCGCCTCGAACGTATCACAGGGCCGGAACATTGCGGGAGTCCACTGGCGTACGGACGCCACGGAAGCAAATCTGCTCGGGGAAGCGATTGCCATAAGCATATTGAGAGACCAGAAAGCGACCTACAGTGAGCCCTTCAGCGGCTTTACGTTCACCAAATTCGACGGGACTACTGTAACGGTGTGAGAAGGGGCCGTAGCCGGTCTGTTCAAGCGGAAGCAAGTGAATCCGGGCCCTCTAATTATCCGAAAGAATGGGCAGGGAGGGAGTCGAACCCTCACGAGTGTGAGCGGAGCGACTTTTGAGGCCGTTGCGTCTGCCGGTTCCGCCACCTGCCCTCTTGAATAGGAACATTTTTATTCTCCACACTGTATATAGGTCAGAAGTGAATTCTGAAATGGTATTAACGAAAAGCTGTGATCCCGGAGAATAGATCAACGTCGATATTCAGCGATTAATCGGTATATCCTGCTTCAAGCGTATTTTTTTGCAAGTGAAATCTTTCCGCTAAATTATTCCACGGTATCCAAAAGACAAAAGTCGCCAGCATATCAGGGAATGGGATCCCCATAGTAACCCAGAAGCATACAATCATCATAAACAGCATGGGTAGCAATATAATCCTCAAATACGGATGAAACAGCACGAGCGGGGCCCCGGCTTCTGTAATAACAGTCACTGCAGCCAGCGTAACGTGCAGAAACGGTTTATTCGCGATCCAGAACGGAAGCCAGCTAACAACCGGAAATGCTCTATTGCCCGTAAAACCATGATAAACGAACAGTGATGCTATGTAGCCCGACGTTACCCATTCCATACCCGAATTACGTATTTTGGATAGACCCGCGGCACAAAAGGCAAGAGCTATCAATATCCAGATTAGGCGAATCGGCCAGCGATACTCTCCTTCCGCGATTCTTGATTCCACAGGACGCAGCCACCCTCTCCGCCGCAACACGTAATCCACCGAAAAAGCATCACCGCAGTATGAAACAGCGAGCACGCCGATGATGATCGTAGCAAGAAACATGGTATGAGGCGGATGGCCAAAGCTCTTAGTTATTCCCACTAAGTAAGCCCCCGTGATAAATGCCAGGGCAGTGGATAATCTTGTCAAAAGACCGATTGAGCTTA
Source organism: Thermodesulfobacteriota bacterium (assembly GCA_041753155.1). GTDB lineage: Bacteria > Desulfobacterota_D > UBA1144 > Nemesobacterales > UBA2774 > 2-12-FULL-53-21. Next base: position 1,506 of record JBGSVA010000052.1, on the reverse strand, counting down.
GCATTAGGCTTGTCAACCACACAAACCCCAGTATGCCCATTATCTCCGGTGAAAAAACCGGAATATTTATGTAATCGAATATCGGATTAGGTTCCAGTCGATAATATGCTTCAGGTGTTTTGCCCCATAAAGAGAAAGGCTCCTTAAGATATAGTAAAAAAATAATTCCGAAAAACAAGAACCTGGAGACGCCAAGGTTCAACGCACCGGTCGGCTCAAAAAAATAGTCATATATTTTCTTAATAACCGTCACGATCATATCAATAATGAGTTGATTTCCCGCTGATTATGGAATAAACCTGTAAGCTCCCCTAAAAAGTAGACAAGCGATAAGTAGAACTTTCTGGCAAAATAATGCAGGTCAGGAGGTTCATATGAAGAAGTCACGATTCAGCGAATCGCAGATAGTTGGGATACTGAAGGAAGCCGATACCGGGGTTAAGGTTCAGGACATCTGGCGTAAGTACAACATAAGCTCTGCGACGTATTACAAGTGGAAGTCCAGGTACGGTGGTATGGAGGTCTCCGACGTGAAGAGGCTCAAGGAGCTTGAGGGGGAGAACCGGAGACTAAAGCAGATGTATGCCGATGTCAGCCTTGAGAACCGTGCTCTGAAGGATCTGATTGAAAAAAAGCTTTAAGGCCACCCGAGAGGAGGGAAGCGGTAGAGTTTCTGGTGGCTGAGCACAGGCTTACAGTGAGCAGGGCATGCAGTTGTATGTTCTTATCCAGAGCGTCTTACTACAAGCGGGGGATAGACTGGTCGAAGCGGGACGGGCCTTTAATAGAAGCGCTTAACGTGGTAGTGGGGCAGCATGGCCGGTGGGGGTTTTGGAAGTGTTACGGGAGGGTTAAGCTTGATGGACACTCCTGGAATCATAAACGTGTTTACAGGGTGTATTGTGCTATGGGACTGAATTTGAAACGTCGGACTAAGAAGCGGGTTCCGGTGCGGGAGCGCCAGAGCATGGAAGTACCCAATATGCCGAACCGGGTCTGGTCACTGGATTTTATGAGTGATACGTTGTACTCGGGGCGTCGCTTCCGTGTACTCAATGTGCTGGACGAGGGTGTGAGAGAGGCGCTGGATATAGTAATAGACACTTCATTGCCTGCTGGAAGGCTGGTGCGGGTAATGGAGGAGCTCAGGGAGTGGAGAGGGCTTCCGGGGGCGATTCGCTGTGACAACGGCCCGGAGCTGACTTCCCAGAGTTTCGTTGACTGGTGCCGGGACCACGGTATCGAGATACTCTACATACAGCCGGGCAAGCCGGTACAGAATGCGTATATCGAACGCTTTAACAGAACGTTCCGTGAGGAGGTGTTGGACGCTTACTTATTTGAAGACCTTGAGCAGGCACAGCATATGGCGGATGACTGGCTCAGGGGTTATAATGAACAGCGCCCCCATGAGTCGCTCGGAGGGCTGCCGCCAAGCCTCTTCAGGGAAAAGGTAACAGCTAAAAGTTCTACTTTAGAACTGTCTACTTAAATGGGGAGCTTACA
>JBGSVA010000051.1:0-8193 GCA_041753155.1 Thermodesulfobacteriota bacterium | reverse complement strand
CATAGTGTCCATTTTACGGTTGCTAATTGACGGCAGGGGCTTAAGTCACTCACAGTACAAATTTAGCGGAAGTGGTGGTTAGAGATCGTACGCACGCGGGCGCTTGCCCGCTTTTCTTAACGCAAATTCTGTAATGTCGGGAAGAAAAAGACAAAAGGCAGATTTCTCCCGATATGGATTAAATTGCTGCTTTACCGTAAGGAAGGAAACAATCTAGAATTAGCCAAGGGCGTCCTACTGACTTTGTTTTCAGTACATATCGCAGTATATGGCATCTCACAGCAATCAGCCAGGGGCGACCGGTTTCTCACTCGATCGAAACCGTTGCTCGCTCGAAGCAGTGGTCGAAATGACAGGGTAGGGATGAGATTGCCGCGGTCGCTATTTTCCAATGCTCATTCCCTAGGATAATGAACATCGCAGCGATGTGAGCTGAAGCGACCGGTTCTTACACTTGTTCAGAACCGTTCCTCGCAATGACAGGGTGGGTCGGGCAGAGGAGGCACACTGGAATCGTATATGAGCACACATTGTGTGCCGAAAATTCTGTAATGTCGGGAAGAGGAAAAAGCGGGAGGTTGAAGGGGATTTATTTTTCCGCTTCGCGGAGTATGTCGTACGCGCGGTCGATGTGTATCTGCCAGGGGGAGAGATCAGGATGAGAGGAGACGAATCGCGCGAGCTCGTCGATCTTGTCCCGACGCCCCTGGTGGCTCCATATCTTCGCCCCGAGCTCGATGGCAGGGATCGTCGTGACGTCGAATTCCCCGGAGGACCGTTTTGTGTTTTCGATGAGGGAGGGGATGAGGGGGAGGGAGAGGTCGCAGTATTTCACGACCATGAAGTTGTAGCCGTTCCGGACGTTCTCGGTGATCATGTTCAGATAGTAATAATATTTATCGACGTCTCCGTCGAGGCGCTTATCGTTTCCGCCGCCTTGTTTCCTGTCTTCCATGTTGTGAGTTCCCTCTCCCCCCTGAAAAATATAATCGGAGGCGGGGGAATGGCAATGGGGGATTGCCGTGATTGTTGGGTTGAGCGAAGGAGATTCGGAAGAATCATAAAACACACATTGTGTGTTCTTCTTTTCCTTGATTAAAAGATTCACCTAGTGTGGGTTATGAAAAGACAACGACAATATTATTTTCTTCTTTGTCTAGATACAAAGAAGCAAAAATCATCCGACTACATAATTTGCTAAAAATCTCATGTACTCGCTAAATCTTCCAATTCTACCCCAGCCCGTGGAAGATTATTAACGCTCGTACAATCGATTTTCTTGACGCAAATTCTGTAATGTCGGGAAGAGAAAGGATGAGATTGCCGCGGTCACTGGTTTCATCCGGGATGGCGCATAGATAACATTCGCAATTGCAATCAACCGACAGCGACCGGTTCTTACACTTGCTCAGAACCGTTGGCTCGCAATGACGCCTCTTTTCGTCATCCTGAACTTGATTCAGGATCTCATCTTTTTTTATGACACCACCTGTCCTTCGACCCTTCCCGGCTACGGCTCGGGCCTTCGCCGAGACGATCGACAGGCTCAGGGCGAAGGGGTTGGATGTATGAGTGAAAGATACACCCCCACCCGCACCCTCCCCCTAAATATGAGGAGGGATATAGTGATTGAGCGGTGATTATTTTTGATGGTGTTGGGTGTATAATGTATTATGGCTTCAGGATATTTTAAAGGAGGAATGAGTCGTATGACGAAGAAATATCTATGTAAGGCGCTAGTGATAGGGGCGTTCGCGCTCGGGGCGTGCGCGGCCCAGAACGAGACGGCGCAGCAGGACGACGGGTTCGATATGAGCATATGCAACAATATTCCCGTCGGGATCGAGGCGTACGAGGCGATGGACCCCGCGAGCAAGCAGGACAAGATAAGCTGCGCGGACCTCGAGAGGTGTGCGTCGTATATGGGTAATGACACGCCTCCGAATGTGCCTTGTGAAGGGCCGTAAGGTGGATGTTAGTCGGTTATTTGAGGGATTGGATCCAGCCTGGCCTTGATTCCGGAAGGAAAAGATAAAGCCAAGATTATTTCTTCTTTTCCTTGATGGAAAGACACACGTAGTGTGTTATATGAAAAGGCATAGAAAGGAGAAAAGCTGTTTTTTTATCCTTCTTTTCCTTGATGAAAAGAAGCAAAAATCATCCGACTACATAATTTGCTAAAAATCTTGTATTGAAGCTAAAATCTTTCAAATGGACCGCTGAAAGATTTTTTTACGCTTAAACACGCGATTTTCTTAACGCAAATTCTGTAATGTCGGGAAGAGAAAGACAAAAGATAGATTTCTCGGCGTTGCCTCGAAATGACGTGATAAAGGCGAGATTGCCGCGCTTCGTTTCGGTTTACAGATGCATATTAGCAATGAACAGTGACATTACCGCCGTTTGCCAGGAGCGTCCGATTTATTTTGGCTTCAATAGAGCCTCCCGAGAACAGAAGCACTTGAGTATATAACCAGGGGCGACCGAATTATTTTGGTTTCAATGGAGCATCCCAAGCACATATACGTCTGAGTATTCAGCAGGAATAGACCGGATTCTCACACGTTCGATTCCGTTACTTGCTCGAATTCGTTGCACGGTCGAAATCGTTCTCGCAATGACAGAAATTAATATGTACCCATTAACCCTCACCTGATAGAGAATAAATTGATACCGATCGCTTTAAAACTTTCACCGTGCGGGTTCGTATACATATACAGACTCGGACGATAAGGAGACCGGTATGTATATGGAGGCGATGAACACGGAGAAGCCGTTTACGGCCGGGCAGTGGGTAATCACTCTACTGCTCATATACCTGCCGCCGATCAACCTGATATTTCTCATCTACTGGGCGCTCTCAAAGAAAGAGAGCGTGAACAGGAAGAATTTCAGCGTCGCCAGTCTTATCCTGGGGACGGCAAACTTCATTGCCATTCTCGTATTCTATTTTTGGCTCATATACCCGATGATAATGATAGAGAATTAGGTTTTGTTTAATTCCGGAATGAGAGGAGAGGGAGATGAATACACAGGTTCAGGGTTCGGGCGGGAAGCCGATTTCGGTGCCGGGCTGGTTAGGCACCATTATTATCGCGCTGGTGCCGCTCGTTAACGTGGCGGTACTTCTATACTGGTCGTTCAGCAGGGGGACAGATCCGAACAGGAGGAACTTCAGCAGGGCGGGACTTATAGTGATCGGGGTAGTGATTGTGATTACGATTGCCGCTTTCTTCTACATGCTTTTTACAATTGACCCTCAAGAGAGGATAAAGGCGTTTCTGATGATGGAGTGAGGGGGATTGAAGCGGTTGGTGGGTTGGGCGGGGGAGAGGTGCGGAAGAATCGTAAAGACACACAATGTGTGCTTAAAAGAACGAAAAAGACAATATTATTTTCTTCTTTGTCTGGATACAAAGAAGCAAAAATCATCCGACTACATAATTCGCTAAAAATCTCATGTACTCGCTAAATCTTCCAATTCTACCCCAGCCCGTGGAAGATTTTTAACGCTCGTACAATCGATTTTCTTAACGCAAATTCTGTAATGTCGGGGATGCGTGCTTCGACAAGCTCAGCACGAACGGGTTTGACTTGGTTGCTGGTTTGGGCAGAGGAGGTTGGGAGGAATCGTATATGAGCACACATTGTGTGCCGCAAATTATGTAATGTCGGGAGAAGACTAAAGACTGGATTCCCGGTTTAGTTTGGCTTGTACTGATGTTGAGCCCTAATTAAGAGACTCACTTGCAATCAGCGAAGGGCGACCGGTACTTACGCACACTCAGAACCGTTGGTGTCGGGAATGACAAAATTCTGATTGACGGTTAATCTCATGCGGTTCGCAGGAGACGAGCGTTATGACCAACGACCGGAAATCGGGGCTCATTCGGATACTCCCTCTCTACTTCGTAATATTCATAGGGTTCTTCGGCTACAGTCTGATGATAACCATATTCACGCCGCTGATACTCGACAACAGCGGCGGTATCCTCGACTCGCTGCCCTTCAGAGTCGATAGATCCATAGTGCTGGGAGTGATGCTCATGCTGTATCCGCTCGGGCAGTTCCTGGGCTCGCCCGTATTAGGGGCGATGTCGGACAGGTTCGGGAGGCGGCCGATACTCCTCGTCTCGTTATTCGTGATCGCTGTGTGCTACGCACTGTTCGCGTTCTCGCTTCAGATGAGCAACCTTCCCGCCGTGATGGTTATCTCCGTTATAATGGGGCTTGCCGACGCCGATATAGTGACTGCGCAAAGCGCGATCGCGGACGTGAGCACGCAGGAGAACAGGAGCAGGCTGTTCGGATACATCTACCTGAGCGCGAGCAGCGCTTACGTCGCCGGACCGCTCATCGGAGGGAAACTCGCCGATCCGTCGATCGTGCCCTGGTTCGATTACGCAACGCCATACTGGGCGGTTTTCATTTTCCTCATATTCGCCTTCGCGTTAACATACTTTGTATTCAGGGAGACGCGTTTGACCGCGGAAGGGGCGAAGACCGGTTACTTCGAAGCCTTCACGAACATGCTCGCCATATTCATGCCCGGGCGGATCAGGATCATTTATCTCGTGAACTTTCTCATCTACTTTTCCATCTTCGGATTCTTCAGATCGTACCCGATGTACCTCGTAGACCGCTACCACATGGGTGTGGGCAGGGTGTCCGACTTCATCGCGTGGGTGGCGGTGCCTATAGTGTTCGCGAACCTCTGGCTGACGGGATACCTGGCGAAGCGGTTCCCGCCGCGGAGGATAACCGTATATTCGACGCTCCTGTTCGGGATACTCACGTTCGTGATAATATTGCCCTCGTACGAAGGGGCGCTTTGGGTTACTCTGTTCCTGCCGGGCCTGGCGCTCGCCGTAGCGCTGCCCGCGTGCGCGTCGATGCTGTCGCTCATGGTGAGCGCGGACGAGCAGGGGGGCGTGCTCGGGAATAACCAGTCGCTCCAGGTGGGGGCGGAGGCGCTCTCGGGGTTCGCCGCGGGGCTGCTGGCGGCTCTCGTGATCGAGCTGCCGCTCATAGCGCTCGCGGGGGTAGCGGTCTTTGCTGCTGTTCTCCTGGCTGTGGAGGGGAGGAAAAAAGCACACACATAGTGTGGCACACAATGTGTGCTTAAAGGAACGACAAAGAAAATATTATTTTCTTCTTTGTCTGGATACAAAGAAGCAAAAATCACACACGTAGTGTGTTCTATGAAACGACAAAGAAAATATTATTTTCTTCTTTGTCTAGATACAAAGAAGCAAAAATCATCCGACTACATAATTTACTAAAAATCTTTGTGTTGAAGCTAAAATCTTTCAATTGGAAAGCAGAAAAATTTTTATACGCTGGACACATAGTGTCCATTTTACGGTTGCTAATTGACGGCAGGGGCTTAAGTCACTCACAGTAGAAATTTAGCGGAAGTGGTGGTTAGAGATCGTACGCACGCGGGCGCTTGCCCGCTTTTCTTAACGCAAATTCTGTAATGTCGGGAAGAAAGGAAAAAGATGAGATTGCCGCGCTGCTCTCACATTCATTCACTACGCTCGCAATTGTAGATGTCAAGTATTTCGGGGACAAAAGATGATGCGGGGGACGGGATTGAAAGTTGAGACAACCCCGGATCGTTGTTTGCCCTGAGCTTGCTAAAGGACTTGGAATACAAAAAGAAGCACACACGTAGTGTGTTTTATGACAAGGCATAGAAAGGAGAAAATCTGCTTTTTTTATCCTTCTTTTCCTTGATGAAAAGAAGCAAAAATCATCCGACTGTACATAATTTGCTAAAAATATCATATTAAGGCTAAAATCTTTCAATTCCACCCCATGTAGCATAGTAGTTTGGTGATGTCCGGAGTTAATTACCTTATTGCTGAAAGGAAAGGGCGTCCGATTTATTTGGCTACAGGGGAGCGTTCCAGGCTTATAAACGTTCGAGTATTCAGCCGGAAGTGACCGAATTCTCACACGCTCGAATCCGTTACTTGCTCGGAATCGTCCCGTGAAAGATTTTCACGCCTTAATAATCTATTTTCTTAACGCAAATTCTGTAATGTCGGGAAAGGAAAAAATGCGTGCTTCGACAAGCTCAGCACGTAGAGGTTTAGTTGATCTGAGGAGATCATATGCCTGCAGCGCTTGCCCGCCGCAAATTCTGTAATGTCGGGAAGAGAAAGGCAAATGATAGATTTCTCCCGTTTTGTTTTAATATGCTGATATTCGGTGTGTAGGTGGCGAATTTGCAATTAGCTCGGGGCGTCCTACTGACTTTGTTTTCAGTACATATCGCAGTATATGGCATCTCACAGCGATCAGCCAGGGGCGACCGGTTTCTCACTCGATCGAAACCGTTGCTCGCTCGAAGCAGTGGTCGAAATGACAGGGTAGGGATGAGATTGCCGCGGTCGCTGGTTTTAGCTGAGGAGGTTGGAGGGGATCGTAGAACACACTGCGTGTGTGTGTCGCGGCTGGAAGCCGCTCCTACGGTTTTGAGGGCGGCGATGTCGGAATAGAAACGTATTCCCGATCCTTTCTCTCTTGAATGTTACTATATTTCTGCTATAGTAGAAATATGAAACTAAAGCGGCAGAGAAAAAGCGTAGCGCATCTGGCGGACATGATATCGGCCATGGGGAACGAGCAGAGGCTCATGATAATGAGGCTGCTCCTGGCTTCCCATCCTGAGGGTATGGTAGTGGGGGACATACAGGCGGAGCTGGGCGTACCCGGCTCGACGCTGTCTCATCACCTGGAAAAGCTCAAGATAGCGGGACTCGTCAGCGTGAGGAGGGAGAGCCAGTTCCTCCGGTACAGGGCAGAGGCGCACGCACTTGAAGAAGTCCTGGCGTTTCTGTTCTCTGAGTGCTGCACGCGGAGCTCGCTGATCGAGGCCGAGTCTTTTATTTCATTCTGCAGGAAGGAGAGCAAGTCATGATAAAACACAGGGTTCTGTTCGTGTGCGTGCATAATTCGGCACGGAGCCAGATGGCGGAGGAGCTGCTGAGAAAGATCGCGGGGGACAGGTTCGATGTGGAAAGCGCGGGGCTCGAGCCGGGGACGCTGAACCCGTACGCCGTGGCCGCGCTCAGGGAAGTGGGGATGGATATCTCGGGGAAAGAGACCGTGTCCGCCTTCGACCTGCTGAAGCAGGGGCGCTATTACACATACGTGATAACCGTATGCGACGAGACCTCGGCAGAGACGTGCCCGATATTCCCCGGATGCAGGGAGAGGTTTCACTGGAGCTTCCCCGACCCCTCGAAGTTCACCGGGACCGACGAGGAGATCCTGACTCGGGTGAGGGAAGTAAGGGATCAGATTGGGGACAAAATTACCGAGTGGGTCGCGGCCGTCAAAAAAAAGGAAAATAAAAGGGATAAGCTGAAAGTGGTCTGATGCCGGCTTATTCCGCGCCGATAAGTTATCACGCGCCGCGCGTAATCCCGGGCGGCGATGTCTCATCTAATATTTGCAGCGCTCACTGAAAGGAGGAAAGGTCCGGGATGAAGGAGTGTATCCGTCTCTGTTTCACGGAAGGGCTGGGAACGTTCTTCCTCGTGTTCGCCGCCACGGGCGCTATGATCGTGAACGGTCTGTACGATGGCGTTATCACGCACGCGGGAGTGGCAGCGGTATGGGGGCTTAGCGTGATGTCCGTCATATACGCGGTCGGGGACGTGTCGGGGGCGCACATAAACCCCGCCGTCACGCTCGGGTTCTGGATCGCCCGACGCTTCCCGGGAGAGAAAGTGATCCCCTACATCGCGAGCCAGTGTGCGGGGGCGATCGCAGCGAGCCTCACGCTCGCGCTTTTGTTCGGATGGAATACGGACCTGGGCGCGACATTGCCCGCTGGGCCGCGGATGCAGTCGTTCGCGCTCGAGGTAATGCTCACGTTCTTCCTCATGTTCGTGATACTGAGCGTGGCCGCGGGGAGCAAAGAGAAGGGGATGATGGCGGGGATCGCGATCGGGGCGGTAGTGGGGCTGGAGGCAATGTTCGCGGGGCCTGTGTCGGGGGCGTCGATGAACCCGGCGAGGTCGCTCGCGCCTGCGCTCGTGTCGTTTAACTTAGCCGACGTCTGGATATACCTGACAGCGCCGTTCATAGGCGCAGCGCTCGCGGTGCCGGCGTTCGGGGTCGTTTATGGGCGGCCGCCCGCCGCTGGGTCTGTGAATGCCGGGAAAGATTAAAGACAGA
>JBGSVA010000050.1:0-8765 GCA_041753155.1 Thermodesulfobacteriota bacterium | reverse complement strand
TGCTACATCGCACCCGTAGGAGCGGCTTTCCTGAAACAAGTTCAGGACAGGCCAGCCGCGATTCTTCCAGTATGTCTTTGCGAGGGAGCGCCTTGTCCCCCGAAGCCTTGGCGAAGGGGGATGCGACCGCGGCAATCTCATCTTTTTCCTTTCCTTCCCGACATTACAGAATTTGCGTTAAGAAAATAGATTATTAAGGCGTAAAGAAATCTATCAGGGCTGCGGGCGGAATTGATAGATTTTAGCCTTAATATGATATTTTTAGCAAATTATGTACAGTCTTTTCATAGAACACACTACGTGTGTGATTTTTGCTTCTTTGTATCCAGACAAAGAAGAAAATAATATTGTCGTCGTCCTTTCATAAATCACATTACGTGTGTTCATCAAGGGAAAGAAGAGAAAAATATCTTGCCTTTTCTTTGTATTTTTATTTGCTTTTCGATGGTGGCTACAATGCACAGCGGTCCCGCTTTTGTCCCCCCCTCCGCCATCTCATAACCCCCCAATCTCCTTGCCCCTTTAACAAACTTAAAGTGACTTCTCACCGCCCGCGGGATTCGCCCTAAAGTAAAACGGAAACTGTTCAAGTGCCGTCTCTAATAATTCATATGAACTATTATATATATGCGGGAGAGCAGTTTAGCCATTATATTTGATATATACCTTATATCATCTGATGCATTTTCTCCAATAGTTAAGAAAGCTAACGTAACCTCAAGCGCCGTATCCTAGAACCTGCTTTAACAGCGCAGAATCTGCGCTCACATACGCACAGTGTGCGTTTTTATGATTCTAGTGTGGCTCCTCTGCCCGTCCCGCACTGTCATTGCTGTAGATGTCAAGTAATTCGAGGCTGAGATTCTGTGGGATTTATATTCCCCGACATTACAGAATTTGCGTTAAGAAAATAAATTATTAAGGCGTGAAAATCTTTCAGGGCTGGGGTGGAATTGAAAGATTTTAGCTTAAACATAAGATTTTTAGCAAATTATGTTCAGTCTTTTCATAGAACACACTACGTGTGTGATTTTTGCTTCTTTTCATCAAGGAAAAGAAGAAAATATGTTTTGCCTTCTTTTTGTATTCCAAGTCCTTCAGCAAGCTCAGGGCAAACAACGATCCGGGGTTGTCTCAACTTTTAATCCCGTCCCCCGCATCATCTTTTGTCCCCGAATTACTTAACATCTACAATTGCGAGCGGAGCGAACGAATGTGAGCAAAGCGCGGCAATCTCATCCTTATCTTGTCATCCTGAACCATGTCCCGGACTTGATCCGGGATCTATTCAGGATCTCGTATTTGCCTTTCCCCCGACATACACAGAATAAGCGCGCGCAAGTACCCGCAAATAAAATTCCCCTCCCTCCCGCAGTGGGAGGGCGTCGCCGTGGCAAGCCCGGACTCGGATCCGGGCGCATTTATTCCCCCCCCCTTCACCATCCTGAATTATTACGTGTAACATTAAAATCATCCCTAACACAGGAGGACATGCCCCGATGCTCAGGAGATTAACCGAATCCGGTCCGTTCAAGGCGTTATCGCTCCCATCCGCAGCCGTGCTCCTCGCAATGCTTCTCCAGGGCGGCTGCAGCTCCACGAACGGCGACAACGATCCCGCGACGACGACGCCGGTGAAGCACCTCGTCGTCATCTACATGGAGAACGCGTCCTTCGACCTCATGTTCGGCACCTACCCGGACGCGCTCAACCCCGAAGGCGAGCCTGAGTTCGAGCCCCGTCCCGGCACGCCCTCCGTGAATAACCTCACAGGAATACTCCTCACGGACAATCCAAACGAAACGAACCCCTTCCGCATTGGGAGGCTCGAGTCATTCGTCTGCGATCAGGACCACGACTACACCCGTGAGCAGCAGGCGCGTAACGGCGGTCTCATGAACAAGTTCGTCAAATTCGACGCCGAGCCTCCGACAGATCCGCGCCAGTTCTGCAGCCGGAACGCCGTCGGGCACTGGGATACCGTCATGGGATACTTCGACGGCAACACGGTGACTGCCGTATGGAACTACGCCCAGAATTACGCCATGAGCGACAACTTCTTTGCCACGACATCGGGAATGTCCACCCGCGGCCACCTGAACCTCACGGCCGCGGACACGTTCGGAGTAATATGCGCCCAAGATCAAAACGTGATAGGCCCCGAGATACCCCGCTGCGGCGGCACCGCCGACTCCACCGACGTCCCCGCCCCTACGAACGGCAAGATGGCGACGTTTAACATAGACGTCGACCCCTTCTGGGACATCTGCTCGGACCCCTCCCAGGGCGGGACGGCGGCTCTCGGCGATAGACCGACGATAGGCAACCTCCTGAACGACGCCGGAATAACCTGGGGGTGGTTCCAGGGGGGATTCGCTCTCGATCCCGGGGACAAATGCACGTCGAGCCACCCCCTCGTGTCATACGACATAGCCAGCGGTGTAGACCCCGCGCAAGACCCGGTCAGGATCATCGACTACGTCCCCCATCACAATCCCTTTCAGTATTTCCGCTCGACCGCCAACCCTTCTCACCTCCCTCCCTCATCGGTTGATATGATCGGGCAGACGGACCAGGCCAATCACCTCTACGACATCCCGGACTTATGGAAAACCGCCGATGCCGGACATCTCCCGTCAGTCATATTCATCAAGCCCCCGGGATACCAGAACGGCCATCCCGGATACTCGGACCCTCTCGACGCCCAGACATTCATAGTCGAGACAGTGAACCGGCTGATGCAGCTCCCGGAATGGAGCGACATGGCGATATTCATTGCGTGGGACGATTCCGACGGCTGGTACGATCACGTCATGCCGCCCATAATCAACCAATCGGCGACGAATTTCGATTACCTCTGCGGCGACGAATCCGACGGGCCCGGCGGGCGCTGCGGCTACGGCCCCAGGCTTCCGTTCATTGTCGTCTCCCCTTATGCAAAGGAGAACTACGTCTCGAACTCGCTCGCGGACCAGACTTCCATTACGCGCTTCATCGAGGACAACTGGCTCAAGGGCCGGCGCCTCACGAAAATATCATTCGACAACCGCGCGAACTCGCTGCTCGATTTGTTCGACTTCTCGAAACGGCGTGACGACACGCTCATACTCGACCCCGCCACCGGCCAGCCGGAGTGGATTTAAGAGCCGGGAGAATTAATCGGGGCGCCCAGCCTGGATATACGAAAATTATGCGCGAATGCAACAAGTTATGGCCTTTCCTGTATTAACATACCGTCATACATATTAATCAAATCCGATTAATTATTTTCTGTATTTTCATTAAAATCTATTGACATGGAGACAAATCGCGATAAAAATATGATTGCTTTACCTGCATTATCGAAACAGGCACTCCGGCCTGTGAATTACAGAATTAAGCAATGATAGTATGGCATTAGATTTTAATGATCGGGCGCGAGATGACACCGCGATATGTTCACATTAGATATATGCGAATACACGCAATCAATTACCGGGAGGTAAAGTTAGCGATTAAATAGGAACGAATAAAAAACCCGATTGATAGCGATAAAGAGAAGGATCGCTGCGGAAGAGGATATTCGATGCCTGTAATATATGTCCCCTCATTGATACTTTCATTTTCCAATTCCATCACATCGCAGAATCGCGGATCGCGTAAGTCAAGATCATAGCCCGTTCCTAACGCTGCTGCCGACCGAACGTCGGAAGCACGGACAGAATGAGAAGAATTATATAACCGCCAATCTGTAGAGAAATCTTTACCGCGCTCCGTCTCCCTCTACCGCCAGAATGGGGGGGACGGGGTGCGTTTTATTCATAGCGCCCCTGTTACTCATTTTCCCTACCCTCTTCACAACCCCCCCTTTCTTCAGATAGAATAGCACCATAGCCAAGATGTGTCCGGGGTGAATATATGATATTGCTGACTGGCGCTACGGGCACGACCGGACGTAGAGTCGCCAGGCGTTTAACCAAGTGGGGTTACAGATTCAGTGCGCTTGTAAGAGACCCCGATAAAACCCCGGGTCTCAAGTCTTCCAAAGTCGAGCTCATCAAGGGAGATTTGAGAAAACCCGATACTCTCAGGAGGGCGATGGAGGGCATCGAGCACGCGTTCCTCCTCCCGCCCAACAGCGAGAACCAGTTCCGGCTCGAGAGGAATTTCATCGACGCCGCCAGGGAATCGGGCGTGAAGTATCTCGTCAAGTATTCCGCCATAGGAGCCGACCCGGACTCCCCTTCCCGCCTTCTCAAGTGGCACGGCGAGGCTGAAAAATACCTCGAGCAGTCGGGCATCAGGTACTCGATCGTCCGGCCTAATATATTCATGCAGAATTTCACGAACCTCTACGCGGGACGCATAAGGGAGGAAAAAGAGTTCAGGCTGCCCTTCGGAGACGCCCGTTGCGGCTGGGTCGACGTGCGTGACATTGGCAGGCTCATAGCAAGGATACTGACGGAGAACGGGCATAAGAACAGTATTCTGACCGTAACCGGCCCGGAATCTCTCAGCTGCAACGACATAGCGGAAATACTCTCGCAAGCCATCGGCAAGAAGATCGAATACGCGGACGTGAAGCCAAAGGAATTTAAAAAGGAGATGATAGAATCGGGCGTACCCGAAATTATGGCCGAAGCCGTAACCGAGCTTTACAAGCTCGTGAGCGACGGCCTCTGCGACGTCGTCACCGACACATTCTACTCAATCACGGAGAAGCAGCCCCGCACCTTCGACGAATTCGTCGACGACAATCTCCCCCTCTTCCTCAAGAAGAAACCCAAATCCAAAAAATAATTTAACACTTTTGTCATTCCGCACCTCTATGGCAAAACCAGGAACGAAGCCCAGCCCGTTCGTCCTGAGCCCGTCGAAGCACGCATTTTTCTCTTCCCGACATTACAGAATTTGCGGCGGGTGAGCACCCGCGGGCATTCAAACCCAAGTATCTCCTCCCTTGTCATTCCCGAACGCTTTTATCGGGAATCCAGTCTTTTGCCTTTCCCGACATTACAGAATTTGCATTAAGAAAAGCGGGCAAGCACCCGATTCGATATTTCCCTCCCCCCTTTCAAAAGAGGGGAACGATTCCGAACGAGTAAGGAATCGGTCGCTCTTCCAATAAAGCCTGTGAAGCACATTAACTTCCTACTCTATGATGCCTGAGCCAAAATAGTACGTGTGGGGGGTTTACCTTAACACTCATATCAATCCAGAAAGCCTTTCTATTCCCGACATTACAGAATTTGCGTTAAGAAAATCGCGTGTTGAAGCGTAAAAAATCTTTCAGCTTTCTAATTGAAAGATTTTAGCTTCAACATAAGATTTTTAGCAAATTATGTACAGTCTTTTCATAGAACACACTACGTGTGTGATTTTTGCTTCTTTTCATCAAGGAAAAGAAGGATAAAAAAACAGCTTTTCTCCTTTCTATTATGTCTTTCCATAAACCACACTACGTGTGTCTCGGCTGGAAGCCGCTCCTACAGCGGAGTAATCCATTATCAGAGCGCCAATTCCACCTTTGTCTTCCCCCGTCATTCACAGAATCGGCGGCGGACGCAGCCCTCCCCTCCGGCACCACGCCATAAAAATCAATCAGAGTCATCACGAAATACCGCGAGAATAGCCGTCCGACTCAATACCTCCAGTAGGGCCTGGCGTAAGGTCCCCAGTAGTAAGGCCCGGGGAAACGGCATACCCTGTATCCCGTGTACGGATTAAAGTGGCACACGGCCCCGTCGGGCGCGACCCACCAGTCGATGAAGAGCGACGTGAGTCCCCCCCCGGCCGGCATATTCCCGTCGAGCACCTTCACGTCGTACGTGAGGTCCCCTTTTTCACTGAGCGACGGGTTTATGAGCTCGACGACTACGTCCGCGTCCGTCGTACCTTCCCTGTCGCCTATAATGGACAGGTTGGCGTTTGGCGGGTCGTTCTTGAAGCTGTCCTTCCCCTCGTCCCACATCTTCAGGAAATGGGTCGTCGGAAAATGCCCCGCCATCCTCTCGGGCCTGTCGGCGAAGAACACCATCGAGGGCGATACGTTCTTTAAAGTCAACTTCCCGTCCTTATACGACATGGACGCCGCCGTCTGCACGAATAGAAAGCTGTACGCGTTCCCGTCGGTCTTTCCCTGCTGGGCGAAGGACGCCGACGAGAATACAGCCAATACCATTACTGCCAGCAACGCGAATACGGTTCTTACCATATTGCACCTCTCCTGAATGTAATATTTTATACCGATGCTACTAATATTATCATCAATCCCGCCGGTATAATAAACAGAATTTTAAGTACGAATCCCGAATTCCGAAACTCATTCTTCGATTATTCTGCAATCCCCAAACTCCATAACCGTGATTTCAGTCTTTTAATAATCCGTAGGAGCGGCTTCCAGCCGCGATTCCTCCAATATGTCATTGCGAGTCCTTCGACAGGCTCCTCGGGGCAATCTCATCTTTATCTTGTCATTTCGAGGCTACGCCGAGAAAACTATTTTTGTCATTCTGAACTTGTTTCAGAATCTCATCCTTTTTTGTCATTGCAAGCTGCAACGGTTGTAAGCGAGCGCACAACCGGATGCCCTTCGCAAAATAGACTCATGTACCTTTGCCAAGGGGTGAGAAAACTAAAAACAAAATGCAGCGCGGCAATCCCACTTTTCGTAGTTCATCCCTCCTTTGTAAAGGAGGGTTAGGGTGGATTTTCTTGTCATTCCCGAAATCCTTAATCGGGAATCCACTACTTTTGCTTTCTCTCCCCGACATTACAGAATTTGCGGTGGGTGAGCACCCGCATATTTATTTCCCTCCCCTCTTTTCAAAGAGGGAACAGTTGCAAGTAAGCGCGCAACTGGTCGCTCTCCCAACAATATCACCCAAGCCCATTAACTCCCGGCTTGGCGATCGTTAATACAAAATAGTTCGGGTGGGAGGTTTACCTTACACTCCAATCAATCAAGAAGTCTTTCTCTTCCCGACATTACAGAATTTGCGGCGGGCAAGCGCCCGCAGGCATACGATCTCCAACTTCCTCATCTGCCACGTCAATAAAAGAAGCCCCGCCCGTTCGCCCTGAGCAGGAGCCTGTCCTGAGCGAAGTCGAAGAACAATTGCGATCGAGTGAGCAATTGGTCGCCCTTGCTTACCTTGCACCGAAGATTATTGATACGGCTAACGATATGTCGGAATTCATTTTTCTCCCCGACATTACAGAATTTGCGTTAAGAAAATCGCGTGTTTAAGCGTAAAAATCTTTCAGCAGTCCATTTGAAAGATTTTAGCTTCAACACAAGATTTTTAGCAAATTATGTAGTCGGATGATTTTTGCTTCTTTGTATCCAGACAAAGAAGAAAATAATATTGTCTTTGTCTTTTCATGAATCACACTACGTGCGTTTTCATCAAGGAAAAGAAGAAATAAATTTGCCTTATCTTTGTCTTTTCTGTCTTTAATCTTTCCCGGCATTCACAGACCCAGCGGCGGGCGGCCGCCCATAAACGACCCCGAACGCCGGCACCGCGAGCGCGGCGCCTATGAACGGCGCAGTCAGGTATATCCAGAGGTCGGCTAAGTGAAACGACACGAGTGCCGGCGCGAGCGACCTCGCCGGGTTCATCGACGCCCCCGACACAGGCCCCGCGAACATCGCCTCCAGCCCCACGACAGCCCCTATCGCGATCCCCGCCATTATCCCCTTCTCCTTGCTCCCCGCGGCCACGCTCAATATCACGAACATGAGGAAGAACGTGAGCAGTATCTCGAGCGCGAACGACTGCATGCGCGCCCCTGCCGGCAATGTCGAGCCCAGGTCCGTATTCTCTCCGAACAATAGCGAGAGCGTGAGGCTCGCGGCGATTGCCCCCGCGCACTGGCTCGCGATGTAGGGCATAACCTTTCCTCCGGGGAAGCGTCGGGCCATCCAGAACCCGAGCGTGACGGCGGGGTTTATGTGCGCGCCTGACACGTCTCCGACCGCGTATATGACGGACATCACGGTAAGCCCCCATACTGCTGCCACCCCCGCGTGCGTGATGATCCCTCCGTACAATCCGTTCACGATCATAGCGCCCGTAGCGGCGAACACGAGGAAGAACGTTCCCAGCCCTTCCGTGAAACAGAGACGGATACACTCCTTCATTCCGGGTCCTTCCTCCTTAGGGGTGAGCCTTGCAAATTTTTGATGAGTCATCGCCGCCCGGGGTTTCACGCGGCGCGTGATAACTTTTATCGGCACGGAATAAGCCGGCCTCAGACCGCCTTCAGCTTATCCCTTTTATTTTCCTTTTTGACGGCAGTAACCCACTCGGCAATTTTGTCCTTTATCTGATCCCTTACTTCCCTCACCCGAGTCATAATCTCCTCGTCGGTCCCGGTGAACTTCGAAGGGTCGGGGAAGCTCCAGTGGAACCTCTCCCTGCATCCGGGGAATATCGGGCACGTCTCTGCGGAGGTCTCATCGCATACGGTTATCACGTAAGTGTAATAACGCCCCTGCTTCAGCAGCTCGAACGCGGACACCGTCTCTTTCCCCGAGATGTCTATCCCCTCTTCCCTGAGTGCGGCCACGGCGTACGGGTTGAGCGTCCCCGGCTCGAGCCCAGCGCTCTCCACGACGAACCTGTCGTCCGCAATTTTTCTGAGCAGCTCCTCGGCCATCTGGCTCCGTGCCGAATTATGCACGCATACGAAAAGCACCCTGTGTTTTATCATGACTTACTCTCCTTCCTGCAGAATGAAATAAAAGACTCGGCCTCGATCAGCGAGCTCCGCGTGCAGCA
>JBGSVA010000049.1:0-28300 GCA_041753155.1 Thermodesulfobacteriota bacterium | reverse complement strand
GCCGAAGACGAGCACCTGGCCCGAATTCTACGACAGGTTAATAGGCCTGGTCGAGCATTCGTTTTCCTGGCCCTCGATCATCAACCGTTTCCGTAATACGAATTCGAGGATACCGGCATGGATGAACCTCATGCGCGCCGTGTCGACGGAGGGTTTCGGAAGGATGAGGTTTTACAGAAAGATCAGGCGGCTCCTCGATGAAGACAGGGCGTTCAGGGACTATTTCGAGGGTGAGACCAGCGTCCTGCCCGAGTTTTATATGAACATGGTCAAAAAGGACCTCGGCAAGCTTTGGGAATGGCTCCCGGAGGGGGCTTTGTATCACGACCAGAACGCCTACTACAAGCAGGAGCAGGAAAAGAAAATAAACAAGCCGGCCCCGAAGCAGCAGGCGGCATTGAATGACGGGCTTGCGGACGTGAGTATAATGGCCGGGTGATCAAATCACAGTGCCAGGAAATATAAATTAGATACACAGCGGATAGAGGGGTTGGTTAATGTACGAGAAAGCGATAACAAAAGTTTCGAGGTCCATCTTTCCCGTATTCTATAAACTGCGCGTGGACGGTCTTACGACGGTCGGCATCTCCGGCACCGCATTTTTTATAAACGACGAGGGACATTTTTTAACTGCGACACACGTAACTTCGGATATACCTTCGGGAGCGAAGCTTTTATATGCGGGCAACCTGCCCTACACCGCCCTCGACCACCCCGTAGAAATTGAAGAGGTCTACAGGAACGATTTAAAATATATCTACATCGGCAAGGTGCCTAAATTCCCACTGCCCGGACTGAGGTTCACACAGGAAAGCTCGAGTCCCGGCAAGGGGGTGTGTCTCAGCGGTTATCCGCTGGCCGAGCTGATTATAAACCCGGACGAGTCGGTGAATTTAAGCAACGTCAGACAGTACTGGAAGCCGACAATGATCATCGACAGCATCGAAGCCGCCATCAATCACGGTACACAGACGGGATTCATCACGGAGCATTCTTCGCTCAGGGGTATGAGCGGGGGACCGGTCTTCGATGAAGACGGGTCCGTATGCGGAATAGATATCACCACCTATTTACGCGAGATACCCGAGCCAAACGGCGGAAAGACGTTCGTCAGGAACGGAGTTATCATCGGTACGATAAATATGAGGGACCTGATCCCGGACACCATACCCTTTGCTTGATAAGGCCCGCCCTTAGCCTGCATTCACAGTGCCGGCACAACCTCTCATATCCTCAGCACCTTCGCCCCTTTTATTTTCCCGGCTTTGAGATCGAGAAGCGCACGGTTAGCGTCTTCGAGCGGGTATTCCTCGACTTCGGGCTTGATTCCCGCGGCTGATGCGAGTAAGAGGAATTCGCTCACGTCCCTCCTGCTCACGTTCGCGACCGATTTAATCTCCTTCTCCATCCACAGGTGAGTCGCATAATCTAGCCTGAGGAGACTATCCTTGTCGGAGTCTTCCTTCCTTATCGCGTTAATCACGAGCCTCCCTCCGGGGTTGAGGTTCTTAAGGGCCTCCACGGCGGGCTTCCATGCGGGCGTAGTATCAATTACTGCGTCGAGCTTCTGAGGAGGGCGGTCTTCCGTATCCCCGGCCCACAGGGCGCCCAGTCCCTTCGCGAACTCCCTTTCGGAGGCGCTCCTGGCGAATACGTATATTCCGGAATTCGGATATAAATAGCGCGCCATTTTCAGCACCAGATGCCCCGAGGCTCCGAACCCCGTGAGCCCGAGGCTCTGCCCGTCCCCTATACCCGAGAGCCTGAGCGACCTGTACCCTATGGCTCCCGCGCAGAGAAGCGGCGCCGCTTCCGAATCCGTAAATAAATCGGGGATCGGGAACGCGAAGTCCTCCTTCGCAGTCATGTATTCGGCGTACCCGCCGTCGGAGTCCCTGCCCGTGGCCCTGAAATCGGGGCAGAGGTTATCGTCCCCGTCGAGGCAGTACCGGCATTTCCCGCAGGCGGAGAATATCCACGCCACTCCGACCCTGTCCCCTTCCGCGTGACGGGTGACGCCCCCGCCCGTTTTCTCTACGATGCCGACTGCCTGATGCCCCGGTATCACGGGGAGCTTCGGAGGAGGGGTCCTGCCCTCTATCTCGTCCAGCTCCGTGTGGCAGACCCCGCACGCGGAGACCCTGATGAGCACTTCCCCCGGTCCGGGGGAAGGCCGCGGCAAGTCCGCGAGACGTAGCGGCTCTCTCCGGTCGTGCAGCGAGACTATCTTTTCGAGAAGCATGGCTCTCAATGGAATTCCCTCCCCGGGCGGGCGCGTCAGCTCACTATCAGGCCGTCTTTGATCTCCAGCACCTTCTTCGTTTTCTCGGCGAGGTACATCTCGTGCGTTATCATGAGTACGGACCTCCCCTTTTCGTTGAGCTCGAGGAACACGTCCATTACCATGGCGGAGTTCTTCGAGTCCAGGTTGCCGGTGGGCTCGTCCGCCATGACTATCTCCGGGTCGTTCGCGAGCGCCCGCGCGATAGCCACCCTCTGCTGCTCCCCTCCCGAAAGCTGATAGGGCTTCCTCTTTTCCTTGCCCTTTAACCCGAGGCTCTCTATAAGGTCATAGCACCTTTGCTTCAGGCGCTCCCTGTCGTTTACCCCGTTCTTCAGCATGGGTATCAGTATATTTTCGTAGGCCGTGAGCTCGGTGATGAGGTAGTGGAACTGGAATACGAACCCGATCTTTTTATTCCGTATTTTCGATAGCAGCTTGGCGTCTCCGAAATCGACCTCTTTATCGTCGATTATAACGCCCCCCGAAGTGGGCGAATCGAGAAGGCCGAGTATGTACATGAGGGAGCTCTTGCCCGAGCCCGAGGCGCCTACGATGCTTATGAAATCCCCTGTCGATATCTGAATGGATATCCCGTTCAGTATCTCGCTCTCGCCTATCGATTTCCTTATGTCCCTGCCTTCGAGGATTACGCTCATACGCTTGACCGGAAGATGTCGACCGGGAAGAGGCGGGAGGCCCTCCAGGACGGGTAGAACGAGGCGAAGAACGCGAATACCATGGCGAATATGAAGCCGAGGACGAAATACCTGGGTCTCCTGTCGAGCACGAACCCGCTCGACCTGATTATGCCCACGATATCGAACCTGAGCGACGCGAGCCATACCTCGAGGAGATACCCGAGGAGACATCCGAGGAGTGCGCCTATGAGGCCGACGAGGAGTCCCTGGAATACGAATATCCTCGTTATCTCGCCGTCCTCGTACCCTATTGCCTTGAGTATCGCTATGTCCCTCTTCTTTTCGAGCACGGTCATCATCATTATGTTGAAGATGCCGAACGCCGAGACGATCAATATCGCGAACACCATCATGTAAGTTATCCAGTTCTGCATTTTAAATATCTGGAGGAAGTTGCTGAAAGCCCTCTGCCAGCTCTCGGCGTAGTACCCGGTATCTTCCGATATCACTGCGGCCAGGGTCTCCGCCTGATTGACGTCCTTAACCCTGATAATCAGCTCGTTCACCTGGTTGGGCTTGTCGAGTATCGCCTGGAGCGTACGGAGGTTCATGTAGACCCTCGACTGGTCGAGGCTCGTTATTCCGGAATTGAAGAAATCCACCACCTTGAGCGTGTATATGCCCCCGCTCGGCGATACGAGGGTGACCTTCTTTCCGGGCTCCTTTATACCGAGGTCCCTCGCGAGGAGCTTTCCCATTATTATGCTGTTCCTGTCGGTGACTATCTTGTCCAGGTTCCCGAGCTCGATATAATCGTCGACAACCGACGCCCTCCTTTCGAGAGCGGGTTCGATGCCTATGAGCGTCGCGCTCTTTTCCTTCGTGCCGTAATTCACGATGGCCTGCCCGGTGAGGTGGGGGGCGATGCCGATGAACCTGTCGTCCTTTTCGTATTTATCCAGGTAATGCTTGTAGCCGATTATCTTGTCCTTCAGGTCCTTCGGTTTCGAGCCCAGAACGTCGGCGACGATATTTTCGCCGTAGACCGCTTTCAGTATCCTGTCGGGGTCGTCCGTTTCCTCTATCTTGAGGGTTATATGGGCGTTTATATCCACTGCCTGTTTTATGAAATAGATCTGGAACCCGTTCATGACGGAGCTCATGGCTATGAACGCCGCGACGCCTATCGCCACGCCCATGGTCGAGACGAGCGCCTGCCTCTTTCTTTCGGTCAGGAGCTTGAACGCTATGAACAGAATGGATCTCAAGGGGTCGGGGTCTCCTCGCTCCCGGGGGCCGCGTCCTTGATCTCGATAAAGCTGTCTTCCTCCACCCCCGCCTCGACGGGCACCCTGACTTTCTTGCCGTCCTTTACGACCTCGACGTATCCGTTCTTATAGGCCTCCTTCGATATGAAGAGTCCTTCCCTGTCCGTAATGACGATATTCGCCTCGACGGTGATCCCGACGGGTATGTCCGGCGGATAACCGGTGTCGGCCTTGACCTTCACGGTCCGGGATACCCTGTCGGATTCCCTCTCTATGACCCTGATCTTGCCCTCGAACACCTTGCCGGGATAGGCGTCGGTCGTAATGAGCACCTTCTCGCCGGGCTTGATGAGCGGGATGAATTCCTCGTCGACGGAGAGCACCGTCTCGAGAGTCCCCGGGTTGCCTATGGAAAAGAGTATGTCGTCCTTGAGCACGCTGTTAACGTAATCCCCTTCTTCCGCGAACTTCCTCAGCACCTCGCCGTCTACGGGGGACTTTATCTCGTGCTTCTCCATCTCGCGTACGACCGCCTGCTCGGACGCGGTCAGGGAGTCTAGCTCCGACTTCAGCGAGGCGAGCTGGTCGTTCAGGCCCTCGAGAGACTTTGTATAGGTCTTCTCCGTCACCTCGAGGCCCTGCTTCGATTTGTCGTAGTCTTCCTTCGAAATAATCCCTTTCGCGTAGAGCGACTCCCTCCGCTCGAAGTTCCTCCTCTCTATCTCGGTGTTCATCTTCCATATCGCTATCTCGTCCTTGAGCGCCCTCAGGAACGGGGAGTCTTCTTTCATTCTGTTTTCTATGAGCTCCCGTTTGGCGGATATCTCCCGGAGCTGTTCCTGCAATTTATCGTTCTTTATCGTGGCGATAACCTCGCCCTTTTTGACCCTGTCCCCTTCTTTCACGTTAATGGTCGCGATGTATCCGGAGACCTCGGGTTTGATCTGGACCTTGTTTACGCTGTCCACGTAGCCTGAGGCGTACACGGACTTGATGTACCTCTTTTTTTCCACCTTTGCGGTCTCATTCGTTCCGTTGTCTTTCGGAAAGAAATAGAGGTATGCGGGCAGGGCTGCGGCTGCGATTAAAATCAGGATAAAAATATACCGTCTGTTCATTTAATCACCCGGGTATCTGGTATTCGTCTGATCATCGAAAGATTCACGTTTATGGAATAAAATTGTGATTTCCTGGTTAACCGCCCGCCGGGTGCTCTACCGGCCCTGAATTCTTACTAAGAATCATATCGACCATTAGTGTCAAAATATCTTACAGCGGACATAGATAATTATAGCCGTAATTTTAGATATAATCGCTATTGTACCCAAAACATTCAAAAGTTATTAAACGGCACAATTTTTGCACATTTAATCATATCAAATAAACTTCAGGAGGGCAGGCATCATGGCACTGAAGAGATGGGAACCGACAAAGAGTATGGAAAAGTTCTTCGAGGATATATTCGAGGAAAATTTACCGTCGAGGTTTTTGAGGAGATTCCCGAGGTTTAAGTGGATGACGGAGATCGAGACGGTATGGCCGGCAGTGGATATGTTCGACAAGGCTGAAGAGATAGTAGTCAAGGCCGAGGTACCGGGAATAGACAAGAAGAACATCAAGATCTCGGTATCCGACAAAGTGCTGACGATCAAGGGGGAAATGAAGAAGGAAGAAGAGGTCAGGGAAGAGGACTATTACTATTCCGAAAGGTCCTACGGCAGCTTTTCCAGGTCCCTTACCCTCCCCGCAAAGGTCGTCGAGGGCAAGATAACGGCTGAATTCAAGGACGGGATACTCGAAGTCCATCTTCCGAAGGCAGCGGAATCGAAACCCAAAGAGATAAAGGTAGATGTAAAGTAGAAGCCTTGGGTACGCCGGCCCCGCGGGCGATCATCCCGCTCGGGCAGAATACCGGAGGAGGCCTCAATTGAAAATAAACAAAATAGTCTGGGGATCGGACGGGACGGGAGATTCCTCGGAGGCTCTCAGGATAGCGGAAGCGCTGTCTCTTAAATTTAAATCCCGCATTGTCGGCATTTCCGTTATCCCCGATTACTATAACGTGGTAAACCTCTTCCCCCCGGCCGATAAGGCCAGGTTCCGCGACTGGGTGGACCTGAATTTGATTACGGCGAGGAAGGACGCGATGGAAAAGCTCAGGCGCGACCTCTCCAAGAAGGGGACAAGCTTCGAATACGAAATAGTGAGGGGCATACCCGCTAAGGCGATCTCGAATTTCGCCGTCAGGCACGACGCCGACCTCCTTGCCCTCGGAAGAGGGAGGTCGATCGAGAAGACGATACTCGGGGGCACTGCGCTCAAGGTGCTCAGGTCCTCCAGGGTCCCGGTGCTGACGGCCGGAGGGGACAAGTTCAAGGGGGGCTTCAAAAGAATCGTAGTCCCGGTCGACCTTTCGCACGGACTCGGTAAGAGCTTCGATTACGCGGTCGGCCTCTCGGCCGCGTTCGGCGCGGCCGTGCACGTGGTGAACGTCGTCGAGACGGGGTATCAGAAATACCCGCCCGAGCTCGCCGAGCAGCTCCGGGGTTTCGCACAGAGAGAGTTAAAAGAAACAGTGGGCGCGACGAGGCTCAAGGACGACCTCGTCATAAGCACGGTAATTGCGCCCAACGGGTGGCGGGGGATCGTCGACTTTGCATTTGAGAAAAAAGCTGATTTAATAGTTATAATGACTTACGGGGGCGGCAGATTTAAAAAGGAATTCATCGGGAGCGTCGCGGAGAAGGTGATACAGGAGGCGCGCTGCCCGGTGATAACAATGACCCCCTGACGGACATACAGCGCTCAAATCGACGTGTAATGAATATAAATAAAATACTCTGGCCTACAGACGGCTCGAAGGAATCCGAAGGGTCCCTCAGGCTCGCCCTCTACCTCGCCCGTATATACGGCTCCGAGATAATCTGCCTCCACGTGAGCGGTATCCAGATACCGTTGACGGACCTCCAGCCGAGCTACGAGGGCGTGATAATGGATATAGTCAAAGACACCGAAGCGAAGTTCGGTAAGGAATTCAAACGCATAGAAACCGAAAACCCCGGGGTCAGGTTCTCGACCGAGGTCCTCAGGGGGAGCGTCGTCGACTGGATCATCGAGAAGGCGAAGACCGACACGGCCGACCTCATAGTCATGGGCAAGAAAGGACACGGTCTCATCGGGAGCGCGCTCCTCGGGAGCAATACCCTCAAGGTGCTGAGGAATTCGCCCGTCCCCGTGCTGTCGGTCAAGACGGAGGGCGGCGAAGCGGAATACGACATAAAGAAGATACTCGTTCCGCTCGATATCTCGGACACCGCGGATTCCTCACTCGTGTATGCGCTCGGGCTTGCAGGGAAGCTGGGCGCTTCCGTGACCGTCGTATACGTATTCTGGATAGACGCAAACGTCTATGAATTAAGCCCGGAGCTGGTCGACGAGCTGTCGGGGCATTCCGCAAAGGAACTGAGACAAAGGGTGGACGGCGTGAGAGACCGCTACTATAAGGAAAACAAAGGCGCGCCCGAGGCGGGGATAGAAACGCATGTGCTTACCGGCGTAAGCCCCGCCCTCACGATTACCGACTACGCGGATGAAAACGGGTTCGACCTGATCGCGATAACTACGCACGGCAGAAGGGGTTTCGAGAGGATCATACTCGGCAGCGAAACAGAAAAGATAATCCGGGAAGCCCGCTGCCCGGTCCTCGCGTTAAAACCCTGAGGGAGTGAGGAGCGAATGTCAGGAAGAATTACTATCGTTTCGGCGGCTTTTCTTTGCATTACGGCAGCCGCCCTCTTTTACTCGTCCGCGTCCGAAAAAGAGACCGGAGCCCCGGAGGACAAGCGTATTGCAAGGGGAAAGCAGCTCGTTATCGAAGGGAGCTGCGATTTCTGCCACACCCCGCTCATAGAAACAGAAGAAGGCCCCGTGCCGGATATGAAGAGGAGACTCTCCGGACACCCCCAGGACAGGGAGATACCCCGTCTGCCCACGGCCGGGATCGGCTCCCCGGAATGGATAGAGTTCGTAGGCACGCTCGACTCTACCGAGTGGGCGGGGCCATGGGGTCTCGTATTTTCGAAGAACATAACGCCCGACCCGGAGACCGGGATAGGGAAGTGGACGGAAGACATATTCGTCGAGACCATCAGGACCGGGAGGCACATAGACTTGAAGAGGGACGTTCTCCCGCCCATGCCCTGGCAGGACTACGGCATTCTCGGGGACGAAGACCTGAAATCGATTTTCGCATACCTCATGACAGTCCCGCCGGTAAAGAACGCGGTCCCGAAACCAATCCCTCTTCCCGGTAAAAAATCCGGAGAATGATGTAGAATTATCGTATAAACGATTCCGGCGTTTCCAATGCGCAATCATATCGATTAAAATAATCCGCTATCCGGCGACTGAAAGGAGGATTTCAGCTTGATCAAGAAAATTGTGTGGGCTTCAGACGGTTCAAAGGACTCTGTCGACGCGCTCGCTTTCGCGGAGTCGCTCGCCCGGCCTCTCGACTCGGAGATCATAGGCCTCTACGTGATACCCGACTACTTCGAAGTCCGCGCGATAGACGAATTCCCGAGCCCGGAGCTCGACCTCCTCGCCGACTGGATAAAGGAGAAGGAATCGAAGGGCAGCGACAGGCTCAACAACATATCCGAAGAGCTTAAGACCAAGGGACTCCGTTTCAGAACGCGCATCACACAGGGCGTGCCTTACCTGAAAATAATAGAGGCCGGCGAAGAGGAAAACGCCGACCTCATACTGCTCGGGAAAGGAAGGGCCGAGGAGAGGAGCCTGCTGGGGGCGACCGCGCTCAAGGTGCTGAGACGCTCGAGGATACCGGTGCTTATCGTCAGACGCGAGAGCCGGCAGAAGGCCATAAAGCGGATCCTCGTCCCTACGGACCTCTACAACATAATGTCGAGGGACCTCCAGTTAGCGCTCGGCCTTGCCGGGGACCTCCAGGCCGAGATATACAGCCTGAATATCGTCGCGACCGGCGAAGGGAAATACCCGCCCAAGCTCATCGAGCTGATGAGGGGGGACGCCTACAACAAGCTCACGGAGCAGGTCGAGGAGGCGAAGCTCGAGGACAGGGTCGAAACGGCGGTGGAGACCGCGCGGAACCCCTGGATAGGGATTATTAACTACGCCAGGGAAAAAAATATCGACCTAATTATCATGAATACGTACGGCGGATATAAATTCAGGCGGGAAGACTTTATCGGGAGCGTTGCCGAGAGGGTCGTGCAGGAATCCCCCTGCCCCGTTATCACGGTCAAACCCGTCTAGGGCGGAGCCGATAATCCCGTATTACGGAGCAAGATGTTTTCGGCGATCAGAAACAAGCTCTTCGTTCCCATATTACTGATAATCCTCATCAACACGTTCGGCACTATCGGTTACATGGTCGTAGAGGGATGGAATTTCATGGACTCCCTCTTCATGACCGTGACGACTCTCACCACGGTCGGTTACGGGGAGGTGCACGACCTCACCCCCTCAGGCGAGGTATTTACGATAGTGCTCCTCACGCTGGGCGTAGGGACGATACTCTATCTCCTGGGCACCCTCGCGAAGATAGTGCTCGAAGGAGAGCTGACACAGATAATCGGGAGGTCCAGGATGGAAAGAAAAATAAAAGACCTGAAAAACCATTATATAGTCTGCGGCTACGGAAGGATGGGTAAGACCGTCGTGAAGGAGCTCGCGTCGAAGGGCATGGACATCATCGCGATAGAGAAGGTGCCGGTCGATACGGCCGATAAGGAAGACCTCGTCATCATAGAAGGCGACGCCACGAGGGACGACGTGCTGATTAAGGCCGGGATAGAGAGGGCGTACGGGATCATATCGGTCCTCCCGACGGACGCCGAGAACCTTTTCGTCGTCCTGAGCGCGCGCGGGCTCAACCCCGATCTCCTCATCTATACGAGGGCGGGGGACGAAAGCTCGGAGAAGAAGATACTCAGGGCGGGCGCCGACAGGGTCGTTTCCCCGTACCACACGGGCGGGATGAGGATAGCCAACATGATACTCAAGCCTGCCGTCGTGGATTTCATAGAATACGCGACTACGGCCGGGAACCTCGAGATTCAGCTCGAGGAGGTGGAAGTACTGCCGGGCTCGGTCCTCAGCGGAAAGACCCTCGAAGCGACGGGCATCGGGAGGGACCTCGGGATTATCATTGCAGCCGTAAAAAAACCGGACGGCACTATGCATTTCAACCCGACGTCCAGGACCGTGATCGAATCCGGGGATACGCTCATCGCGCTAGGCGAGATTTCCAAGCTCAAGACGCTCGAGGTCATGTCCCGCGGGTAGGACGCCCGGCCATCATTCGGCTTCGAACGGAGCCGCGCCGGCCCTTGTTATCAGCTCCCTCGCTTTGACGAGACCCTCTTCCGCCGCCCCTTTGACATCGTTCTTATGCCCCGGCACGTTGATTATGACCCTGAGCGACATTATCCTGCCCTTCACGTCCTCCTCCTTTTCGATATACCCGAACGTGACTTCGGTCGCGTCCCTGTCGGCGTTATAGTTCGTATCGATCAGGTACAGGTTGCGGTAGTCGGACATAAATGCCTCCGGTCGAGAGCTTGTGACAGTTCTGATTCTGCAAGAAGAGTGCCATTCTGAAATCCCGCCGGAAACAACGGGAATTTCATCTATCTAAGTTACACCATGTGTCATAAAATGCGACAGATGACATAGGGGACCCCCCCCGGTCAGACCGGTTAGCGCTCGTTTTCATACGTAAATCACACGCTCCGGTAATGGCACTATTGTTGCATTAATAAATAATATATTCTTGACGCGGAGGTAGATTATCATGAGCGGAAAGAGAAAGACCCGGGCCGAGCTTCTGAGCGAGGTTATAAACAGGAACGTCGTAACGGTTTCCCCCACGGCCGCACTTTCGGAAGCGGCGTACCTTATGATGAACGAGGACATAGGGGCGCTCGTAGTGGTGGACGGCGACGCGAGGCCGGTCGGAATTATCACGGACAGAGACCTGGT
This sequence comes from Thermodesulfobacteriota bacterium, assembly GCA_041753155.1. Classification (GTDB taxonomy): domain Bacteria; phylum Desulfobacterota_D; class UBA1144; order Nemesobacterales; family UBA2774; genus 2-12-FULL-53-21. Next base: position 17,087 of record JBGSVA010000049.1, on the reverse strand, counting down.
CGTCTCCGCGATCGCGGAGGGTGTAAACCCGGAAGAGGTTACCGTCGAGGAGATAATGACGAAGGACCTCATAACCGTAGACGAGGACACGGACTTGTTCGAGATGCTGAGCGTTCTATCGGAGAACTCCATCAGGAGGCTCCCGGTAAAGCGCGGGCCGAAGCTCATAGGCATAGTGTCGGTGGACGACCTTATCGTCCTGGTGGCCACGGAGCTCGTTAACCTGGCCATGGCCCTCAGCAGTAAATCGAAGGTCCTATGAAGAAGCGGCCGGACATATCCGGGCATATTGTGGTAAAATAAAACCGCCCTTGCGGAGACCGTACAGGAATAGGGAAATAATTCTTTAAAGTGAGACTGATATGGATATAAAAAGGGTTCTCTGGGCTACAGACGGATCAGGCGAGGCCGACCTTGCTCTCGAGTACGCTAAATACCTTGCGAAGCTCGCGGGCGCGGAGATAATCGGCGTGCACGTCATACCCCTGCCTGTGCAGCTCCTCTTCGAATCCTTGAGGGAGGAGGACGAGGAATTCCGGGAATGGCAGTCGAAGGTGGAACGGAGGGTGAGCGACAGATTCGTAGAGGTAAGGAACGAGCTTCTGCACTCGGGGATAAAGTTCGACGGCGTCATTCTGAAAGGAATACCCAGTGAAAAGATAAGGGAGTTCTCCCGTTTGAGAAAAGCGGACATCATCGTGATGGGCAAACAGGGGCACGGTCTCATAGAGAGCATGATGGTAGGGAGCGAGACGGTGAAGGTACTGAAGTCCTCGAACGTCCCCGTGCTCTCGGCCAAGAGGCCCGAACCGGGGAAAGAGATAAAGATCAGCAATATAGTAGTCCCGATAGACCTGGCCGACGACAACGAGACTGCGCTCAATTGCGCCCTCGGCCTTGCGGCCCTGACGGGCGCGGGCATTACGGCCGTCTATGCGATAAGGCTCGATATGTACGCACAGGACTTGCCGGCGAGTGCGCTCGATATAGTCATAAAGCAGTCCGAGAAGGAGCTCCGGGAGAGGACGGACAAGATCGTGGCGAATTACGAAAGCTCGCACGGCGCGGCCGTAAAAGGCGGGATAAAGACGGACGTGATACACGGGCTCAGCCCGGCGATATCGGTCGCGAACTACGCATCGAGGAATAACGCCGACCTCGTAGTAATCAACACGCACGCGAGGACCGGGCTCAAGAGACTCGTTCTCGGGAGCGTCACGGAGAGGATGATCCAGGAATCCCCATGCTCCGTACTGTCGTTAAGGCCTTAATAAATTCTACCGCGGGATCAGATGCCTGGCAGTGAAAACCCTAAAAGACAGGACTTGGTTGATTTTCTGCTCGAACCCTCTTCGTATCCGCACAGGCCTTCGGCGGTCAAACACCTGCAGACGCACATATCCGACATATTCATTGCCCCTCCGTACGTATATAAGGTCAAAAAACCCGTAAACCTGGGTTTCCTCGACTTCAGCACCCTTGAAAAGAGAAAGCACTTCTGCTCCGAGGAGGTCGAGCTCAACAGGAGGCTCTGCCCGGGCGTATACCTGGGCGTCGAAGAAATCACACTCGGGGACGGGAAGCTCTCACTTGGCGGGCAGGGAGAGGCTGTGGAGTATGCCGTCAGGATGAAGGAGCTCCCCGAAAGCGGTTTCCTGCTCAACATGCTCCGGGACGGCGGAATCGGCGAGGAGGACTTGAGGCGGATATCCCGTAAGCTGGTCGATTTCTACCTGTCTCAGCCCCGGCGAGAAGAGGTCACGGCATACGGACTGCCCGAGAGGATAAGGGTGAACATAGACGAGAACCTCTCCCTCTCCCGAAGGTTCGCGGGCATAACAATCACGCAATCCGCATACGACGCGCTTTGTTATTATAACGAGCGGTTCTTTGCCAAAAATCGCGGGCTCTTCTTAAAACGCATGGAAGACGGGTTCATAAGGGACTGCCACGGCGACCTCCACCTGGGCAATATCTGTATCATCCGGGACGGTATCTGCATTTACGACTGCATCGAGTTCAACGAGAGGTTCAGATACATTGACACGGCCTCGGACATCGCTTTCCTCGCGATGGACCTCGATTATAACGGCTTCCACGGGCTCTCGCATTTTATTGTCGACGAGACCGCGCGAGCCATGGACGATCCCGGTATTTACGGCGTAATCGATTTCTATAAATGCTACAGGGCGTTCGTAAGGGGGAAGGTCGAGAGCATCAAGGGCTTCGAGCCCGAGGTTCCGGAGGACGAAAAGGAGCAGTCGCTGGTGATGGCCGGGCGGTACTTCAGGCTCGCGCTGAGGTACGCGCTTTTCGGCTCGAAGCCGGCCGTCATCGTCACATTCGGGATAATAGGCACGGGGAAATCGACCCTGGCCGGAATGCTCCGGGAGGAGCTCTCGTGCGCTTCTGTATCTTCAGACGCCGTGAGAAAAGAGATCACGGGGACACCCGCCGGGGAGAGGAGCTACGAGGGATGGGAAGGCGGCATATACACGAGCGGCATTACGGAAATGACCTACAGGGAGATCATAGGCCGCGCGCTCGGCGAGGCCGGCAGGAGCCGTCTGGCAGTGCTCGACGCGAGCTTTTCAAAACGCGTATGGAGAGATTACCTTCTCCGCGAAGCCGGGATTAAAGGGGTCTCCGTGTATTTCGTCAGGACTACGGCAATCCTGGACGAGGTCGAGCTCAGACTCCTGAGAAGAGAGAAGGAAGGCGTTTCCATCTCGGACGCGGGGGCCGCTATACTGCCGAGGTTCCTTTCAGAGTGGGAGGAGCCCGCCGGGATAAAGGGAGGGCGCTATTTCGAAGCCGATACGGAGAGACCGGGGCGAGAATCGCTGGACGCCTTATTCAGAGCGATCATGGATGCGGGAGCCCTGTCCCCGGCCGGGCAGTAGCGCGTCTCGCGGCGCTTACAGTGAAGCCGGGAAGCCGTGCGCTGTTGCTCCTCCATTCTCATAACCGATAACACTATGACTGCAATCAAAGACCCCTGGAAGATTTCTGAAGAGGATATAGCGTCAGGGCTCGGGGTATCTCCCGACAAGGGACTCGACGGCCCCCGGGCGGGAGCGCGTCTGAAAGAATACGGGAGGAACCTCCTCGCCGAGGCCGGGCCCGCAAACACCCTCTCCATACTGCTCGCACAGTTCAGGAGCCTTATAGTCCTCCTCTTGGTGGCGGCAGCCGTTCTTTCGTTCGTATTCAACGACTGGCCCGAGGGTGCCGCCATCGTAGTCGTGATTATTCTGAACGCGGCTATCGGTTTTTTCACGGAGATACGGGCGGTGAGGTCGATGGAGGCGCTCTACAAGCTGGTCCGCGTCGAGGCGACCGTGCTCCGGGACGGAATCGTATCGGTGATACAGGCCGAGGAGCTCGTCCCCGGCGACATAGTACTGCTCGAAGCCGGAGACATAGTCCCCGCCGACATAAGGCTGCTGGAGGCCTCGAGGGTGGAATTGGACGAATCTTCGCTCACAGGCGAATCGTTTCCGGTGAGAAAATCCACAGGCGCGATTACAGGGGAAGCGGAGATCTCCGAAAGGAGCAACATGGTGTTCATGGGGACCGCCCTTACAAAAGGCTCGGGCAGGGGAGCCGTGACGGCGACAGGGCTCGACACCGAGCTCGGGAAGATAAGCGTCCTCGTGGAGAAAGCGGGGCACGACAAGACCCCGATAGAAAAAAAGCTGGACAGGCTCGGGCAGAGGCTCATATGGGTCACGCTGCTCCTCGCCTCGGCCGTCATCATCGGGGGCGCCCTCACGGGGAAGGACCTCCTCCTCATGATAAAGACCGGGATAGCGCTCGCGGTGGCGGCCATACCGGAGGGCCTCCCCGTGGTCGCCACTATAGCGCTCGCGAGGGGGATGCTGAGGATGGCGCGGCGCAACGCGCTCGTCAACCGGTTGGGCGCAGTCGAAACTTTGGGTGCGACTAACGTGATCTGCACGGACAAGACGGGCACGCTGACCGAGAACAAGATGACCGTCGAGGCGATAGTTACCGACGGCGTAAGGCTCGAATTCACGGGAGAGGACGGGAGGTTCCTGATCGACGGTGAGGAGGCCGCCTCCATTACGGACGAAGCGGCTCTGAGGGTAATCGAGACGGGGGTGCTCTGCAGCAGGGCTCGCCTCGGCGGGAATGATCCCGGAAACGGGGGCGACATAGGGGACCCTCTCGAGATCGCTCTCCTTCGGGCGGGAGAGCGCGCGGGTATAGACAGGGACGCATTGCTGTCGGCATACCCCGAAACGGGTACCGAGGCCTTCGACACGCTCGTGAACATGATGGCCACGTTCCATAAATCAGACGGAGGGTTCCGGGTCGCCGTGAAGGGCGCTCCTGACGCCGTGCTCGCGTGCTGCGACCGTATCCATACGGCTTCTGGCGTGGAGGACCTTACTGAAGAAAGAAGATTGTACTGGGATGCGAAGAACGACGAGCTCGCCTCGCTCGGGTTGAGGGTAATAGCGCACGCCGAGAAAACCGCGGCTGACCCTGAAACGAGGCCGTATAAGGGCCTCACGTTCCTCGGGCTCGTTTGCCTCCTCGATCCGCCCCGCCGGGATATCAGGGAGGCCGTCCGGCAGTGCCTCAAGGCCGGAATAAAGGTCGTAATGGTCACGGGCGACCACCCGGCCACGGCCAGGAATATCGCCCTCGCGGTCGGGCTCACGGACAGGGCCGACGAGCCTGTAATACACGGGAGGGATCTGAAAAAGATAGAGGAGCTTCCCGGGGAGTTCAAAAGGAGCGTGGCCGAGTCCCTGATACTCGCACGCGTAAGCCCGGAGCAGAAACTGGCACTCGTGACGTTTTACCAGGGGGAAGGGTTCGTCGTGGCGATGACCGGGGACGGAGTGAACGACGCTCCCGCCCTCAGGAAGGCCGACATAGGCATAGCGATGGGGATGCGCGGGACTCAGGTCGCAAAGGAGGCGGCCGACATCGTGCTCAAGGACGACTCCTTCTCTACTATCGTGCACGCGGTCGAGCAGGGACGGATTATCTTCGGCAACATAAGGAAGTTCATATTCTACCTCCTTTCCTGTAACGTCAGTGAAATAATGATCGTAACGGTCGCGTCGCTCACCCCTCTCCCCCTGCCCCTCCTCCCGTTACAGATACTCTTCCTCAACCTCGTGACGGACGTATTCCCGGCCCTCGCGCTCGGCATGGGCGAAGGGGACGAGAGGGTGATGAGTCTTCCGCCGAGGGACCCGAAGGAGCCCCTCATTACGCGAAGGGGCTGGCTCGGCATCGCGGGATACGGGGCCATTATCACGGCATGCGTTCTCGGGGCGCTCCTGATATCGGTTTACGGGCTCGGGTTCGGCGTGAAGGAATCGGTCTCAATCTCTTTCCTCACGCTGGCTTTCGCCCAGATATTCCACGTATACAACATGCGGGACCGGGGGTCGGCGCTTTTCAAAAACGAGGTTACCCGGAACGGGTACGTATGGGGCGCGGTAGCCCTCTGCGTATTCCTGACCCTGGCCGCAGTATTCGCAGGCCCTGTGGCTCGGGTGCTGGGCGTCGTAAACCCCGGCCGCGAAGGCTGGATTTTAATCGGGGTAATGAGCCTTCTCCCGCTCGTTCTCGGACAGGCGTTAAAGTTTATTCTGAGGAAATGATCCCGTGAGGGGCTTCCTCACGGGACCGTGAAATTTCGATTACGCTGTCGGGTCGGGGACTACCTGGTAAATGACGCTGCTCCCGCTGTAAAACGGCTGATAGTACGCCGCGCCGAAGAGGTAATACGTGGTTCCGTTTACGACCTTCTGCTCCGCGCCCTGGGGCAGTGAGTCCACTGTCGCGCCCACCGGGGGCTGAACGACCTGGAACCCGGCGTCGGCTGATGAGTAGAACGCTCCGCCGCAGTCGAAATACTGGTCTTCCCCGGCATACACCGAATCGCATGAGGGCGGCAGCGTATTCACCACCGCGCCCGGAGGCGGGGGAACGACCACGTACTGGTTGTTCTGTGGGGCGTAATAGACGCCGTCGGAGTAGTAGAACGGGTTACCCGAAACATATACGGTCGTCGAGCTTGCCGGGACGCTCGCTATAGCCGCGCCCATGGCGAGTCCGCCCGCGAGGGCCCAGCCGCCGTAATAACCGCCCCACGACCCCCAGTAACCGCCCCAGTAGTTATTGTAGGTATTGTGGGTGTAATTGTTGTTGTCGTTATTATTATTATTGTTATTATTATTGTTGTTCCTGTTGTTGTTATTATTGTTCTGGTTGTTCCTGTTATCGGCGTTGTCGGCGTTCGTCCTGTTCGTATCGGGGTTGGTGTTCGCCCTGTTTGTATTCTGCCCGTTATCCGACTGTAACGCGCGGTCCTGGCTCATGTCCTGGCGGCCGGTCATGCCGGTATTGTCCTGGCTCATGTCCTGGCGGTTCGAGAACGAATCCTGGTTCCCGCTGAAATCGTCCCTGTTCTGACCGGTCTCCGAATTCTGGAAAGACTGCCTGTCGCCCATCCCGGAGTTATCGAAGGACTGCCTGTTGCCGAAGCTGTCCCCCTGGTACCCCCTGTAACCCGACATGTCGCCCATGCTGTTACCGGAATACCTGACGTTACCCATGCCCCTGTCGCCCATTCCCGAGCCGAAGTTGGCGCCCCTGTAGCCGCCCCCGAAACCGCCCCGGGCAAATGCGTCTCCCGTTATGAATACTCCGGATGTCAGGAATGCGACAACCGCGGCTCCCGCCGCCGCCCTGCTTAATAGTTGCTTTAGCTCTGTCATTTAACTCCCCCCCATTTATTGTTGTTTTTCAACCTTTATAAACGATATCTGCTCCGCACCCTCGGGTAGCACCGGCGTGAATACCGATGCGTCGATAGCCGGATTGACCGCCCAGTCTGAAAATACCGCCGAGTATTGAGGCCCGCCCGGCAGCGTCTTGTAGGTTATGACCAGCTTGCAGGGGAGCGCCTTCGCCCCGTTCGATATCCATATCTGCCAGTCTATATACTTCTCGACGAAAGCCAGGTGCTTGCATGACTCGCCGTTTATAGTGCTGTCGCCTATCACGACGCCCGCGGCGACGTTCGTCACGAAGGCTGTGTATGGGTCGCTCACCACTACGTCCGAAAGGGGGAGCGTGAACCCGTAATCGACCATAAGTGTTTCCATCGCGTCGTCTATTTTCGCGGGAACGGGAAGCTTGCCGTAAAATTTCTTATCGACGTCGAGCACCGTGACGTCCTTACCCGTGTACCATATCCTTTTACCGTCCAGGTCCCCGGTGAACTCGGCGAAAACCTTGTCGGGTCTTTGCACCGTCAAAGCGGCCGCCCCGCCGTACTGGATCTGCTGGCCCGATACGAGGAGCTGGTCGAAATTTATGGCCGCAGTGAATGTGAAAGCATTCGCGGAAGAAAGTGTCTTGCTCATGGCTTTTAACAACTTATCGGCGACCGGGTCGATAACGGGCGTTACGGGCGCCGTCTCGGCCGGGGCGTCCTGTGCGGACGCGTCCTGACGCTCTGCAAGGTATGGCGCCGCAAGCACGGCGATCAAAAACAGAACGAGCTTCAAATCCGGGATAAATCTCGTCATAGATAAAATCTCCTCCTCTAATATTATGCCCTAATTTTATATCAGTTTTATAAAAATCTCATTAAGAAAATTTAATTCGGATTCAGCCGTGCCTGACTATCAGGACGGGACATGGGGATGAGAACATGACCTTGTGGCTCGTCGTGCCCACGGATACCTCGCCCGACTCGGCCCTGATACCGTGAGAACCCATGATTATTAGGTCGATTCCCTTCTCTTCGGCGTATGTGTTGATTACCCTCCATCTGGGCCCGATTATGATGTCGGTATACACGCTTAGCCCGTTTTTATCGAAGATTTCCCGCTCAGCCGCCATCTTCTCGCTCATCTGGGCCTCGAGTGTCTTGTAAAAATCTCTTATCTCCTCGTCCACCTCGTCGTATTTAAGAGGCTCGATGGCGTGAAGGAGATAGACGGACGCCCCCAGGGACCCGGCCAGGTAAAGCGCGTGCTCCCTGGCATTTTTCGATCTCGGGGCAAAATCGGTCGGGAATAGAATCTTCTCGATTTTCAATTACAGTCTCCTTTTCATCGATATTCTAATACCTTAAAGGATTAAAGATAAGCATTATTTTTTCTCCGCGTCGAGCGCCTTGACGAGCCCGTTCAATATATCCGTTGTAGTAAGGACCCCCACGAGCTCCCCTGACGGAGAAAGCACGGGCAGGGCGTTGAACTTGTTCTTGCTTATGAGCGCCGCCGCGTCCCTGAGAGACGTGCCCTCGGTAACGGTCACGGGGTCGGGGGTCATGACGGAGGCTACTGTCAGGCCGGGCTCGGAAAGGGTTTCCACGACGGCTAATCTCAGGTCCCTGTCTGTAACTATCCCCGCGAGCTTCCCGTTTTCGACGACGGGCGCCTGGCGGATCTTTAAATCGGTGAGCCTTCCGAACGCGACCCTGACGTCCTCGTCGGGCGAGAATGTCACGGGGTTTCGGGTCATGCAGTCCATAACAAGCATCGCGTGTCCTCCCTCTGCTTTTTTTAGTCCGGGCGCTTGGATGTCGGGCTTACTCATGCCGCCCGGCAGGTATACAATATAATCTCCGCAATCGGGCTCGTAAATCCAGTGTTAAAGTTTAATGCCTGAAAAATATTTTCGTGATCAGGAAGGCCGCCCGCCGTTATATCCCAGGACCCTCAGGGAAGAGGCCGCGGTTTCATCTACCAGCCGCGCGTAGGGAGTATTGAGCTTGCCGCTCGTGCGGATAAGGATAACCCTCGTTACCATGCCGATGACGAAGGCGGCGCCGAGGTTTTCGTCCATATCCGTGAAAACGCCCTCTCTTATCCCTTCGCCGATTATATCGACGAAAATGTCCCTCGGCTTCTTCTTGTCGTAGGGCATCTTCCGGAGCTCGGTGTAGTGGCCGATCATTATATAGGCGTAGGCGTCGGGCTCATCCTCGGCGAAACCGAAGAAAGCCCGGACGGCTGCCGAGAGCCTTTCAGCGGGACCCGCGGCGGCTGACGTTTTTTCCGAAAGCACGTCCCTGAACTCGTCCATGTAGCGGACGAAAAGCTTGTAGGCCAGGTCCCCCTTGCTCTCGAAGTAGTTGTAGATCGTGCCTTCGGATACCCCCGCCTTGCTCGCTATCTCCTTCGTCGTCGTGCCGGTTATGCCCTTCCTGATAAAGAGCTTGAGCGCGGCGCTCTGGATCCTCTCTCCGGGGTCTATCGCTTTTGATTTCATCGGGGTCAGCATGGACTTTTAAGACCGAACCAATATGATATGTGTACTATTTTCAAAATCAAACATATGCATCCCTCTGCGCACGGTATAGTTTTTCACGCGACAGAGCTCATTTCATAAGATCATTGAACCCGCCGGGCGCCTCTCCGTCCTTAGTGAACGGGCTCGCGTTCATATCCTCCCCGCTACCGAACGCGGCTATGTTGTAGCCCATGGGTGACTTGAGCTCGCTATTCCGGAGATAAAACGCCTTTCCCGCATCGAGCCATTCCCCCGTGCTGAAGTCGGCTGTGTACACGGCGAGCGGGCTTACCCCGCGCTCCCCGGCCTCTTTCAGGTCGTCTATCATGCACCCTATGTCGTCGAATTTTTTAGACTCGCCTTTCCCGGTTATATATTGAGCGGCAAATCGCTTGTCGCTTATGATCATCTTGCACCTCTCGCAGACCTCTTCCCCGTAATGAACCGTGCGGGGGCCGGTATCGGTCTTGTCCCCGCAGGCGGCAAGGCCCGCGAGTATCAGCAGAACGAGTATATATTTCATAGCTCTTCCCTCCTGAAAATACAGAACGTCAGGTGCGCCAATGCGAGCGGCACTATCGTCCAGAGCGACAGAATGGAGACAAGCAGCAATACGATGCCTCCGCTCCCGAATGTCCTGACGGCATAGACGCCCACGGGGCCCAGTATCTCGTACCTCGGGCTCAGCAAGAGGACAGAGGCGATTTTAAATACCTCGGCCGGGTTGAGGACGGCAAGAACAAATACCTGTTTGATACCCAGGTCCATGACCGCCGCCGTGCCCATTATGCCGAGGTCGCCGAGTATTATAAAAAGGAGCCACAGGAATACGGCTATTCCGATCGCCTTCGAGGCCTTACCCGAAAAAACGGAGACGACGAAGCCCACGCTCAGTAGAGACGCCGCCAGGAGACCCGACATCAAGGCCGTAAGCACGTAATCCGTTATGCCCCCTCCTCCGCCTTTGAGAGCCACCCCTATCCCCGCAAGCCCGAAACCGAGGGATATGGAGAACCAGATCGGTATCAATACGCCTACGAACTTCCCTATGAAGACCTCCGACTTCGTTACGGGCTGTGACAGCAGATACTGGAGCGTCCCGTTCTCCCTTTCGCCCGATATGCTTATCGCCCCCGTTACGAGCGCTATCAGCGGGACGAAGAGGAGCACGAGGTTTATAAGGCTCGCCGCTGTCCTGCCGTAGCCCGAGAACCCCGATATTTGGCCGCCCCCGGAAGCCGCCGTCAGGATAAGTATTGCGAGAACCGAAAAAGAGGCGGTGTACAGGACGAACCACCTGTTCTTTATGGATTCCCTCATGTCCTTTCCCGTAATGAGCAGAATATTTTTAAGCTCCATCGGTACCCGCTCCTTCGAGAATCTTTTCCATCGCTGGCTCCTCCACGGTGAAATCCATGACCCGGATTTCACGCATTATGAGCTCCCTCACGGGCCTCATCCTGTCCTCCGCGAGGACGTCCACAACGAGCCCCCTGCCGTTCCTTCCGTGTACCTTGATCCCGGCTTCGCTCAGGACCGAGGCTGCAGCCGATACCGAACCCTCGTCTACGAGTATGTTGGCCCTCAGCTTCAGGCCCAGGGACTTTTTGAGGACCTCCGGGCCGTCGTCGAATACGAGCCGGCCTTCCCGCATGAGCACCACCCTGTCGGCGAGATAGTCCACCTCGTCCAACCTGTGGGAGGAGAATACGACGGTCTTGCCCCTGTCCTTGTATTCCTTTACGAGCTTGAGGAAATCCACCCTCGCCCTCGCGTCCAGGTTCGAAGTAGGCTCGTCCAGCAGCAGCACCTCGGGCTCCGACAATAGCGCCACGGCGAACGAGAGGCGCTGTCTCATTCCTCCCGACAGCTCGGACGCGTATTTGTCCGCGTGACCGGAGAGGCCCACCCCGTCGAGGAGCCTCTCTTCCGAGCCTTTCCCGGCCCCGCGTATGCGGGCGAAAAACCTTATCAAGTCCTTCGTCCTCATGTCGTAGAACACGGGCTCCTGCGGGAGATACCCGATTAAGGATTTCGCCTCTTTGGAGCGCTCCCTTGCGTTGATGCCGTTTACGGTTATCTCGCCTGTATAGTCGAGGAGGCCGAGCATGCACTTTATGAGTGTGCTCTTCCCCGCGCCGTTCGAGCCCAGGAGCGCGAGAGCCTCGCCGCCTGAAACCTCGAAGCTTACGGAATCGACCGCGGTCAGTCCGCCGAAACGCTTTGTAACGTTATTTATCCGGATCATTTCTATTATCCCGTGTTAACGCTTTAGAATGCAGCCGTAAAATATAAGCGGCGCCAGCACCATCCCGAACGATACGAGGAGGAGCTTGAGCGAAACCTCCCTTTTCCCGTTCAGGTATCTATCCGGAACGCGCGAGCCTATGAGCGGGTGCTCGTCGATGAGCTTGGGCTCGGGCTTTATTACCGGGAACGCCTCCGCGGCAAGCTCTATAGCTTTCGACACCGGGCTGTAGATAAAGAGCCTCAGCTCCGGAATCTCGTCGATAATGCTCTCGAAGAGCTTTTCGGACCTGTACGGTATCTCCCCCATGCCGTCCCCGTCCTCGTCGTACCCGACGTAATCGCTCCAGTAGTTCCCGCGCCCGTCCTTAAACCACAGGTTGCCCGCGAGGCGCCCCCCTCCCCTCACCTCCACCTGCTCGTGGTTCTCAATGAACGTGTTCGAGACAAATATATTCCTCTCTATCGAAGGCATCATCGAGACGCCTATATCGTTATAGGCTATTACGTTATCGTCTATCCTGTTCCAGGCGTCTATCAGGTGAGGGGAGTTGTCCATGTACATTCCTATGCGGTTATCGATGAAGAGGTTCCCCTCTGCGGTCACGTGGTCGAGGTCCTTGAACCCGATCCCGTATCCGGTGGCCGGGCCCTGGTTGCGGGCGAAAATATTATTGCGAAAGGTTATACCGTCCGAGTACATGAGGAAGCCCCCGACTAAATTATCGATAAAAATATTGTCCTTGAAAATGTTGTTGTTGCTGTACATATAGTGGAGCCCGTACCTTCCCTTCTCCACCCTGTTGCCTTCTATAACCGTGTCGCCCGACCACCACATCACGAGGTCACGAGTATTGTTCAGATGGTTCTTTATAATTTTCGTACCCGAGCTGTACCAGAGCTTTATGCCGTCGCCCCGTTCGGCGAGTGGGAGGCCCTTTCCCTCGACCACGTTGCCCCTGATTACACAGTCGGGAGAGTTTTTGACGTATATTCCGAACAGCACGTCGCCGAGCCTGTTGTCCTCTATGACGCTCCCGCGGGAGGTGTCGACGAGGATACCGGTATCCTCGAGGTTAAGGCTGATGCCGCTGCCCGTTACACGCATGCCCTTGAACACAGTGCCCGGAGCCTTTATCCATACCACTACTCCCTTGCCCCCGCCGTCTATAAGCGGATGCCCTTCACCTACGACAGTGAGAGTCTTGTCGATTACTATGTGCTCTCTGTATTCGCCTCTCAGTATGCGTATCGTATCGCCGCCCTCCGCCGACGTTATAGCCCCGGATATTGATTTCAGCGGGCCGTCCGGTGAAACGGTCAGGGTCTTACCGTAAGCTAATGAGCCCTCTGCCGAGGTAACGACTAAAATAAATATGGCGGTTAAAATCGTTTTCATCGCTTATGCGCCTGTGCAGTATATTTCATCGAGACTCCGGATCTGTACCGACTACGAGCGGTTTGTAAGCCCTCCGGTGAAGGTATAAGCCTATTAAAATAAGGACCGAGGCCGCGATCGACATGTAGAGACCCGTTTCCCAGGTCGCCACGGTCTTGAACTGGGCGATCTGTCCGACTCCTATTATCGGAGGCACGAAAGGCTTTATCGCGCTGCTCAAGGGCGCGTGGGGGTTAAGGTTAGTGCCGAACGTACGCATCCAGAAATAAAGGTCTCCGAGAAAGAACGCCGGGTAGAACACAGCCGGGAGGCATAAAAAAAGCGCGATCGGGCTGTGCACGTATACGGCTCCCGCGATGAGGAGCGCAAGGCCGATGATCATGAATACGCTGAGCGTGCGTTCTAGGACGGCGGCCTCGTCCATGGGCTTCATTCCGATATAGTGGTTGAGCCCGTCTATCTCCTGGATATCCCCCGCAAGCCTGTTCACGTACATTCTCGCCTGGAGCCCACCGGGATACTGAGGCGCGAAGAGCGTAAGCTTCCAGTAGGGAAAAAATATCGAGATGAATAGAAGCACCGCGGCCGCGACGAGCACGATCGAAGGTATCAGGAACCTCTTCCTCTCTTTCTCCCATAATTCCTTCGGAATCCTCGGCCCGAATATCAATTCATTTTCTTTCATTTAATACTGACCTCCGTTATGAAAATGCACATCGTAAACTAACTTGTCGAAATCATTATGCTCGATGACCGGCGGGGACTCCTCCGATAATCCCTCTATACGTGAGTCGTCCCCGACAGCACACGAGAGCGGAATCCGTTAAAGCCGTCACTGCCCGGTCAGTATACTCTTCGCGTTCAGTCCCGCCGTCGCCGCCTTCACGTAGTACTGCCATGCCATGTTGTAACCGGCGTTGGCCTTTTCCCATTCCTCTTTAGCCATCGCCTCGTCGCCCTGCTTCAAGTACTTGTCCCCTTCCGTGAGCTGGGCGACGGCGTCGTCTATCAGGCCCTTCGCGTCGGGCTCTTGGCTGACGTCTATCTTCTCCAGCTCGCCGTAGACCTTCATCACGGCCGCCCTCGTGTCGTTTGCCTGTTTCTGCCACGACTGCGCGGTCTCCTGATTCTCAGCCCCGTAAGCGGCGCCCGCCAAAACGAACATCAATACGAATGAAAACTGCGCAATTAACCTTTTCATAACCGATGCCTCCTTTGTCCGCTATTGATATTGAGCCTGGGACGCCCCTCCCTTCCCTTCCCGTGACAAAAGGTCCGGACGGTGCGCCCCTGGCGAATTACTTCTTTCATTCGACGAGCAGGTATCCCATCATCTCCAGGTGGAGCGCGGAGCAGAACTCGGTGCAGTAATAGGGATATACGCCGGCCTTGTCCGCGACGAACTCCACGGTCTGGCTCTCTCCCGGCTCGAGGCTCAGGTTGACGTTATACCCGTCGATTCCGAACCCGTGCGTCGCGTCCCTCGCGCGCTCGAGGCTCGTTATGTGGAGCACAACCTGGTCCCCCTCGTTTACGGATATGTGCTCGGGGTTGAAGTGGCTCCTTATCGCGGTCATCCAGACCTCCACTTTCCCGTCGCCGCGGACGATCTTCTCGCCGCCGGCCTTGGCCGCGTCCGGGTTCACCGCCATCGTCGCCGGGTCGTACCCGACCTCCGGATAAACGAGCCATGGTTTCAGCTTGTCGGCCTTTATCATCTGAACGTAATGCGGCTCGCCCACGCCTATCGGGCTGTCGTAAAGGAGCTTCATCTTCTCTCCCGTAACCTCTATAAGCTGGAAGTTCTGGGGATGGAGCGGGCCTACGGGGGTGAACCTGTCTATAGACCACTTGTTAAGCGCGACGCAGTACTTCCCGTCGGGAGCTACCGTATCCCCTTCCGCGCATACGGTGTGCCCTATGTTGTAATGGACCGGTATCTTGTCTACGAGCGTCCAGGCGTCCTCTCCGGTATTGTACGGAGGCCCGAGCTTCCACTTCGCGAGCGTGCTCTCTATAAAGACGCTCGTGTACGCGTTCCCTTCGTTGTCGAACTGCGTGTGAAGCGGGCCGAGACCGATCTCGAGCTGAGCTGTGACCACGTCGTTGTAGTTAAGGACGGGCACCCCGTAGATGTCGTTCCCCTCGATGAGCTTCTGCTTTATTGCGTTCTGTATCTTATCGAACCCGTATATAGTCGCGTGCGTGTCGAGCTTGCCCGATACTACTATGTAATCGCCGCCCGGGGCTACGTCGACGCCGTGCGGGCTCTTGGGCTCGGGAATGAAGTATAAAATGCCTTCCGATACGGCGGTCTCGAGCGGTATGACCCTTATACCCGAAATCAGGTTCGTTTTACCCGCCTGTTCGGACACTTCGACCGCCTTCTTCCAGTCGACCACGTGCATGTAGTCCATGTCCCTCGCGGAGACGCCCGCCTCGAACGGAGGGTTGCCCTGCTCGATACCGCCCGTCGCGAGCTCGGTGTTTATCGAGTTGCAGAAGATCCACCCCTCGCTCACCTTCTTTCCCGCGTCGCAGAGGTCCTGCCAGTACGGAGGCAGCTCGATCTGAAACGACCGGGACTCGTCTATCCTTCCCTTCTCCCTGTCGAACTTGTGAAGCGTCAGCACGCCCCTGTATTTCTCCTGATACTGGTCCATGGGGACGTAACTGCTGAACGGCAGCGGCGCAGCGTATTGCGACGTGTCGATTATGTATTCCGTGTCCGGCGTAACGAAAGTGGAGCCGTGACTGGATATGATATTAGGGGTTTTGATCAGCTGCTTCGTTTCGAAATCCCTCAGGTCTATGACCGCCACCCTCGCGTTCGCCTTATCGTTTATAAACAGGAACTGGCCGTCGTAGTCGCCGCCCGTTTCGCTTAACGCCGGATGGTGAGTGTCTGCCCACGTGAGCTTCCCGTCTTTTCCGACAGGCATGTAGCCCGTCTTTAGAAGGTCCTCCGACTCCTTCGCCCCTGTCGCGTAACCCTGCCAGGGCTCGGGAGTGAATACGGCTATTAATTTCAGGAGACGCATGGACGGTACGCCGATCACCAATACCTGACCGGAATGCCCGCCTGATGCGAACATTATATATTCGTCATATTTCCCCGATGGGACGTATGTCTTGACCGCCGCTTCCACGTCCGCGGGCGAGAGCCCTCTCGCTTCCGCGATCTCCTCCACGCTTGCGGGCACTTCTATATCGGCCGCCTGCTTATCCGCCTCCTTCTCCGTGCCGGAGTTCTTGCAACTCGTCAGACATAGCGGCGCGAGCGCAAGCAGAAAAACAGTCAATATCGCTAACAACCTCTTGATTCCTTTCATTTCTACACACCTCCTCGAGTGTATTGGACGAATTTTTATTCGGTTACTTTTTATTGGAATCCTCGAACTCGAAATATTCGATAATCAGCTCTATATCCTCGTCCGTTAAACCCTGATTGGGCATCGGCACGAGATACTCTTTCAGCATTTCTTTCGCGATAGGGTCTGAATAGACCATCGTATCGGGGGATTTGAGCCACTTCCTGAGCCACTCCTCATCCCTCCTCTGCGTAACGCCCAGAAGGTCGGGCCCCGTGATCTTGCCCTTCCCTATCGAATGGCACGCAACACACCCCTTTTCCTGGAAAAGCTTTTTACCCTTGTCCACCTCCGCCTGATCTCCGCGTGAAACGGGTATAAACAAATTGGAGCTCAGAAGGACGAACATAAAAATCAACCCGATCCTGAACAGGGGTGAGATAATGTTTTTTTCAGACATGGAAATACCTCCTTTCGCATATATATTATGAAAGTTAAATGCCAGTCGTAATTACTTGTCATTATTGACATTAAGAAACCAGCCCGTGTCGAATGTCTGAAAATAGTACAGAAAATGAGTGCGCGCTCACTCGCGCTTAGGTGGTGAAAAATCGATATGCGAATTTAAGAACGGGAGAGGAGCGGAAAATTCGGTACGGTTCTTTTATTTCCCTCCCCCTATTGAGGGGGGATGTACAGACCGGACAGATGGGTAACAAACGTTCGGAGACATAGGTAACACTTTTTTGATATAATGGCAGCCAAGAGTAAGGAGGCAGCCATGGGATGGAAAGAGGTTACGATAATGTCTGAGCGAATAGAATTTGTTACGT
>JBGSVA010000048.1:0-9905 GCA_041753155.1 Thermodesulfobacteriota bacterium | reverse complement strand
CAGGGGAGGACGGAAAGTTAAACGTGTTCTTCCGGAACTTCAAAATTGCCCGGATCGACCTGGTCTAGTATCATGAAATACTGTAACCCATGTCTCCGAACACCTGTAACCTATGTCCCCGGTCTATACACCCCTTTTTCTAAGGGGGAGAATGATTTTGTCATTCCCGAGTGTCTTAATCGGGAATCTAGTCTTTCTCTTTTCCCCGACATTACAGAATTTGCGGCGGGTGAGCACCCGCGGGCAATCATAAAACAAACTACAGATCGCCGCGGTCGCAAAATACGCTCCCTCGCGATGACAGTGTGGCGGGAGGGAGCGCCCCCCTCCCTCCCCGAAAAATGTAGTATTCACAGGGGGCGCAATGTTGTATTATAGGTAGAGGGGGTAATTTCCGCGGTCCCCGCCGCGGAGGTGAGAGAGATGAAGACAGCAGCGGTATTATCGTTCCTTTGCCTGTTCATTGCGCAGTCGGCGTCCGCAGCACCCTTCGCCTACATAACGAACGAAATGGACGATACGGTCTCGGTGATAGACACCGCGACTAACGCAGTTGTTGCGACGATCACGGCCGGGGACAAGCCCAGGGGTGTGGGCGTTAGCGCCGACGGGAAATTCGTCTACGTCACCAACTTCCTGGCTAACAGTGTCTCGGTCATAAACACCTCGTTCAACCAGGTCACTGCTACTATCCCCGTCGGGGAACAGCCCCAGTGCATAGCCGTCAGCCCCGACGGCAAGCGCGCCTACGTGACCAATTTCAAGAGCGGCACGGTCTCCGTCATAGACACCGGGGAGAACAAGGTCGCGGCCTCCGTACCCGTCGGGAGCAAGCCCGACGGCGTCGCCTTAAGCCCGGACGGCAGGCACGTTTACACCGCCAACTTCGACGGCGACAGCGTCTCCGTCATAGACTCTTCCGACAACACCGTAAAGGCCACCATACCGAGCGGGCACAGGCCCTCGGGCATAGTGGTGAGCCCGGACGGAAATTTCGTTTACGTGACGAACATCGCGAGCGGGGACGTAACGGTCATAAAGACCGCGGACAATACGGTAATACAAACGGTAAAGGCGGGGATGCTGCCTTCGGGGGTCGTCGTGAGCAGTGACGGAAGGATCGTCTACACGGCGAATTCGGGGAGCAGCGACGTATCCGTCATCGACACGTCCGAATACGAGGTGACGGCGACTATCCCCGCGGGCCCGCTCGCGTCGGGTGCGGACCTCACCCCCGACGGGAAGTACCTCTACGTCGCAAACTCCGGGGACGATACGGTTACGGTCATAGACACTGAGAAGAACAAGGTCGCGGCCTCGGTCAAGGTGGGCGAGAGCCCGCTCGCCTTCGGTAAGTTCATCACCGAGGGAAGCCCGTTAGCTGTAAGCCCAACACCGGGTCCTGTGGCTACTCCATCGCCTGAGTAGTGTTAATTTTCGATTTCTATATTTTGCTGTCATTCCCGAATAACGATTGTAAGCGTGCGCACAATCGGTCGCTCCCGGCCGATTGCAAATAAGCCTCTTCACCGTAGCATTTCAGCAGCACAAGCCAAAAAGAATCGGGAATCCAGTCTTTTTCTTCCCCCGACATTACAGAATTTGCGTTAAGAAAATCGCATGTTGAAGCGTAAAAAAATCTTTCAGCAGTCCAATTGAAAGATTTTAGCTTCAACATAAGATTTTTAGCAAATTATGTACAGTCGGATGATTTTTGCTTCTTTTCATCAAGGAAAAGAAGGATAAAAAAACAGTCTTTCTCCTTTCTTTCCCTTTTCATAAAACACACTGCGCGTGTGCCGCGATTGATGACAAAGATCGGGTGTTTATCACCCCCGCCTGAACTATTTTGGTTCAGGCAGCGCTAAGCCGACATTAAGTACCATTTTTGCCTTAGTTGTGATAGTGACCTACTTATTTTGTTTTCAGCACATATCGCAGTAGATGGCGGCTCACAGCAATCAGCCTGGGGCGACCGGTTCCTCGCACGATCGAAACCGTTGCTCGCTTGAAGCAGTTCCCCCTCAAGGGGGAGGAAAGGAATATAGATCGCGGCTGGAAGCCGCTCCTACAATTGGGGGAGGAAATTTCGCCAGGTTATGGAATACACACGTATACCCGCGGCGACTCGCCAACCCCCTCACTCCCCGGTCATCTTGAGCCCGGCCCGGGAATAGCTCCCGACCTCCTGCCCGGTGACGTTGTCGTATATCGTAACGACGCTCGAATTCCTGTCCTCGGTGATGTAGTAAGACCATACGACGTTCATGAGCGAGGCCTGCTCCTCGAAGCTGAGCCCGTAGAAGGGCTCCATCACGTAGACGAACGGCTCCCCCGCCGGGTTCTCTATCCTCTCGGCGATCCCCCCCGAGACCATCTCGTCCATTATCTGCTTCCGCCTCTCCTGCAGGTGCCGCGTGTCCTCGATGTTCTTTTCGAGCGAGGCCTGCGGATCTTGAGCCTGCCCGGCCGGGGCCGCGTTCACGCTCTCGGCCGCCTGCTCCTCGGTCTCTATATCGTCATCGGATACCTGCTGCCACTGAAGCACATAGGCCGCCATTATGCCGACAGCCAGTATCAGCAGCAATACGAACGCAATTCCTTTCGTCTTCATTTAATCTCCTTACTGGACAAGCTCGACGTAATCGCACACTACGGTGATGTCCCCGAGCTCGTCGGAAGTCTGCTCGAAGGTGAGCTCCCCGAACGTGTTCCCGCCCTGGGTGCCGATGAACCCGTCTATATCATCGAGGGTCGCCGACTCGAGGGAATCGGTATCGAGATCGAGCGCCCTGCACTTGGTCAGCTCCCACGTGAAATCGCCGGCGTCCGACCTCGTCCCCGTGCCGTCCCCGAAGAACGCTATGGTGAATACGAACTCTCCCCCGTTCTCGCACGACCACTCGGAATCCTGCCCGGCCTGGGTAGAGCCGTTATAGAATTCGTTGAACGTGAAATCGCATGGCCCGCCGCCGCTGCCGCACCCGCCGACATTGCCGATGGAAACTATAGTGATGAGTAAAGCCGGTACAATAGAAAGAATCAACCTCTTCATTGCGTACATCCTCCTTTGGCAGATTCGCAGGGCGTCGTCAACTCGGGCCCCGGCGCACGCGCCGCGCATTCCGCCGGGTACGGCGGGCGGACGCGTACATTATTATAAAGCAGATTTAGGGAGGTGGAAAACCGGGGGAGCGATTATACCGAGCCGCCGGAGCCGCCCATCAGGTCCCTGTTTATAAGCTCCGCCCCCGCCATATCGCCCAGCGCCAGCACTACGTGATAGTAGGCAGGCGAGCAGTCCTCCGGACTGAGACCCCTCCCCTCGGCCCTTATCTGCATTAGCTCCTCCCTCGTAAGCGAGTCCATACGCGCGAGCATGTCCCTGAATAATTCGACCGATACCTTGATCCTGTCATCTGCCATTGGATAACCCCCTCCTCGGAATATGAGTGTTTGACGTGAAGAGCCGGTGCCCCCGTTTCCGGACGGGCAGACCCGGGACCCCCCGATACCGGCGCATACGCGGCGGAAGCCTTCTCTCTGTCGGCAGCGTCGCGAAACCCGCCCGTTTTTTGTTTCCCTGGTCCCCGACCCTTATCACGAACCGGAAAAACGCTTGTAATTCTGCAAATTGCGGATTACAATTTGCATATTGCATAAAACTATATTACATTAAATCACAAATTGAAGAATTATACAAGACGGAATTTTCATTTTGCAAAATAAATTGAGACTCCATTCATGGAGCCGCATAGACGGAGGGCACGAAATTGAGGAAATCTGTTGAGGAGATAATAGATACCATCAAATCCTTAAAGGGATTTACTACCGATTACGAGGTGGCCGATACGCTCGGCCTCAACAGGACCGCGCTCTCGAGCGCGAAGTCGAGGGACAGCATTTCTTTTCTCGACGAGCTCGTCACGTTCTGCGACCGCGAGAACCTCACGCTCGATTTCATCAGGCAGGACGCCTCCCTGCCGAGGGAGGGGGTCGCCAGGGTGTCCGCGCCCGCGGTCATACCACTGGGGGAGGAAGAGAAATATATAAAGGTCTCGGTGCTCTCGTACGCGGGCAGCGCGCCCGGCACCCGTGCGCCCGAGGAGGTGGACACGGTAATCATACCGAGGGGGGTGTACGGGGACGGGTCGATCGTGATTCAGGTGAGCGGAGACTCCATGGAAAAGCTGTTCATGAACGGGTCGATCGCCGTCATAGACACGAACACCAAGGAGATCATCACCGGCTGCCTCTATGCGTTCATGGTGCCGTGGGAGGGATCGATCGTCAGGGAGTGCGTCTCCGAGCAGACGGGGCTGTCCCTCATCCCGTACAACAGGAACTACCCGGCGGCGTCGATAAAATGGGACGAGTTCGACCCCGGCATGGTCATAGGCAAGGTCTCCTGCAGCGTGATAAACGTGTTCAGGTAACGCACACGCGCACATAGTGCGTTTTACGATTCTAGTGTGGCTCCTCTGCCCGACCCGCATTGTCATTTCGAACAACGGTTCTGAGCGTGCGCAAGAACCGGACATCCTCGCTTAGATAACACGAAGCGAATTGACACCGAGAAAATGCAGAATCAGATTCTAATAGTGAGAAATTTATCTTTCGCCTTTTCCTCCCGACATTACAGAATTTGCGTTAAGAAAATCGCGTGTTGAAGCGTGAAAATCTTTCAGCTTCCCATTTGAAAGATTTTAGCTAAAACACAAGATTTTTAGCAAATTATGTAGTCGGATGATTTTTGCTTCTTTGTATCCAGACAAAGAAGAAAATAATATTGTCTTTGTCTTTTCATAAAACACACTATGTGTGTTCATCAAGGAAAAGAAGGATAAAAAAAACAGCTTTTCTCCTTTCTATGCCCTTTAATTATCTTCGTGAATCGCGGCTGGAAGCCGCTCCTACAATTAAGACTGTCATTGCGAGCGTAACGAACGAATGTGAGTGTAGCGCGGCAATCTCATGAAAAAGCGAGATCGCCACGGTCGCAATCGTTGCGATGACAGAAAATATGGCGGCGACTCGCCGCCCCCCCCTCACTCCCCCTTCGGCACGACCTTCACCATACCGGTCATGGACTCGTGCCTCCGGCAGAAATACGGGTACTCCCCCGGCTCGTTGAACGTGAAGGACCACGTCTGCCCTTCCGTGAAAAAGCCGGAATCGAACGCGCCCCCCGGCGTTCCGGGCACGCCGTTCGTCACGCTGTGCTGTATAGCATCGCCATTCGTCCACACGACCGTCGTCCCCGCGGGCACTTCGAGCACGCCCGGGTTGAAGGAGAAAAGCTTTATCGACACCTGCACGGCATCGCCGTCTGAAAACGCGCCGCCGGCCGCGTATGTATATACGGCGGGCACGGCGGCGGTTCCAATAAGAAGTATGGCGGTAAGAGAAATCATAAAGGACTTCGGGAAATATCTCATGTCATCCTCCGTGAATGAAGAGGGCGGGCGTCGCACCCGCCCCGCTCCGGTATTCCGGAAATATCAGTTCTGGAACTTTTCCGGGAACTGCTGAACTATCGCCTCAGCGTGGGCGTCGGCAATGGCCTGCATGTGCTCAGCGGCCATCCTGGTGTCGATGAACGCCTTCGCATCGTCTCCCGCCGCCTGGTCGTCTATGACGATGAGGAACGTCTTGCCGTGCTCCTGCACGAGGGCCGTGACCGCGTCAACCGGCAGCGACGGGCTCGCAGAGTGTATGAACGCGGCGAAGTCCGCGGCGTAAGCGTTCAGGTCGTCCATCGCCTTCTGTTTCTTGGCCATGTCGCCCGCTGCTACAGCCTGGGTGTAATCGACGAGGAACCCTATGTGCTTCCTCCACAGTGGAAGGAATGCATCTGCCGCCGCCTGTCCGTAGACGGAGCCGTTAGCAGCCGCGAGGGCCTGGGAATTGAGGTCGAGGGCAGCGGCCGCCGCCTCGAATTCCTTCTGGTTGCCGTTAAGCGCGGCGTTAGTGGCCATAGCGCCCAGGTAAACGTGCTCGGCGAGGAGCAGGTTCAGGGTCTTCCGCAGCGCGCTCGCGCTCGTCGCGGACGTAGGCCCGGGGCACATCATCTTCTTCCCCTGGTCCATCATCTTGTCCTTCACGTCCATTTCGTCCTGGGAATGACCCGGAACCGCCGCGGACACCGAAAAAGCGCAAACGAAAAGCAAAAACGCGTAGAACCGTAGAACTTTACTCATAACATACCTCCCTTAACGATGAATTTTTGTACAACCCATGTATGCATATGCATGCCAGTATCTTGTATATACATACTACGGGATTTACTTATATACGCAAGTTAAGGGATCATGGATCCATAAATTGGAAAAATATTTATGTAGATTTACTGTACCGGCGGTCCTAAACAGCGCTCCCGCCGATCTTTCCGTCGAGCGACCACTTGCCTCCGCCCCTCAGGACCACTATCAGCGCGAGGCCTAACGCGAGCAGGTGATATTCAAACCCCTCCCCCTTCTGCGCGCCGAACCAGTTCATGAAGAACCCGTTCGGCAGGTGCTCGAGGAATACGGCTCCGAGCATGATTATGGCTATTCCGGCGGCCGATATACGGCTTATAAATCCCGCGATAAGGAACAACGCGCCGAATGATTCGCCAAGTATTACCAGCATGGCTACGAGCACAGGTATTCCGACCCCCGTCAAATAATCGACCTCAGCCGAAAACCCGGGCCCTCCGAACATCCCCAGGAGCTTCTGCATCCCGTGGGGTAATATGACTATCCCGAGAGCGGCCCTCGCTATGAGCGCCGCCAGATCATTCCCGTCGGTTTCTATTAATTTCCTTAGCATTACCTTCCTCCTTTCTAAATTTTTGTCATTGCGAGGCTCTGAAAGAGCCGCGGCAATCTCATATTCCGTCATCCTGAACTCGTTTCAGGATTGTTTCATGATCTCATTTTTAAATCCTCCCTAGCCATTTTGGCTTAGGCAATAGTCAGATAGGAGAATATTCACTAAGTCGCCTTTGTTGTCGTGGCGTCCGAATGCTTGCACGCTCGCATCCGTTCTTTTTCTAAGGAGGGAATTAAAAGATTTTCCCCCTTTGGAAAAGGGGAACAATTCCGACAAATCGGAGGAATTGGTCGGAGATGAATAAATGCAAAGGACTATCTTAATCGAAGCGACACTTTTGTTAAGCCAGATTTAAGGGGATTTAGTTTTAACCCGTTCATCCTTCGATCCTTCGACTTCGCTCAGGACAGGCGTGCTCAGGACGAACGGGCTGTGCTTTAAGTATTAGAAGTTGCGTAAGATTCTCCTCCCCTTCAATTCCCGCTTGGCACTTTTTCGAGCGGCAGCCCCGCCTCGACCCAGTGCTGCTTACCTTCCGCGTACTCGTACACTTCCGTGTACCCGAGCGATTCGAGGGTCCTCGCGGCCTTCGACGAGTTCCGACACTCAAGGCTCGCGCAGTAAACGACTATCCTCGCCCCCTTGTCGGGGAGCATCGCCCCCGCCTTGCCGGCAACCTCCGTATGGTCTATCTGTATCGCGCCCGGCAGGTGGCCGTCCCTCCAGTATTTCTCCGGCAGCGCCTCGACCAGCGTTACCTTCGTACTGTTATCGAGCGCGCCCTTAAGCTCTTCCCTTGTAATCTGTCTCATTTCTACTACCTCCTCGTTATTTTAGTATAGTTGCTATTGCAACTACCTATTTATAACATATGATGGTTGCAATTGCAACATGGATTCGGGTTTCGTGAAATTAGCCGGGAGGAGCTCCGCTCGCGTCCTATGAGAAAAGACGAACGCCGGGCATACTTAGATAACGCGGGCGGGGGGTACGACCGGTCAATCCGGCCCCTAAGAAGGCTTATACAATGAACATTTTCGACAATCCGACAGTGATACTGGAATCCGCCCTACTGTGCTTTATCCCCATATTCGTGGCGGTCGACCCGGTCGGGATAGTGCCCATGTTTCTCTCATTAACAAGGGGCTACGAGGCCCGGGAGAGGCGGAAGATAGTGCTAGACTCCGTCCTCACCGCGGCGGTGATCGGCATTATATTCGTCCTCGCGGGTAAGACGATATTCCTGCTCCTGGGCATTACGATTCAGGATTTCGCGATAGCGGGCGGGGCGCTCCTGTTCATACTCTCCATAATCGACCTCCTGAGCGACGGGAGCGCGAGGGTGCACGGGGCTGAGCCGCGGGGCGCGCTCGGCATCTTCCCGCTCGGCACGCCGCTCATCGTGGGCCCGGCAGTGCTCACGACGCTGATCATCCTCGTCGACACGTACGGGTTCCTTCCCGCGCTCGCGGCCTTCGTGCTGAACTTGATTGTGCTCTTCGCCGCCCTCTTCAAGGCGGACGTGATACTCTACGTGCTGGGGGAGAACGGCACGAGGGCGTTCGCCAAGATTATGAGCATACTCCTCGCGGCTATAGGGATCATGATGGTGAGAAAAGGGATAATGGAGCTGATCGCGCTTGCAGGGTGATATCCATAAGTAGGAGCGGCTACCAGCCGCGATAATCCCGTTCGCCCTGATCCTGTCGAAGGGCGGAGCCGCCGTATTTGCGGAAGGTCTTCAGAGGATGACTGGAAAACTAGACCCTGAAGCGATCCCGGATCGGTGTACGGGACATGGTTCAGGGTGACAGATTAATTTTCTATGTACCCCCTCACCCTACCCCTCTCCCTCAAAGTGGGGAGAGGGAACTCCAGTTGCCCCTGCATCTTGCATCCTGAATCATGAATCGTGCATCCCCCCATCGTTGCATTCGCAACTCACGTGTATTATATTAGACCCATGAAGAAAAAAACAGCCGGCAATCGCGCCAACAAATGGACGGACACCGAGACCTCGGCCTGGATCGGCCTCGTGAGGGCGCAGCAGTACTTAATAAGCGCGGTAGAGGACGCGCTCCGCTTGAACGGCCTCCCTACCCTCCCCTGGTACGACTTCCTCTGGGAGCTAGACAGGGCCCCCGGCGGCAGCCTGAGGCTGAACGAGATAGGCAGGCGCGTGCTCCTCGACAAGTACAACGTCACCAGGCTTTCCCAGAGGCTCGAGCAGGAGGGGCTCGTGAGGCGCGTCCCCTGCACACAGGACGGGCGCGGGATGTACGCCCACATCACCGCTAACGGCAGGAAGCTCAGGAAAAAGATGTGGCCCGTTTACGAGCGCGCGGTAAAGGAGCATTTCTTCTCCAGACTCCGGAAGGGAGACATAGCGGAGATCGACCGGCTAATGCGCCGTATAAGGGAGGAGTCCAGGCCCTGACATTCGGAACCGGACGCGCCCGCGATTGTGCGGGCAGGAGAATGACAGTATAATGCTTGGGAAATGCCCCGCTCAACGGGGGCCGTTCACAGGAGGATGTTTCGTGAAGATAATTACAATAGCGCTTCTCTTTTTATCACTCAGCTTACCCGCATTCGCCCAGAACCAGTCCGAATACCCCGTCGCCGCCATTAAGGACGGCTACATGATCATAGGGCAGAAGCCCTACAAGATGACGGGAGACTGTCCCGAGATTCAGGTAGGCGACCAGGTGACGTTCTCCGAAGACCCCATAACCTGCGAAACCGTCACGGCTATAGACACCGTGAGCCTCTCGAAGTGCGAGCTCATCTGCGTCGAGAACCTCGGCACCCCCGAGCCTGATTGACGCACACACGTAGTGTGACTCTACGATTCTTCCGTTACTCCTCAGCCCTACCAGCGGCTTTGGTTTAAATTGTCCGCAGCGACCCGCCGCCCTTTTGTCCTGAGCCTGTTTAAACAGGTTCTTTAAAATCCACCCTTGTATCTTAAGAACATTGGTAAAGGAGTATAAAATAAGAGGAGGAGCGAAGAGACGCTCAATCCTCCCTTAGTCCGAAGAGGCTGCGGGTTAGATCAGCGCCTTCACTCCTCCATGTCCGAATAACCG
>JBGSVA010000047.1:0-4594 GCA_041753155.1 Thermodesulfobacteriota bacterium | reverse complement strand
CTTGCCTTGAGCTTGTCGTAGACTTGCTCCGCCCCGGTTTCTTCCAATCTTAAACTATTTCCCTCCTACCACGAAGTCTAATGGAGCTTGTCGAAGGATGCATTCTTTCCCCCGACATTACAGAATTTGCGTTAAGAAAATCGATTGTTAACGCGTAAAAAATGTTTTAGGGGTGTGGGTGGAATTAAAACATTTTAGCGTTAACATGAGATTTTTAGCAAATTATGTTCAGTCGGATGATTTTTGCTTCTTTTCATCAAGGAAAAGAAGGATAAACAAATAGCCTTTCTCCTTATCCTTGTCTTTTCTTAAACCACACAGTTTGTGTTTTACGATCCTTCCGAACCCCATTCGTCAAATCCATCAGCTTTGGCCATTTCGCAAGTCCGCGGCATTTAGCCGCAACCACCGCTCACTCCCCCCTTATCTCCGCCAATATCCTCTCCATATCCTCCCTCGTCAACCTTGGCGTCATCCGCTTGACGATCCTCTCCTTCATTATCTGCTCGAACCGGTCCGATATCTGAAGCGTCCTCGCCCTGAGCACGTTCTCCATCTCCTCCCCGAGTGTGCTCACCTCGAACTCGCTCGGGTACTCGATCACGTGCCCGGGCTCGTCTATCCCCTGCCACTTCGCCCAGAACCGGAGCGCCTTCGTCTCGGCCTCCTCCATGTTGAGCGCCTTGTTCGAGAGTGTATTGTTCGTGATCATGAAATCGTACGAGCGCGCGACCCCGCTCGACTCCTCCTTCACTCCGATGGCGCCTCTGAGAGTTGCGAGCCTGTAGATCTCCTCGACGCCCCTCTCGATCTGGTCCATGAGCGCACGAGCCTGCGACGCGTCCGGGCTTATGAAATGTGGCGCGTGCTTCGAGTCGGGCGGAAAACCGAGCCCCCTCGCCGTCCCGAGAGCCTTGTCGTTGATCGGGCTCTTAGGGTCCTCAGGCATCACGAGCTGCGAGAACGTCTGGCGGTACAGTATCTCGTCCAGCAGCGAGCACCAGTTGAATAGCGCCCTGTTCACGTATGCGATGTCGTTCAACAGCGAGAACCCCGTCATGGGCTCCTCGGCAAAATGGCACACGGGCACGAGAGGCACGTCCCCAACGGGATGCTCCCCTTCCTCTGTCTTGAACACCTTCCTGTCGCCGCCCGCCCTTTCTACTTCGTATAATTCCCACCTGTCCCTGTACCACACCCTGAACCTCTCGGCGGGCGCGCCCTCACCGCCGAACTCCCCCTCATCCCCGTGCGTCTCGAGTATCTTCACCCAGAGCAGGTTCCCCCACCTGTCGAGCCCCCAGTCCCACACGTTAAGCGGCGACACGCGCACGAAGTATGGATGTATCCCCCTCTCCATCTCCTCCTTCATCGACCCCGCCTCTTCCGACGGCTTGTCTACGAGAATAAAATGTATCCCAGTCACGGACGACCACTTCGAAGCGTTCCTTATGAAGTCCTCGTACGAGTTCCCCTGCCTGTCGCAGTTCCCCAGAAACATCCTGAACAGCCCGTTCCCGTCGAGCTCCCCGTAGTCCCTCGTCACCTTCTGCCTGTATATGAACGAGTTATACGCGTTCACTATCGGCGCGCAGTAGTTATAGAAGTAGGCCCTCTCCTTCCTCTCCCTGAACCCCTCCCCGTCCTCAAACGTATGTATGTACAAGTTATCGGAATTTATGTAGTCCGCGCCGCCCTTGTACGACTCCTCGAAGAACCTGTATCCCTTCTCTGCTTTCCTGTACTCGGCCCTCTTCCTGAGCACGGCCTGTGTCAGTCTGTCTTCAGCCATTTCTCTTCTCCCTCTCCATTTCGAATATCGATTTCCTCCCCCCGCCGCGCGCGTACGCCCCGCCGTGGTACGAATACCTGAAGCTCCTCCCGTGCCTCATGTACTCAATCGCCTGCGTCACGCTGTCGATTACGTCCGTGTTCTTCGTCCTCGGGAACCTCGCCGCGTGCTCTATCACCTCGTCCGCCCAGAGTTCTCCCTCCGGGATGTACACGTTCCCGGATTCGAACACCGGGGTCACGGCGTGCGCCCTCGCTACCTTGTCGGCAGTCGGCTTCACCGGCTTTATCGGTATCTTCGTCGACTCAGACAATTCCTGCACCAGACTCTGACCCGACGCCTTGTCCTCTATCAGCACCTCGTCCGGCATGAACCTCTCGTAGAGCTCCACCGCCGACCGTTTCAGCTCCGGGAACGTCACCCTGTCCCACCACGCGTGAACTAGGTAATACCCCCTCTCCGTCTCGACCCACGTCGTGCACGCCGAGTAGCTGTTCTCCTCCCCGGTCTTGAACCCCGTGTCCCACGACTGCACGACGCGCTTCTTCCCCGCCGGCAGCGCCGTAAACCTCTTCCAGTCAGCGCGCCTGAAAATATTCCCCGTCCTCTCCTCGGGCTCCTGCTGATATATCGAGCTGAAATGACTCCCCAGCACCCCCTTCGTCTCGAGCACGGTCTCGATAGGGAATTTTCCCGGCCAGAGCGTCTCCCCTTCGCGGTACGTGTAATCGCCGTATGCGTAATCGGCGTCCGCGATCGCCGGGAGCTTCAGCACCGTCCACTTCCTTCCCTCTTCACTCATGAGCCGCCCGACGAGGTCGTCCGTGTGCCACCTCGTATTCACGATGACTATCGCCGCACCGTCCTCGATCCTCGTGTAGAGGGTCGTCTTGTACCAGTCCCACACGGTGTCCCTGACATTCTCGGAATACGCCTCTTGGACGTTCTTTATCAGGTCGTCGAGTATGAGCAAGTGCGCCCCGTGCCCGGTGACAGAACCCCCGCGCCCCACGGCGACGAACTTCCCGCCCTCCTCCAATTCCCAGAGGGAGCCCGACGAAGAGTCCCTCCTCACTCGCGATCCCGGGAATACGCACCCGTGCATGTCCGATTGGCAGACGTTCCGCGCGTGCTTTCCGAAATGGAGCGCGAACCTGTCGTTGTACGATGCGAGTATTACCTTCTTCTCGGGGTTCCTCCCCAGGAACCACGCGGGGAAGCGCACGGACGACAGCTCCGATTTCCCGTACCTCGGCGGCACCAGAATCATGAGCCTGTGTATATCCCCCGCCTCCACGCTCTCGAGACTATCGATGATGAGCCTGTGGTGCCAGTTCGCCCTGTACCTCGGGAACGTAAGCTCCGTGTACGTGAGCAGGTTATCCCTCGCCCTTCCCGCGAGATACCTTCCTACCGTTTCCGTCGTTCCGAGCACGCTTCTTCGTGTTTCTGACAATTCTCAACAGCTCCTCGTCCGGGAGCGATTCGATGTACTCGTTCACGATCTTTATATCGTGGCTCACGTTGTGCCCGATCGTCCCTTCCGTCTTTATCGTCTGCGTGGGCAGCCCGTATAGAAGCCGCTCCATCCTGATTACCTCTAACGCGAGCTTCACGTACGGCCTCGCGATAGAGAGCAGCTTTTCGATCGGTATATTCTCGACCTCAGCGGCCGCCCCCGTGCCATCTTCCCTGACCTTCTCTATCCTCCGGAGGAGCGCCCGCAGCGGGACCATCACCGATTCCCTCGCGCTCCTCGCCATATCGAGGTGCGCTGCGTTCACTTCCCCTAGCTTCGTCTCGTACACGCCCTGCCGCTTCTTCTCTATGTATTCGTCGTAGGCGAGAGAGCGGCTCGGCCATTCGTGGTTAGTCGACCATTTCTTGAGGTGCCTTACAGACTTCCCCAATTTCTCCGCGACCTTCACGAGGCTCCGCGACGCGCCCAAATCCCTGTACTCCCTGAACGCATCGTATGCCTTCGCAGTCTCCCCCTCCCCCATCTCCCACTCCTTCCTCTCCACCGTTTTATCGTTCATCCTTGTTTAATAAAAGTCGTCATCCTGAACTACGGTTCTGAACAACAATTCCGAGCAAGCAAGGAATTGGTCACTCATGGTTGAGGGCACGAACTCAAATATCACTCCGTACCGTTGTTACAGAAGCCAAATTAAGAAGAACCGGACGCCAGAGACAGAATGCAACAATGTCATTATTCCACTGTAATTCCTTGAAGAAACCAAAATATTCAGCATCTCATCTTTTAAATCGTAGGAGCGGCATCCTGCCGCGATTCCTTATTTCCCTCCCCCCTTTCAAAAGAGGGGAACGATTCCGAACAAGTGAGGAATCGGTCACTCTCGCGACAAAGCCTGTGAAGTATATTAACTACCTGCTCGACGATGCCTAAACCAAAATAGTGCGGGTTGGGGTTTACCTTACCGCCCATATCAATCCAGAAAGTCTTTCTCTCCCCGACATTACATAATTTGCGGCGGGTAAGCACCCGCAGGCATACGATCTCTAACCAACTCCTCCGCTCAACCAACAACCGAACCCAACCCGTTCGTCCTGAGCCCGTCGAAGGATTGAACGGGTGTCATTTCGAGCAGCGCGAGAAATCCATTCTTTGTCTTTTCCTTCCTGACATTACATAATTTGCGTTAAGAAAATAGATTATTAAGGCGTGAAAATCTTTC
This sequence comes from Thermodesulfobacteriota bacterium, assembly GCA_041753155.1. Lineage (GTDB taxonomy): Bacteria > Desulfobacterota_D > UBA1144 > Nemesobacterales > UBA2774 > 2-12-FULL-53-21. The sequence continues at coordinate 103 of JBGSVA010000047.1, read as the reverse complement.
AGGGCTGGGGTGGAATTGAAAGATTTTAGCCTTAATATGATATTTTTAGCAAATTATGTACAGTCGGATGATTTTTGCTTCTTTTCATCAAGGAAAAGAAGAA
>JBGSVA010000046.1:0-110002 GCA_041753155.1 Thermodesulfobacteriota bacterium | reverse complement strand
GGAAGCTTTATCCCTTCGCCCCTGCTGAGTTTCTCTTTGGCTACCTCGAAGAAAAACTCGACTATTTCCGCAGACTCCCTCTTGGAGAGTCCGATCTTGGTGTGAATCACGTCCGCGAGTTCTTTTTTCGTCATGTCGCTTACCTCTCCTCCTGTTTATTATATTGTACGCAAATCGGCCCCGAGAGCCAATTGTAGTTTCTTAATTGTCTTATCCTGTACTTTATTTATTTCATCCTCCGTGAGGGTCTTGTCCTTGGCCCTCAGCTGGAGCGAAACCGCAACGCTCTTTTTCCCTTTTTCAACAGGGCTTCCCGTAAACACGTCGAACACCTCTGCATCCTCGATCAGCTTCGAATCCAGGCTGTGAATCTCTTCGAGAATGCTGCTCACGGGTGTTTCTTCGTCGATGATTAAAGCTATGTCCCTTCTTACGGCGGGGAATCTGGGAAGCTGGGTGAACGCCTTTCTCGTCTCCCCGAATTTCCCGGCTATCTTGTCCAGATCCAGCTCCATAACATAGAGCCGTTTCGGGATTTCGAGTTTGTCGCTCAAGTCGGGGTGAAGCTCGCCGATAAAACCGCAATCCTCGTCTCCGGCGGTTATAACGGCGGATTTGCCCGGGTGGAGAAATCCGATTTCCGTTGCCCTCCGGAATCTGACGCTCCCTGAGATTGACAGAGCGTCGAACCCCTTGTCGAGCAGGTTTTTAAAGTCGTAGAAATCGAATTCCTCCTTATCCCATAGTTCCGGCTGTCTTCTTCCGGTTGCAGCCGCGGCTAATTTCGTTATTTCGACGGGCAGCTGACCCTTCCCGGTCGGTATGAATATTTTTCCGATCTCGAACAACCTGACGTTCTGCTCCTGCCTGTTCAGGTTGAGCACACTGTTTCTGATAAGGCCGGGCAGGAGGCTCGTCCTCATTGCCGCAAGCTCGCTCGAAAGCGGGTTCAATATCCCGAGGGCCCCGGTCTTTCCGAAGAGCGTTAAAAGCTCGTAGTCTTCGAAGCTGAAGTTTATCGCTTCCGAGAACCCCCCTGAGACGAATATTTCCTTGAATCTCCTTACGGCAATTTTAGCGGGGTCTATCACTTCCGTTTTCATCGTTACGGCGGGCAGCGTGCTGGGAATCCTGCCGTATCCGTAAAGCCTCGCGATTTCCTCGATCAGGTCTATTTCCCTCGTGATATCCACCCTCCACGTGGGGATGCGGAGCGTTATCTCCCCTTCTGAAGACGCAGCGTTTTCGAAGCCGAGCCCCTCCGATATCCGCGTAATCTCTCCAGCGTCTATGGCGGTTCCGAGGATCGAATTGACGCGGTTCAGCGAAAGCCTGACGAGAGAGGGTTCGATCGTTACCGGATACTCGTCAATCCTGCCCTTTGCGACCTGCCCTCCGGACAATTCCCTGATAAGGTCGGCCGCCCTGTCGAGCGCCTTCGTGATACCGTTCGGGTCTACGCCCCTTTCGAATCTGTAAGAGGATTCCGATTTGAGTCCCGTCTTTCTCGATGTTTTCCTGATTGTCGAGGGGTCGAAGTATGCGCTTTCGAGCAGAATATTTTTCGTGCCGGCGGATACCTCGGTATTCGCCCCGCCCATTACGCCCGCAAGCGCGACCGGTCTTTTACCGTCACAGATGAGCAGGTCCTCGGGCGAGAGCTTCCTTTCGACGCCGTCGAGGGTCGTTATAACCTCTCCGTCGCCGGCCGCTCTGACGATTATTTTTCTTCCCTCGATGAGATCGTAGTCGAACGCATGGAGCGGCTGTCCTAGCTCCAGGAGCACGTAGTTGGTGACGTCGACGACGTTATTTATAGACCTCACCCCTGAGGCCTCGAGCCTCGACTTGAGCCACATTGGAGAGGGGCCTATGTTCACGTTCTTTATGACCCGGCAGGAATATCTGGGGCACTTCTCCCGGTCGAGAAGCTCCACTTTTGCTAGCTGATGTATGTCCTCGCCTGATTCGGCGACAGTCAGCAGGGGATAATTTAATTTTATTCCGAGTAGTGCGGCTGCCTCCCGCGCGATACCGACTGCGCTCAGGCAGTCCGGGCGGTTCGGCGTGACGTTGATCTCGAATATGACGTCGTTTAGTCCTATCTCGTCTATGAGTCTCGCTCCGACCCTGGCCGAAGCGGGGAGGATCATAATTCCGTCACTCTCCTCTCCTATCCCGAGCTCGTTCTCGGCGCAAAGCATCCCTTCCGAGACTTCGCCCCTGATTTTGGCTTTCTTGATGGTCATACCCTCGGGGAATTTCGGTCCGGGAGGAAGGTTTGTGCCTATTTTTGCGAGCGCGACCTTGTCGCCTGACTTCATATTGTTTGCGCCGCAAACTATCGGGTAGTTATTTTCTCCGTCCGAGACGTCGCACAGGGAAAGCTTTGTCGCGTCCGGGTGCGGTTTCATCGCGACGATCTCGGCTACGACGACATTCTCCAGTCCCTTCCCCCGGTACTCGACTCCTTCCACTTCCAGGCCCGCCATAGTGAGCCTGTCCGCGAGCTCTTCGGGCGTTATATCGACCCGGACGTATTCTTTTAACCAGTTAACGGAGATTATCATTTGTGTGACCCACCAAAATTTAATGATTACATATTCTTAGAGCCGGGTCAATACTCTATGTGTTTCTCAAATACAACTGATTTTAGCTTCTTTAGCGTTGGTAACGGGGTGATGGAAAGGAGTATCGATTTGGATTATCGCAAAAAAAACCGGTGACGAAACCCCCGGAAGAGGCTTCATCACCGTAACTTCTTAAATGTTGAGATGGAGGTAATGATAAGCTTAATGCCTTTTAATTTTCACACCGCGGCTTTTTTACCGAAAACAGTCTTCCATATCCTTCGTCGGCCTCTCCCGGTTAAATGCGGCCATTTTTTCTAATAACTGAAATCAGGCCAGGTCGAAGCGGTCAAGATTCATCACCTTAGTCCACGCCGCCACAAAGTCATGCGTAAACCGCTCTTGAGAGTCCTCACATCCGTAGACTTCAGCGATAGCCCGGAGCTCCGAGTTCGAACCGAAGATGAGATCGACTCGGGTACCGGTCCACCTGAGCTCGCCTGTCTTACGATCACGGCCTTCAAACACTTCTTCGGCCTCCGAAGTCGCCTTCCATGTCGTGCCCAAATCGAGCAGGTTGACGAAGAAGTCGTTGGTCAGCGCCCCCGGACGTTTAGTGAAGACGCCATGTTGGGACTGACCGAAGTTAGTGTTAAGCACACGCATTCCGCCAACGAGAACCGTCATCTCAGGAGCGGTCAGCGTCAAGAGCTGCGCCCGGTCAACCAACATTTCCTCTGCCGTTACGGCGTATCGGGCCTTCAAGTAGTTGCGGAATCCGTCTGCAGCCGGCTCGAGGCAGGCGAAGGATTCCACATCGGTTTGCTCTTGCGACGCATCGGCACGTCCGGGCGTAAAGGGCGCCGTCACTTCGTGACCGGCATTCTTCCCCGCCTGTTCGATGCCTGCGCATCCGCCCAGAACGATCAAGTCGGCGAGTGAAACCATCTTGCCCCCGGTCCGGGCGACGTTGAACTCTTTTTGGATGCCCTCAAGCGTCTCCAGCACTGTCGCTAATCGGGCCGGATCGTTGACTTCCCAATCCTTCTGCGGCGTAAGGCGAATACGTGCGCCATTCGCGCCGCCGCGTTTATCGGAGCCGCGGAACGTTGATGCTGACGCCCAAGCGGTTGATACCAGTTGGGACACAGACAGTCCTGAGGCAAGGATATTACCCTTCAGTGCAGTAATGTCCTGATCGTCAATCAGTTCATGCGTGACAGTTGGGATAGGGTCTTGCCAGATCAGCTCTTCCGCCGGCACCTCCGGGCCGAGAAGGCGCGTGCGCGGACCCATATCGCGATGCGTAAGCTTGTACCATGCCCGGGCGAAAGCGTCTGCGAACTGATCCGGATTCTCGTAAAAGCGTCTTGAAATCGGCTCATAGACAGGGTCCATCCGCAAGGCCAGATCCGTCGTAAGCATGAATGGTGCGTGACTCTTTTTAGGGTCGTGCGCATCCGGCACTGTACCGGCGCCTGCTCCATTCTTCGGTTTCCACTGATGCGCACCGGCCGGGCTCTTCGTTAGCTCCCATTCGAAACCGAACAGGTTCTCGAAAAAGTTGTTGCTCCACTTAGTCGGGGTTGTGGTCCATGCGCCCTCAAGTCCGCTGGTAATGGTGTCGTCAGCATTGCCGCTGCCGAACTTGTTTTTCCAGCCTAGTCCTTGCTCCTCAATGCCCGCAGCAGCGGGTTCCCGACCGACATACTTCTGTGGATCGGCGGCTCCATGGGTTTTGCCGAATGTGTGTCCGCCAGCAATAAGCGCGACAGTCTCTTCGTCATTCATAGCCATGCGGCCGAAGGTCTCGCGAACGTCACGGGTTGCAGCGAGAGGATCAGGATTTCCGTTTGGACCTTCGGGGTTCACGTAGATCAGGCCCATCTGAACGGCACCGAGGGGATTCTCTAGCTCCCGGTCGCCTGAGTAACGCTTATCTCCAAGCCACTCGGCTTCAGAACCCCAATAGATATCTTCCTCGGACTCCCAAACATCCTCACGTCCGCCAGCGAAACCGAATGTTTTAAGGCCCATTGATTCGAGGGCACAGTTGCCGGCGAGGATCATTAGGTCGGCCCAAGAAATTTTCTTGCCGTATTTCTGTTTGACCGGCCAGAGCAGCAAGCGTGCCTTATCGAGGTTTGCATTGTCAGGCCAACTGTTGAGCGGCGCAAAGCGCTGGCTGCCGGAGCCCCCGCCACCACGGCCGTCAGCGATGCGGTAAGTACCGGCGCTGTGCCACGCCATCCGAATGAAGAGCGGCCCATAGTGACCGTAGTCGGCCGGCCACCAGTCTTGGGACGTGGTCATAAGATCGAAGATGTCTTTCTTCACTGCATCCAGATCGAGGGTCTTGAACTCCCGAGCGTAGTTGAACGCGTCGCCCATAGGATTGGATAAAGAAGAGTGTTGGCGGAGGATGTTCAACTTCAACAGATTTGGCCACCATTCTTGGTTTGAAGTGCCGCCACCAGCGCTGTGCTTTGACATTCCACCCGTAAACGGGCACTTGCTTTCACCGTCAGTATTCATATTTCCTATAGTACTGTCATGAGCCGTCGTAAGCGTTTTCTTCTTACTCATATCTATTACCCCCTGGTAGATTGTTACCTCTTGGTAGTATTATCTATCTGAAATGCTATAGACGTCAAATATAAATTGCCTATACTATCTATAGGCAATGACTATAATGCCTTTCCCAAAGTCTGCATAACAGACGGCGAAACACTTAGGCCGGGGCTTATTCAGCATTGGAGTAAGGGCAATTTGGGAGGACCGCCGGGAATGGAGCTTCATCAGCTCAGATACTTTGTCGCCGTCGCGGAGACGGGCGGGTTCAGCAAGGCTGCCAGGATATGCTTCGTCGCTCAGCCCTCTCTCAGCCAGCAGATAATAAAACTCGAGCAGGAGCTCGGTCAGAAGCTCTTCGAAAGGCTCGGGAGAACCTCCGTGCTAACGGAAGCCGGAAGGGCGCTCTTGCCGAGGGCAAGGCTCATACTGAGGGAGGCGGGAGACATAAAGGCAGGCATAACTGAAGACCTCGGCTCTGGCGCGGGTCAGCTGTCGGTCGGGCTGATACCCACGATTGCGCCTTATATGCTGCCCGGCATCCTCAAAAGGTTCTATGAATCCTTTCCCAGAGCCCAGATCTCCGTCAATGAAAATCTTACTGAAAGGCTTGTCAAAAGCCTCATCGGGCTCGAGATAGAGCTCGCCGTGATGAGCCTCCCTCTGGAAGAGAAGCTGATAAGGACGGAGCTCCTTTTCGAGGACCCCCTCGTTCTCGCCATATCGCCCGTTCACGAGCTTGCGAAATCGGAGGACGTAGCAATAGAGGACTTGAGGGATATTCCGTTCATCGCTCTCGACGAGGAGCATTGTCTCGGCGAGCAGATAAATAATTTCTGCTACGAGAGGCAGATAAATCCCGATATCGTCTGCCGCACGTGGAATCTCTCGACCATACAGCACTGCGTTTCATTCGGGAGCGGGGTATCCCTTGTGCCCAAGATGCTCGTCATGACGGACGATTCAAATAGATGCGTTTACAGGCCTATCAAGGGCCAGTCTCCGAAGCGTACCGTGGTCGCCGCGTGGCACAGGGACAGAAAGCTCTCGAAACTCGCGGCCGAGTTCATTCGGATCGTAAAAGATGAATACGAACACCTACTGAAGGCCCAAAATTAGCCCGACACGGGCATTTTGCTCACTGTCAGGTAGCTTAGTGACAAAAGATGATGCGGAGGTCGGGTTTAAAAGTTGTGCCCCCCCCCCGGATCGTTGACTGCCCTGAGCTTTCTTAAGGAGTTGGAATACTAAAATATATTTTCTTTTCCTTTCCTGAAGCAACCTGAAACTAGTTCAGGGCAGGGCTCAGGACTGGGATGAAAAGAAGCACACACATAGTGAGCTTTATGAAAAGCTTAAGCTTTCTACTTTTGAGAGATCAAAAGTAGCAAAAATCTTTTGGGGACTACGGGAAGTTTGCTAAAAATCTTTAAATCTTTTTCTGTCATCGCGAGACCGTATTTTGGTCGTGGCGATCTCGCTTGATTCAAGAGATTGCCGCGGTCGCCGAATACGCTCCCTCGCAAAGACAGGGCAGGTAGGGCGGAAGAGGTTGGGAAGGATCGTGTATGGGCACACATTGTGTGCCGCAAATCCCGTAATGTCCCTGTTGCCCGCTGTTTTCGCAGCGGGCAATATTAGTGTTGGGCCGACGATTCTGTGAATGTCGGGGAAATACTAATTTTCCTTGATTACGTGTTATCCAGAAGAATTCCAGCCACGAATTATTTAACATCTACGGGGATGCCTCGGGATACCGAACTGCTACGCGCTAATGTAAACTTAATGTCCTGAGTGCGATGAAAAAAATATATCTGGATTACAACGCTACCACACCTATTGACCCGCGCGTGCTCGAAGAGATGATGCCCTATTTCAAGGACGGCTTCGGGAACCCGTCGAGCATCCACTCGTTCGGTATGAGGGGGAAGGGCGCACTCGACCGCGCAAGGGACCAGGTCGCGGCCCTTATCAATGCCAGTCCGAGGGAGATCGTATTCACGTCCGGGGGGAGCGAGAGCAACAACTACGCGATAATGGGAGCGGCTTACGGGTCAGAGGAGAGGGGGAACCATCTCATTACTACATCAGTCGAGCACGAGTCCGTGCTCGAGGCTTTCAGGTCCCTCGAAAAGACCGGGTTCCGGGTCACATATCTGGGCGTGGACGCCTCCGGCACCATCGACCTCGACGAGCTCCTGGATTCGATTTCTGATGAGACGATACTCGTATCGTGCATTTTCGCCAACAATGAGACCGGGACCGTCATGCCTATAGCCGAGATCGCCCGCATCGTAAAAGAGAAAGGGGCCATATTCCATACGGATGCAGTGCAGGCCGGGGGAAAGATAGATATCGACATGAATGAAGTGCCGGCTGACCTTCTGACCGTTTCAGCTCACAAGTTCTACGGCCCCAAGGGTGCTGGCGCCCTCTACGTGAGGGACGGAGTAAATAAGAGGATTCCGCTCCGCCCTCTTATACACGGCGGAGGACAGGAAAGGGGCAGCCGCTCAGGCACCGAGAACGTGCCCGCGATCGCGGGTATGGGTATGGCCTCCGAGATCTCACTACGCGAGATGAGGGAAGACGAAAGTAGGATAAGACCGCTACGGGACAGCTTATGGGAAAGCTTATCGGCCTCTATCGCCGGAATCAGACTGAACGGCGATATGGACGGGCTTCTCTGGAATACCCTCAATGTATTTATAGACGGGGTGAGCGGCGATTCCCTCTCGATGGCCCTCGATCTCGAGGGCTTGGCGGTATCGACGGGCTCCGCATGCTCGGAAGGTAAGATCGATCCCTCCCACGTGCTAATGGCTATGGGTCTGTCACGGGCGGAAGCAGCGTCTTCCCTGAGGTTCAGCCTCGGGAGGTTTACAGGGGACGGAGAAATCGATGCGGCGGCCGGGATCGTGCCGAGAGCGGTCGAAAGGATAAGAGAGGCCCGCGGCGGCAGCTCCAGGGCGCTCTGAAAATCGAGACGGCACTTGTCAGGGGAATATCGGGGGTGCTTCAAGACCGGCTGATTCTTCGAATCCCATCATGACGTTCATGTTCTGAACAGCGGCGCCTGAAGCGCCTTTAACCAGATTATCGATGACAGAGATTATAATCGCGGTTTTATTCTCCGGATCGGCCCTCATGCCTATATCGCAGAAATTGGAGCCCCTGACCTGTGACGTAGACGGATAGACCTTTTCTGGGGATATCCTTACGAACCTCTCTTTGCCGTAATGCTCTTCGTAGAGGCCGATCAGCTGTCCGGTCGTCCTTTTCTTTTTCAGCCTTACATAGATCGTCGAGAGTATCCCCCTGTCCATCGGTATCAGGTGAGGGGTAAACGAGACATTCACACCCGTTCCGGAGTAGACCGAGAGCACTTCCTCGATCTCCGGGATGTGGCGGTGCTCCCCGATCTTATACGCCTTGACCCCCTCGTTCACCTCGCAGAAATGGTAATCGAGCGACGGGGACCTGCCCGCTCCCGACACGCCCGACTTCGAATCGACTATAATCGAGTCAGGCTCGATCAGTTTCTCTTTTAGCAGCGGAGCGAGCCCTAGTATCGCTGAAGTGGGATAACAGCCCGGATTCGCTATTAATTTAGCCCCTTTGATCGCCGGCCTGTTGATCTCCGGGAGCCCGTACACCGCCTCCTCTATCAGCTCCGGACACGGGTGCTCCCCGTACCAGTCCTTATAGACCCCGCGGCTAAGCCTGAAATCCGCCCCCAGGTCAATAATTTTCAGGTCCTTCTTGTAGAGCTCCCGGACGACTCTGGCCGATTCCCCGTGGGGGAGGGCCAGAAAAACGACGTCTATGTCCCGGGGCAGGGCGCCCGGATCGAGAGGCTCGAGCCTCCGGCCGAGGAACCCGCCCAGATGAGGGAATACGTCCGATATATTCCTTCCGGCGTGTTTATCAGCAGTTAAATAAGCGGGTTCCACATGGGGGTGTGTGTACAGGAGCCTCAGAAGCTCCCCTCCCGTGTACCCGCTCGCGCCCAATATCGCCGCTTTCTTTTTTCTCATAGGGATTGAAAATATACGGGAAAAGAATCAAATACAAGTTCTTAGAGATTTTCCTTTATCGATGGTATAGTTATACGGGGTTTTTAACTCTTTCGCATACCTTGACTCTAATTGTTTGAAAGGGTACTTTCTTTAGGCTTTATTCTTCGGCGAAACGAAAAAAACGGGAGTTCCGGAGGGTTGTTAGATGTCTATCAAGGTCGGTATTAACGGGTTCGGAAGAATAGGAAGGCACATTCTGCGCATAGGTCTCGATCGCAAGGGCCTGGAATTTGTCGGGATTAACGATATATCCGATTCGAAGACGCTCGCACATCTTTTTAAATACGATTCTATATTCGGTCCGTATAAGGGAGAGGTCAAATCCGAGAACGGCCACATACTCGTCAACGGGAAAGCGATCAGAGTGTTTTCCGAAAAAGACCCGAAGAATATCCCGTGGGAAGATGTAAAGGCGGACATAGTGGCCGAGGCGAGCGGTATATTCAGATCCAGGGAAGCGGCATCGGTCCACCTGGGTAATACGGTGAAGAAGGTCGTCATTACGGCGCCTGCCAAGGGGGAGGTCGATTTCACGACCGTGCTCGGGGCCAATCAAAAAAGCTACGACAACGAAAAACACCACATCATTTCCAATGCGTCCTGCACGACCAACTGCTTCGCGATGATAGTCAAGGTGCTCCATGAGAGCTTCGGCATCGTGAGGGGGGAGATGACGACCATACACTCCTATACGAACGACCAGAGGATATTGGACGCCCCGCACAAGGACCTGAGGAGGGCGAGGGCCGCAGCGCTTTCGATAATTCCGACAGAAACGGGCGCGGGAACGGCTATACAGATCATATTCCCCGAGCTCAAGGGCAAGCTGAGCGCGGTCGCGATGAGGGTCCCTACGGCGGACGTATCCGTCGTCGATTTCACGTGCGAAGTCAAAAAGCATACTAGCCCCGAAGAGGTGAACGAGAAGTTCAGGCAGGCGGCTTCCGGAGAGCTCAAAGGGTATTTGAGATATACGGATGAGGAGCTCGTATCCTCGGATTTCATAGGCGACCCGCATTCGGCTATATTCGATTCGGCGCTGACGTCAGTCGTAGACGGGAATCTCGTGAAGGTGATCGGGTGGTATGATAACGAATACGGGTACTCCTCGAGGGTCGTCGATCTGATCGAATTCATAGGAGAAAAAATGTGATGACCAAGCTCGTGATATCCGACCTGCCCGATTCCGTACTCAACGGGAAACACGTCTTCGTAAGAGTGGACTTCAACGTTCCGATCAGGGACGGAAAGATAAGCGAGGATTACAGGATCAGAAGGGCTATACCGACGATAGACTATCTCGTCGAAAGAAAGGCGAAGGTGATACTCGCGTCGCACCTGGGTAGGCCCAAGGGGATAGCGATCTCGGAGCTGTCGTTAAAACCCATAGCTATGAGGCTCTCGGAGCTCCTCGGAAAGTCGGTCAAATTCAACGGCAAGGTCATAGGGCCGGAGGTCAGGGCGGCACTCGACGCCCTCGAGCCCGGAGAGGTTATGCTCCTCGAGAACCTGAGGTTCCACAAGGAAGAGACCGACAACGACGCCGAGTTTTCAAAAGAGCTCGCGTCATACGCCGACATATACGTGAACGACGCGTTCGGCACGTCCCACAGGAAGCACGCTTCCACCTACGGTATGGCGTCCATGTTCGATCTTAGGGTCGCGGGGTTTCTCGTGAGCAGGGAACTGAAATTCCTTACGAGGCTCCGTGAGAACCCGGACCGCCCGTTCCTGGTAATAGTGGGGGGGAGTAAGATCAAGGATAAGATACACGCACTCAAGAGTCTCATAGAAAAAGCGGATAAGGTGCTGCTGGGAGGAGGGGCCGCGTATACGTTCCTTAAAGCGAAGGGCGTAAACATCGGCAGCTCAATAGTAGAGGACGAGTTCGTAGGGTGGGCGAAGGAAGCGCTCGATAAGTACGGCGATAAGATATTTCTCCCTGTCGATCACGTCGTCGCAGGGAACCTGGAGGGAAGGAAGAATTGCATGGTCGTCGACGGTGAGATACCCGACGATCTGAAAGGGTACGACATCGGGCCCAAGACCGCTGCGAAGTATAACCATCTGATAAAGGGCACGGGTTCGATATTCTGGAGCGGCCCTATGGGGGTTTTCGAAATAGGGGATTTTTCCGCAGGCACGACTCAGCTTGCAAGGTCGGTTGCCCTCGCCACCTGGAGGGGAGCAACGACCGTGGTGGGCGGCGGTGAAACCGTGGCCGCGATAAGAGAGGCAGAGGTCCTCGACCTGGAGATCACTCACATCTCCACGGGCGGAGGAGCGCTCCTGGAATTTTTGGGGGGAGACGAGCTTCCGGGGATTTCGATACTAAACGATAAAGAAGAGAAGATCTCTCTGGCTGCGAGTTAATCCACTTTCCGCACACCGTAAATTTTGTACCCGTTCGCGGCGTTCAAAATCTATCCATCCAAATAATTTCGTGTTATCTTTAGAATCACATATATGGAATCAATAAACGGAGCATAAAAATGGCGAAGGCGAATGTAAAAGAGGGGAAGGATTCCATAGTCAGGCTTTTAGGCAAGGAGGCCGGTTACCTGCTCGATCACAAGTGCAAAACCGTTTCCAGGAACCTGCTGCACCTGCCCGGACCGGATTTCGTCGAAAGGGTCTTCGCTCCTTCCGACAGGCCGAATTCCGTATTGCGGAACCTCCAGCTCATGTACAACACCGGCAGGCTCGCCGGGACCGGATATATGTCGATACTCCCCGTCGACCAGGGCATTGAGCACTCGGCAGGGGCATCCTTCGCCGCCAATCCAATTTATTTCGATCCGGAGAATATAGTAAAGCTCGCGATCGAGGGGGGCTGTAACGCGGTCGCTTCCACGCTCGGTGTGCTGGGCGCCGTTTCCAGGAAATACGCACATAAGATTCCGTTCCTGGTAAAGCTCAATCATAACGAGCTCCTCACTTACCCGAACAAATACGACGAGATAATGTTCGCGAACGTCGATCAGGCCTTTCAGATGGGGGCGGTCTCGGTAGGGGCTACGATATACTTCGGCTCCGAGGGGAGCGACCGTCAGATACAGGAGGTTTCGGAGGCGTTCAGTTATGCCCACACGCTCGGACTTGTAACCGTGCTCTGGGCGTATCTCAGAAACCAGGCCTTCAGCACTGAAAAAGTGGATTATCATTTATCTGCCGACCTCACGGGGCAGGCGAACCATATCTCCGCCACTATAGAGGCCGACATAGTAAAGCAGAAGCAGGCCGAGAACAACGGAGGGTTCCTTGCGCTCAAGTTCGGGAAGACGGACCCGAAGGTATACTCGAAGCTCACGTCCGATCATCCGATCGACCTGACCAGGTATCAGGTTGTGAACTGTTACATGGGCCGCGCCGGACTGATAAATTCCGGAGGCGCATCGACGGGCAGGGAAGAGGACGACCTTGCGCAGGCGGTCAGGACGGCGGTCATCAATAAGAGGGCAGGGGGAATGGGTCTCATCACGGGCCGCAAATCGTTCCAGAAGCCGATGAAAGAGGGCATTCAGATTCTGAACGCAGTACAGAACGTCTACCTGGACGAGGAAATAACCGTAGCCTGATATAAAACGCTGTAACTGCCGGCGGCTCATGCGAAGGCACACGCCGGTTGAAGCCGTCCCGGTTCTTAATTCCGTCAATCACGACTAAATACATAATTACGGCCTACCTTATTCAGCCGGCAAGATTTATACTAGAGGTCGGCAGGGGGCCAGCGGTCTATCCGCCTGGTTAAACGATATGAACTGGAAGACAGCAGGGATCAAGAGATTGGACGGCGCACTAGGGAGGATTGTGTGCTCCGCATCCAAATTTATAGTCAGTCCCCGGAAAAAGTGGGAAGGGCAGAGCCGTAAAATACTCGTCATAAGGCCGGGCGGCATTGGGGACGCCGTGCTCCTTTTTCCAGCCCTCTCCGAGCTGAGGAATCATTACAAAGACCATACGATCGACGTGCTTGCGGAGAAGAGGAACTCGGGGATATTCGCAGGATGCCCGTATATAGACGGCCTCCTGCTTTATGACAGGCTTCCTCACGAGACCCTCTACAGGGTGATAAGAGCCGGGTACGACATAGTCATCGACACGGAGCAGTGGCACCGTATGACGGCCGCTCTATCGTATCTGACGCGCGCCCCCGAGCGCATCGGATTCGGTACGAACGAAAGGGCCGGGCTTTACAGCCGCATAGTCCCCTACAGCCATGACGATTACGAGGTCTTCAGCTTTCTGAACCTCGTATCATCACTGACGGGTGGGGAGTACGAGTTCGACAAAACTAGACCCTTCCTTCCGATCTCAGGTCCGCATGACGCCCGGAGCTCGGCAATATCCGAATTCAGGAAGGGGAAAAGGGCCGTTGTCGGTATCTTTACGGGCGCAACCGTGCCTGAAAGGAGGTGGGGCGCAAATAATTTCGCCGACCTTGCGGAAAAACTGTCGAGGGAGAATATCGGTTCCGTTCTCGTGGGCGGCGTAACAGAGAAGGGCGATGCCGAAATTTTTAAAAAACGGTGTACTAACGGATACCTTTTGGACTACATTGGGGGAACCACGCTCGGAGAAACGGCGGCCGTTATTTCCGAGCTCGACCTCTTTATATCGGGCGATACCGGGCTTATGCACGTAGCATACGGGGTCGGAACGCCTACACTGTCGCTATTCGGGGCGGGCATACAAAAGAAGTGGGCCCCCCCGGGGGATGATCACGTCGCGATTAACAAGAACGAGCCCTGCAGCCCATGTACCAGATTCGGATATACGCCGAAGTGCCCCTACAGCGTGAGATGCCTGACGGGGATAAGCGTGGAAGAAGTTAAGGAGTCGGCCATGGGACTCCTCGCCCGTTCCCCGAGCTCCGGGCAATGAAGAAATACCAATGGGCTATTCACCCTCCTGTTAAACCCCTTTTTCCTCGAGCCCCGGCGGGACCTCCCCGTAATATATGGAGTCCTTCTCGTAAAGGGCCCTGATTTTTTCTTTGGGCATGTCCGGCATGTCTTCCCTGAGCCCGAACATTCTGCAAACGTGCCTGAGCTCTTCTTCCCTTCCCGGCAGCGGGTCCATAGGCTGGATCATCTTGCTCTCTCTCAGCATTTCCTTCACGGCCGGGTCTTCCTTAAGCGGGGTGCCGTAAGTGTTGTAGTGATAGAGTTTATCGAACCGCTTCCTCGGCCTCTGTCCGGGGGTCTCGGCGGCGTAACCTACGGCCATGAGCCAGAGGGGGACGATGTTTTCGGGGACCCCGAGCACCTTTGGAAAGTCGGTCGGTTTTCTTCCCGTCGCTAGGAGACAGCACCCGAGCCCGAGCTCGGTCGCGGCTAAAAGGGCGTTCGCGATCGCCTGCCCCGCTTCTATTCTGAGCAGGTCCTCCGCCCTATCCCTCGGGAAGCTCATGAGGCGCGGATAGGTCGTTTCGGTAAGTATTTTATACGTCCAGCCGTGGGCGGCGGTTATGGCTCTCGCGGGAAAGAGCACGGCAAAGGATTCCACGAGCTCTTTATACCATGCGTCCATATTTACGAGCCATGCGATCACGATCGGGGCCGTCCTCAACTGTATCTCGTTAAATGTCGACGCACATTCGATCAGCTGCTCGAACTTGTCGGCAGGGTATGTTTTCTTGTCTATTACTATTGCCTCGGTCGAGCCGCAGTTCCCCTGGCAGGACGCGTATCTTGCCGCCTGTAGAATCCGCTGTATCTTCCGGTCCTCCACTTCCTTCCACGGCTTGAAGAACCTGATACTCCTTCTCGTGCCAATCGCTTCCATTAGTTCCATTGTAGTTACCTCCTGATCACATTAAAACAGTATCGTCTTTTATTGTCAACCGATTGTCCGGAGGTTGACGGGCGCGGGTATTAAACCTCGATCTGCAGAAGGTCGCGGGCCTCGGTCACTTCCGCGCGGACGCTCTTCCTTATCCGTTCGACTGTCTTCATTTCATCGCATACGGGATAGAGGTGTGTTACGATGACCCTCTTTGCACCCGACCTGTTCGCGGTCTCTATGACTTCGCCCGGGGTGAGGTGTCCGCTCCTTTTAGACTCGTCGTCGGGAAGGGCGCATTCTATTATAAGTGCGTCCGAGCCGCGGGCGAGCTCGATGAGGGCGTCCGAGTAGTCCGTATCGCCCGAGTAAACGAGGGACTTTCCTTCCGACTCTATTCTGTAGGCAAGGCTGCTCCCTATATGCGGCACACTCGCAGCTGTCAGTGTGAATTCGCCGAAATCTCTCGTGCCCTGCCCGAGCTCACCCACCGAGAGCCCTTCGGGCAATATCCAGTCCTTATAGGCGTTTTTAAGCGCATCGAAAAATTCCAAAAAACCCGGGCCTCCCCATAACGCGAGCGGCTTTTCGCGCTTTGAGCCGTAAGGCGATCCGAATGCGTATTTCGTTGCGAACAGAAACGGCACGAGGTCGCCCGTGTGGTCCGGATGGAGGTGCGAGAGAAATATATGGTCGATGTCCAGATAGCTTATCCCCGCACGGGCGAGCTTCCACAGAGCTCCGCTCCCGCAGTCGAGGAGTATCCCGGCTCCGTGTATTTCAAGCGCGTATCCGGACGACCCGCGCTCCGTGTAGGGCACACAGGTGCCCGATCCCAGTATAGTGAGCTTCATTTTCAATTCCGCTATATTGCGTTATTGTAATTATCGACCAATTTAGCGCTATTTTCAAAAAGGGCAAAGGGCCTTGAGAAACTTAATCACGTTAATGACCGACTTCGGGTCGAGAGACCATTGCGCGGGCGTCATGAAGGGGGTAATACTGGGGATAAACCCGAACGCGCGGATCGTCGACATTACTCACGAGGTTGAGAAGTACAATATATTCGAGGCTGCCTTCAAGCTCTTAAGCTATTACACCTACTTTCCGCGGGGGACAGTCCACACAGCCGTCGTCGATCCCGGCGTCGGCGGTGAGAGACGGCCCATTGCCGTAGAAGCGGGCGGGTATTTTTTTGTCGGACCCGATAACGGCTTATTTTCTCCTGTGCTCGATTCCGTGGATAATCCGCGCGTAGTCGAGATCACGAACGCCGCATACATGCTCGGAAACGTGAGCAGGACGTTCCACGGCAGGGACATTTTCGCCCCTGCTGCTGCACACTTATCATCGGGTGTAGACATATGCGAGCTTGGCGATGTTGCGGCGGATCCTGTTTCCCTCGACGTTCCGGAGCCGACCGTAAAGGAGAATGAGATATCGGGCGTGGTTCTCTACGGGGATTCCTTCGGCAACCTCGTTACAAATATTCCGGGCGGCGCAATCAAGCCGGGCTCGAGGGTGTATGTGGACGGTTACGTGCTCGACCGGATTTCGGGGTCGTACGGAGAGGCCGGGAAGGGAGAATTACTCGCAATAATCGGGAGCGCCGGGCTTCTTGAGATCTCGGTGAATCAGGGCAGCGCAAAAGACTTTCTCGGTGCGAAACGGGTATCCGTGAGGGTGGTCACGAAGTAGGAATTATCTTTACCGGTGCAATCCCGGTATGTATTTCGCGGTAAGGTGTGATCGGTATATCTACGCTTCCCAGTCGATCCTGTATCTTCTCCCTTTGATAGACAGGTCCTTCGCCGACTTGTACGAGAACATATTCTCCCAGAAGTGGTCCTCCGGGTCCCTTATTCCTTCGTCCGCAAGTTCTTTTATCAGCCCCCGGTACCGGTCGTCTTCCGGGAGGTCGGGCAGAAGATCGAAGAGCGTGGCGATATCCGGTCTTAATGACGGGTCTATCTTTTCCCAGCTCACCCACTCCCTGCTCTTTTTCGATATGAAAAGCTTGTCTCCGGTGTTGTTGAGATGGGTCTGGTTCAGCGCCCACGCAGGTATATAGTCGGCCTTGTAGTACTCGAATGCGCTTTCGAGAATCTCGCTCCACTTGAGCGCTACTATTTTTGCACCGGCGGATTCGGGTTCCGCTAGATTTATGACTTGTCGTTTGTTCATCGTTATCTCCCAAGCTCGGGAGTCTGCATCTGGCCTGTTTCGAATACTGCTGCGGCGATTATCCCGGAAAATAATGTTGCTCATATATATCTTTTAATTTATTGAGAGCAAAATCCATGCCATAACGTATCGGGTATGTAACCGGCTTCAATTTCATGCTTTTTTATTGAGAACAGGTCGTATCTATCGCGAAATTATTACAATTTTCGTCATCGGTTAAGCAATTCATGGAACTGAATGATATGAGGTTGATTGTTGATGGCAGAGGGGTGAATTCCTTTGCGCAGTAGACGCGCTTGACGGGGCGCTCGGGGCTTATGATAGGGCGGAGGCAGGTTAAGTGTACCGGGCGCTATTTTTCTTATGCCCCTCTCCCCGCGATTTTCCAGATCCATTTTGCAATCGAGTCCGATGCGGCGTCGGGGTTTTCCATGCAGTCATGCTGTGCGTTCTCTATATATCTCACCTCGACCGAGGCGTTGCCCGCTTCCGCCGCAAGCCGGGCGAGCTCCCTCGACTCCCATTCTTCGAGTATGTCGTCGTTCACGCCTTGAAGGAAGAGTATCGGGACCTTTACCCTTTGGATGACCGTGCAGGTTTTTGCATGGTGCGCTTCCGGGCTCCTCATAAACCACCAGGTCTTGTACGTGTAGATTTCATTGTGAAAAGGGTTGAACGTATCTCCCCACGCCCTGTTAACGAGGAATATCTCGTCCCTGTGGCTCGTGAGCGGATCCGGTCCCAGTAATTCTCTCGCCTTTTCGTATACCTCATCGTAGGATGGGGTGCTCTGCCATTTATCCCACCGCTTTTTCTGGGAATCCGGGAGGGAATATGCGCAGCCTTCGAGTATGAGACCCTTGACCTCGGGCTCCGGTTTGTTTGCGGCATAGAAAGCCGTCAGGTTCGCCCCGAGGCTGAAGCCGAGTATGAATATCTTTGAATACCCCTCTTTTTTGAGAAACTCCACGGCGGCTTCTATGTCGTACCCGGTCGTGTCGAATATGGCGCTACCGAATATCTGTCCCAGATGAGCCATCCTGGTGTTTATCGAGAAAGAATTTATCCCGCGTTCGGTCAGGAGGAGGGGCAGCTGCCTTGGGGTGCCGCGCGCGAGGAAATGGCCCAGGACGCCGTGCACCATGATAACTATGGGTGTCTCGAAAAGGTCTTCCGGTTTCTCATACTCGGATGTGACCAGGAGAGAGTGGATGAGGAAATCGTCCTTTGAATTAATGCTTATGAGTTTACGCTGTCTCTGGATCATTTCGGGGAAAGCTGCTTCAATCCGAATCTCCTGCCGAGCCACTTTACGATTGCGTTCCCCAGCTCCTCCTCTTTCCCGTCGAAGTCGTGATCCGCGTTCATGTAAAATGCTGATACGTCCTGATTGCCCGCGTTCCGCGCAATCTTTGCGAGGTCATTCGCTTCCTCGGGTCCGAGCTCCGCGTCCTGCCTGCCCTGAATGAGCAGTATAGGAATTCTGATCCTTGCGATTTGCCTGTAGCACTTCGAGGACTCCGCCTCCGGTCCCGCCAGGTACCACCAGGTCTTATACGTGTATAGCTCCGTATGCTCGGGGTTGAGCGTATCCCCTCTTGCCTTGTAAATGATTACCGTACGGTCTTCGGTCGAGGTGAACGGGTCCGGTTTGAGCGTCTCTTTCACCCTTCTGTATATCTCGTCATAAGACGGATTGCTTCCATACCTGTTCCATCTGTTCCGGATCGTGTCGGCGGTCGAGTAGGGTGTAGAAAGGGCGATTATGCCTTTCAGGCTCGGGTATTGAGACGTGTCGTTTCGGAGCGATGCATATCTAAGGACGATGCTGCTCCCGAGGCTGTACCCGGACAGGATAATTCTGGTGTAGCCCATGTTTTTCAGATATACGATCGCGGTATCTATCTGGGGGATGGTGTCGTCGATGATCCCGTATCCGAAAAAGAGTCCGAAAGTGGCCATTCTCGTATTTATGGATAGGGACGAATATCCGGCCCCGGCAAGTATCGGGGGCAGGTAACGCTGGCTTCCGTCGAGAAAATTCCCGAGGAACCCGTGTATATGTATGATGACCGGCTCTTTCTCCTGGCCGCCCGGCCTCGGGAGGCTCCTGTAGAAGAGGGCGTCTATCTTGCTCTGCCCGAAGGGTATAGAGAGAAGCTCCTGCTCCACCAAATCTTCATTATTCATGGTTGTCCGGGACATACCCCTAAAAGGTTATTACGGCCTCGTTCGTATCCGTATTCAAATCTATTTTGGCCTTTTTGCCGAAGATGTCTATTTTCGTTTTCTCGGATATTCGCAGAAGCTCCCGGGAAGGGCTTAGAGTGATCTTTTTAATATTATCGGAATCGATACGGATGCCCTTCTCCGCCGTAACCCCCACACGCATTCTGACCGGCTGGGTTACTTCGTAGGGCATGAACTCCGCCCAGAATATTTTATTTTTAAATAATCCGAAAGGGGCCGTGTAATAGATCCTCTCGGGGTAGTTATTGCGCTTGAATTTGCCGAACCAGTCGAATACGTTCGGCAGGTCTTCGTCGACCATGAGCCACGTGTGCCCCTCTTTGGGATAAAAATTGAATTTTACCGGGGTGCCGAGCTTCTCCACGATCTCGTGCAGCACTATGGCGTCGTCTGCGGGGACGGCTTCGTCCCCTCCTCCGTGGGATATGTAAATAGGGGTATTGATTATGTTGGGCAGCATCCTCTGTGGGAATTCGAGGTTCGCCAAAAATCTCTTGACCTCATCCGTATTCATATGGCTGATTTTGTCCTTATAATACCTCAGCCTGTAGGGCCCGAACACGACGGCGGACGCGGCTATAAGATCAGGGAAATAGAGGGAAACGAGAAGGGCTTCGAGCCCTCCGTTCGACATGCCGGTGACATAGAGCCTGTCCTCGTCGATCCTGAATCGTTCCTTTACTTCGTTTATAAGCTCCGAGAATATATTCAGCTTGCCTTTTCTAATATAATCCCCGCCTATATCGGGTGAGGGGAAAATGCCGATGTACCCGTATTTCCGGCAGTACTGATCTATTTCCTGAGACTTGATGTAATTATTGAGACATATGACTGCTGGAAGCGGCTCGCCGTTATAACCGGGCGGCAGCACGTAAAAGAGATCGAAGTCCCTTTTATACCTCTCGGAGGAGAATATTCCGTGCCGGATGCCCCTTCCTTCGAGTGTGAACTTGTGTCTTTCGGGGTCGTCCTTCGCGAGCAGGTTCCCTTTTTCCCCTATATATATAATCGAGTTGGCGCCGCCCGCGATATCGGGATTCAGGTCCGGGTTATTCGGGTCGGTAATCCAGTTCCCGTCGACCACGTATTTATAGTCGTAAGACCTGCTGGGCGCGAGCCTGAGTATTATGCGCCAGACGTTGTCGCCGCCTTTTACGAGCCTGAGGGTGCCGTGCTTCCACCCGTTGAAATCTCCGGATAGAAAAATCTCTCCCGCGCCGGGCGCATAGTAACTGAACAGCACCCCTTCCTTTACCTGCTCGGGTTTAGCCGCCCATCTGCCTTCATACTGCCTGACTGCCTTTTCATCCCCTGCCATCTCGTTACCTCCTCCGAATAGCGGACACTCGGCGTTACTAGGAAATTGCGCCTGATACGGAAAAACGTCAGGCCCCTCCGTGTCGGCTCATAATTCGATGCCCTGACCTTTACGCCTGAGGGAGGCAATCGGCCCGGCACTTAAATTTACGGTATATTTAACCGTGCTGCATCATTTTGACTACAGCCCGCATAAACGCTCATGACTGAAAACTTACCTGATTCCCTGAGACAATTCACGGACAAAACCCGTCCGAAAGAGGTCCGTCTAAAGGCGGCTCAGGGGCTAGTGCCCGCTACGCCCAAAGACCTTACCCTTATACTCTATCTACTAACCCTGGACGATGACCGGGATGTAGCTGAGGAGGCCCGTAAAACACTCGGGGGGATGCCCCCCGACGTTTTTTCGACCGTGCTTTCGGATGCCGGCACCCGTCCGGGGCTCCTCGACTATTTTGCGCGCATTCTGGACGATGAAAGCCGTCTCCAGCAGATTCTTCTTAACAACTCCTCCTCGGACTCGACCGTCGCTTATCTGGTGGAAAAAACCCATTCTCAGGCGCTGATCGAGCTGATAGCCAATAACCACGAACGGGTCGCGCGTTCGGACAGTATCGTGGAGGCCCTCAGCAAAAACCCCGCCGTCACGAGGTCGACCCTCGACGGCGTGCTCGAGTTTTTAAAGCTCTATCTCGGCAAAAAGTCGGCATTCCCTGAATTCCCTGCAGAAGAAGAACCGCTGCTTCCCGAGTCGGATATTGAGGCCCCGGAAGACAACACCGCGCTCCTCGCGGAAGTGGATGAGTCCTTCCTTGACGCGATAGATCTCGATGCGGAGCTCATCGAAGACTCGGATGATGGGGAAGTGCATACGCTCGATACCCACAATCCGCATGTCATGGTCAAGATAAGCATGTTGAATATAGGTCAGAAAATTAAGCTCGCTATATTAGGCAACAGGGAAGCCAGAACAATCCTGATAAAAGACCCGAACAGGATAGTGTCTAAAGCCGTGCTAAAAAACCCGAGACTCACCGACAACGAAATCGTGCTCATCTCCCAATCCAAGATCGTGGGCGAGGATATACTCCGGGAGATAGCCGAGAGCAGGAAATGGGCGAGGCTCTATCAGGTCAAGCTGGCGCTCGTCAATAACCCGAAGACCCCGACGCACATGTCTATTAATCTGCTGAGGCAGCTGAGGGAGTTCGATCTCAGGAGTCTCAGATGGAACAAGAATCTCCCGGGCGTAATCTCGACCGCGGTAAAGCAGATAATGCAGGAGAGGAGGGAGAAGAAATAAACCCTTCCCCTGATGTAACCATCGGCGTCCCGTATGAATAAAGAGGACAAAACGGAAACCTTTATCGTCCCCCCGGAACTCTCCGGTAAAAGGGCGGACATCGCTCTCTCGCATTTTCTCGAGGGGCACACCAGGTCCCAGATAAAGAGACTGATCGAGGAGAAGCTCGTATTGATCGGGGGAGAGGCCGTAAAGCCTTCCCGGAAACTGGAGGGGGGGGAATCGGTGCGGGTCACACTGCCCGCTCCTACGCCGCTAGACGTCATGCCAGAGGACATACCCCTTGATATTCTCTATGAGGATGATTACATCGCCGTCGTGGACAAGCCGCCGGGCATGACAGTGCATCCGGGCGCGGGCGTCGGGAGCGGGACGCTCGTGAACGCGCTCCTCTTCCGGTGTAAGGACCTTTCGGGGATCGGCGGGAAGATCAGGCCCGGCATAGTGCACCGTCTCGACAAGGACACGTCAGGGGTAATGGTCGTCGCAAAAAACGACGCTGCCCATAACTCCCTCGTAAACCAGTTCAAGACGAGGGCCGTCCGGAAGAAGTACCTGGCCATAGTCGAGGGCAATATCGGGAAAGAGTCGGGCGCGTTCTCCTCCAGGATAGGGAGGCATCCCGTAGACAGGAAGAAAATGTCATCGAAGGCTAAATCCGGGAGGGAATCGCTTACGAACTGGAAGGTGATCAAAAGGTTTGAAGACGCTACCCTTGTCGAAGCCGAGCCCAGAACGGGCAGGACGCACCAGATAAGGGTCCACTTTTCCGAGAACAGCTACCCTATACTCGCGGACGCCGTATACGGATACAAAAAGCATAGATCAGCCGCGGTCGTCAGTGCGGCCAGGAAAATCGGCAGACAGGCCCTCCACGCCTCGAAAATAGGCTTTTTCCATCCCCATACACAAGAATTTGTCGAGTTTACGGCTCCCATACCCCGGGATATGAGCGAAGCACTTAACATTTTGGCCGAATCCGGGGAAAATAGTCACTAGATCATGGGCTGGATAAAATCAACAATTCTTTCTTCACTACCCGGGGTGGAGCACGGCTTCGCAGACAGGGATGCCGACGGAAACCCTTCGCTCTTCGGGTTTTCCGGTATGGCAAGGCTCAATCAGATACATGGAAACGGGGTCTTCGTGCTGAGGGACGGGGCGGGTATCGGGGAGGGAAAGGTTTCTGACGGGGACGCGATCGTAACATCCCTGAGGGGTGTCGGCATCGGTATATCGACCGCCGATTGCGTACCTGTTCTCCTGACAGACCACGAGGGGACTGTGGCCGGGGCGGTACACGCCGGATGGCGGGGGACTGTATTGCGGATACTGGACTCCGTGCTTCTGAAAATTGATGAGGAATACGGCCTCAAACCCGGGGACCTCAATGCCGTTATAGGCCCTTCGGTCGGCAAGTGCTGCTATGAGATAGGCGAGGACGTCGCGTCTCTTTTCAGGGACGGGTTCGATGACGCGAGTGAATATCTAATAAAGACGGGTGGTTCTAAATACATGCTCGACCTTCCCGGGATAAACATGGGTGCGCTTGAAAAGGCTGGCGTGGCTAATATCGGAGTCCTAGGCGTGTGCACGAAATGTAATCCGAATTTCTATTCCTACAGGCGGGAGGGGAAGGGGGTCGGCAGCCAGCTAAGCGTTATAGGGCTTGTTTAAAGTATCGGAGATGAGTGATATATTTTTTTCTGGGTATAATAATCGGGGATTCACACTGGAAATAATCGAATTATAAATCGAGATTTGGAGGCGAGCATGCTTCAGATAATGTGCTGGGTCGATTCGGAAGACTACTGGTATCTGCATACTCTCAACGAAACGAATGAGAGCCTGGATTATTACGGCTATAAATTCGAGGTCGAAGGCGGAAAGGAGGGGATCGGCACGAGTGTCGTGCGGCTCCTCATAGTGGAGTTTATCAGCGCGAAAATGACCATAGGCTTCGTTACGCCCGGAAATTTGAAATTGGAGGACAGCGATATAACACTCAGGTTCATCTCTCATGAAGAACCCACCAAGGACGTCCCGGTTCAGTGCAAGATCTCGGATGAAACGAAACGCGCCTCATATATGGGGGATGACCAGGAAAAAATCGAGTATATCGGTTTTACGCTCGAAAAATTTTACGAGAGCCATAATGCCAAGTTTTATCTCCACGATCTGCGGTCTCAGTCGGAGCACGGGGCTTAGCGGCCGGGCTATGATTGGTAATTATTCTCCGGGACGGCATTAGTCTGCAAGACGGAATTATTCCTGACCGGTCTCTGGCAACTTCTTATTCACATTCTTAATATCCGAGCGATCTCGGTTAAATGGAGGAGCATCATATTATGAGTAAAGCTGACAAGATAGTCCTGGCATATTCGGGCGGGCTCGATACGTCGGTCATCCTCAAATGGCTGGCAGAGAAATACGATGCCGAGATAATCGCCTTCGTCGCCGACCTCGGACAGGGGGAGGACCTGGAAGAGGCCAGGGAGAAGGCGTTAAGAACGGGCGCAAGCAAGGTGTACATAGAGGATTTAAAGGACGAGTTCGTAAGAGATTTTGTATTCAAGGCAATAAAATCGGCTGCAGTCTACGAGGGGTCGTATCTCCTCGGGACCTCTCTGGCCAGACCTTTGATAGCAAAAAAGCAGATAGAGATCGCGAAGAAGGAAAAGGCATTTGCCGTCTCGCACGGCGCGACGGGAAAGGGGAACGACCAGGTGCGTTTTGAGCTTACGTTTTACGCCCTCGACCCTTCGATCAAGGTCATAGCGCCGTGGAGGGAATGGGATTTGAACTCCAGAAGCTCGCTCATAGAATACGCGGAGAAACACGGTATC
Organism: Thermodesulfobacteriota bacterium; assembly: GCA_041753155.1. Lineage (GTDB taxonomy): Bacteria > Desulfobacterota_D > UBA1144 > Nemesobacterales > UBA2774 > 2-12-FULL-53-21. The sequence continues at coordinate 85,098 of JBGSVA010000046.1, read as the reverse complement.
CCCGTCCCGGTCACTCAGCAAAAGCCGTACAGCTGCGACAGGAACCTCTTTCACACGAGCTACGAGGGCGGGATACTCGAAGACCCGTGGTCGGAGCCCCCTGAGAATATGTTCGAGATGACAGTATCGCCCGAAAGGGCCCCCGACGAGCCGGTTTATCTGGATGTAGATTTTGAAAAGGGGGTCCCGGTCAAGGTCGACGGAAAGGAATTGAGCCCAGTCGATCTTCTCACCGTCCTCAACAAGATAGGCGGGTCAAACGGCGTGGGCAGGGTCGACCTGGTCGAGAACAGGTTCGTCGGCATGAAGTCCCGCGGGGTCTACGAAACCCCGGGCGGCACGATACTCCACGCCGCTCACAGGGCGCTCGAATCGTTGACCATGGACAGGGAAGTCATGCACATGAGGGACGCGCTCATCCCCAGGTTGGCGGAGCTCATATACTACGGATTCTGGTATTCGCCCGAAATGGACATGCTCATGGCCTCGGTCGAGGAATCCCAGAAGAACGTGACCGGCACGGTAAGACTCAAGATATACAAAGGCAATATTATCCTGGCCGGCAGGCGCTCGCCTTATTCTCTATACAAAGAGGACCTGGCTACGTTCGAGGAGGACAGCATATACGACCAGGCGGACGCGACCGGGTTTATAAAGCTGAATGCGCTCAGGCTTTCAGTGCGCAAACTCCTCGAAAAGAAGGGGAAGTAAGCCCTATCCCGATGAAGACGTCAGACTTCGATTATCATCTCCCGGAGGAGCGGATCGCATACCGTCCGGCGGCTGAAAGACAGAACTCGAAGCTGATGGTCCTCGACAGAGGAAAAGGGGAAATAACCCACGGGAAATTCTTCGAGCTCCCCGGATTGCTCAGGGCGGGGGACCTGCTCGTCCTCAATAACACGAGGGTGATACCGGCGAGGCTCTTCGGGAGGAAAAAATCCGGGGAAAGGGCCGAAATACTCCTGGTGAGAAAGCGGGACAGCCGGACATGGACATGCCTCGTAAGGAATCCGAAAGAGGGGCTCGTGATCGAGTTCGAGGGCGGACCTTCCGGAAGGCTCTTCAGCGGGGGTGGAGGCGTGTGGCTCGTGGAATTCAGCGGAGACGCCGATCCGTACATAGAAAGCTCGGGCAGTATGCCCCTCCCACCCTACATCAAGAGGGAGCCCGACGCGGATGACAGGGTATCTTATCAGACGGTCTATGCGGAGAAGCCGGGGGCCATAGCCGCCCCTACGGCGGGACTCCACTTTACGCCCGCACTCCTGAAAGAGATCGAGCGCAGTAGCGTGCGCATAGCTCACGTCACGCTCCACGTCGGTATAGGCACGTTCAAGCCCGTCAAGACGGAGCTCGTCCGGGAGCACGATATGCACCCGGAGTTCCGCGAGATCCCGCGCGAGACGGCCGATGCGGTTAACAACGCGAAGTCCCGAGGGGGAAGGGTGATAGCGGTCGGAACGACGGTGCTGAGGACCCTCGAGTCCTCGGTAAACGAAGCAGGCGATGTTGTGCCGTGCAGGGGAGAAACGGACCTCTTCATCGTGCCGGGTTATGAATTCAAGGCCGCGGACGCACTTATCACGAATTTCCACCTCCCGCGGTCGACTCTCCTCATGCTCGTTTCCGCGTTCGCGGGCAGGGAATTTATTTTCAGGGCCTATGACGAGGCTCTAAACAGGGATTACAGGTTTCTCAGCTACGGGGACGCCATGTTCATAAACTAATACAAGGGGGGATCGAGTTGCGTGTAGAGATAGAGAGACTTGCATTCGGCGGAAGCGGTATAGCCAGGAAGGACGGGAAGGTCTATTTCGTAAAGGGCGGGCTCCCTCATGATATCCTGGAGATAAGGGTCACCAGCGATAAGGGCAAATTCGCGGAAGCAGTAATCGAGAGTATAGTGGAGCCTTCCGGGGAGAGGGTGGAGCCTCCGTGCCGGGTGTTTCATATCTGCGGGGGGTGCCAGCTGCAAAACCTTAGCTATCCGGCACAGCTCAGGGAGAAGGAAAGCATACTCAGGGAGACCCTTCAGAGGATCGGAGGCGTCGGGGAAGTTCACACGGAGCCCATATTCCCGTCCCCGTCCGAGTATGGGTACAGGAGGCGCGTCCTGCTTTCGGCATGGTATTTCGGAGGGGGCTGGCATGTCGGTTATTACAGGGAGATGAGCAGGACAAACGTAAAAATCGATTCTTGTCCGGTTGCCGACGGGGTAATAAATAAAGCGGTTTCCTGCATATCCGAAGTTCTTTCATCTATCGGAGACCCCGGTTATCCGCTCGAAAAAATATATCTTTCTTCCGACGGGGAGAAGGCTTATATAACCCTCTTGCCAAGGTTCAGGAGCGCGCCCGCTTCACTCAGGTCTCTCGCGAGACACCTGAAAAGGCACGAGGAGACGGAGAACGTCTCCCTGCCGGGAGGGGATGAGGCCGAGTTCGAATTATCTCTTTCCGGGCTCAGGTTTTTAACTTCGCCGTCGGTATTTACGCAGTCCAATGTCCCAGTGAATGAGGCCCTCATCGGCACCGTCCTCGAGTGGGCGGAGTTGAAAGGTACGGAGACGGTCCTCGACCTCTATTCGGGCGCCGGGAATTTTTCCATACCGCTGGCAGTCTCGTCAAAACGTGTGATTTCTGTAGAGGTAAATAAAAAATCGGCAGCGCTCGCGAAAAAGAGCGCCGCGCTGAACGGCCTTAATAATATCACTTTTCATGTCGCTCCGTGTGAGGAGTTCCTGCGGGATGAAGACCCGGACGCCAGGCCCCCGGATGTCGTGGTGCTCGACCCCCCGAGAGAGGGCGCGAAAGAAGCTGTCCCGGGTATCGCCCGCCTGTCCCCGGGGAAGATTATTTATGTGTCCTGCGACCCTGCTACTTTGGCGAGGGACATAAGGATGCTGGGAGATTCGGGTTATCTGCTCAAGAAGGTAAAGCCCTTCGATATGTTTCCGGAAACATATCACATTGAGTCGGTCTCGCTTCTGACCAGGCCCTGACGCTGCTACCAGATTTCAGATATGTTCAATATTTAATCCGGCTCTACCCCCCGTTCTTTAAACACCCTGGCGGCTAGACGTTCGGCGCCGGTTCGGCTATTCCTTCGTTCATATATGCCGAGTTAATCATATCGTATACAGCGCTCGCCATCTCCTTCCTTGAGTGCGCCGCTTGCGGGTCGATTTTATCCAGCACTCTTAATTCGGCCTCGACATATCCGACGGACAGGAGCTTAAATAAGTGGTCAAAAAATTTCATGTCCCCGTAATAATAGATCAGGTCTTTATTCTTGTCGGTGAGGGCTTCCCCGTCGATACTCGTGTATTTGATGCAGAGGGGCAGGATTTCGACCCCTGCTTTCTGAGCAATGCTTAACAGCGGGGTCTTAAAGGGGAGCACCCGGTCCCCGTTCGATGTCGTCCCTTCGGGAAAGAGGGCGACATTTATTCCCAATTCGAGAATTTCGGAGATCGATTCTATCTCGGTACGCAGTCCCGACCTGCTCCTCCTCTCAACGAAGTACCCGCCGCCTAGCTCAGTTGCTTTCCCCAGGAGGAGATCGCTTTTAACCTCGTCTACGCTCGCGATGAAGGAAACGGGGAAGAATGAGGATATAACGAATATATCCACGTACGAAAGGTGGTTCGACAGGATCAGCATGCTTTTACCGCTGTCGATACCGTTTCCCCGGTTTTGCAGGCTTACCCTGATGCCTAACGCCTTATTCATGAGGGCCGAGTGAAACGACAAGGCCCTCGTAGACCAGTTTAATTTTCGTTTTTTCTCTCTTGCTATAGCCCGAAGGATGGTCGTACTCGTGAAATAGGACGCGACTACGCAAAAAAAAAGAAGAGCTTAATATATTTCCTAATCATTAGTCGGCTTATACCTCTTCTCGAAGGATTTGGAAAGCACCTCCAGGTCGAGGACAGTGAAGAAGTCGGCGCACTTGAACTTCTTGTCGAGCGCCGGCTCGCCGCAGATAACCGAGCCTGCCTTCAGGTAGCTCTTTAACAGCGGAGGGATGAAATCTTCGATCGATTCCGTTCTGATGCCGAATTTGTCGAAGGCGCTCAGATAGTAATCGAGCTCCTTGATCCGGTGTTTTTCGTTGGGATAGACCCTGAAGTCCTCGGGGGATAGGTAGAGTTCCTTGATATATTTGTATATAAGGCTGATTTCGACGAAGTTCGTGGTGGCGATGCTCGAGCACCCGAAGAGGTATTTGGCGTTAATCTTCTTGAAATATTCCGATAAGCCCTTCCAGAGGAGCGCTATGCCAGTCCCGTTCCTGTAATCCTTATGGACGCACGCCCTCCCCAGCTCGAGCTTTATACCCTCGGCGGATTTGATCTGGTCGATCGAAAACTCGGTCTCGGAGTAGAACTTGTCGGAGAAGGTCGACGATATGAACCTGTACGTCCCGACTACAGTGTTATATTTCTTGTCCAGAATGATTAAATGGTCGCAGACACGGTCGAACTTGTCGATGTCAGTGCCGGAAAAATTTTCCTTGTTAAGAGATTCCCTGTAAAAAACCTCGTATCTCAGGTTGAGCGCCTTCTCGAGCTCAAAGCTGTTTTCAACAGTTTTAATCAGGAACCTGTTGCTTTCGATATAGATCGGCACCTTCGGCTTGAACTGCCTTAACTTCCATCGGAACGCTTTCCTGAGCACATTCGATGTAGTGACGGTGTCTTTTAACGACATAACTTTTTTTGCAAGCATGCGTATCTCCGCATTATGTGTTAACTGTTTAATATCACTTTAATGTTTAATCCGTATTAAGCACCCATGAATTCTATGTTTATGAAACGTATCAATTATATCAAACATGCGGATATAAAGTCCAGATTCGACTTACAACAGGAATCGAAGGACGGTTCGGCGCGATAGAGTTCCCTTAATATATTTTTAATATTCCCTTAATACCTAAAAAATACAATACCCTTATCGTAAACTCCGCCGATTATGGGTAAACTGCGGACTGTATGTATCATAACCGATTCGGCCTCTGTCTCGCGCTGCCAGATGCTTGGAATAACTCGTACTATGTAATATAATTGGACATTGGACGCTTCAGGCGTGTCGATATGCCGAGGACGCTGGATCATCTGCCGGATAAGGTAGGGGGCGCATAACCAAGCGAATCTATGAAGATAATTGATTCATCGGAAGTACGGCCCATTGTCACGGCGGCTGGTTCGCGACCAAGCCGGATGTAGAAGGGTATTCATTACTGATCAAGGCATGAAAGTACTATTCGGAATCCAGGGTACAGGTAACGGTCATATTTCCCGGTGCAGGGAGCTGCTCAAGTACCTCCTCAAGCGCGCGGAAGTCGACGTGCTCGTGAGCGGTTATCATCACGAAGTCGATCTCGGATTCGAGGTGAAATACAAGCTCCCCGGTCTGGGGTTCACTTTCGGCAAGCGGGGCGGCATAGATTACTGGAATTCTATTAAAAACTTCAGCCCGTACAAATTACTCTCGGATATATACAAGATACCCGTAGACAAATACGACCTGGTGGTAAGCGATTTCGAGCCGATAACTGCGTGGTCATCAAAATTGAGGGGCGCCCCCTCTGTCTCGCTGTCTCACCAGGCGGCTTTCCTTTCACCGTATATCCCGAGGCCGAAACAAAAAAACCGTTTACAGGAACTCATAATCAAATGGTACTCGCCGTCGCCTTCTCACATCGGTCTCCATTTTCAGGAGTACGACGATTTTATTTTCACGCCCATAATCAGGGAGGAAATAAGGAACTCCGATGTCACAAACAGGGGGCATTATACTGTCTACCTGCCGTCTTACGATTACAGCTTTCTTTCGGGTCTGTTCAGGAAGCTCGACGTTAAGTGGGAGGTGTTTTCAAAACATCACAAGGGCGAGCCGTATAAGGACTCTAACGTTACGGTTTACCCCGTCAACAACGGCGAGTTCGTGAGGAGCCTGTCCGAGTGCGAGGGCATACTGTGTAACGCCGGGTTCGAAACGCCTGCCGAGACGCTCTACCTCGGTAAAAAGCTCATGGTCGTTCCCATGAGGAGACAGTACGAGCAGCAGTGCAACGCCGAAGCGCTCGAGAGGCTGGGCGTGCCTGTGGTCAGGGATATGGGGCAGGGGTTTGAAAATAAATTATCCGACTGGTTGAACTCGAATTTCGTATATAACGCGAACTACAAGAACAACCTTACTTTAATCGTGGAGAGAATACTCGACTGCTCCGATAAATCGAAAGCATTGAATGATTTTATTCCTGAGCAGGATTTTAATAAGAACGGCGCGGGCGGGGCGGATTGAATAAATTGTCTTCTATGAATACGGAGCCCCGATTGTCTTTCTTGACGGGCGGCGCTAGGATGTTTTCGTTTTTTTGTCGCCAATATTTGAAACGAAAGAGAGATTGACGAGCTTCTCCGCGATGTTCTTGTATAACTCGCCTATCTTCAGCAGATTAATCACCTCGTCCATGTTGTGCCAGTCCTGGATCAGGTATGTGAGCATGACCCTCTTATGCTGGTCCTCCAGAGATTCGATGAATGCGTAGTCTTCTTCTATTTTTTTCGTATCCAGCAATTCACGCCAATTTTCATTCTCGACCAGAATCTTGATATGCGGGAGCAGTATGTCGAGCATCTGTTTGGTATCGAAATCGATGCACATAGGTTTTTTCGATTTTAGATTCTCCATCAGATGTACTGAATAGGTGAATTTCTGAATGATTGAGAGCATCAGTCTGAGGGCCGTAATATTATTCGCCTCTTGTTTCTTCCTGCTTTTTTCTATCGCGATCTCGAGCTTGAGCTTAAGATGAATAAGGTCGTTTCTGAGGGACTCCAGCTCGCCTTCGCTCCTGGAGTTTATATAATTCTTCGATTTCGATATCAGCCTTTCGAATCTGCTTTCTATCATAGACCTGTCCAGATTGTCCGTTTCCATTTTCACCCCTCTCCGGAAATTGATGGGGTTATTCTATATGCGCATTGTTAAGACTGTGTGAAGATTGTGTTAAGGCGTCGGTTTTCAACTTAGGATGGAACGATCCGGAACAAATAAATACAATCGGGTGAACCGGAGAAAAAAAGGGCGAGTCCCTGCGGGCCGGGACTCGCCTTAATCTTTTAGAGTGCCCGGTGAGAGAGTCGGGCAATCAAATAGCAGATAATAGTATTGTAGCGCTTACTTATTAAGAGAGTTTTATTTATCGGTTAAGGCACGGTTAACCCTGCGTTTCGAAATGCTCTTGTTTTTGATCGTGGATTTGAATGTTTGTGTGCGGAAGAGTGTTGAATGAAATTACATGAGGTGATCGACGAACTGGTCGGCGATCGATTTCCAGCTCTGGGTGCGGGCGTAATCGATCGCGTTCCGCGACAGGCCGTCCAGGCGGCTGAAGGTTTTTTCGATGTTCTCTTCGAGGCTCTCTCCCAGGTATCCCGTGATCCCGTCCTGGATTATGTCGTTCGGGCTCGGGACATCGTAGGCCACCACCGGCAAGCCGCAGGCCATAGCCTCGAGAATTACAAGTCCGAACGTATCGAACTTGCTCGGGAATACGAACACCTGCGCCTGCGTGTATATGTTATTAAGCCGGTTATGGGGAACGTATCCGGCGAATTCGACATCGGGGTATCTGGCTTTGAGGGTATTCAGGTAAGGTCCGTCGCCGACGAGAATCTTTCTGTATCCGGGCACCCTGCAGAAGTCGTCGAGATTCTTGTCCTTGCTCACCCTCGATACGGTAATAATGGTTTTTTCGCCCGCGGCGATTTTCCCGTTTCCGGGATTGAAAAGCTCGGTATCTACGCCGCGTCCCCACACAATGCAGTTACTGAGGCCGAGCTGCCTGGCTATGCTTTTCGTGGTTACGAGGACTTTCCTGCTGCACCTGTGGAACCACCTCACGTATAACCAGGTGAGGAACGTGGGGACTCCGTAAAGAACCCAGCCGTAATCCGCGAGCCTCGTATGATAGGACGTATTGTAGTTGATTTTGTTTTTCCTGCAGAACTGACGCATGGCGAGGCCCAGGCTTCCCTCGGTCGCGATATGCACCCTGTCGGGGAGGTGCTCGTCATAATATTTGCTGACGATGTGATTGGCATTTTTCAGGATCGGGATGTTTCCCTGAAGCTTGAGAGACAATAGCTCGGTCCCTTCTACATAAGGATTCAGGACGGCCACATCGTGGTCCCCCCTGATCAGGTTCGTGATATAGCTCCAAGTATGTACGACGCCGTTTACCTGTGGGTGCCATGCATCCGTGACGAGCATTATTTTCATTTTATTTTGCTCCCGTGCCGGTACTTCGTTTGAAGGCTGCTATCGGGCTCAAAGCACGTTTGTAAGGTAGAGAATGATTATTACGGTCGCCGCTCCGAGGAAGCTGCCTGCGAGGGTCTGTGAGATCGTATGCCTTCCGAGCCTGATACGGGACCAGGCTATCAGGGGCACGATAAGCGTAAGGGGGAGAACATTTTCTCCGTACAGCGCAACCGCAAGGAAGGCGAGTCCCGCCGCGGATGTGCAGTGACCGCTTATTTTCCATTTAAGGGTAATGATGAAGACAAGGAGTATTTGAAGCAGCGCCACTGCCGTTACTATTAGCATTAATCTCGGCGCCCCTCCGAAATACATTACAAGGAAGATGAAGGCCGCATAGGCAAATATTGCGAACAGGGGCCGTGCGCGTTCTTCTCTTATGTTCAGGTGGAAATCGCTTACCTTTCCCCTGTGTACGAGCGTGAGGACGAATAGGGTGGGGGGAATGATAAGCAGAGCAATAAATATCAGTATCCAGAACAGAGAGGATTCGCTTTTGGTCGCCAGTGCAGTTACGACTATGCAGGCGAGGGCCACCAGCGGGGGGCTGAACAGGTTCGAAATTACGCGTGCAGACTTGTCCCGCCAGTCGAGCGGTATGATGATCGGTTCCGGTGTCTGCTGGTAAATTTTTTTCTCAGTTCTCATTTTGAAGTTCCCGGTTGGAATTCATATGCGACCAATAACCCCAGTCGCCGCCCTTCCACCTGTCGGGTATCAGATTGAAGTATAAAGCCGAGCATCTCGTAATCGAGTGGAGGGTCTTTCTCATCATGCCCATTTCGAGCCGCCTGTGGTCTCCCGCAAATACAACCAGATCGAAAGTAAAACAGGATTTATACCCCATACGGTGTATCCGCCACGCGAGCTCTGAGTCCTCGTTGCAGGTGAGCCCGCTGTCGAAACCCCCTGACGTCTCATAGGCTTCTCTCTTGATGATGCAATTCGAGCCCGAGGCGGCGGGCACGCCGAGCGCGTGTATGAGACTCTGCCCGTATGCGAACCATCTATAGTAGGCGCGAAAGCGGTCGAGGGATAGCTTGGGTCCGTATATCAGGTCGTATTCTTCGAATTTCTCGACGTTCCTGAAGTAATCTTCGGAAAATACAATATCCGCGTCAGTAAAGAGCAGCCACCGGGTATTTGCGGCATCGGCCCCTATCCGCCGGGCCTCCGTTACGGTGCCGGGATGCCTTATCACCTTAGTATAATCGGGACGCACGGAGGAAACAATGTCCGCTGTCGTATCTTCGCTTGCGTCTACTACGACCAGGTTAACATTTTCGGGAAGGGATCTTAAAAAATTACGTATATTACGGGACTCGTTTCTGGTTGGAAGGACTATGGTCAATTCGTTCAGGTCTATTCCCATGATTAATATAATAATTGCTATGTATTAAGCGGTGTTGAATTTCACGTTAATTTACCGTTAAATCACTTATATTTTCGGAGGTCACCCCGTGAATAAATTATAAATCATATGAGCGCTGCGGGGAATACCCTGTAAACGGCTGCCGAATCTTATTTTTTTGAGGCACCGCGTTTCTCGAAGCTTATTTTTAATATTCCTCCTTCGAGATTCGCCTTCTCCACGTTCAGCCTTGCGAGGAAGCTGGGCAGGAAAATATTCCTCCTCTGGTTTTCGATCTGTATGGTGAGCTCTTCCCCCACCTGATGGAGCTTGACTTCCTGCTTGCTGACGAAAGGCAGTTTCAGTAAAAGGCTGTACGCCCCTTTTTCTTTGACGACCTCGTAAGGCTTTTCTTTGTAAAAGATTTCAACGGGGTCTTTTTTCGAGAACAGCGTCTCGCCGAATTCGAGGAGCGCGTCGACACCCAGGACCTCCTTCGAGAATAAGGGCGCTTCGTGCATCGGGATTGCGCTGAATAGCTCCGCGACTTCTTTCCTGTAATTCTCCTGGAACTCTTTCCATTCCTTAAAATAGGGATGTTCGAGCTCTTTCGGCATCGCCCTGTTGACTATAACGGAATCCACGTTGTAGCCGTAGAGGTTAAGGTATGTATAAGCCCTCTGTGTTTCCTTTATGACCATCTTTTCGAGATTGAGGACGAGCCTTATCGACGTAATATCCGGGTTCGAAAACGTCTTGTGGATCGAATTCAGCTTTTCGAACAGGTCCTCGATTGCGGTATAGGTCTCTTCTTCGGGAAGCGGCATGTCTGATACGACCTTCACCGCGGGTCTCACCACCTTGAGCAGCTTCCTCTCTATCGGAAAGACCTTGACGATCCACCACCTCGCCACGTCGGGCAGAGAGAGGAGCCTGAGCGTCTCTCCCGTAGGGGCGCTGTCCACGATGATTACATCGTAATCCCCCTCCTTGAAGTGGCTGTAGACCCAGAGAAAGCACGAAACCTCCTCCATTCCCGGAAAGATGCTGAATTCTTCGGCCAGGACGTCGTCCACCTTCATCCAGTTGAAGAGGGACTGAATGTACCCGGTAAGCTTGCCCCAGTATTTATCGACGGAATAGAACACGTCGATTTCCTGAGCATACAGGTTTTTTGTGATCCTCTTCGGCTCGGGCCCGATGTCGATATCGAAGGAGTCTCTCAGGCTGTGCGCGGGGTCAGTCGATATGACTAATGTCTTGTGCCCCCTCTTTGCCGATAGAAGCGCGGTTGCCGCGGCGGCTGTGGTTTTCCCGACGCCTCCCTTTCCCGTATATAAAATTATCCTTTTCATTTATTCCCCGTATGTGCCCGGTATATCGTAAAGGTATGATTCATCCATATTTTACCTTACTCTTTTTCTTGACATAAATTCCGGAGGGCTTAATATATTTATCCCGTATATCGTTCGGGAGGCTAATTTCATGGCACAAAATGGTAATACCGGAAACCCGGGCGCGGGGAGTTCTTACGATGCGTTATTTGCCGTTCTTGCTTTCGCATTGCTCCTCGGAACGGCTCTCCTGGCCGTAGGCGGCATCTATTACAGCTTTATCAATCCGCCCTTCTGACCCGGCTCTTCATACGCTTTCCTCTTGGGGACTGAGACCGATCCCGGAGAGCCCCGCGGCTTTCGATGACATGCGCGGCACTGGAACGAACCGATTCCATCCCGAGCCCCGTCTCTACCGATTCATCCGTATAAGCTGCCGGACCACCGGCTGATTCCGACTCTTGAATGCGGGCGCTATCCGCATGTACCCATTCCGAACTGCACGGGCCCGGCTTTGTTTACGTGCACATCGGGTGATATACTGGGGATGGAGGGCTGACTGATGAGTGATGAAAAACCGTATAGCACGGTACCGGACCCGGCTGATTCAGCCGATGAAAAGGGCTTCGCGAAGAAGATCCATACCGAAGAGGCGATACTCATTACCCTTATGGCCCTCTCGGCCATCGGTATAGGCGTCACTAATTTTAAGCCGGCCGAAAGCTTCTGGTACTGGGCGTCGATGGCCCCTGTTTTCGCGGCGGTAAGTATTTACATGGGCTGGTCCAAGGCGAGGCGCCGGGGTGAAGGGATGTCGAGGATTATCCGGGTCCAGATACTTCACTGGTTGGGGCTCCTGGCAGCCCTGGTCCTTATCTATTTTTTGTTCATGAGGACGGGCCGCATAGATTATAATCAGCTCGCTCTTATATCACTGCTCGCCCTGGCGCTCACGACCTTTCTCGCAGGCGTTCATTTCGACTGGCGGTTTATGGTCGTAGGTATTGTACTCGGTGTGTGCGTTGCCGGCGCGGCGTTCGTAGAACAGGTCGTCTGGATGATCGTTATCCCGATAGTAGTCGCGCTCGTTCTGATAGTCTTCTGGTGGAAGCGCTCTCTCTGATGTGTGTATTCTTGACCGGGTTCGGTTAAGGAGTGCTCAGGCTCGACCGGTCTTCAAATACACGCGCCGCTGATACCTGCGGATTCTCCGACCCATGAGCGGACCGCGCTGAGAGAATGACGGGCTTCGACCGGGATGATTGAACGAAATGGAATACGCGGAGTTCCTAAATACTGCGCATTAAAATTATGGACCGGAAAGCGCCTCTCCGAGCCTTTTGCGACCTCCGGTGGGATTACTCTTATTTTTCTTGGAAATATTGATTTTTATTGTGCTTTTCTGTACTATTGAAGACACTAAAACAAGTTTTAAAGGAGAGGGAGATGGCCGAGAAAAGTGCGATGACAAAATCTCAGTTGTCAAACCATATAGCTGAGCTGGCAGGGATCACCAAGAAAACTGCAAACGAGATATTAGATGAGTTGGCAGCCGTTGCTTATAAGGAAGCAAAGAGAAGCAAGCAGTTTACGATCCCGGGAATCGGAAAGCTGGTACTTTCCAGGCGTAAGGCGAGAATCGGCAGGAATCCTGCCACTGGCGCTGAAATCAAGATACCGGCGAAAAAAGTCGTGAAGTTCAGGGTTGCCAAGGCGTGTAAAGACGCTGTATTGGGCGAATAACGTTTATCATTAAATCGTACAGTTGAGAGCTTGCCCGTAAACATCCGCGGTCATTGTCAAATTAGGCAATAATAGCGATGGCCGCCGGATAGTTCTGTCCTCGCGACGGTTCCAATCCGAATACTACTGAATTAGATAATAACACTCGAATTTTTTTGGCTGTATAATTGTCATTTAGATGGCAAAAAAATTCGGCTTGACGATAGTTTGCCCGGTTTAAGCCGAATTAATCCGGCGGTCCCGGTTCACAGGCAATGCAAAGGCCTGAGCAAATTATTTGACATGAGGTCCTGACAAATGCCCAAGGTATTGTTGATCGAAGATGAAGAGTCATTGAGGAAGCTATATACTAAAATACTCAATGGGAAAAACTATACTGTAGAAGCGGCTGCCGACGGCGAAGACGCCCTTTCGGTGCTAAAAGTATTCAGGCCGGATGTTATAGTGCTCGACATAGTGATGCCTAACTATAACGGTGTGGAGTTCCTTAAAATATTAAAGAACGATGTCGAGCTTAAGAGTATACCGGTCGTTATGCTCACGGCGCTTTCCGAAATGAGAAAAATCACGGAATGTCTCGATATGGGTGCAGTCGGCTATATAACCAAGGACAGTACTGTGGAAGAGATTGTTCAGAGATTAAATTTCCTTATCGAATCTATAAGCGTGCACTAGGGGTTTTTAACTCGAGTATTTTGTCGAAAATCTTCCTCGCTATCTCCGATTTGGCGGCCCCGGGCAGCTCTTCCGTTTTACCGTCTCTGTAAACAAAATGAACTATATTCGTCTCGGCCTCAAAACCAGCTCCTGGGAGAGATACATCGTTCGCTATAAAGAAGTCGGCGTTTTTTCTTTTTAGTTTGTCCTTAGCGTGCTCAATCAGGTCCTCAGTTTCGGCCGCAAACCCTACCACCATCCTGCCGTTCTTCTTCTCACCGACTGCTTTCAGTATGTCCTTTGTGCGTTTGAGATTGAGTATCATTGAGTTGTCGTCTTTTTTGATTTTACCGTTTATTTTTTCAGAAGGCGCATAGTCTCCGACAGCGGCGGCTTTGATGACGATCGTTGACCAATCGAGGTATTCCATGACCGATTCATACATGTCGCCGGCGCTCACTACGTCGACGACTTTGGCTCCGTTGGGAGGGGACAGGTTAGTTTTTCCGGTTACGAGCACTACCTCTGCCCCCCGCATGAGACCCTCTTTTGCGAGCGAATAACCCATCTTACCGCTCGACGGGTTCGAGATAAATCTCACGGAATCTATAAACTCCCTGGTCGCGCCTGCGGTGACGAGCACCCTTTCGCCGCGGAAGTCTTTGGGGGACAGGGTCTTTTCGATCTCATGCACGATATCGGGGATTTCGGGGAGCCGCCCCTTGCCCTCCCAGCCGCAAGCCAGGCTTCCCTCCGAAGGCTCGACAATTATAAACCCGCGGTTCCCGAGTCTCTCCAGGTTTTCCTGAACTATCTGGTTTTTATACATATTCACGTTCATGGCCGGACATAAGATGACCGGCGAGAGCGTCGCCAGGATTACGTTCGTAAGGAGCGTATCGGCGATGCCGGACGCGATTTTTCCTATGAAGCTCGCCGTCGCGGGAGCCACGACGATCAGGTCAGCGCTGTCTGCCAGGCTGATGTGACCTATCTCGGATTCCCATCCGAGGTCGAATGTCTTCGTGGCTACACGGTTCCCGGAGAGTGTCTGCAGGGTGAGCGGGGTTACGAACTCCATGGCGTTTTGAGTCATGATTACCTGAACGGTAGCCCCTTCCTTCACGAGGCTCCTTACGAGCTCGCAGGATTTATAGGCGGCGATTCCGCCGGTTACGCCCAGAATTATTTTTTTGCCTCTGATTACGGACATGATTTATTTCCCTGAATAGCCTCGTGTATTTTGTAAAATCAGCCCGTCCACGCCGGACATAAGAATAGTATATTCCCCTATTGAGGTAAGTAAAATTTTTTCTCCCGGACTAAAATCCGTTGACAAGGGGATATTGGGTGTATATACTCCTATTTAGTTGCCGGGGATCGAATAATGCCGAAGCGCAATAAAGGGAATGAAAATAATCCGTTAGAGGGCCTGGATCCGGGGAACATAGCGGAATGCAGCGAGTGCACATGCTTTAACCTGCGTAAGGCTGCACGGGTGGTGACGCAGTTTTATGACGACAGCATGAAGCCGACAGGTCTTAGGGGTACACAATTTGCCTTGCTCGTTCATACCTATGCGATGGGCCCTATTGCCTTATCAAAGCTTGCCGACGCAATGGCAACCGACCGCACGACGCTCACACGTAACCTTGAGCTACTCGAGAAGAACGGCCTCGTCAGGGTGGAGGACGGCGACGACCGCCGTACACGGATTGTCAGTATTACGGATGACGGCCGGAAGAGGCTTGTCGAGGCTTTTCCCTACTGGAAAAAAGCACAGGATGAAATAAAAAAACTGATGGGTCAGGATGATTGGTCCGCAATGATTTCAAGGGTGTCCCGCATGGTCTATCAAATACAAGAGAGGTAAAAATTTTGAGAATATATAAGTATATACACCTATTAAGCGAACACAAACCTTCGGAAAAGGGGTAAGAGCTATGTCGAGAATGGAAGAGCACCCGACCGTTATAAATTATTACAGGAGCCGGGGCGGTGATAGCCCTGTGAAGAGGTATATAAGTCCGTCAGGTAAGCTGGATACAGCGTGGCTCCGTGAAGTATGCATTGAAGCAGGCGCTGACGGCGTAGGGTTCGTGGAAATCGACCGCCCAGAGCTTTCAAGAGATAAAGACAGCATACTCGGTTATTTCCCCCGAACAAAAGCACTCATAAGCATCGTATGCAGGATGAATCGTGAGCCGATACGCAGTCCCGCGCGCTCGGTGTCGAACCTGGAATTCCATCACATAGGCGATAAGGTAAACGAGGTTGCACGCAGGATAGTTTCGATGCTCGAAGAAAGGGGAATACGGGCTGTGAACCCGTCAATGGGCTTCCCGATGGAGATGGGCGACTTCCCGGGAAAGATATGGGTCGTATCTCATAAGACGGCGGCTGTTGCAGCGGGGCTCGGACATATGGGCATTCACCGCAACGTGATACACCCGAAATTCGGCAACTTTATCTTGCTCGGGACCGTGCTCGTTGACACGGAGCTCGAATCTTATGACGGCCCAATCGATTACAATCCCTGCCTGGAATGCAAGCTGTGCGTCGCCGCGTGCCCCGTGGGCGCAATCGCCCCTGACGGATATTTTAACTTTTCGGCCTGCTATACGCATAATTACCGCGAGTTCATGGGCGGCTTTACAAACTGGGTGGAGGGGATAGCGGACAGCAAGGACGGAAAGGATTATCTCCGCAAATTCAGCGACGCCGAGTCCGCTTCGATGTGGCAGAGCCTGTCGTACGGGGCTAATTACAAGGCCGCTTACTGTATGGCTGTCTGTCCCGCTGGAGAAGACGTGATCGCGCCTTTCCTTGAGAATCGGAAACAGTACCTCGATGACGTCGTTAAGCCCTTACAGAAGAAAGAAGAGACGGTATACGTGGTCCCGGGCTCTGACGCAGAGAAATACACGGCAAAAAGATTTCCGAACAAGACCACGAAGGCCGTTTCGAACGGCTTACGACCTAAATCAATAACTAACTTTCTCAATAGCTTGCCGCTTATATTTCAAAGGGATAAATCGGAGGGCATGGACGCCACCTATCATTTTACATTTACAGGCAGTGAGCCGGTACTGGCGACGGTAGTGATAAGGGACAGAACGATTGAAATCCATAAGGAGCACATGGGAGTTCCGGACCTGCATATAACCGCCGACAGCGGCGCGTGGCTCGGGTTTATAAGAAAGGAGAACGGAATTATCAAGCCGCTCCTCCTTAGAAAGATCCGGCTTAAGGGGCCCGTCAGCTTACTGAAAGCGTTCGGGAGGTGTTTTCCGGGCTGAACAAGAAAATGAGTCACTCGGGATTGACATGCTTCCTCCTATTTAGAGTATATTATTATCCGGGGACTCTGAGGGCGGGCAGTAAGCAACCCGGGTGTATATGACCAAAGTTCGTTATCGAGTATGATGGGACAAACTATCAATCGTTGTTAATTTGAACCGTTGCGGAGGGACTATGGACAATATCTACAGGGACAAGGTTCGAGGGAATAAAAAGCTTGAACTCGCTTCGATTATGGAGTGCACGGAATGCACATGCTTTAACTTGAGGAAGGCGGCGAGGGTGGTTACCCAGATATTCGACAACGCAATGAGATCAATAAACCTGCGGGCGACTCAATTCACGCTGCTGGCGCTCGCTTTCGCGCACGGGCCGATTACCGTTACCAGGCTGTCGGAAGAGATGGTCGCGGACAGGACGACCCTGTCCCGGAACCTCAACCCCATGGAGAAGAGCGGATTGATAAGGATCGAGCAGGGTGACGACAGGAGGACCCGCATCGTGATCATAACCGAGTCGGGGAGGAGAAAGCTCGAAGAAGCATATCCGTTATGGAAGAAAGCCCAGCAGGAAATAAAGGACACAATGGGGAACGATAAGTGGAGTACTCTGATATCGAATTCGTCCGAATTGGTGAGCCTCACCCGTCTTGACCGTGGAGCCGTTAACTGACCGAAAATTAATTCGTATCTATTTTCCCGCATGCTCTGAAATAAGACCCGGATGCGTATTCCGACTGAAATAACTCCCGGGGCGTCCGATTAGCTTTATTCTCGGAATCTGAGCAACTTAAGCGGGTGTTTGATCGTCAATGGATTTATGATGTAATTCCTGCTTCAGCAGGTAGAATTAAGTCGGCTAAGGATTTTTTCGGATAAGTAAATATTAATTGATCTCGGTTATCTTACATCCGGTTGAATCGCGGAGCAAGACTTTGATTTGGGGATTATATTATTCCTCCGTATCCGAGAATACTATTCCTGCAGTCACAGATTCAATGACAAATTCAGTCGTTTCATATCATGATGAGAGAATCCGCTAGAGGAACGCCGGAGGGCGTAGTTATAAAGAGTGCTCCGGAAAACCTCGGTGTGAGCAAAATCGCCGGAAGGTGGGTTCTGCTCGTGACGATACTCGGTTCAGGCATGGCGTTTATCGACAGCACCGCCATGAACGTCGTTTTACCTGTGCTTCAGTTAGAGCTCGACGCTACAATACCCCAGATGCAGTGGATAATCGAGGCATACGCCTTATTCATGTCCTCGCTCATGCTGTTCGGCGGCGCGCTCGGAGACAAGTTCGGGCGGAAGCGCATATTTGCGCTGGGCGTAATCTTGTTCACCGGCGCGTCCGTTTGGTGCGGTCTTTCCGCAAGCACGCCGCAGCTTATAGTCGCAAGGGCTTTCCAGGGGGTAGGGGGCGCTCTCCTCGTTCCGGGGAGCCTTGCAATTATCAATATCTCATTCACGGAGGCGGAGCGCGGGAGGGCCATCGGCACATGGTCCGCGTTCACCGCAATCACGACTGCCCTCGGCCCTATACTCGGGGGCTGGCTGGCCGAGAATGTTTCCTGGCGGCTCGTTTTTTTCATCAATCTTCCGATCGGCATTGTCGTTCTCACGAGTCTCTTCTGGCGTATACCGGAGAGCAGGAAGAATAACGGTGAGGGGAAGTTAGACATACTGGGTTCTTTTCTAGCGATCATGAGCCTCGGGTGTGTCGTATTCGCGTTGATCGAGTCCGGCAACTCCGGATTCGGACACCCCAAGGTAATCATACCCTTCGTGGCGGGGGGACTGGCCCTCGTCTCGTTTCTATTCTACGAGGCGAATGCCCAATCGCCCATGATGCCCCTCGGTCTCTTCAAATCAATGACATTCAGCGGCGCGAATTTTATCTCGGCATTGTTCTGGGCAGCGTGGGTCGGGGGTGTATTCTTCATACCCTTCAACCTCATCCAGCTCCAGGGGTATTCCGCCGCGGGTGTGGGTATAGCCTTTATACCTCTCGTACTCGCCCTGTTCCTGTTCTCGAGGTGGGCCGGCGGGCTCGTGATCAATTATGGGGCAAAGCCTCCGCTCATAATAGGTACGCTCCTCGCGGGTGCGGGGTTTCTCTTGTTCACACTCCCGGGTATCGGGGGAAGCTACTGGACGACCTTTTTCCCCGCCATAGTCGTGCTCGGAATGGGCATGGCGATAACCATATCGCCTCTCACGACCGCCGTGATGAGCTCTATCGACCTCGAGCACTCGGGTGTCGCCTCCGGAATAAACAATACCGTCGGAAGGATCGCGGGGCTTCTATCGATCGCCATACTGGGGGTATTTGCGCTCTCGGGGTTCAATAACAATCTCGATAAAGAACTCAAGATGCTCAATTTGAGTGAGGAGACGATCGAGATTATAGACTCCCAGCGCATCAAGCTGGCTGCAATAGACATTCCGGAGGCCCTTCCGGAAACGACTAAAAAAGAGATACGCGGTGCGATTTCGGACTCCTTTCTGGGAACTTTCAGACGCATGATGAAGATTTCAGCCGGCCTCGTATTCCTGGGCGCGCTTACGGCCTGGCTTACCATAGAAAGAATGCGGCCTGGCTATTCCCCCCCTTAAGAATCCTTTCTATTGACCATCCCGTATAACAATATATTCGTTGTTTTTGATACATCCGGTCAACGTCGGCGCGGTGACCGTGTTGATTAGATTTTGACCGGCCTGTATCCTATAGCTATTGCCGGGCTCTGTTAAAATGGATAAGCCCGAGGAGGCGTATATGGCTGAGAAAATGAAGAAAACAGAAGAGGAATGGAAGAACGACCTCACGGAAGAACAGTATTACGTCACGAGGCAGAAGGGCACGGAGAGGCCATTTACGGGAAAGTACAACGACAACAAGGAAAAAGGGATGTACAAGTGCGTCTGCTGCGGCGAGGAGCTTTTCAGCTCCGATACGAAATTCGAATCGGGCACAGGGTGGCCGAGTTTCTACAAGCCTGCCGGCGGCGATATGATCAAAGAGGAGGTCGACAGGAGCCACGGCATGGCGAGGACAGAGGTAGTCTGCAGCAAGTGCGGCGCGCACCTGGGTCACGTTTTCCCCGACGGCCCCAAACCTACCGGACTCCGCTACTGTATCAACTCCTGCGCGCTTGATTTTGAGAAAGACGAGGGAGAGAAGGAATAGTTCTTTTCGATAGGACGCCTGGTTTTACAAACCGAGTCTATCCGCAAAATTGCATTCGCCGAAGCCGCCTTTCTTCATTATGAAATCCATGTCGAGCGGGTCCTCTTCGCGCCATTGATAGGGAAGCTCTTGCGGGTCCGGTCGGTTTACGGCCTCAAACCGAAGCCCGCGGTTGGACAAGTCGTTGGCTCGCCGTAGCCCCTCTGCTATGGTTTATTCGTGCGGGAAGTTGTATGCGAGCTTGAGCTCGCGCAGCATGGACATCTTTTTGAATTGATGCGTTTCCATTCGTCTCAATATATTGTCCAGCGCCTTTAAGGCCTCAAGGATGTGAGGGCCCTTGTTCAACATGACGCATTCGGCGCGGTGCCCCATCGCGGCGTCCGTGATTTCCGCCCTCGTCGGGGAGCCCTGTTTCGCGAGGCTTTCGAGCACCTGGGTCGCCCATATGACGGGTGCGTGAGCGGCTTCGCATAGCCATAATATCTCCTCCTGTACCTCGGCCAGGCGCTCGAACCCCAGCTCTACCGCCAGGTCGCCCCTCGCTATCATTACCCCGCAGCCAGGGCTTTTCATCGCCTCGAGGAGCATGGCGGGCAGGTTCTCGAACCCGCGTCGTGTTTCGATCTTGAGGACTATCGGGAGCCTCTCTCTGCCCATGCGCCTCAAGTGGTCTAATAATGATTTTACGTCCTCAGGCGTATTCGCAAACGATAGCGCCGCTATATCGGCGTTTTCCGCTATAAACTCTAGAATCGGAATGTCGTTCGGGGTGAGCGCGGGCAGGCCGAGCCTGCTGCCGGGAAGATTTATCCCTTTGTCGGCTGAGAGCCTGGCCGCAGCCGAGCTCGTGTGCGTGATGCGGACCTGGATCCCTTCGGCATTACTCCCTTCCGCTACGCCTCCTATTTTCCCGTCGTCGAACCACACGGGCTCCCCCGCTTTAACGTCATCGAGTATCTTGGCTATCGTGCAGCCGATCGCCGCTGGCGATATCTGATTGCCGCTATCGTCGTACAGAGCGGGGCGGCCGGGGGTCAAGCCCCGTGTGAGCGTTATCGTGTCCCCTTCCCGGAGAGTTATGTGGTTCTCCCCGGGAGCGAAGCTGCACACGTTGACGCCGTGTTTCCGGGATTTGCCGTATTTCCTCAAGCGGAGAAGCGTGTCCGGTGTGACATAGGCCGTTTTTACGGCCTCGGCCCTGAACCCCGCCTCGGTTTGTTCCGTGATCGTCATCGAGCGCCTCGCCCCCCGCCCGTCGACGAACCTTATTTCATTGCCGATTGAAAGTTCGCGGAGCCATTCCTCCGGTACCGGTAAAACCGTACCGTACGCAGTTGAGGGTGTATGCCCTGTCCCCTCGGCGGCGAGCAGTATATTCGCGGGTTTTATAACATTGCCGTACGCGTCCCTTTGCGGGCGGTATTTAATAACAGAGGGCCCGGGACTGACAGGACCCGTGCGGAGCTTGGGTCCGGGTATATCCATAATCACCATGCATGGTTTCCCGGTCTCCTCCCTCGCCCGGCGGAGGTTGCCGATCATCCGGGACCATTCCTCCCGGTCGTCGTGAGCGCAATTGATACGCATACAGTCCATGCCGTTATTGAGGAGTCCGAGTACGAGCTCGTAATCATTGGCGGCTTCGCTCGGCATCGTCACCATTATATGGACGTTCCGCCCCTCGGGCGCAGGGCCGAGGAGCGTCTTCGTGTGCTCGTCCAGCAATAACCTTGCGGATTTAAAATCGAGTCTATCCGTATCGCCGCCTGTAATCTGAACCGGGGGATCGGCGAGCCGGGATAAAGTAAGCAGTACCGCGTCTATCGTTGCCAGGACGTGCGATTCGGAGCGGCCTAGCGACGAAAGGCCGAGCTCGGCTAATTCGGACTGGAGCGCCCTCAGGTCGTGGCGCCTGAACGCCAGGTAGTGGAGAAGATTTTTGGCGCTCTCTTCGTATGCGGGGTCGAGGTCGCGGATAGAGTCTTTTAATTGTCCGGCGAAGCAGAGCATCTCCTCGCGGATACCGCTCAGCTGCTTGATCAAACGAAGAAGCTCATTTTGTGATTTGCCGAGATTATTTTCAGTGGCGATGTCTATTTCCGGGGCCTTATCGTGCTTGTTTCGAGATTCCATACCATCACCTTGAATTCATTGAAGAGTATAAATGATGGTATAGGAGGAATATTAATTTTCGGTGAAGAACGTGGTTTAACTTTAGTGGTAAGGAACAGATTTGTATGAGTGGCGACGGGTGGAATCGGACCGCCGGCACGGGCGTTATGAGAGCCCTGCTTTGCCCGGCTTTTTATAATCTCTCGATTTCATCTATATAGCGTTGTTTTTCAGCTTCGCTTAGAAATGAGGCCGTGAAGCTGTTCACGGCGGCCTGAGTAAGTTGTTCCCGTGTTAGCCCGAGGGCTTCCTGAAGCGCCCGGTAATTTTCTTCGATGTAACCCCCGAAATAAGCGGGGTCATCGGAATTGATGGTGACGCATAGACCGCGCTCGAGTAAGTACTTGAAATTGTGGTCGCTCATCTTATCGAAGATACGCAGTTTGATATTCGATATGGGGCAGACGGTGAGAGGTGTCTGGGTTTTGATCAAATACTGCATCAGGTTTTCATCCTGCTGACATTTATCACCGTGATCGATACGCGACACTTTGAGTACATCGAGCGCCTCCCATATATATTCGGGGGGACCTTCTTCTCCGGCATGAGCGACGGTGAGGAAGCCATTCCTGCGCGCGAGATCGAAGACCTCCTTGAACTTGCCCGGCGGATTGCCGATCTCCGCGGAATCGAGACCCACGGCTATGATACGGTCTTTATGCGGCAGCGCCTGCTCGAGCGTTTGCATTGCCGACACGGCGCTCATGTCGCGGAGCAAGCAGAGTATAAGCCCGGAGCTGATGCCCAGCTCCCGCCTCCCGTCCTCAAGCGCAGCGGCGATGCCGTCTAACACTGTTCCGAAAGGGACGCCGCGCCCGGTGTGGGCCTGGGGATCGAAAAAAATCTCCGCATGACGGACATTCTGGGAGAAGGCCTTCATTAAATAAGCCCGGGTGAGGTCGTAGAAATCCTGCTCGCGGAGGAGCACTTTCGTGCACTGATAGTATGTGTCGAGGAAATCCTGCAGACCGCTGAAATGATAAGCCTTGCGCGCGGCGTCGATAGATGCGTAGGGGATCTTCACCGAGTTCCTTTCCGCAAGCTCGAACAGGAGCTCGGGCTCGAGGGTGCCTTCGACATGCAGATGGAGCTCCGCCTTCGGCAGATCATGTATATATGTGTTTAAATCGTCCGCCACTCGCTCCCCCTTCGTCATCGCGTGTTTTAAGTATATATGCGGACTTTAATCAGCCGCCATTCGCTGCGAAATATATGTGAGGACAAGGTGGGGTGGTACGGACAGACTCGGATTGTATGAATAACTGTGGTGGCGACGGGTGGAATCGAACCACCGACACGGGCCTTATGAGAGCCCTGCTCTGCCCCTGAGCTACGTCGCCCTGTTGTGAGTTAGAATGACTTTTGTCGAAATCGGGTCCTGTTTCCGGTGAAATAAGCCCCCGGCAAGCTCAAACCAAAGTGGAGAATATATCACGGGTCGATTAACTTTCAAGGTTTACGCTTATTCACGGCCGCTTAAGCTGCATAAATGCCTCATTTAAATAACCGATATCCGGGAGAAATCTTTCCTGCCCGGCAGGATTTTCCACACTAAATTATTATGTCATGACAGGGCATTACTACTATTTTTTACTACTGCAAAATATCCCCTTGACATCTTAAGTAAAATACTTTATTTTTATTACTAATCTTAAACGCAAGGCTTAACAAGTCATCCTCCATCCTCCTTTAAAAGGGAATGCTCGCGACTAGGTCCGGGCATTCCCTTTTGTTTTATTAAGCATTGTTTACATTTATTTCTGTCCTGTAATAATCCCGACTGCCGCGCACATCTATTCGCTCGTTTCGCCCGGTAATAGTTTTTCATGCACGGCGCCTGAATAACGGGTAATATATTTTACGTTTTCGGATGTCATACCCCGCTTAATAAATCAGACCGATATGAAACGGAAAAAGATACTGATCGCTTCTGTTACCGTGTTGTCCCTCGTGCTCATAGTGTGGGCGGTAATCCTATATCAGATATTCACCATCAAGAGCAAATCCAGTTTCTACGGCAGCTCTTACGACATGAAAGCACCCGACTTCACGCTCACCGATCAGGACGGTGAGAAGGTGACGCTCGGTGATTTCAAGGGGAAAGCCGTATTCATGTTTTTCGGATATACCCACTGCCCGGATATTTGCCCGGTCACGTTGTCGACTTTAAACACCGTTACCAATGAGCTCGGGAGTGACAAGGATAGGGTGCAGGTCCTTTTCGTGACGGTGGACCCCGAAAGAGACACGCAGGCGGAGCTGAAGCAGTACGTTACTTTTTTTAACAAAGACTTTATCGGGCTCACCGGCACACCCGAAGAGATAAAAAATGTCTCAGACTCCTATCATGCGTTCTACATGAAAGAAGAGACCGGTTCGGAATCGGGATACCTGATGGGCCATACATCGTCCGTGTATCTGATAAACCCCGACGGCCGTATAGTTTTGAGATACCCTCAGAGCAAGATGGACCCCAAGGAAATAGCGAAAGATATTGAAAGGATTTTATGAACCGGCACCGCCCGATTCGTACAGGAGGGTTAGAGCTCTTTCGCTCTAATCTGCGTGTGTTCAAGCTCGATAGTCTCTGATGTAGCCTTCTTCGATTCGATTGCGCCGGGTTCCGATACGTATTGCTCGACGTGCTCGCTCATCCCGCACCTGCCGTTATAAATGCCGCCTTCCTCGATTACGAGCCTGTCTATGAATATGTCCCCGGTTACGACGCCGCTGCTTTTTATTTCGAGTCTCTCCGAATCGATAATGCCCTCGATCCTTCCGTAGACTATGACTTCGGAAGCCTTGACCTCTCCCAGTATTGCCCCGCGCTCACCTACGATTAATGTATTTTCCCCCGATATTTTCCCCTTGAGCTTCCCGTCAATCCTGGTCGAGGAGGAGGTGGAGATGTGCCCTTCGAAAACGCACTCTTCACCGATCGATGTGGTGAAATGGCTGGTTTCAGGCTTTACCGGCTTCGCGCTTTTTTTCTTGTCGAACATGCCCATGGTTATTTCAGCGATAGAAAATTAGAAGGGTTAACCCTCGTGCCGTCTTTTATCACTTCGTAATGCAGGTGTGTACCGGTGGACCTCCCGGTATTTCCCGCCTTTCCTATCACTTCCCCCACTTTTATTTGCTGTCCTTCTTCCACGGAGATTTTCGAGAGGTGTCCGTAAATGGTCTCGAACCCTTCTTCGTGCTGAAGCACGATAGTTTTCCCGTAGCTTCCCTGCCAACCCGTCTTTGTTACGGTGCCGTCCGCGGTTGCAACCACGGGGTCTCCGAACTTCGCATCGATGTCCACGCCCGAATGGAAACCGACCCTCGAGCGGAAGGGGTCTTTCCTGTAGCCGAATCCCGAATTTATTTTTCCTTCGAGCGGTGTTCCTACCGGCAGGTTCTTCATGGTGTTGAATAGTTCCTCGATATCCTTCTGCATAAAGTCGACGTATGAAATGCTCAGCCTGTCGGCGGGGATGAATTCACCCCCCACAGCCAGGTCTTTCCTGATGCCTTTCTTGTCTAACATCTCCTGCATTTCAAGGAGCTTGTTTTCGATGTCTTTCATCCTGCCCCTGAGGTTAACTTCGGTTGATTTGTTTGCCATCAAATCCTGACTCAGGGTATCGATGGTATTGGCGAGGTGCTTTACCGACCTTGTCTTTGATTCCGAAGCCTTGTAGAAGGTGTAAGTAGATGCGAATGAAACCAGTGATACGACGGTAAAGAATACAAAAGTGAAAGATACTATTTTCAGATGTGAGATTTTTAAGTTAAGCGCCTTGGGACCTTTACTGCCTGGAGTAATCAGCATTATAGTAAGGTGGTCCTTATCCATATCCCTCTCCTCTAGTACTGTCAGGCAACCAGACCCTCGGGTTACCGGGCACAGAATGTGTCAATCCGTTACGGATTTACAGGATTCCAATCATACATATATTCCCCGGCAAATTCAACCCCGTATTTAATTTCTTTTATAACTTTGAAAAACGCTGTTCTCATAGCGGGTTAGATATGTTGCCGATACTTTGGGCAAGGCAAGCCGCATTCGGACGATTATGGTTCCCTGTGCTTGCGGCTAAAGATGATAATGGATAATATGGTAATATTTATCTCGGATCGCGGGCCGCTCGAAATTGTAAAAAGGATTTTTAGTTATAGAAATATCCGAAATAATCAGCATGGGAATATTTTTTTAAGCAGCTAGGGGAGAGGGATATGGGAAAGGTCATATGTGTGGCGAATCAGAAAGGCGGGGTAGGTAAGACTACTACGGTCATAAACCTCGCCGCGTCTCTCGCGGCCGCGCAAAAAAAGACCTTGTTCATCGATTTCGACCCTCAAGCCAATGCGACGAGCGGTGTCGGAATCAATAAGGATGAAATCGAAAAGACCATCTACGATGCGATCATCGGGGACGTGAACATAAGGGATATAACGATTGAAATCGAGCCCGAATCTCTCAAGGGGTATTTGACCGTGGTCCCTGCAAGCCCCGACCTCACGGGGGCCGAAGTAGAGCTGATACATTTCGAGAACAGGGAATGGAAGCTGAAGGAGGCGATAAGCGACATCACCAGCGAGTACGACTATATTTTTATTGATTGTCCCCCTTCGCTTAGTCTCCTTACGGTGAACGCGCTCACGGCAGCGGATTCCGTCCTCGTGCCCGTGCAGTGCGAATACTACGCGCTCGAAGGGCTCGGCCAGCTGAAACGCACGATATCGCTGATACGCCAAAGGATCAATCCCGAGCTCAAGGTCGAGGGTTATCTGCTCACCATGTTCGATTCGAGGAACAAGATCTGTCACGTCGTGGCGAACGAGCTCAAGACATATTTCAGCGAAGAGGTATTCGAAACCATTATCTACAGGAACGTGAGGCTCGCAGAATCCCCGAGCCACGGCAAACCGATTTTGCTCTACGATGTAAAATCGATCGGGGCACAGACCTATATCTCGCTTGCGCAGGAAATAATCGCAAGGAACGGAGGGGATGCAATTGAAAAAAGCTACGCTGGGTAGAGGCCTCGATGCCCTGTTACCGAGAGAGAACAGAGAGCAGGGGCTTACGCTCGTCAGCATCAACGAGATCAGGCCCAATTCGCGTCAGCCGAGGAAGGATTTCGACGACGACACCATTGCCGAGCTCACGGCTTCTATTAAGGAGAAAGGCATCATTCAGCCGATAGTCGTGCGTCAGGCAGGGAGCGGGTATGAGATAATCGCGGGCGAAAGAAGGTGGAGGGCGGCACAGAGGGCCGGTATCGTAAAGGTCCCGGTAGTAGTCAAGAACGCAACGGATATGGAGGCTCTCGAGCTCGCGCTCATAGAAAATCTCCAGAGGGAGGACCTGAACCCTATCGAAGAGGCTTCCGGATACCAGAATCTAATAGAAGTCTACGGGCTCACGCATGAAGAGGTGTCCTTGCAGATAGGCAAGGACAGGTCGACGATTACGAACCAGCTCCGGCTGCTGAAGCTCACGGATGATGCGAAGCGCGCGCTTATCGCGGGGGAAATAACCGCGGGGCATGCGCGTGCGCTGCTCGGCCTCGAGTCGCTTTCCGATGCGAACCTCGTACTTCAGGTCATACGGAAGAAAAAGCTCTCGGTAAGAATGACCGAAAGCCTTATCCGGAGCATGTCGAGGGAAAAGCGGTCGGGGGTAAAGCCTGCGGGCGCGGACCCGTATCTCGAAAGGGTCGCAGACGACCTGAAGGGGGCGCTCAGCACGCAGGTCAGGATTATATATAATAAAGGCAAGGGCAGGATCGAGATAGATTATTATTCCGACGACGAGCTCGAGAGGCTCTTGTCGACTCTCCTGGGAAATAAATAAAACAGGTATCGAACGGAATTCATATGAAGGAATTTAAAGTCAAAGTGGAAGTGAGGCTGAAGCCGGTAGTTCTCGACCCCCAGGGCAAGTCGGTGCTGTCTGCGCTTGCGAACCTTGGATTCGAAGGAGTACACGACGCCAGGGTGGGGAAGCTCATAGAGCTCAGGATAAGGGACGGGAGCGCGGAAAGTGTGAGGAAGCGGGTCAATGAGATGTGCAGGAAGCTTCTTTCGAACCCCGTGATAGAGGACTTCGTCGTAAATATCGAGGAATAGCATGTATAAATTCGGCGTTATCGTGTTCCCCGGATCCAATTGCGATCACGACAGCTACCACGTAATCAAGCACGTGATGGGGCAGAGCTGCGAGTTCGTATGGCACGAGGACGCGAACCTCGGCAGGTTCGACTGCATAATAATTCCAGGCGGCTTTTCATACGGCGATTATCTGAGGACTGGCGCCATAGCGAGCCTGTCCCCGATTATGGACTCCGTTGAAAAATTCGCATCGCGGGGCGGGCCGGTCCTCGGGACGTGCAACGGGTTTCAGATACTGGTCGAGGCGGGCCTCCTTCCGGGCGTGCTGATCAGGAATTCCTCGCTCATGTTCGTATGCAGGTGGGTCAATATAAGGGTGGAGAATAATAAAACCGCATTCACCCGGAACCTGAAAGATGGGGACGTGCTCAGAATCCCTGTCGCTCACGGCGAGGGCAGTTATTATTGCACCGGGGATGTTCTGAAATCGCTCGAGGAAAATTCGCAGGTCGTATTCAGGTATTGCGACGTTGACGGGAATATGACGCCCGAATCCAATCCGAACGGGTCTATCGGGAACATTGCGGGAATATGCAACAAAGCCGGGAACGTGCTCGGAATGATGCCCCACCCGGAAAGGTGCTCTGAGAGCGTCCTCGGGGGCGCCGACGGAAAATTTATATTCGAGTCTGTAATCTCGTGGCTCGGTCTCGGTAAAAAGACGAAAAGCAAGGCATAAAAGGCGGAAGGACCTGAATTATGACTAAGATACTATTACTCGTATTGATTATAATGATCGCTTTCTGGCTCGGGAAGATGTTTGCCGAGGGGAAACGGAAGAACCTGTCAAAGAGGAATTATGAATCTGAGAACCCGGTCATAGACATAAAAGCGGAGGACAAGTGACCACGTACTGTCCGGATTTGTGCGAATAGTGCCCCTGAAGAAACCCAACGAGACACGGATTAATGAGCAGCCATTTAAGGAGCGCGGGTTTGTGCAGGTTATGCCCATGTGGTACTCTTTTAAATACAATTATTTAAATTTTAAAGGGGGATAGTGCGGGAGGTTCGTGAGAAATGGAGACTCGGAAAGTCGATACACAGATAGATATTACCAAAGAGATTTGCCCGATGACGTATGTGAAAACCAAGCTCAAGCTTGAAACCATGTCTTCGGGTCAGGTGCTCGAAGTCATACTCAGGGAAGGGGAGCCTTTAACCAACGTTCCCAAGAGCCTCATGGCCGAAGGGCACAAGATTCTCGATGTCAGGCAGGACGGAGAGTTCTACAAACTTCTTATTGAGCGTCGTTGATGGATTATTCCCTGGCAAGAAAAAAATCACTTGAAACGAGACTGAAGAAGGCGGATTCCGTAATAGATCTGGTGGGGGATACCCCGCTTATCAAGCTCACTCACGTTACTGAGGGTCTCCCTCCCGGTGTCGAGGTATACGCCAAGGCGGAGTGGTTTAACCCCGGCGGCTCCGTTAAGGACAGGCCCGCGCTCTGGATGATACTCGACGGTATCCGCACCGGAAAGCTCACACCCGATAAGATACTGATGGATTCCTCCTCCGGCAACACTGCTATCGCATATGCTATGATAGGCGCCGCCCTCGGGTATAAAGTAGAGCTGGTGATACCCGAAAATATCAATATCGAGAGAAAAAAGACGCTCCAGGCCTTCGGATCGAAGATAATATACTCTGACCCGCTCGAGGGATCCGACGGTGCGATAAGACTTGCCAGAAAGCTGAAGGCGGAAAACCCGGAAAAATATTTCATGCCCGATCAGTATAACAACCCCGAGAACCCGAGATCGCATTACGATTCCACTGCCGTGGAAATCTGGGAGCAGACGGAGGGGAGGGTAACTCACTTCGTTGCCGGGCTTGGCACGAGCGGGACCTTTATGGGCACGTCCAGGAGGCTGAAGGAGCTCAATCCCGAAATAGTTGCGATAGCGGTCGAGCCCGCCGAAGCCCTGCACGGGTTAGAAGGCATGAAGCATATGCCTACTTCGATAGTACCCGGCATATACGATTCCGCGTTCCCCGACGAGCTTATCAGGGTTGCCACGGAAGACGCCTATGATTTCATGAAGGAGCTTCTGAAGAAGGAAGGGATTTTCATCGGTCATTCGGGCGGCGCCGTCGCCTTCGCGACGGTCGAGTATGCGAAGAAGCTGAAAGAGGGCGTCCTTGTCACCGTTTTCCCGGACGGCGGGTACAGGTATCTGAGCGGGGGTATCTGGTGGTAAGGATCCTCAAGCCTGTGTATGACGGAATTATCAGGCATGCCGAGTCGGGGTTCCCCCATGAGGTCTGCGGGGTGCTTATAGGGGCTGACGGCATGATCACGCACTATAGGGAATGCCGGAACCTCAACACCGAGAGGGCTCATGATAGATATGACCTCGACCCCGTATCGTTTAAGGAGGCCGACGAATGGGCCAGAGGGAACGGTCTCGAGATAGTGGGCATATACCACTCACACCCCGACCACCCGTCAATCGCCTCCGAAACGGACAGGCAGAGGGCGTGGCCCGAATGGGTATACATGATTTTTTCTATAAACGGCGGTAAATATAACGACGCCCGGGCCTGGGTGCTCGAGGACTTCGATTCCAGGTTTATAGAAGCCGCTGTAGAATTAGTATAGGGCTGAGAGGAAAATGCGGTTAACGGAAGATCAGATATACAGGTACAGCAGGCACATACTGCTCCCGGAAGTCGGGGGCGCGGGACAGGAGAAGCTCCTTAAATCCAGGGTGTTTTGCCTGGGCATGGGAGGGCTCGGTTCGCCGATCGCCCTTTATCTGGCGGCTGCCGGCGTGGGCACTCTGGGGATCGCGGACTCAGACAATGTGGATATCTCGAACCTCCACAGGCAGGTGCTTCATTACACCGAAGACATAGGCAAGCCCAAAACGGAATCGGCCGGTGAGAAGCTCGAAAAGTTAAACCCTGACGTAAGTATTGTCCTCCATGAAGGGCACGTTACGAAGGACAACATACGCGAGATCATAAGGGACTACGATATCGTCGTCGACGGATCGGATAATTTCCCGACGAGGTACCTTGCGAATGACGCGTGCTATTTCGAGAAGAAGACGCTCGTATCGGGCGCAATATTCCAGTTCGAAGGGCAGGTAGCCGTATTCAAGACCCATGCGGGCGGGGCCTGTTACAGGTGCCTTTATCCGGAGCTGCCGCCGAAGGGGATGGTCCCGAGCTGCCAGGAGGCGGGCATACTCGGCGCCGCGGCGGGCACTATCGGCACGATGCAGGCCCTTGAGACACTGAAGCAGATACTGGAGATAGGCGAGCCGCTCACGGACCGCCTGCTCGTGTTCAACGCGCTTAACATGTCATTCAATTCGGTCGGGATCAGGAAAGACCCGGGCTGCCGTCTCTGCGGCGAAAACCCTTCGATACACGGTGTCGAAGAGGTCTCCCAGCCCGATTGCGATATAGAAGATCCCTCTCTCTCCTGACGTCTTTCGAACTTGACAACCCCCTGTCGCTCCCACATACTAAACTCCCGAAAATCCACCTCGCTTTTTACGCACACTTAAGCCGGAGAATTCCTGAATGGATCTGAGCGAAGTTCTTAAAAGCACCCTGCTCATAGGCCCCGAAATATCTTTGATTGTTGCCGGCATCGTACTCATGGTCCTCGACCCGATAACCAAAGGTGAGGTGAAAAAGAACCTCTTCTGGGTTGCACTTGCCGGGCTCACGGTCGGTTTTATTCTGAATCTTAAGAGGTTTGGCGGCGATATGTCCGCTTTTTCAGGAGCGCTGTCGCTCGACCAGTTTGCCGCTTACTTCAACGTTATTTTCTTACTAGGCGCAGCAGCCGCAGTCGTTTTCTCAAAGGATTATTTGTCAGGCTTCATACATTATACGAGCGAATTTTATGCTCTTATCCTTTTTTCCACTTCCGGGATGATGATACTGGCCTCGGCCACGGAATTCATGTCGTTGTTCCTCGGCTTCGAGATAATGTCCATTTCGGTTTACGTGATGTCGGCCTTTAACAGGAGCTCCGCGCGCTCGACCGAAGCGGGTATCAAGTATCTCGTTTTGGGCGGGTTCTCCTCGGCGATACTCCTTTACGGGATAGCGCTTCTTTACGGTGCGTCGGGCTCGATTTACCTGAGCGAAATATTCATAAATTTCGACGTCGCGAACCCGCTCTTCGTAGCCGGAAGCGCGCTCGTACTCGTGGGATTCCTCTTCAAGATCGGTGCGTTCCCCCTCCACCA
The DNA here is from genome assembly GCA_041753155.1 of Thermodesulfobacteriota bacterium. Lineage (GTDB taxonomy): Bacteria > Desulfobacterota_D > UBA1144 > Nemesobacterales > UBA2774 > 2-12-FULL-53-21. Next base: position 52,644 of record JBGSVA010000046.1, on the reverse strand, counting down.
GTGGGTGCCCGACGTTTACGAAGGGGCCCCGATGACGGCTACCGCTTTTATGTCCGTCGGGGTGAAGGCCGCGGCCTTCGCGATTCTGCTGAGGGTGATTTTCGAGGGTTTCTACCAGCTCCAGGTGAGCATAATGCCCGTCCTCTGGATAGTAGCGATATTCACCATGATAGTCGGCAATATTGCGGCCATAACACAGAAGAGTATCAAGCGCATGCTCGCATACTCGAGCATCGCGCACGCGGGATATGCGCTCGTAGGCGTGGTAGCTGCTTACGGCGGGAAGGAGCTCGGCGTCGGGAGCGTTATTTACTACCTTTTCGCATACACGTTCATGAACCTGGGGGCTTTCGGCGTATTGTCCTATCTCTCCCGGGACGGGCATGAATGCGAGACGTTCGAGGACATTGCGGGGCTCTGGGGCAGGCGCCCGTTCCTCGCCCTGGCGCTTGGCATATTCATGTTCTCGTTAGCAGGCATACCGCCCACTATAGGCTTCTTTGCAAAGTACAGGGTGTTCTTATCCGCCGTGGATGCCGGATTTTACTGGCTCGCCGTAATCGGCATACTGAGCAGCGTAGTCTCTGCCTATTATTATCTGAGGGTGCTCGTGTACGCATACATGAAGGAAGAGACGGCCGCATTCCCTTCATTCAAAATCGGGTCTTCGGTCGCCCTTGTCATCCTTTCTGCGGGAACCCTTCTACTGGGTGTGTTTCCGCTCGACTCCTGGGACCTGGCTATAAAGGCCGCGGGCTCCGTTCTGATGGCATTTCACGGCGGCTGAGCAATTCTAATTTCTTGCTTTTATTAGATAATTTCTCTTTTCTAACATCGGTTCCCGCCTGGTTATATGAATCCGCGCGCACGAATAGGGCAATTTATTCCTATATTGGCGTAGTTGTAACTTTGAAAATCAACAATTTTGATTACTTATCCCGGATATTGTATAATTAGCTTTAAGAATAGATGGCTAAAAGAAAAAGCAGCACCAGACAGGAAGCCTCCGACTATATAGTCAGGGAGATCTTAGCCGCACTTTTATTCACGGTCGGTTTATTTTCGGCCCTGAGCCTCGTTTTCTACAGCGGAAGAACAGGCGTCGACGTCAAGGGCGCCATGGGTTCCATAGGCGTTTATATATCGGGCATTCTCGGAATGGCGTTCGGGGTATGCGCCTTCGTCGCACCGCTCGTCCTCTTCTACACGTCGGTCGTCGTATTCACAAACCGAGCCGGCGGAAACCTGTACAGAAAGACCGCCTCCGCATTCCTCCTTCTCGTTTCCGTCATGGTGCTTCTGGGGCTCCTGTATCCGAATACGGAGCTCCTCGGCTTCACCCCCGCCGGGGGTTGGGTAGGAGACACCGTCGCCACCATAATGAGGGACAGCGTCGCCGGGGATATCGGCTCTTACCTCATTGTAACCATAGTCCTTCTCGTGAGTTTAATAATAATATCGGGGGTCACTCTCTCGTCTTTACTGGGGGCGCTCGGAAGCGTTTCGATGTTTATAGTGGAGAAATCATATGCATTATCGAAGTATTTCGTCGTGGCGACCGGGGAATTTTTCGTATATCTAAAAAAATCCCTGTCCAAGCCGAAGATGCGCGCCGAGGTAAGGCCCGCGCGTACTAAGGGGAACGGCATCATAAAGCTAAACGGGAAGAAGAAGGCCGAGGACGATATAGCCCTTTTCGTGGACGATCTCCGGGAGGAGGATGAGGAGGAAGAAGACGAGGCCCTCGAGGACGATAAGCCTGAAATAGTAGTGGAGCAGCCCAAGCTCAAGGGACTAGAGGATTTCTTCACTAAAAAAGAAGTCATACATAGAGACTATAAGCTCCCCCCACCCGACCTGCTCGATCCCAAAATGGAATCCGCAGTGGAGATAGACCGGGATGCGGTTTACCAGAAGGCGAGGCTGATAGAGGAAAAACTCCGGGATTTCGGCGTTTCGGGAAAAGTCACCGAGATAAGACCGGGCCCGGTAATCACGATGTTCGAATATAAGCCTGCCCCCGGCATAAAGATAAACAGGATTGCGGCGCTCGAGAACGATCTGGCAATGGGGCTCAGCGCCCTCAGTATAAGGATAATAGCCCCGATTCCGGGGAAGGACGTAATAGGAATAGAGGTCCCTAACGCAAAAAGGGAGACGGTCGTGCTGAGGGAGCTTCTGGAGGACGTGGAATTTTCCAAGAGGAAGTCGATGCTGACGCTCGCCCTAGGCAAGGACATATCGGGCCTCCCGTTTTACATGGACCTGAGGAGGGCTCCCCACCTGATGATAGCCGGTACGACCGGCTCGGGAAAGAGCGTGCTCCTGAACGCGGTTATCACAAGCATGCTCTACAAGGCGAGCCCTTACGAGCTGAAATTCATAATGATAGATCCCAAGATGCTGGAGCTCTCGGTCTATGAAGACATCCCTCACCTTCTCCACCCGGTAGTCACCGAGCCCAAGAAGGCCGCCGCCGCGCTCAGGTGGGCCGTGGAGGAGATGGAAAAGAGGTACAGGATACTGTCCGAGGAGGGCGTGAGGGACATCGAGACGCACAACAAAAACGTCGAGAAGCTCAGGTCGGAAGACAAGTGGGACAAGCTGCTCCCCTACATCGTCATAGTGCTCGACGAGCTCGCCGACCTGATGATGATCGCGCCGAATGAATTAAAGGAATCGATTACCAGGCTCTCTCAGAAGGCGCGCGCCGCGGGTATTCACCTGATAGTCGCGACACAGCGCCCGTCGGCTGATATAGTGGCGGGTCTTATTAAGGCGAATTTCCCTGCCAGGATATCGTTCCTCGTATCGTCGAAGATCGACTCCCGTATTATTCTCGACACGGGCGGGGCGGAGAGGCTCCTCGGGAAGGGGGACATGCTCTTCCTCGAGCCCGGGACATCGAAGCTCCTCAGGATTCAGGGCGCTTTGATATCGGACGAGGAAAGGGAGGGCATAACCGAGTATATCAAATCCCAGGGTAAGCCCGTATACAACGAGGAGATCACGTACATAGAGGAATCGGAGGGCGGCGAAGACCTCGAGAGCGAAAAGGACGAGCTCTATTTCGAGGCGCTCAGGACGATAGCCGAGACCGGTCAGGCCTCCATATCCATGCTCCAGAGGAAGCTCAAAATAGGTTATAATAGAGCCGCCCGGATAGTGGAAATAATGGAGAAAGAGGGCGTGGTAGGCCCCCAGGAAGTCGCCGGGAAGCCGAGGGAAGTATTTATAGATTTAAGTCAGATAAACGAGAGGCGCACGAGTTGAAAAAGATCATTTTTATCATTTTGGGGTTATTATTTACATCGACTGCCGGGTATTCCGTGCAGAACGAAAGCATCGACGTCGTAGTCGACAAGATTCAGAAGAAGTACGAGGAGATAGAAGATTTCCATGCGGATTTTACTCAGGAGGCCACGGTCAAAGCCTTGAACACTGTGCAGAAATCAGACGGCGAGGTCTGGTTTAAAAAGCCGGGAAAGATGAGATGGAATTATTATGAGCCGTATAAGGACCAGATTGTGTCAGACGGGCGTACACTATGGTTCTATAACGAAGAGGAAAAACAGGTGATAGAATCCCCGTTGAACCAGGTCTCGGAGACCGAGAGCACGTCAACGCTGCTCTCGGGGTTAGGCAAAATAAAGGACCTCTACAAGACCAGCTTCACCGAATCCGGGGAATTCGAGGCCGATGGGAGCTACCTTATCGACCTCAGGCCGAAGGAGGAAGGGGAAGATTACAACAAGGTGACCCTGGCCATAAACAAAAATACGATGATGGTGAACACGCTCTATCTCTACGACCCTTTCGGGAATTTGACCAAGGTATTACTTAAGAACGTAGAAGTGGATAAAGGGGTTTCGGATTCTTTGTTCGATTTCAAGGCGCCGAGCGGCGTCGAGATAATAAAGCCTCCGGCGTCCGCCGCCGGGCAATAAGGAACCGGGACGGAGGATTTGTGTATGAGGGGATTATTTCTTAATTTGTTCCTGGCCGCGTCAATCGCGGTTTCGATAGCAGTACCCGCTTATTCTCAAGACCAGGGGTTTAGCCCCACAATGGGGCAGCAGAATTTCACGGTGGATGTAAAGTCCCTCCCGGACGTCATACAGGCGTCATGGCAGTCGCCCCTCGATCTGTGGGTTTACGCCGACGGCGTGAACCAGGCAAACGCGCAGGCAGTGGCGGACAAGGTCATACTCCTCGCGCAGACAGACCTTGGACAGAGTCTCTGCGTCCACGTACACAACGGCGACTTCAACCCGCTCGCCACCAAATGCTGGTCGTCTCTCTGATATTCAGCCGCGTATAATCCTGAAATTAGATAACAGAGCCCTCATGCGGTTTAGGTGAGCGCGTAATTTATTTTTTTCGGTGAGTGGGTATGATACGGTTATAGCTACCTGTCTATCTCGCCGAGCACGATGTCGAGGCTGCCGATGGCGGCGATGACGTCGGCCAGGAGTCTGCCTTTGACCATGTTCGGAAGGGCCTGCAAGTTGACGAAAGAAGGTCCCCTCACGCGCATCCTGTAGGGTTTTCCGGTGCCGTCGCTTATGAGATAATAGGAGAGCTCGCCCTTCGGGTTCTCTACCGCGTGCTGGACCTCGCCTGCCGGGGGCTTGAACCCTTCATAAACGAGGACGAAGTGCCTTATTAGGGACTCCATTCTCGTGTACGTGAGCTCCTTTTCGGGGAGCACCACGTCCGGCAAGTCTGCGGCGTAAGGGCCGTCGGGCAGGTTGTTTATGCCCTGCTCGATTATCCTCAAGCTCTGGCGCATCTCTTCCATCCTGCAGAGGAACCTCGAGTACGCGTCTCCCTCGTTTGCGACCGGGACCTCGAAATCGTAGTTCTCGTACCCGAGATAAGGCATAGCCTTCCTCACATCGTAGGGCACCCCGCTTCCCCTGAGGGCAGGGCCTGTGAGCCCGAGGTCTATCGCGTCCTCAGCGCTGATCGTTGCGATACCTTTCGTCCTGTCGATCCATATCCGGTTCCTCGTGAGGAGACTGTCCACTTCGGCGAGCGTGCCCGGAAAGACCTTGAGGAAATTCCTGACCTTCTCCTCGAAATCGTCGGGCAGGTCGAGCGGCAGTCCGCCGACCCGAGGATAGGATGTGGTGAGCCTCGCTCCGCATACGGTCTCGAGTATATCGTATATACGCTCCCTTTCCTTAAAGCAGTAGAGGAATGCGCTCATCGCGCCCAGGTCGAGCGCGTTTGTGCCGATTCCGACGAGGTGCGACTCGATCCTGCCGAGCTCGAAAAGAATTACCTCGGCCGTTTTCGCCCTCTCGGGAATCGCGTCCTCTATCCCGAGCAATTTTTCGACTGTCAGTATATAACCTATGTTATTGCAGATCGAGGCCAGGTAATCCATCCTGTCCGTGTACGGCAGGCACTGCTGGTAGGTAATGTGCTCGCAGAGTTTTTCGATGCCCCGGTGGAGGTAGCCGATATATGGGACCGCTTTCACCACAGTCTCGCCGTCGAGATAAAGCACTACGCGCAGGACCCCGTGAGTGGCAGGATGCTGGGGCCCCATGTTCAGCATCATGGTCTCTGTCCTTATGCCGGTGTCTGCGTTAAAATGGGCTTCCTGACTGATGAATTCCACTCTTTCCATTAATTGTCTCCCTCCCTGAGCGCCCTTTCGAACGAGCGCTTGGAGGCCTCGCGGTCCCTCACGTCGAAGTCCTTTCTGAGGGGGAACGGTTCGTAGTCCTCGGGCATGAGAATCCGCCTGAGATCGGGGTGGCCGGTGAATACGATGCCGAACATATCGTAGACCTCTCTTTCGAGCCAGTCGGCTCCGCTCCAGATATGCGTTACTGAATCTATTTTGGGATTGTCCCCTTCGACTTCGGCTTTCAGTCTCAATCTGATATTTTCATCGATTTCAGGCCCGAACCTGTGGACGTGATAGACGACCTCGTACCGGGGCGTCCTGATTTCGAGATAGTCCACGGCGGTGAGATCGGCTAGGAACGTGAACCCGAACGAGGCTTTAAGGTGTCGGCAGACGCCGGAAATCCTGTCTTTGTCTATGATGAGGGTCGTTTCCCCTCTGTATTCGATCCTTTCTTTTACAGCCCCGGGGTATGCGGAATTAACGGCTTCTATAAGGGAGTCGAAATCGGAGCTCATAATATCGGAGCCCCTTCGAGATCGATCTTTTTCTGTATCTTCATGACTGCGTCGATAACGGCTTCGGGCCTCGGCGGACACCCTCCTATATACACGTCGACCGGAAGGAATTCGTCGATACCCTGGACTACTGCGTAGCTGTCGAAGGGGCCGCCCCCGCAGGTACAGGAGCCCATCGCGATAACCCATTTGGGTTCGGGCATTTGATCGTATATCATCCTGCAGACGGATGCCATTTTGTATGTAATAGTGCCCGATACGATCATAAGGTCGGCCTGTCTCGGTGAGAAACGGGCTACTTCCGCACCGAACCTCGAGAGGTCGAACCTCGAAGCGAATACGCCCATCATTTCAATTGCGCAGCACGCGGTTCCGAACGGCATAGGCCAGAGGCTGTTCTTTCTCCCCCAGTTGGCGAACGCGTGTATCGTCGTCGTGATGAATCCTTCGCCGCCCAGAAGCGAATTAGAGTTTACTCCCATTCGAGTGCTCCTTTTTTCACTATATAAAAGTACCCGCCCAGGATGATTATCAGAAATACTATGATTTCTACGAATGCAAGTAGTCCGAGCTCTTTAAAGACCACGGCCCAGGCGAAGAGGAACACGGCTTCCACGTCGAAAAGTATAAATAACGCGCCCACGAGATAGTACTTTATCGAAAACTGCCCCCGTGTGTCTCCCGTGGGGGGTATTCCCGACTCGTAAGGGGACAGTTTCCGCCTGGAGTCGCGCCTGGGTCCGAGCACTGCCGATAAACCCAGCATCGCGGCCGCAAGCGCTATCGCAAGTATCATTATTATTAATATGGGGATATAACCGCTGAGCACAGTATTAGGTTAAGTTGTGCATGAGAATTGTCAAGAATTTCTGCAGTCATTTGCGGTTAAGTCCCGGGCGTTTCAAGTGAGAGATGAATGTCGGGTCTGATATGTTAGAATTAATTCAAATTTGCAAGGAGGGCAGCAATGCTAAAAATGCTCGCGTTAACCGTATTTGCTATATTTTTTGCCCATAGCTCTTATGCGGACGTACTCTTCGTGATGGAGCAGAAAGAAATGAGCCCGGCTTCGGTCGGTCAGATAAAGGGCAAGGTGAAGGACAACAACCTGCGCATGGATTTTTATGAGAACGGGACGGAGCTCGAAGGCTCGATGGTATTCCGCGGCGACAAGAACGAGGTAATAATGATCAATCACGACGACAAGACTTACCTCATCATGGACGAAGCGGCGATGAAATCGCTGGCTACGCAGCTTGAGCAGGCGATGAGCCAGATGGAGGCGGCGATGAAGGATATGCCCCCTGACCAGCAGGAAAAAATGAAAGAGATGATGAGGCAGCAGATGCCCGGCTCGGGCGGGGACCAGTATGTGGAGCCCGTATTAAAAAAAGCGGGTGAAGGGAATGTGAACGGGGTCTCGTGCACGAAATACGACGTTTTCAGAGGGGATGAAAAGGTGAGGCAGCACTGCGTCGCCAATTGGAACAGTATTGAGGGGGGGGAGGAAATGATGGCTGTCATGCTCCGTATGGCGGATTTTATGGACCAGATGGCTAAGTCCTTCTCGAAGGGTGGGAGCCTGATCGGAGATCAGGTACAGTTCGAGAGGAACGTTTTCAACCAGTTGAGACAGCTTGACGGGTTCCCGATAGAGACGATTGAATACGAAGACGGAAAGGTAGACGCGGAATCGACCTTCAAATCGTCCGAGAAAACGAGCGTCGATCTCTCGGACATGGAGCCCCCCGCGGGTTACACCCAACAGAATACGAGTACGAATCAATAGAGCCCGGTTTGCTAAAACACCCGGCTGAATGCTGAATAAGGAGATATACCCGGCGATGAATCGTGACAAGTTAAAGCTCCATAATTTACTTTCAACAAAATTAGCGTGCTTTCTCGCTTTCATTACGTTCGCCTGCTTCGCATTAATGCCCGCGGAATACGCCCGCTCCGAAAAGACCGTCTGTGATTTTCAGAACAGGGAATGTTTTACGGAGGCGGGATACCCGGCCTGTTACAACAAAATCGACGTTCAGAAGTACTACCAGTTTACGGAGGCGGGGCAGGGAGCGCTCGCGGAGCAGATCGTTTCGGACGACACGCGCTGCATCAAACTCAACGGGAACGAAAAGGCGTCGATGATGGATAAAAGCCAGGGCTTCGTCAAGTTCGTCCTCAGAGGAAGCAACAAGACCCTCTGGGCGAAGAGGGAAGCCCTTTACGCGAATTGACATAACAGGTGGGTTTTAAAGGAGATAATTGTATTGATAGTAAGGCTTAACAGATACCTCTCCATGTGCGGGGTTGCTTCGAGGAGAAAGGCGGACGAGCTAATAGAAAGCGGCGGGGTGAAGATAAACGGGAAAGTTGTTAAGGAGCTCGGGCGCAACGTAGATACCGAATCGGACGAGATCGAGGTGTTGGGGAATGTGCTCGCCCCTGAGTTGAAAAGGTACGTAATCTTGTACAAGCCGAAACTTTACATAACGGCGCTCGGCGAGGGGCAGGACAAGAAGAAAACGATAGAAGAGCTTATAAAAGGCATACCCGAGAGGGTGTTCCCGGTCGGTAGGCTCGATTACGACGCCGAGGGCCTGATCATACTCACGAACGACGGGGAACTCGCCAACAAGATACTCCATCCGAAGTACGAGCTTCCCAAGGTATACAGGGCGAGGGTTAAGGGCGTTATCGGCAGCGATGCCTGCTTGCGGATGAAGGCCGGCACCGAGCTCGATGACGGCCCTGCCAAGCCCGACACGATAAAAATAGTAAAAAATGACGGGGTATCGACAATGGTCGAGCTGTCCTTCCACGAGGGGAGGAACCACCTCGTCAAGAGGTTCTTCGCGAAATTCGGCCATCCCGTGATGCAGCTCACGAGGATGTCGGTAGGCCCGATCAAGATAGGGAGCCTCGAGAGGGGCAGGTGGAGGGACCTTACTGCATCAGAGCTCAAAATGCTCAACCGCGCCGTTGAGAAGGCGGGCTGAAGGCAGCCTGTATCAATTATCGATATTATGGTAGGATTCTGCGGTGAATTAAAAATCAAAACCAGCTGACGGGCTTTTCGGCGTCCGCTAAACCCGATTCTCTCATCCGCGAGGAAATATCCAAATATGCTCATTACGTTCGAAGGTATAGAAGGCAGCGGCAAATCCACACAGGCGAACCTTCTGAATGAATTTTTATTGGGGAAAGGATATAAGGTCACGGTAACGAGAGAGCCCGGCTGGGGGCACCTGGGGAACCTAATACGGACGATTATACTTGACGAGAGGGACCTGGTGCTGACGCCGATGGCCGAGCTCTTTCTTTTTTGCGCCGACAGGGCCCAGCACGTTAAGGACTTCATAGAGCCCAGACTGAAAAACGGTGAAATCGTGATCTGCGACAGGTTTTACGACTCCACCGTCGTATACCAGGGCTACGGAAGGAAGCTCGATATGAGGCTCGTCAACAAGGCCGCAAAGGCTTCGGCGCTGGAGGTCGCCCCCGATATTACCTTCCTCCTCAACCTTCCTGTAAGGGAGGGCTTGACGAGACTCAAGGAGAGGGGGTCAATCACTAAGATGGACGAAGAGCCCCACGAATTCCACGAGCTTATAAGGCAGGGTTATATCCTTATCGCGCGGAGGGAGCCCGAAAGGATAAAGAGCATAAATGCGGATAGGGATATACCGGCTGTGCATGAGGAAATATGCTCACTCGTGACGGAGCGTCTTTCGCCGCAGTGAATATGACGGATAGCACATCAGCCGGTTTCACCTCATGTGTAGATAGAGAGCGATGTTCGAAGGAATAATAGGCCACGATTTTCAGAAAAATATTCTACTGCGCGCCGCGAGCGGTAATCTGGCGTCGCATTCATACCTCTTTGCGGGCCCAAGCGGGATAGGCAAGAAGATGGTTGCGGTCGAATTCGCCAAGCTTCTCAACTGCGGGGGGGCCGCGCCTGCTCCGGATGCGAAGTGCGGATGCGCCTCCTGCAGGAAGATAGAGAGGGGGATACACCCGGACGTAGTGCTTATCGAATTTACCGGTGTTAAGAATATCAAAGTCGACCAGGTCCGCGACGAAATCGAAGAGAGGCTCTATCTGAGGCCCTTCGAAGGCAGGTTTAAGGTCGTGATCGTCGATGAGTCGGAAAGGATGAGCCAGAGCGCCCAGAACGCATTTTTGAAGACCCTCGAGGAGCCGCCTCCCGACTCTGTGATTATTCTCGTGTCTTCGCGTCCCGACTCGCTCCTCCCCACGCTCAGGTCGAGGTGCCAGACGGTCGTATTCAACTCTTTGCCGGATGAGCTTGTCGCGGGGGTCCTGAGAGAGCGCGGCGGTATGTCTCCAGAAGAAGCGCTCCTCGCTTCGAGGCTCTCGGGCGGGAGCATCGGGAAGGCCCTCGGGTTTGACGGCGACTTCCTCGAGTGGAGAAGGGAGCTGATCACCGGGCTCGGAAACATAAGGAAAAATTCGGCTGCCGATATCTCAAGCCTTACCGAGCATCTTTCATCCGGCGCATCCCAGGACGAAACAGAAAGGCTCGAGCTCGGTTTCAGGTTTATTATGCTCTGGATTCGCGACCTCGTCCTTGCAAGCATAGGCTCAGGCCGTATTACCAATACGGACTTCACGGAATCGATCAATAACGCTGCCCGGAAATGGGACGTGAACGATTTACTCGAGATGGAGAGACAAGTAGAGAGGGCTTGGTATGATATAGTCCGGGCAAACGCCAATACGAAGCTCGTACTGGATAACCTCTTCTTAAAATTAGCCGTGAATTCCGGCAAGAATTGATTTAACATTTTCTCCCGGATTAAACGGTTTCGGAATGGAGACCTATATAAAAATGTCTAAAGCCTTTTACGTCACTACACCCATTTATTACGTTAACGACGTGCCGCACATAGGGCACGCGTATACGACGATAGCCGCTGACGCGATCGCAAGGTTCAGGAGGCTCAAGGGGGATAATGTTTTTTTCCTCACGGGCACTGACGAGCACGGACAGAAGATAGAGAGGACCGCGGAGGCCCGCGGCGAGAAACCGATCGAGCTTGCGGACAGGGTGGTCAAGAGGTTCCAGAACCTTTCACAGGCATTGAATATCACGAACGACGACTTCATAAGGACGACCGAGAAACGCCATGAGAGGTCTGTCGTAGAGATTTTCAAGAGGATCGAGGATGCAGGCGATATATACCTCGACGAATACGAGGGTTGGTACGATGTCAGGAACGAGGCGTTCATAACCGATACGCAGTATGAGGAGATAATGGAGCTCCCGGAGGAGAAGAGGCCCCTTATAGAAAGGGTAAAGGAGGAGAGTTATTTTTTCAGACTCTCCCGGTATCAGGACAGGCTGCTAGAGCATTATAGGAAATTCCCCGGGTTCGTTCAGCCGGGGTACAGGATGAACGAGGTCGTCCGTTTCGTGGAGGGGGGCCTGAAAGACTTGAGCGTAAGCCGCACCACTTTTAACTGGGGCATCCCCGTGCCCGGGAACCCTCGGCACGTCATATACGTGTGGTTCGACGCGCTCACCAACTATATCACCGCCGCCGGATTCCCGGATGACCCGGAGAGGTTCGCGGACATCTGGCCTGCGGATATACACCTCGTCGGGAAGGACATACTCCGTTTCCACGCGGTTTTCTGGCCGGCTTTCCTCATGTCTGCAAAAATCCCTCTCCCGAAAACGGTATTCGCGCACGGCTGGTGGACGGTCGAGGGGGAAAAGATGTCGAAGTCTCTCGGCAACGTGGTCGACCCCTATCAGATGGCCGATGAGTTCGGGGCGGATGTCTTCAGATACTTTCTTCTGAGGGAGATACCGTTCGGGCAGGACGGGGATTTCTCGAAAAACGCGATCGTGTCCAGGGTGAACGGGGACCTCGCGAACGGGCTCGGGAACCTGGTCAGCCGCACGCTCGGCATGCTTGAGAGATACCGCGGGGGAAGGATACCCGCGCCCGGCCCCCTCGGCGGCAGTGAGGATTCCATACACGATGCGGCGTTATCCCTTATAGGGCAGGTGGACGGGGCGATGAACGAAATCGCCTTTCATAAAGCGCTCGGCGCGATATGGGACTTCATTGCGATCGTTAATAAATATGTGGACGAAGAGGCCCCCTGGACGCTCGCGAAAGAAAAGAAAGATGGAAGGCTCGACACAGTGCTCTTTACGATATCCCGCTCGATCGGCGTAGTGTCGATACTCATAAGTCCCTTTATGCCGTCGTCATCCGAGGAGATATGGAAGAGGCTCGGCTCCACGGAGCCGTTTTCCTCGCTCAGACTCACTCAAGCCGGGGACCCGGGCTTGATCAAGCCAGGTCAGGCCGTGGTCAAAGGGAGCAGTCTTTTTCCCAGATACGAGGAGAAACCCTGAGAATACATTCCCCCCGGAATACTCTACCCCCTCTCCGCCCGGTCCATTAGAAGCGTTACCCCAATTTGTTCTATACATGCATTTTTTGCGCAATTCGGGCAATTTTTGCATTTCCGCTCACGGTAAACCCCGCTTCACTGTAAATATATTTAATGGTTGCAGCTAGTTACTGGTATGTAGATTCTGGCATAGTACTTGCACCTTACTAAATGTCTTGTAATTGCGGGGTGATAATGACTGCGTTTTCGAATGAGAATGGCTTTACATTCACCGAAATAATGATCGCTGTAACCATCATGGCCCTGGGGTTTCTTGCGATGGCGCAAATGCAGTTCCTCTCTCTCAGGCAGAAGCAGCTCGCCGAGCAGGGAACATCCGCCGCAAATATCATCCAGTTCATTGCGGACAGGGACATGGAAGAGGTGAAAAGGGCTCATTTGCTAAATTCTATCGCTTTCATGGAGGCGCAGGCCGGGAGGCTTGTTCCGGGAAGCGATTCTGAGCCCCACTTACAGTACTGCAAAACGAGCAACTCGAACAGGATGTGTGACGCCTGCCCATGTGACCCTCTGGCCGAAGTCACGCCTGACCCCAGCCAGGCTCTCGAGACCACGTGCGCGGTCATCGACATCCACGACTTCGACCCCAAGAAGGTCTCATTCAAGGGCGTTGTAGGACAGTGCTCGGGGGGGGCGGGTGAGTCCCTGGTGGTGGTGAAACGGGTCAATTCTCAGACAGTTGTTCCTGATGATCCCAACGAGCCCCCTGAGACTACTTTGAACGTGACGTATGGGATTAAGACAAAGGGCCAGTTCGCGGAAACAGGGTTCGGGAGCATCAGCAAGAAAGATACGCTCGCGGTCCAGAATATTGTTTTCAGCGCCCACGAGGAAGACTGGAGTCAGTTTATCCCTGCCTGGACGGAAGTAATGGTCCCGCATGTGCCTTGAGGATGAGATAAATGAAAAAAATAAGGACTATGACGAACAGTAATGGGTTCACCATGATAGAGCTCATGATTGCCGTATCGATACTGGCGATCATAATCGCGGGCATGACGATCGCGCTCCAGCAGCAGCAGAGGCAGTTCAGGATGACTAAAGAAGCGGTCGACACGGACCAGACGGCGAGGGCTACGCTCGATTACCTCGCGACCGAGATCAGGAACGCCGGCTCGCGCCAGGGTAAGACGTTCGCGGTTCAATTTTTTAACGGCGGAAGCGAGGGAAATAATCCCTGCACTGCGGATACGAATAAGGATGGCTCCGCCAACTCTCCTCCCGACTGCATTACTCTGTATTCATGGGATATCTCGCGGGGTCAGGACGGGACCTATCTGCCGTCTGTACCCTATCAGATAGATGTGGCTCAGAACAATCCGCTCCAACTCAGGCTCCCTCCCCAGTGGTTCGATGAGGACACCGATATGCTCATAGGCGAAGCCGGACAAAACCCGGAAATCCTTCTTGGGCTGAGGTCCCGTATAGCGCTTTGCAATCCTGATAGCACTATTAACTGTGGCTTGGAGCCTGAAAGGTGCACGGAGTGCTCGGTCATTATGCGTGCGACCGTCGACGAAAGCACCAAGACCGCGACGATAGATTCGCTCGAGGACATTAAAGCGCATAATCTTCCCGTGTCGAATTTCAGCGGGTTTTCGGATTTTATCAGCGGCACGACGGTTAACGGGGTGAATTACGGGTTCCTGCCGACTTTTTCCTCCCTGCCGTCTGAAATGACAATTGTCACTTCCAAGACATTGAGAGTGGGCCTCTCGGACAACGAGCTTCTCCTGCAGCAGAACGGCGGCCAGGCTCTGCCGATCGCAGGCGGGGTAAATGCGCCCGGCATCGTCGATTTCCAGCTGGTCTTCAATCTTCAGGATTCGAACGGGGGCATCACGAAAGTCGGGGTCCCCCTTGCCGCAAACAACGGAATGTATCCCGACTTCGCGGCCACGGCTTTAAACGGAAGGGAACAGGACATAAGGTCGGTCGAAATATATATAGTGGTGAAGTCCAAGATAAAACCCCAGAGGATGCAGGGCGGCCAATACACGCAGACCCTGCCTGCCATCGCCGACGTGCTGGAGAGGACCGTCGCCGTTCCGTCCACGACCACGGCCGAGCCGGAGGAAGGATATACCTACCGCATATTATCTACGACTGTCTATATGAGGAATCATTCGAGAGAGGAGTTCGGTTAAACATATGATGCTGCAAATAGAGAAGACTAAAGCCGCGGAAAGTGCGATCATGAAAAATCCACCCTTACACGTATATAAGAACGAAGAGGGTGTCGCGATAATAATGGCGTTGATAATGCTCCTCGTGATGTCGGTGCTCGCGACTACCGTCTCCTTCAATTCGAATAACGATTTCCGCGCCATGTCAAACTACAAGCAGGGTCAGGAAGCGTTCCTCGCAGCCGAGAATTGCGTCCGCCAGGGGAGAAAGAGGTTCGAGATCATCGGAATAGAGGTTCTTTACTTCCTCCTACAGAATAAAGATACGGTGATCCTGGGGGAAGGCGGCGCGAGCGATCTCCTGGTGTTGGACGAGGATTTGGAAAACGGGGCCAGGTGCAGGTCGGGCCCGAGGTCTCTCGACAGCGCTACGGAAGGCTCCGGTCAGATCATCGAGATACCAGATCCTCAAAAGACCCCGCAAAGACCTTTAAAGAACACGAGTATGTCGACAAGTGCTCAGGGCGGCGCTGGACTTATTCCCGTGACTTTTGTGGTAACAGGTAAGGACGAAGGGGATAAGGACATTGACGACGTTAAGGATACGATAAATACGGGCACTGAAGTCGCAGCCGGTTTTGAGACATTTATACCTGGAGGCGCAACCCCGATGTACTAGCAGTGAGCCGGGACAGGGCTGTGAAAGGAAGAGAAGTTGAGGAGTGAATATAATCGAATGCGGGAAACCAAAGTGAACTTTAAAACGAAGTTCGGACTTCACAGGGTAAAGATATTCTGCCTGATGCTGCTCCTTCTTTTCGTAACCGGAGCGCAGGGAGAGCCAATCAAGAAAAACGAGATCGAAGACCTGAACATCATAATTTCCCAGATAGTCGGCGGGGAGCCGAACGTGCTACTTATTACTGACTACTCGGGCTCTATGCTCAGGAGCTGGGGGGGAGGGCAGGTAGGGAACTGGGACGAGGAAGATGATAGCGGCGTAATAGAGGATTGCGAAGAGCTTTTCAATTGCGATAATTTCACGGCCAATTCCAATGCATACTCCCAGTGTACAAGGTCTGCCGCCCACTGCATGGAGAATATCGCCAATCTCTCCGTATGCGGCTCGAAGAACCACAACGGGTTCGGAATAGTGGGGACGGAAGCTGATTTGACTTCACATATCGGTTGCATACTCGACCCGCCCGGAGGCGGCGGGCCGGCTTTGACCCAAGTTGATTTAGATACGATCTTCGACGACGTGTGCGGGAACAACGATAACGTTTTTACGGAAGACATAGATGATTGTGACAATAATGGCGTTCAGGACAATGAATATTCCCAGGCTGCCGCGGCTATGGACTCCCTGGCCGGTTTTACGGAATGTGCTTCACAGCATTGCATAGGGGGGACCAGTCCCGGATGTGATAATACGTCAGGATACAACGGTGTGAAATCCTGTGTCCAGACCTCGCAGGCAATTAACACCAACAAGGCCGAAAACTGCAAAATCCCGGGGAATCCCGATTGTGACGGGCAGCCCCAATACGGAAGCAGCAGGATGGATATTCTCCACAGCGTCCTCTTTGATTTTCTCGACGCGGACGATTCCCTTGCAGATAAGATGTGCGACGACCCGAACAATCTTTACGACGGAACGAGCAGCTCCGTCACGTGCCAGGAATATATGTTCACACCGTTCAGGAACGTAAGACAGATAGTGAGGGACGCCGGTAACCCGGCTTCGAACAGGAGCCTGCCTATCACGGGCGCTGCCGATACCAAGCTCGCAAACGAGCTGACCGATGACGACGGGGATGAGCTGGGTATCAGAATTCGCCCGCTTTCCTATTCTGGAAAGGACAACTGGGACGGTTGCACCGACCAAAATACATTCAGGCTGGCCCAGGGAGGATTCGCCGGGGCGAGCGAGTCGAATCTCAGAAATATATGGTCGTTCTACAGGAGGGAACGAGGAGATGGGGGTACACCGCTCGCATGGGTTCTGGGGTTCGACGATAGCGATAATAGCGGGAACGTGGGCGGAAACGTGATCAACGACGATGCATTAGGCGCATTCAAGGTGGAGCTCCAGTCAGACCCCTCGATAGAATGCAGGCCCGAGTTCGTGATAATAATTACGGATGGAGAGGATACCTGCGCGGGCGATCCAAACGGCCAGAGCGGCCAGACGACGGGTGGGTTGACGACAAACGCGAACAGGAGAAGCTCCATACAGGCTGTCAGTAATTTAAGAACATATTACTCTAGAAACCCCGTACAGAATCAGGGAGATTCTTACAAAAAGGAGGTCCTCGTTTTTGTAATCGGACTAGGCATCGAGAGCCCGGCCGCAAGGAGGACCTTGAACGCTATGGCCCTTGCCGGCGGGACTCATACCGAAGGGATAATACAGCACACTGGGCCTAATGGAATCGAAGTTCCCGGCTCGGTTGACCTCGATATCCCGGAAATATTCCCTCAGGGTTCCGAATTCGACGTGTTCAAAAATCTGGGAGAAGCAAAGGATGTAGACACCGCTCCCGCGACGGCTCAGCTACAGGGATGTAAAAACACTACGGCGAACAGAAATGAAAACGGGCAATGCCAGTTTCAGACCGTGAACATCTTTAACAACACTTTCTTCGATACGGGCACGCCGTTTAACGATACTGACAAAAGGCTCGAAGACTTCGCATTTTTTGTCAACAGCCCGGAGGAGCTTGCGGACGCCCTTCACGACATAGCCGGCCAGATAAAGATTTTCAGCACATCCGGTGTGTCGCCTACCGCTCCTCAGTCTTCGACGGCCATTGCGCTACGAGACCGCATATACCTCTCGATCCTCACTCCGATTACAACCGAAAGGCTCTGGCAGGGCAGGCTCGGTTTGTATGGATTTGTTGACGTTCCCGGGAACACCGGCAGTAAGGAAGTGATTAGGAGACCTCCACCGGGCTCTGACCTTACCAACCCGGATGTGGTCGAGGGCCTCGCGATATTCGACGAAGAGGGCACGCTTAACGACAACGCCAAGCAGTTTTTCTGGGAAGCAGGGAAAGAGCTCGCCGAGCGGGATATTGTCTCTTCCGTGAGAAATCTCTATACGGTGGAGTCTCCCGATCTGATAGAGGAGGACAACGTGGAGGACCCGCCTTACAGCGGATCTGACTTCGAAATTACCGGAAACGTCATCAAGTATAAAGGACCGCTCGTATCCCTCGATGACGACGTTGATCCGATTAACCCGGGACAGTTCGGAATTGGCGATGACGATGTTACGGACCCGATACCTGATTATTGCGTACCGCCGGCGGGTAATCCTACGGATTGCGAGGGCTCTGCGGGCACGGTCGACTGCACTGATGTAACTACAACTGAATGCAAAACTTGTGTAAAGGAATGCATGAGGGACAAGATTATCGAATTCCTTGTTGGAAACACTGGCATACCGACGGTTGGCGACCCTATGGGGTCACCCTCTCTCGATCCCTCCCCCGCCCAGAATGACGGCTCGGAGCCGTTCACGTCCATGGGATATAACTGCCCCGATCCCGAGGATGACGACGGGGACACGGACTTCGGGAGTCTCGATACCTGCTCTGTCAGGCTCGGGGATATATTTCATTCTAACCCCGTCGTCGTGGGATCACCGTCGCCCCTCTTTTTCGATGCGGGCTATCAGCAGTTCGCGGTCAACTTTAAAGACAGGTCGGCGGTTGTTTACGTAGGGGCTAATGACGGCATCCTTCATGCCTTTCACGCGGGCGAGTTCAAGGACCCGAATGTCGAGGGCGCACAGGCGGATGATAAGACCAATCCGTTCACTCTCGAAGAGGAGATATTCCCCTTCTTCGACGAGGGCACGGGCTTCGAGCTTTTCGGGATTGCGATGCCCACATATCTTCCTGATTCACTCGCCAATCCGTCGAGCTCGGCCAGCTCCCCTGCAGACATCGTTTTCGGCACACCGGCCCCGCCGGATTACAGGACGGGCGATTTCAAGACTTTCGTTCTCGACAATTTCGCGCAGAGGTCCTTCTCGGACGGGTCACCCGTGATAGGGGACGTATTTATAGACGGGTTCCCGAACGGCATACAGTTACCAGACGATCCGCCTCCTGGATGTGGGCAGTCCGTCGACACGGCTGATGGAGAAATAGACCTCTGCGGGAGGGAATGGCACACGGTGCTGATTTCAGGCTCGCATAACGGGGGCGGAGCGTACGTCGCTCTCGACGTGACGAATCCCGCCTGCGGGGAGAACTGCGGCACGTCCGATTCGCTTCATGAGCATATAACTAACGGAGCCGATACCCTCGAATACCCGGAACATCTCTGGACAGTATTCGACAACGATTTCGGGAACTCCTGGTCAACGCCTTCTATGGGAAGGATAAGACTAAAAATTACAACGGATGATGAGACCAGGGTAGTCGACAGATGGGTTATGTTCGTCGGGGGGGGGCTGGACCCGCTCGATACCGATCCTACGAACGGCGTCAATTTTGGCAATGCGTTTGCAGTAATAGATATAAGCACGGGCAACCAGATATTTAAATTCCATCCCGACAACCCCATACCCACCGGCACCTCGACTCCGGCAAATATAGAGGATATGGTCTGCGACGTGCCGAGCAGGGTCGCCTCGGTGGACATTAATTCGGACGGTTATATGGACCTCGCATACTTCGGGGATACATGCGGCAGGTTGTGGAGGTTCGATATCTCCATGCCGATAGAGGTAGACGGGAGCATTTCCGCGAGCGGACCGGACGGTGACCTTGATCTCGTGGCGGAAAACTGGGCCGGGGCTATAGCGTTTTGTGCGAATACGGACGGTGAATGTTTCGATGCCCAGGATCAAGCCGCTGTCCCTAATACCAACGTGGAGCCGATTTATTTTGCCCCGACGATAGTACTCGACGATCTTGGAAGACGCCATGTAATTTTCGTAACAGGGGACAGGCGGGACCCCAGCAGCATATTAAAGTCCGGAAAGCTCTATAACTTTATCGATGATTACATACCGGCGTTTCTCGCGGGCGGGACTGCTGTAGGCGGGGGTGTCATAAAGACTGCTTCGACATTAATTTCGGACGGTCAGGTGATCGAGCTTGCGGCGCAGTCTGGAGTGGAAGGACAGTTCGTTTCATCCGCGTCTAACAATTTCAGCTCGGATCAGGGTGAGTTCGTGGTTAAGTTCCCGAGCAACCTCGGCAATCCGGAGCTCGGAGAGAAGGGGTTCGGCGTGCCAGTCGTAATAAACAGGGTCCTTATATTTACCACTTATGCCCCGGAGCTCGATTCGTCAAACCCGTGCAGCGGGGGCACGGGGCTCGGAAGGATTTTCGCCCTCGATTTTATCACGGGGATAGCGGCGCTTTCCCGCATACCGGGGGTTAAGGACAGCGATATATTAAAGGGTTCGACAGCACAGCAAGGCCTGGCTGCGGGCGCGACAGTCGCGGAAGGTATGCCGACTCCGGCGCAGCTTACTTTCGGAGCGAGGGGCTCGGTGCTTATGTCGGTGGCTTTCACGGGAGGCCCCGTTGCCGGCGGGTCTCAGTTCATAGTCTGGGAGCTCCCGCCTCTTCCGACGAGGACCCAAACGCTATTCTGGGAGGAGCTCCTCTAGAGGGAAGAATCGATGAAGCGAAATCTGAATGCACGTGGATTCAGTCTTATCGAGATTCTTGTTGTGATCGCAGTCATGGGGACGGTGCTGGCGATAGGAGCCTCCTATATAACCGGCAAATCCGCTCAGCGCCGCTCGGTGGACGGGGTCACGAACAATATCTCTTCCATGCTTCATCTGGGCAAATTGAAGTCCGTAAGGGACGGGGTCGAGTACAGGGTTGTCCTAGCCCGATGCGACGATATCGACGAATCGGACCCGGACTGCCCCTTCTGTAAAACCGACGGCGATTATATAGAATATCAGGCCGGTGACGACGAGGTCTCGCTGATTCTCGAAAGGGGGGACAGTAACGCGGGGTCCACGGTATGGTGCATGCAGTCCGAACATTCTAAAAGGTTCCAGTCCGATCTGAACCTCGTTGCCTCCGCCAATATCGGCCAGGCGGGAGAACCGCTGAATTTCACATTTGTCCCAACCGGCATGAGGAGGGATTTTGGGGCGGATGCAGGCAATGAAACATTGACGATAAGGCCTGCGAACGATTCCAAGGTGGAAAACTGCGGCCAGCTCAGCGTGTCACCGACGGGGGGGATTACTGCGGTCGAGGGCAAGTGGAACGGCTCGAACTGCATTCCGATCCTCGATTCCGGGGCCAGTCCTACGCCGGGTCCGTCTTAATCCTATTCGCTGGTCTTCTCCGTCTTAACTTCGATCTCTCCGCTCCGGATTCTCTCACTTCCTGACGATGTAGTAGTAGTTGATCGGGTCGTGCGGGAGCTCCTTGACTTCGATTTGTTCAAACCCCGCTTCCTTGAGCATTTCGCATGCGAGCTCCTTCCCCCACATAGCCCCCAGTCCTCTTCCGCCCTGCGCGAGCGAGACCGTCATGCAATGCGTGCACGACACGGTGTAAAGAAACGGGGCGAGCGGGTTGTCCATATTCTTCTCGACGTGGCTCGATCCCTTGATATCCTGCATAAAGTAAACGCCGTCGTCTTTCAATGCACCGTGTATGTTTGATAACACACGGCCCGGGTTCGCCTGATCGTGCACGGCGTCGAATGTCGTGATAAGATCGAACCTCTCCCTGTCCTGGAATTTGGAAGCGTCCTGTGCCTCGAATGTGATATTAGTCAGGGCGTATTCATTCGCGCGAGCCCTTCCCCGCTCGATCGCCTGGGGCAGGAGGTCATAACCCGTGAATCTGCTGTTCGGATAAACCCTCGCCAATTCGAGAAGCGCGAAACCGCTACCGCACCCGACGTCCAGCACCTCGATGCCGGAGTCGAGCTTGTCCTTGATGCCCGGTACTAGCGGGAGAAGGTGGTCGATGAGCGGAACGACGACTGTCTGATTGCTTTCTTCCGACATCACTTCGTTGAATCGTTTAAATTCTTCATAAGGGACGCCTCCTCCCTCTTTAAAGCACTCGACAATTTTGTCTTCGACCGAACCCGCGATGGAGAGCCACTGTGTCGATACGGCGAAATTGTTAGGCGTCGCCTTTCTCGTGAGCCAGGCTGCGTGCTCGGCAGGAAGGTGAAAGGTCCCGTTCTGCGGATCGTAGTCGACGATGCCGCCCGTTACCATAGCTCCCAGCCATTCGCGCACATAGCGCTCGTTAAGCCCGGCCTTTTTGGCGATCTCGTCGCTCGTCGCAGGCGGGAGCTCGTCCATCGCATCGAATAAACCCGTCCTGTGCCCTATGGAAATCATTACGGTAAGCGCGCCGTTATTCAGAACGGCGAACATTTTTTCGGCAAACTGATCCGATTTTGCCTGGTTGATGTCTGTGTTGCATGCACTGCACATTGTTAAACTCCTCCTAGAATGGTTTTGTTAATACAGACTAGTCTGTCTTTATCTTCTCAAAATTTTTTATACCAGTTTTTCTACAGCCTCGACGGCACGCTCAATGGGCCACGTATCGTTGTAGTTCTTGCTGGCTGCTATAGACCCCTCCAGGACTAGATAGTACGTATCTGTGACCTCATCCACGTTGATACGCCTATATTTGGGGGTTGAGTTTTTCAAGTCCCGGACGACGTCCTTCAATATCGAACGGAACCTGTCTTCGTGCAGCTTGACCTCTTTTCGTATGGGGTGGCCGGGCTCGGTTATTTCTACCGCGATATTGCCGAATGCGCATCCGCGGAAATCAGTCTCTTCGATATATTCCTTCACGCCCTTAATAATGGCCATATATCTCTCGTAGGGGTCGTGTAAGGCGTTGAGCATGTTTTTTATGGCATCTGTATCCATACGGTCGAGCTCCCTCAGATATGCTATGCAGAGCTCCTCTTTAGACTTGAAATTGCTGTAGAAGGTGGCTTTGGCAATCCCGGATTCCTCGATTATCTGATTGATGCCCGTTTGATGATACCCCTGCCGGTAGAAGAGATCGGTTGCGGTCTTGATTATTTTCTCCCTGCTCGGAATTGCCCTTGCTTTCTGCATGGATTTCATAATACGACAGACAGACCGGTCTGTCAAGTATAATTTAAAATTCGGGTTAAAACTGAATAATCAGCACAGTACTATGCCCGGGGAGGTAGCATGCATATAATCAAGATGAGCGAATCATCGGGCCGCGCGCCTCAAATGGGTTTTAAGGGAAATCACCAGTTCCTGATCGTAACGCTTACGCACGGCCTTGAGCTCGTCGGGATCGCCGTCTTTGAATGGCCGTACCAGTTCGCGATAATATTCGTCCTGCGAGCCCGAGGGGCTGAAGAAAACCAGGTGTTTGGCCTGAGCAGGTCCGTGATTGGTAAAGCCGTGATGGACGCCCATCGGCACATAAGTGACCGAGCCCGCTAGGATTATGCCAGGGTTCTATGTAGAATAGAAACACCGGACTCATATGGGATTAGTACCGTCGCAATTATTACATACTGACTTTCGGGAGGGTATTATGAGCGGAACCAGCCGCATTGACGTACTCGACGACGGGCCGCTCGTGGCGGAAGGACTCGACAAACTGGACAATTCGAAGGGCGATGATCTGGAAATCAGAAAAAAGGTGGCGCTCTGCAGGTGCGGGGCTTCGGAGAATAAACCTTTCTGTGACGGCTCGCATAAGAGGATCGGCTTCTCAAACAGGGTCGAGAGAGGCATTCCTCAGGCGCCGTCCGACACGAAAAGCACTAACGGGATAAAGGTATTGAGGAACGGTCCTTATGAAATACGCGGCTGTTTATTGGATACCGCCGATCCGATGAACTTGTCTCTCGACGAGCCTTATTACCTCTGCAGGTGCGGTGCGTCCGGGAACAAGCCCTTTTGCGACGGCTCGCACAAGGCTGTAAATTTTAATGACGAAAAGAATTGATTATAAAGGAGAATAGAAAATGGCTCTTACGCCTTCAAACATGCTGCCTCTGGGCACAAAAGCCCCGCATTTCAAGCTCCGGGACGCGGTTAACGAAAAAGAGTTTAGTCTCGATGAGCTAAAATCGGACAAGGCCACTGTCGTAATGTTTATTTGTAACCACTGTCCTTATGTCAAACATGTGCAAAAGGGTTTGGTCGAGCTTGCGAACGACTACATTCCGAAAGGGGTTTCCTTCATCGCCGTTAATTCAAACGACGTCGAGAAGTATCCCGAGGATTCCCCTGCCAATATGAAGACCATCGCTCTCAGACTCGGATATCCTTTCCCATACCTCTTCGATGAAACTCAGGACGCGGCGAGGGCTTACAATGCCGCATGCACGCCAGATTTTTACGTGTTCGACGCCGGTCTGAAATTGGCGTACAGGGGACAGATGGACGATTCGAGGCCGGGGAACGGGAAACCGGTAACGGGTAAGAATATAAGAGAAGCCCTCGACAAGGTCTTAAAAGGGGAGCCTGTCGGTGAGGACCAGGTGCCGAGTATCGGCTGTAATATCAAATGGAAATAGTCGGGGGCTATATACGGCGCTGACGTCAGACCAAAACGTCATAAAGATAATGTGCTTCTTCTCTGTCCAGCCTGCGGCGGTCTTGTTTTGAGGTGCGGGTATCTTCACATAATCCTCAAAAATCCGGTGTAGTATTACCGGTGTAGTATTAATGGTATGACGGAGACCGGCAATACATTCTGACCGCATCCAGCTTTGGATTTAGAATTATTTAGAGGCATACTGTGAGAGGAGCGCAATTCCCGATGGTTAAGAATATCGCTAAAGAGATACTGTCATACATACTCTGGCCCCTCCTGCTGGGTGTTCCGATATACGTGGTATATCTCGGGATAGAAGGGGGGAGGCCGACACTTTACTTCAACATCGCGTATTTAAGCCTTGGGGTGTCACTATACGTGCTCGAGAGGGTAATGCCGTATCGCGATGAGTGGGTAAAGTCGGACGGACAGGAATTTCCGGACTTCGCGCATACGATTCTCAACAAGGGTCTTATTCAGCTAGCTTTGTTCCTATTGCTTATAAGCGGGATTATAGAAACGATGGGGCATAAATCCGCCTACTCTTTCTGGCCGTCCGGGCTTCCCATGGCGGTACAGGTCCTAATAGCGATGGTCGTAAGCGAATTCGGGCTTTACTGGAAGCACCGTCTGGCGCACACGTGGGATTTCATGTGGCGCTTCCATTCGGTGCACCACAGCGTCGAGAAGCTCTGGTTCTTCAACACCGGGAGGTTCCATTTCGTCGATACCTTGGGCGGCCTGCTTTTCAGCATACCCCTCCTTTTTATAATGGGCGTACCGGGGGATGTATTTATATACTTCAGCTCGATCACCGCGTTCGTAGGCTTGCTCACACACTGCAACGTATACATGCACGGCGGGATTCTGAACTATATATTCATCACCCCCAATGTCCACAGGTGGCACCACTCCAAAAAAGTGGAGGAGGGTAACAACAACTTCGGAGAGAATCTCGCGATTTTCGATATCCTGTTCGGGACGTACTATCATCCCAAAGACCGTCACGTGGGACCGCTGGGTATTAAAGATGAAATGCCCAAGGCATTCCTTGGGCAGCTGGCGGCGCCGTTCTTCTGGCATAAATACCGGAATAAAAGTTAAGTCCGTCTATAAATTACTTCTTTCTTGTATAAACGATTTCCATCATACGGGCTTCTTTGCCGTCTTTACCGGCGGCGAACATCTCATAAGTGTATTTGTCCGGGCCAAGGATAGTCGTTACGCCGCGGAACGATTTTTCTCCCCCTTCCTGAGGGCATGAAAAGGAACCCGTTTCTGTAAATGACTTTTTGGAAGGATCATAAGTGCCGGCGCTCGACATCATTCCTGTCCCCATGTTATCTATCCAGATGCCGCTATATTCTTTCGTCATATTGTCGTAGCCCATGATTCCCATGCCCTGGAACTCCTGGCCCATCGCGGTGCCTTTGGCCGTCTGCTCGAGGAACCGGCCTCCCATTATCCACTTTACTTCACTCGCTCCGGTTGATTTCTGTGGCTGGGATTCCGGGGTTTCCCACCAGGTGACCGTATAATCCCAGGTGCCGACGAGCGGTTCAAGGGCTTTATGGCCTTCGCCGGGTGTGGAGAATTCCTGCCATTTGGCCATCATCTCCTGCTGCGCTTTATCCATGGCGTCCGTTTTGGCGGGCTCCTTATTGTCCTGTGCTAGTACTTTCGCGGCTCCCGCTCCCGCGATTAAGCAAATAGCAAAAATCACGACTAGTACTGATTTAACGATGATATTGTTCCTGATCATTCTGTAGAGCCTCCTGTGTGTTGAATTACACCTAAAATACTAACCGATTTGTCAGCCGGAATAAAAGGTTTTTTTACGACGTGCCGCGGGAGGTTAAGGACCGGGGTTAATGGTTATAAGCCGAGAACAGTTTCGGACATTCCTGTTACGGATGCCGATGCCGGATATCGTAACCCGGCGGATTAATGCAGCTCCGGGTCCCTGTCTTTTTCTTTATCCGCTTTCTTAATTCTTTCGAATTCTTCCCTGACCTGATCCATCGTTTTGAATTCGTAGTTACCCCATTCGATAGCTTCGGCACCGAATCCGAGAAGGAACTCGCCCGAGCCGTCGATCAGGTTAAGCACCTGCTCCGGGCCCGAGTGCTCGAGCAGTCCGGGTATGCTCCCTTCTTCCATTAGCAGCGTGCCGTCCTTTTCCATGTAGAATTTAAATCCCATCTCGGAGCCGTAATAGACGGACAGATAAACCGTGCCGTCCTCCCTCGTCCCTATTACAATGACGGAATCCCGGGATGAGAACCTCAGCTGCAGATTATTTTCCCTGTAGTAGACCTCCTTGTCCGCAAGCTTAACGATCTCCTCTATCGACTGTATTAATTTCGGTACTTTCATTTTCGGTGTATTAAGTATAACGAACACGAACGTAAATATCCCGAACCATTGACCGGGCCGCGGGGGGCTTCGGCATATGTAAATAAATATTATCCCGACCGTCTCCTTGCATAAGTTTCGCCCTATACTATTATCTTTGCTTGATAGACGTAGATTTTTGAGCGGGAAGAATATGGCGGACACACCTGACACAATTTCCATAATCCCGGTAAGGGGCATCCCGGAAATCATGCCCGGAGACGACCTTGTCAAAATAGTATCCCGTGCGGTAAAGGATCTCGGGATTTCCGTCCTGGACGGGGATATAGTCGTTTTCGCTCAGAAGATAATATCCAAGGCGGAGAACCGCATAGTCAAGTTGAGTGAAGTGGAGCCGTCGCCATTTGCTCTGACACTATCCAGGGAAGTGAGCAAGGACCCCCGGCTGGTCGAGGTTATACTCGGCGAAACGACGAAAATCATAAGGATGGATCGGCGTAAGCCGGACAAGGGCAGGCTTATCGTGGAGACCCGGGGCGGGGTTATATCGGCGAATGCGGGCGTTGACGCTTCGAACGTGTCGGGAGGGGACTCGGTGACACTCCTGCCTGTGGATTCGGACCTGTCCGCCGAGAACCTCGTACGCGGGTTTAAAAGTGCGGCAGGGGTGGACATAGCGGTCATTATCACGGACACGGTCGGAAGGCCGTGGAGGGAAGGGCTTGTGGATATAGCGATAGGGTGTTCGGGAGTCAAGCCGCTCAGGGATTACAGGGGCAGGGAGGACTCGAAGGGGCTCGTCCTGAGCGCGACGGTAATGGCCGTTGCCGACGAGATAGCCTCGGCGGCCGGTCTCGTGATGGAAAAAGCAGGTTCGGTGCCGGTTGTAATTGTCCGGGGGTATGGCTTTGAAAAGGGGGGCGGGTGCGCGAGGGATCTGATAAGGAATCCCGAGGACGATCTCTTCCGCTGAGCGCGCTTATATGCTCCGGGTCCGGAGGGGTGCCGCCGGAGGGACGGCCTGCGTGAAAGTCCCTGACGCGGCTGCGGGAATAACGTACGTCCGGGTGATATAATTTAATCAGCTTATGGAATTGATATCCAAACTAATATCCAACAGGCCGCTATCGGCTCTCATTCTCTTTCTTGTTTCCTTCGCTCTCTACTCGCCCTCGCTCAAAAATGACTTTGTCTGGGACGACGTGGAGATGATAACGAAGAGTAATGTTTCCTACGACACTTCGAGCATTATCTATTATATAATCCCCGATAAAATCGAAAACAAGCAAGAGCGGTATTACCGCCCCGTCGTATATCTGTCGTGGGTGGCGGATAACGGGACCTGGGGAATTTCTCCATTCGGTTATCACCTGAGCAGTCTCATATTCCACTCCGTTTCGGTCGTCCTTTTTTACTTTTTTGCCGTTCTCATACTGAGAGAATTCGACGCCGCCGGAATCGAGGCGGCGGCTTTTCTTTCAGCTTTTCTCTTTGCTCTTCACCCCATGCACGTGGAATCGGTATCGTGGGTCGCGGGGAGGTCGGACGTGCTCTGCGCCCTTTTTCTCTTCCTCGCGTCCATTTCCCATATACTTTCATATAGAATCTCATGGTTTTTGGCGCTTGCCGGATCAAGCTTCTTGCTCTCCCTTTTTTCAAAAGAGGTCGCGATCGTTTTTCCGATATTGGTATTGGTCTTAGACCTCATGAATCGGAGGCTCTTCAATTGGAGCAACATTCCGAAATATGCGGTCTATTTGGGCGTAATGCTGCTCTATTTGTATCTAAGGGCTAAGGCGTTCGACATACCGGAGGTCGATGGAGGAATTGTCAACGGGGGCCTCGAGCACGCTCCAAGCGGGGGAGAGCATGCATCCAAGGCCGCTCTTTATCTGGGGCTGATCAAAATCCTTTTAGGTTCCTACCTTATATATCTCGATAAGCTGATACTCCCTTTCGGCTTCGATCCTTTTATAACCGCGGTCCCAAGGGAAACCCCTTTTCTGATTTCCTCGATAGTCCTGTTGTCTGTGCTGGCCGTACTGAGCTTCATTTCGATAAGAATGAGGGAGAAAGTCACCGCCTTCTGCATATTCTGGATTTTGATTACGCTCGCCCCATCGGCCCTTATAGCGATCGTCTCCATAACCCCTACACCTCTGGCGGAGCGCTATTTATTCATTCCTTCTGCGGGCTACTGTCTTCTCATCGGCTATTGGATGGTCGAAGCCGGCAGCCGAGCCCGCTTAAAACGCATAGCGTGGGGGCTAGGCCTTCTTTTAATAGTTTTATTTGGACTCACCGCGTATAAAGGGCAGCGCATTTGGAAAGACGATCTCACACTCTGGAGAGACATATCCCTTAAGTCTCCCTACCACCCGCTGCCTCACTCGAACTACGGGCTCGCGCTATCGAATACGGGCGAGCTCGACGAAGCGATAAGGGAATACAATCTCGCGCTTTCCCCGGAGATGAAAGACAGCCCGAGGGGGCTGGCAATCACGGCAAACAATCTCGCGCTCGTTTATCTGGACAAAGAAGAGTACGAGAGATCTGAAATGTGGTTTCGAAAGGCGCTCGAATACGATCCCGGTTACGGTAAGACGTACTACCACCTGGGGCTTATATATTATATAAACGGTGAGCTGACCGGTTCGGCCGACAGCTACAGGGAGGCCGAACGTTACGTAAAGGAGGCATTGAAGCGCTATAGATACTACGGAAGAGCGAACCTCCTCCTGGCGAAGATATATTTGAGGACGGGCGAGACGGACAAAGCCGTAAAAGAGGCCCGGGCCGCTATCGATATCGGCCTCCCGGAAAATTTACTCAAGGAAGCCCGCGATATTCTTGAAATAGATAATGGCGGTAGTTATCAGGAACCATAGTAATACGGTCAACAGTAACGGCCTGTCTTTATATAGGGACTCGGTCGGGTCTCCCCTGGCATCCGTTTGAACCAGGTACATGTATCTGAGCACTCCAAATATAGCAAAAGGCACGGTGACGAGGAATATTCTCGACTCGATTTCGATCGTATAGATGGCGTATGTAACTATAGCGGTGGTTGCGAAGATGCTGAGCGTGGTATCGAGAAAATTCGTATTGTACCGGGAAAGCACCTCTCTGAAGGAGTTTTGCGGGCCGTTGTGAAGGACGAGCTCATGGCGGCGCTTCCCGAATGCGAGGAGGAGCGATAGCAGGAACGTCGTAAGCAGAAGCCAGTTGGAGACTTCGATCCCGGATGCTATTCCCCCGGCTTCGATCCTCAGGACGAAACCGATAGCGATGCAAAACACGTCTACTATTTCGATCTTCTGAAGATAATACGAATATGAGAGTGCGAGTAATAGATACAGCACGGTTATGATGAGGAAATCGGTCCCGATGATGAGGGATGCCGCCAGCGACAATCCGAGAGTTATTATTCCCAGGACGACCGCAGTAAATATGCTTATTCTTCCCGAGGTCAGGGGTCTCTGCTTCTTTTTTGGATGCAGACGGTCGTACTCGATGTCGGAGATATCGTTTATTATGTAGGCCGTCGATGATACGAGAGAGAACCCTACGAAAGCGAGGAACATTTTGAAAAACATATCGGTGCTCGTAAATAGCGCGCCGCCAAAAAAGGGGGGAGCCAGTACCAGGAGGTTTTTCACCCATTGCTGCGGTCTGAGCGTGTACGCGATGTCTCTCAGGAAATCCTGCATTCATAGCATTCTACTATTTTTCGGTATATTAGCAAAGTCTTGTTATTACTGTGTATATTAGTCGAGTGGCCAGATTCCCCGAACGGTTATTTGTCAAGATAGCACACAGGGGCGCCAGCGCTTATGAGCCCGAGAATACGATCCGCTCTTTCAGGAAGGCGATCGAGCTCGGCGCGGATATGGTTGAGCTTGACGTAAGAAGATCGCTTGACGAGCGTCTGGTCGTCATTCACGACAGCAAAGTCGACAGGACGACGAACGGGAGAGGTCTCGTAAGGCTCAAGTCTCTCGCCGAGATCAAGGAGCTCGACGCCGGGATGGGAGAAAGGGTCCCGACGCTCGAGGAGGCGATTGAGACGGCTGCGGGCAGGACAAAGTTCGTTATCGAGCTCAAGGAGGACGGACTCGAAAATCAGGTAATCAAGATCATAAGAAATTACTGTGAAATGAGAGACGTGTTCATTGTCTCTTTCAAGCCTCACAGGTTAAAGGCCGTAAAGGAGCTGGAGCCGGTTTTGAAAACCGGGCTCATTCTGTTCGCTTCCGCCGACCCCTTGAGAATCGCCAGGATATGCGGGGCCGATGCGGTCGCGCCGTTCAGGTGGTTTATCACAAAAAACCTCGCGGATAGAGCCCGTGACGCCGGGATTTATCTGTTTACCTGGACCGTGGATGACAGGGAAAAAGCCGCGCGGCTGAGGGATATAGGGGTAAGCGGGATTGTGACAAACAAGCCCGATTTAATATAACGAATATTGTATAATACACACTTCTGTTTCAGATATTCGTATAAAAATGAGCATTCTAAAAGATATCAGGGCTGATTTCCGGGCGGTATTCGAGCGGGACCCCGCGGCTAGGAGCACGCTCGAGGTAATCGCGGCCTATCCCGGTTTTCAGGCCGCAGTCTCCCACCGTATTACTCATTATCTCTGGGGGAAAAACTTTAAATTTACGGCCAGGGTCATGTCTCAGGTTTCACGGTTTTTTACCGGGGTCGAAATCCACCCGGGCGCCGTGATAGGGAAGGGGTTCTTCATCGACCACGGGATGGGCGTCGTCATCGGAGAGACCTCCGAAATAGGTGAGAACGTAACTATCTATCATGGAGTTACGCTCGGGGGTACGAGTTTTACCAGGGAGAAGCGGCATCCGACGATAGGGAATAATGTTACCATAGGCGCAGGCGCAAAAATCCTGGGTCCGCTGACCGTCGGGGATAATTCCAAGGTCGGGGCCAATTCGGTCGTTATCAGGGACGTGCCGCCTAATTCGACGGTAGTCGGCATACCGGGCAGTGTCGTATCCGGGGATATTTTCCCCTACTATTCCGGCCTCGAGCACAACAAGCTGCCCGACCCGATTTCCCCTCTTATTGAAAGGATAAAGGAGCTCGAAGTGAGCGTCCATGCATTAAAGGGGGAACTCGAGATACAAGAGAAAAAGAGCCGCTATAAGGCGGTCAAATGAGCTTCTTCGATCATGCTGATTCCCGGTCTTATTTGGCCAAAAGCGCCGCCGACACGACGGCAAACGCCACTCCTGCTATCTCTCTCGGCCCGAGCCTCTCCCCGAGGAATATGAGCGCCAGTACGACAGTCAGCGCCGGATAGACCGCCGACAGCGGGACGAGCACTGATAGCTTCGCGTATTTGAGCGCGATGATAAATAGTATAGTCCCAATGCCCCAGCTAAGACCCATGAGGAGCGCGGGATAGTTTACGGAAAAATTGTTGAATATGGCGTTCCTGTTCCAGACAACGAAAGTCGTAAACACGGTGAGGGTTCCGACCCCTTCAAAGAAATACACCCGATACGAGATGTCCTTAAAGGACGCGACCTTGCCCAGAAAACTACCGAGGGAAAAACAAACAAGGGCGAGTAGAGTCATTACGTACCATCTTTCCATCTGAGATCTCCTTTTTTTATTATTCAAACAATCCGGCTGCAGGGTCGGCTTATTATCTCAGGCCGAACATTTGTGCAGGGCCGTAATCGATGTGCTAAATCCGTAATTCGGATCCCGTCCGGGACAAATCCGGCAGTTGAAACATTAACACAGTCTTAATTTTTTCTAAATATCCCCTTAATCTTGGAATGGTGTACTGATAATGCCACCTTTTATCCAGGCCATTACCCTCCCTAACACCTTGGGTCCTTCTTGGCTACTGGGGGTGATTCAAAAATCACCCCCAGTCTTTTTCCGGTTACTTTTATTAATCTTCATATAATATTAACCCGTTCATGCTATTATTTTCTGTATTGTATATGCAAATGAAAAAAGCAAATTGTATTAATATTACCGGGAGGCTTAAACGATGAGCGAAATGAAAGAATATGTGCCCGGAACTCTCTGCTGGGCGGAGCTCGTGGCGGGTGACGCCGATAGAGCGAAGGACTTTTGTTCAAAGCTTTTCGGATGGAATTATACGGATGTGCCGATCGGTGAGGGGAAGGTCTATTCCATGGCCACTATCGACGGAAAAGACGCAGGCGCCATGTATCAGATGTGGTCGGAGCAGAAGGAGCAGGGAGTTCCGACTCACTGGGCGAGCTACGTATCCGTATCGAATGTGGATGAATCCGTGAAGAAAGCGGAGTCATTGGGGGGTGGGGTGATAGTCGGACCGATGGACGTATTCGATGCGGGGAGGATGGCGCTAATCCTCGATCCGACGGGAGCCGCCGTATCGTTGTGGCAGCCGTTAAAGCACATAGGCGCCCGTGTGGTGAACGAACACGGGGCCCTTTGCTGGAACGAGCTTCTTACGAACGATATCGGGAAAGCCGGCGCATTCTACACCGGGCTTTTCGGGTGGACGGCGAACGAGCAGGATATGGGCGGTATGATATATACGGTTTTCATGAACGGAGAAAGGCCAGCTGCCGGAATGATGAAGATAGATAAGAGCTGGGGAGAAGTGCCTTCCAACTGGCTTGTATACTTTGCGGTTAATGACTGCGACGGCTGTGCCGCTGAAGCCGGCTCTCTCGGGGGTGAAATATTAAACGGGCCGATGGACGTCCCGGGAGTGGGACGATTTGCCGTGATGATCGATCCCCAGGGCGCAGTGTTCGCGGTAATAAAACTCGAACCGATGTAATCCGCTTTATTTACCGTACCGGAACCCTCGACATCGTGTAAATACCGTTTATAAGAGCTGCCTTCTCTTGATAAACGGGATGTGTATCTGGTCTTCTTTATAATTTCCGGTAAGGGCATAGAGTATCAGGTTGATACCCGTCCTGAACGCGAGCTCCCTTTGAGATTCGCCGCCGGGCAGGCACTCGAACTCCCATTTGCCGAACTCGTCTTCCGACCACGCCCCGCCGAGATCGTTCCTCGAATAGAAGACGGCCGTCCTGTCCTCATCGCCGAACGTAATGCCCTCGAGGGAAGGGTTGATTATTATTCTCCCGCTCGCAGAATAAAGGAGATAGAACGATTTGTAAACGACGTGGTCCTGCGTAAGGCGCTTAAGCGGGGATTCGGGGAGTATATATTTTAATTCCTCCCTGATCCGTGTATCGAACGGCGATATGTCGGTGCCCGATGCATCGTCTATTACGAGAGTCCCCCCCAGTTTGAGGTATTTCCTCAGTCTCCGCCTCTCTTCTTCCGAAAACGGCTCGAAGCTTGCGCCGCCCGCCAAATAAAGGAATGGGAAATTAAAGAGGTCGGCATCGGCGAGCCTCAGGACCTTCCTCTCGTAGGACGCTATAACGCTCGTCCTCAGCTCGAGGGCGCTCATGAGCCTCTTGTAATCCCTCGGCCTGGGGTCCCAATCCCCGTTATATTCGAGCTGGGCAAAGTGGAATTTGGAGCCTTCGTAGAGCCCTAGAAGCGGAAAGGATACCGCTCCGATTGTTCCCGCGAGGACGTTTCTGAGGAATTCCCTTCTCGTAAGCACACTATTAAAATATTGCGGGCATTCAATTACTCTGTCAAGTCGGTCAGGCAAAAGCAATCCGTTCTACGTCGAAAAACGGACAAAGAAATCCGTATTAGCAATTTTGATAGAACCTCCTTGGAAAGAGAACGCGCTTGCTACTCGAAAATCGATACGTCTATCAGGCCGGGCTCACCTTGACTACTTTCGTCGCCTGGGGTCCCTTCGGCCCTTCCGTAATATCAAATTCTACGGTCTCACCCTCGGTTAGGCTTTTATACCCGTCACCTTCGATAACGCTGTAGTGAACGAATACGTCCTTTCCTATTTCATCCGACTGGATGAACCCGTAACCTTTGGAACTGTTGAACCACTTTACTTTACCCTGCATAAAGCTCGATTCCTCCTAAGAATCTACTTCAAAGAGCTTACTATTGCACGTTTTTTATATTTTGTCAAATAGTATTTTTTGTATTATGCAATTGATAGCGGGCATCGTTTGCGTTAGTTTTATCCTTCTATGAAAAACAATAAATTCCCTGGGATCGACAGGGCCTCGGTCGAGGGCTACAGGCGGGAGTTCCCCATAATAAAGACGGGCATTTATCTCGACCATGCCGGTGTAGCCCCGATACCGGTCAGGGTAATAAGGGAGGTCGATAGGTTTCTGGAAGAAGCCGCCGAAAAAGCCGTTATTAGCTATGATAGCTGGATGGAAAGGGTAGAGGGGGTAAGGGCTCTATCCGCGCGACTCGTCGGCGCCGAAAAGGACGAAATCGCATTTATAAAGAACACATCCCACGGCATCTCCATAGTCACGGGCGGGCTCGATTGGAAAGAGGGGGATAATGTGCTCGTCTTCGAGAAAGAGTTCCCGTCCAATATCTACCCATGGCTCGATTTGAATAGAAAAGGGGTTGAGGTCAGGTTCATTCCGCTCAGGGGGGAGCGCATCCGCATGGACGATATCGAGATGCTGATGGACAGGCGGACCAGGGTGGTCTCGATGAGCTCCGTACAGTCTTTAAACGGGTTCATGATTAACCTTAAAGAATTAGGCGCCTTATGCAGGCGAAAAGGCGTGCTCTTCTTCGTGGACGCTATTCAAAGCCTGGGTGTTGTCCCCATGGACGTCAGGGAATTCGGAGTGGATTTTCTGGCCGCTGACGGCCACAAATGGCTCCTTGCGCCCGAGGGGACGGGCATATTCTACTGTAATATGGGGCGGGCTTCGGAATTGAGGCCGAATTTGATCGGGTGGAAATCTGTGAAGAGCGATTACGATTTCGAGAATATAGATTTCACGCTCAAGGAAAACGCCCTAAGGTTCGAGGAGGGCTCGTTCAACGTGATGGGGATCAGGGCGTTGGGTGCGGCGCTCGATCTCTTATTCGAAATTGGCATCGAGAATGTCGGGGCGAGGGTCCATGACTTGGGCGATTTGATTATGGACGAGGCCGGGAAGAGGGGGTTCCGGCTCAGGACGCTTCGCGACAGGAGTGAAAGGGGGGGGATAGTCTCTTTCTCGGGGGGGTTCGATCCGGTTGTTTTGAAAAAGAGATTGAGGGAATCGAATATCGTGGTTAACAACAGGGGCGGAGCCCTGAGGATGGCGCCTCACTTCTACAATACCGAGGAGGAAATCATTAAGGTATTCGAAGAAATCGACAGGCTCACAATCTGATTTAAATAAGGGTTTTGAATCGCTTTGCCGAATCCCTCAATTGCAGGCCGGAATTATTCAGCAATCTGTTTTTTTGACTTCGAGGCTTCAAGGGACGAGTATTCGAGTCAAGCGCCGGAGTTTCGGTCCCCATTATACATCTAGCCGAAGAACCTGACGCCCGTAAGTCCGACGACCGCTCCCACGAGGACTCCGTATACAACATGGCCGAACAAATGTGCCACTACAACCTCCAGACCCGCCCGCCTGAACTGTTCAAGAGGGTGATGTTCGGCTACGACGACCACTAGCAGGAAACCGAACGCTACGCCGTGGGCTAATCCGATCATCCCGCCGTACGCTATTGCGCCCGCGAGTGATGCGGGCTCAAGGAGGCTTATCAGCGCGACGTAAACAAAGGCGATAATTATTCCGACAATGAAATGAACGGTGAGGCCGAGCCCGAAAGAATCTTCATAGGAGCGAGTGAACAGGCTGCCGATCGCCCTTATCATCGGAGCGTTTGCTATTCCAGTGTGCGATATTCCCCATAACGCGATGCTTATGCCTGCGGTGCCGATGACGCCTGCCAGGGCAGTAACTAGAATAGTATTCACAGTACACCTCCGCAATTGAATTCGGGCTCAGATCCGCTCTATATACAGTCATCCGTCCTCATCGAATACCCTCTATTTAAAGATAGCCTGTGTGTAGGGTCGCTTTCAATGGGTTTTTTTGAGCGCGCCGCAGATTGATTGA
Source organism: Thermodesulfobacteriota bacterium (assembly GCA_041753155.1). Lineage (GTDB taxonomy): Bacteria > Desulfobacterota_D > UBA1144 > Nemesobacterales > UBA2774 > 2-12-FULL-53-21. The sequence goes on along the minus strand of JBGSVA010000046.1, from coordinate 15,960 downwards.
CATAAAAAAATATTGAGATGATAATAATTTAATCTTCATGATAGCTTAGACAGGAGGCTCGTGTTGACAAAGAAATCGGTTCCGGACGGCAAGCCGGATAAACTGCGGAAGTATTCATCTATAGTGGTTGAGGGGGCCGACAGGGCGCCCAACCGCTCAATGCTGAGGGCTGTTGGTTTCAAAGACAGGGATTTTTTAAAGCCAGTGATCGGTATAGCGTCTACATGGAGCATGGTGACGCCGTGCAACATGCATATAGACAAGCTCGCGCTCGATGCCGCGCACGGGGCGGATAAAGCGGGCGGGAAAGCAATCATATTTAACACGATAACGGTATCGGACGGCATATCCATGGGCACCCCCGGGATGAGGTACTCGCTCGTTTCGAGGGAGGTAATAGCGGATTCTATCGAGACGGTCGCAGGCGCTGAGGGGTTCGACGGTGTAGTCGCGATCGGGGGATGCGATAAAAACATGCCCGGGTGCGTGATCGCAATGGCGCGCCTCAACAGGCCTTCTGTCTTCGTCTACGGAGGGACTATCATGCCGGGGTTCTATCACGGCAAAGCCGTCGATATCGTATCAGTTTTCGAGGCCGTGGGGGCTCACGCGAATAAGGATATTTCGGATAATCAGCTCAGAAGTATCGAAACACACGCGATACCGGGGCCGGGCTCGTGCGGCGGCATGTACACGGCGAATACTATGGCGTCGGCTATCGAGGCCCTCGGGATGAGCCTGCCGAACAGCTCCGCTCAGGCCGCTATATCTGAAGAGAAGAAAAACGACTGCATAAATGCCGGTGCTGCAGTGATTAACATGATCAAGAATAATATACGCCCGAGCGACATCATGACGCGTAAGGCGTTTGAGAACGCGATTACGGTGGTCATTACGTTAGGCGGCTCTACGAATGCGGTGCTTCACCTGCTGGCTATGGCTAACGCATCCGGAGTCAGGCTCTCTCTCGACGACTTTACACGCGTAGGGAAGAGGGTCCCCGTGCTCGCCGACCTCAAGCCGAGCGGCAGGTTCATGATGGCCGACTTCTGCAGGATAGGCGGCCTGACTCCGCTCATGAAAACCCTTCTCGACGAAGGGCTCATACACGGCGACTGCCTTACCGTAACGGGCAAAACCGTGAAAGAGAACCTGAAAGACGCGGGGACATACCCGAAGGGTCAGGAGATAGTACGGCCTGTCTCAAATCCCCTCAAAAAGGACAGCCATATTGTCATACTGAGGGGGAACCTTGCTCCCGAGGGGGCGGTCGCGAAGATTTCGGGACAGGAAGGGCTCTCATTCACGGGGAAAGCTATAGTGTTCGATTCGGAAGAGGCCGCACTGAAAGCGATTCTCGGCGGAAAGGTCAAGAAGAGAAACGTTATAGTGATCCGCTACGAAGGCCCGCGCGGGGGGCCCGGCATGAGGGAGATGCTCTCTCCGACCTCTGCGGTCATGGGAAAGGGATTGGGCAAGGACGTGGCCCTGATCACGGACGGGAGGTTTTCGGGGGGGACTCACGGTTTCGTCGTCGGCCACATCACACCTGAAGCCAGCGACGGAGGGGTTATCGCCGTGATTAAAAACGGCGATACCATAACCATAGACGCCGCGAAAAGGGAGATTAATCTCGAAGTCCCGAAGGGCGAAATAAAAAAACGTCTCGCTGCCTGGAAAAAGCCCAAACCGAAGGCCGAGCGCGGAGCCCTGGCAAAATATGCGAAGCTAGTTTCCTCAGCATCGGAAGGCGCAGTGACGGATTGAGTCCAAGAGGGCTTATGGAACATACTTTCGGGGTACGGTAGGCGCTGTCTGGTTTAATACTGTGGAGTGCCCGGCGCTGGATAAAGGCTCGGGACCTCGCGAACCTGCATATTGCAACAAAAACCTATTCGGAAGAGCCGGGGGGGCACCAGCGGCTCTTCCGAACTTTACATCCTACATTAAATTCAGCTGCCAATATATTCAAAAAAGGGCGTTTTTTCTCTATATATTGCGCTTTTTAACGAAACCTTAAGCAAATCCTAAAACTCCCTTAAACTGCGTCCGTTATAACATTAGCATGATGAATATTGAACATGTCGGGATGACGCGGCAATTTGCCGGATTTCGCGTTGCTCGAAACAACCGAATAAGGAGGATGGCGGAAAGGTTATGACTACACTTATAGTTTCGGACGTACACCTTGGGTCTTATTATAACAGGGCAAGGGAGCTGTCGGCATTCATCAAGTCTGCGAGCTTCGGGAGGCTTATAATTCTCGGGGACCTGTTCGATAAGCCGTGCATCGAGAGGCTCCGGGACGACGAGTGGGAGTTCCTCGACCTCGTTAAAAGCATGTCCCGCCGCAGAGAGATAATCTGGGTCGAGGGGAATCACGACGAGGGGCTTTACGACATAATTCCTTCTCTCCTGAACATCCTTGCGGTGAAACAATACGAGTGGGAGTCGAACGGGAGAAAATTCCTCGCTATACACGGACACCAGTTCGATTTCTACAGCAGGAACAAATCGATGCTCGCCTCCTGCGCCGGGGAACTTTACAGATTCCTCAGGAGAATAGACCTTATGCTCGAGAGGGACATCTTTCACAGGCTCTGCTTCGAGAACGGGGCGTGGAAGAGGTCGTCGAACCTGGTGACCGAGGGCGCCCTCGAATACGGCAAAAACTCAGACGCCGATTTCGTATTCTGCGGACACACACAGGGCAATAAATACGAGGAGAGACGGGGTCGAATATTTCAATACCGGATGCTGGAACGACAGGTATTGCCACTATGTGACCGTCGATAATAACGGCGTGAGCCTCAGGAAGTTCTCCGGATACGGTGAGGTTGTAAAGACGGGCGTACGGCTTACTGCGCAGCAGGCGATTTAGGTTTTAATAAGTTTCTCAATATATGATTTCAGCGCCCCGGCGCTGTTATATTCCTTTTCCCTCGAGCCGTAGACGAAAGTGGCGTCGCTTCCCTCGGTAATCTCTAATAACTCATTTACCGCATCCCGGTTCTGATCCAGCTCGCGATAGTAGCGTCTCCTGAACTCCTCCCATTTCGAAGGGTCGTGGGAGAACCACTTACGGAGCCCGGCCGAAGGGGCTATATCCTTTAACCAGCTATCCACTTTAGCCTCTTTCTTCGACAGCCCTCTCGGCCAGAGTCTCTCTACCAATATACGGACTCCGTCGCCCGGTTCGGGTTTATCGTAGACGCGTTTTATTTTGATGGTCATTTCTATAACACACTTTAGCACGTAATATGTGCCGATGATTGAATTGCCAATTTATCCCGGGCTTCTCGGGGTTGGGACGTATTGGAGATAGTTAGTTAAGGTCAGATAAGCTCGGTCAATCCTCGATCAGAACGTAAATATCGTCCCCTTCCACTTTAACGTCGTAGGTCTCTACCGCATCGGTAGCGGGGAGGCAGAGGGCCTCGCCTGTTTCGACATCGAACTCGGCCCCGTGGTATATGCAGGTGAGCTTCCTGCCTTCGAGCATGCCGTCAGAGAGAGGGTAGGCCTGGTGCGTGCATTCGTCCCTGAAGGCGTAAAACCGCCCGTCCACGTTGCAGACTGCGACCATCTCGCTTCCGACAACGAAAGCCCTGATTTCACCCGGCGGGACGTCCCCGGTTTTTGCTATCTTTTCATACTCGGCCATGGCGCGTATCCGGGATTTTTATCGGGGGTTGTCGTCTGATCCGGTTCCGCCTTTTCGGCGGGCGAACCATTCAGCGACCAGTGTTTCACAGTAATTTCTAATCTCTTCGATCTTAATGCTTTCGAGAGTGCCGCTCGTGAACGCGCCAAGGAGAATTTCCCTCGCCGTATTCTCGTCTATCCCGCGGGAGCGGAGGTAAAATATTGCGTTCTCGTCCATCTGTCCTATCGTCGCGCCGTGCGTGCATTTTACGTCGTCCGCGTATATCTCGAGCTGGGGTTTAGTATCGATCTGCGCGTTGTCGGAAAGAAGGAGGTTGCGGTTGGTCTGCTTCGCGTCCGTTTTCTGGGCGTCCTTGTGCACGATAATCCGCCCGTGGAACACCCCCCTCGACCTGCCGTCGAGGACGCCGTTATAGAACTGCCTGCTGTCGCAGTGGGGGCTTGCGTGCTCGACCTTCATGTAATTGTCCATGTGCTGCCTGCCTGTCGACATGAAGAGCCCGTTGATGAGCGAGTCGCATCCTTCTCCGGCGATAACCGGATGGACGTTGTTCCTGACGAGTGCCCCTCCGAGGAGTACCGAGTGCGAGCGGATATTGGAGCTTCTGCCCTGCTCGACGCGCAGGGTCGAAACGTTAAAAGCCTTCATGCTCTCGCATTCTATCATGTAGTGGCCGACCGAGCTGTTTTCGCCGATTACGAGCTCCGTCACAACGTTCGAAAAGTAAACGCCCTCGTCGAGGGACACATAATGCTCGATTACCTCGGCCTCGCAGTTGTCTTCGACGACAATGAGGTTCCGCGGGTTGGTCATCATAGGGTCGTCGTTCTTCTCCGTAATATAAAGGAGGTGTACGGGTTCTTTAAGGTGAGTGCCGCGGGGAATGTATACGAACCCTCCGTCCTGCATGAAGGCCGTATTGAGCGCTGTGAACGCCTCTTCGCTGAAGTCGGCGTACTTCGACAGATATTTTTTTACGAGCTCCTCTTCGCTGTCGAGAGCCGAAGCCAGGCTCAGGACCTTAACACCCTCGGGCATATCCGACAAATCGGAAAGCCCGGGAGAATACGCCCCGTCTATGAATACGAGCCTGATAGTTTCCAATTTGGGGAATATAAACCTGTTTAAGACTTCGGGGGCAATCTGTTTGTGCCCGTTCTTTTCTATTGTGAACTTCGTTCGGGCAATGGGAGCTACGTTCGTGAAGCGCCAGTCCTCGTTTTCAGGTGTCGGGAATCCCAGCTCGGAGAATTTCCTCAACCCTTCTTCGCGGAGCGATTCCATCCACGGCATTCCATTGCCCGGAGCGTCTTTCCTGAACTCCTCGAACCCTTTCGAATAACCGTCGTCTTCTTGACTGAAACTAATGCCCATCGGGATAATTCTCCTTAATTGTTAACCGCTTTCCTCGCTTCCTCTTCCACCCAGCCGTAGCCCCTGTCCTCTAGCTCGAAGGCGAGCTCCTTGCCGCCCGATTTCATTATCCGTCCGTTGACGAGCACGTGAACGAAGTCGGGGACTATGAAGTCGAGAAGCCTCTGATAATGCGTAATAACTATGAATGCCCTCTCGGGGCTCCTGAGGGCGTTTACGCCGGCGGCCACCACTTTAAGGGCGTCTATGTCGAGTCCGGAGTCGGTCTCGTCCAGTATGGCCAGCTTGGGCTCGAGTATCTGCATCTGAAATATTTCGTTCTTCTTTTTCTCTCCTCCCGAGAACCCCTCGTTTACGGAGCGTTTCAGAAGGTTGTCAGCCATTCCCATGACTCCCATTTTTTCCTTGGCGAGTCTCGCGAATTCCACATGCTTGAGGGGCTCGAGCCCCCTGTATTTACGGATCGAGTTCAACGCCTCTCTCAGGAGGTACGTATTCGCCACGCCCGGTATCTCGACAGGGTATTGAAACGCCATGAATATCCCTTCGCACGCCCTTTCCTCGGGTGCGAGCTCGAGGAGGTCTTTCCCTTCGAATATGATCTCTCCCTCCGTGACCTCGTAGGATGCGCGGCCGGCCAAGACCTGTGCGAGGGTGCTTTTCCCCGAGCCGTTCGGACCCATTATCGAATGCACTTCTCCCGCATTCACTTTCAGATTGAGCCCCTTGATTATTTCCTGATCTGCAACATTTACATGCAGATTCCTGATTTCCAGCATGTCCTGTCTCCTTAGCTTTTTTCTATACGGGTAATTATTTCGGGTGGCAATTATTATCCGACACTACCCTCAAGGCTTATGCTCAGAAGCTTCTCGGCCTCTATAGCGAACTCGAACGGGAGCTCCTTGAAGACCTCCTTGCAGAAGCCGTTTACGATCAGCGATACAGCGTTTTCCGCGGTTAGTCCGCGCTGCTGGCAGTAGAAAATCTGGTCTTCTCCGATCTTCGAAGTCGAGGCTTCGTGCTCCATATGGGCCGTCGAATTCTTTACCTCTATATAAGGGAACGTGTGCGCTCCACACTTGTCCCCGATCAGCATCGAATCGCACTGAGTATAGTTGCGCGCGCCCGAAGCGTCCTTTCCGATCTGCACGAGGCCCCTGTACGTGTTCTGCCCGTGGCCTGCCGATATGCCTTTCGATACGATCGTGCTCGTCGTGTTCTTCCCAATGTGTATCATTTTCGTCCCCGTATCCGCCTGCTGGCGCCTGTTTGTGAGGGCCACGGAGTAAAATTCCCCTACGGAACCGTCCCCTTCGAGTATACAGCTAGGGTATTTCCATGTGATTGCCGAACCCGTCTCTACCTGCGTCCACGATATATGGGAGTTCCGCCCCACGCACCTTCCCCGTTTGGTGACGAAGTTGTAAATACCGCCCTCGCCCTCTGCGTTGCCCGGGTACCAGTTCTGAATCGTCGAGTACTTTATCGTCGCGTCCTTGTGGGCTATGAGCTCGACTACGGCTGCGTGGAGCTGGTTTTCGTCCCTCTTGGGCGCGGTGCATCCCTCGAGGTAGCTCACGTAGCTCCCCTCTTCCGCGATTATAAGCGTCCTCTCGAACTGTCCGGTGCTCTCGGCGTTTATCCTGAAGTATGTCGAGAGCTCCATGGGGCAGCGGACCCCCTTGGGGACGTACACGAATGAGCCGTCCGTGAATACAGCCGAATTCAGCGCTGCGTAGAAGTTGTCGTTTTGAGGGACCACGAACCCGAGGTACTTTTTCACGAGCTCGGGGTGCTCTCGCACAGCATCCGATATGGAGCAGAATATCACGCCTGCCTCGGCGAGCTTCTCCTTAAACGTCGTGATTACCGATACGCTGTCAAATACCGCATCCACTGCTACCCCGGCAAGCATCATCTGCTCGTCGAGCGGAATGCCCAGCTTTTCGTATGTCTTTCTTATCTCCGGGTCTATCTCGTCCAGGCTCTTGGGCCCCACTTTCGCTTTGGGGGCGGCGTAGTAACTTATGTTCTGATAGTCGATCGGCGGGAACGAAACATGCGCCCACCGGGGCTCTTTCATCGTAAGCCAGTGTCTATAGGCTTTAAATCTCCACTCGAGGAGCCATTCCGGCTCTTCCTTCTTGCTCGAAATCAGCCTTATAGTGTCTTCGCTCAAGCCCTTCGGGGCGATTTCCTGCTCGATGTCCGTAAAGAACCCGTATTTATATTCCTGCTCGGCCAATTTCTCCAAATCGATACTCATTAACGCCTCCCTAATTCACCTTGATAAAGCCGCGTATGCCTCTTTCCGCGAGCATTTGCTCAAGGGTCGTCTCTTCCAGTATTTTTACCATGGATAACTGCACCCTGTCCCAGACCGGGAGCTGAGGGCACGTTTCATGTAGCCGGCAGATACCGTTCCCCTCCATACACTCTACTATTCTTATCTCTCCCTCTATCGCCTCATATATGTCCCGCAAGCTGATATCGCCCGGGGCTTTCCGCAGGGTGTAACCGCCGTCGGGTCCTACCATGGACCTGACGATGCCTTTCTTGACCAGCCTTCTCATAATCTTGGCGAGATAATTGAGGGGTATGTGCTGGTGCTCGGAAATCTCCCTCATGCTATGCTTGACTATGGGCTTGTGCCCTATATACGTCAGAGACCTTACCGCATAGTCGAGAGTTTTAGTTACCTGCATGGTTATATCTCTTTATGGATATCGTGTATCCAGAATATACATATTATTATATGGTAAAAATTACCAGTTGTGACGGGTCCTGTCAATCTCGGAGTCCGCGGACCCGGTATTTAATATACCGTGGATTCGTATGAATATGAAGATTGCGGCAGGGACCCTGCCGAAAATGTTTTGACACGGCGTGTATTTAAGGTTAGAATAAGTTGGTTAACCGGGCTGATTAAGGCCTGTTTGTTTAATTCGTATTTCGGTGTTTTTAAATCAATTTTTCAATGTGAAATACCTGAAACATCGGTTCTCCATTTGAAAAAAATTTAATCTAGGGGGAGAAACCATGCCATACCAATTACCAAAACTTCCTTATAGTTACGATGCCCTGGAGCCTCATATTGATGCCCGTACCATGGAGATTCATCATACAAAGCACCATCAGACGTACATCAATAATGTAAATGCCGCCCTCGAAAAGCACCCGGCGCTTGCGGATAAGAGCGTAGAGGACCTGATCAGGGATTTGAACGCAGTACCTGAAGATATCCGGACGGTGGTCAGGAATAACGGCGGCGGTCACGCCAACCACAGTATGTTCTGGACGATAATGGCTCCCAAGGCCGGAGGAGAGCCCTCGGGAGGGCTGGCCGAGGCAATAAAATCCGCATTCGGGGGATTCGACAGTTTCAAGGACCAGTTTTCAAAGGCCGCCGCGGGGCGGTTCGGAAGCGGCTGGGCGTGGCTCTCGGTCGACGGCAGCGGAAAGCTGGTCGTTACCTCTACGCCGAACCAGGATAGCCCGTTGTCGGAAGGTTTAAAACCGATACTCGGTCTCGACGTCTGGGAACATGCCTACTATCTCAATTATCAGAACAGAAGGCCCGACTACATTGCGGCCTGGTGGAACGTCGTTAACTGGAAGCAGGTGGCTTCGAATTACGCCTCATCAAAGTAGGTTGCAATACTTTTCAGAATTTGATAGAATTGGCGGTAACCGGAAGAAGATACAGATTTGGTTTGCGATTATAAGTTGTTGTGTTTGAAGAAATTTCTGAACCTACGGTAAAGGATTGTATAACAGCAAAGCTTTCTATGCATTGGAGTTGGTATCAGGAGGAATGGTAATCCCCCACCCCTTTCGTTTCCAAAGCTTATTTGTGAAATCTAATACCCGGAAACATCTTCGGTTTTATTTCAGCGGTTGAAAATGGTTAAAAGGAAGAAAATATGGAAACAAAATACAACGATTTCGATGAAACTGCATCCGTAAGCGAGTACGTGGAGTTCGAGAGGGACGACGACGAGGTCTCGTCTATAAACTTTAAAGACAGTTATTCCAGGGACGAGGGGAATGACAATGAATACGAATCTGCGAAAGTAAACTCGAAATCAAAATCTGACGATACGCCGGACGAACAACTCCGGCTGCTATATGTCTATTTCAAGGATATGTCGGTCGAGCCTCTTTTCACCGCTCAGGAAGAGGTCGAGATTTCAGCAAAAATAAAAAAATGCGAATCGAGGTCGCGCGAGCTGGTGAGCCTCGTGGGGAAATTAGCTGACGGAAAGATAAAAATAAAATTACAGGGCTCCAACGGACACAGGAACGGACATAGCAGGTTAAAGAACGGGTATCTCGAAAAGCGTATAAAGAGTCTTAATGCATTTATAAGGGTTTATTCGGAAAACGCAAAAAGGTTTAAACAGAGGTTCGTAAAGGCCAACCTCAGGCTCGTCATCACCATATCGAGAAAGTACATGGGCAGGGGCCTCCCGCTTTCCGACCTGATCCAGGAAGGGAATATGGGGCTCATGCGGGCGGTCGAAAGGTTCGACCACAGAAAGGGTTTCAAGTTCTCGACATACGCGTCATGGTGGATACACCAGGCTATACTGAGGGCTCTTCAGGGACAGACCAGGACTATCAAGGTCCCGGTATATCTCCTGGAACAGGCAAACAGGGTTTACAAGGTAAATGCGCTTTTAGCCAAGAAGCTGAACAGAAAGCCCACTCCCAAGGAAATTGCGCGCAAGTCCGGCATAACCGTTGAGGTGGTAAAACGTATACTGAGGTCCACGAAGGATGCCATCAGTCTCGACACGCCTATACTCGACGGAGAGAAAACGACGCTCCTCGACTCTATCGCCGATAACGATACCGTAATCCCCGATTCCCTGGTAGCTAAATCCGACCTCACCGATAAGCTGAGGGAGGCCCTCATGCTGCTTAATCCCAGGGAGGAAGAGATTCTCAGGCTCAGGTTCGGGATCGATCAGCACAGCACGTATACGCTCGATGAGATCGGAAGGAAGTTCAACCTTACGCGGGAGAGAATAAGGCAGATTGAAAAGGCGGCCCTGGGAAAGCTCGCCACTTCTGATATCAAAGATCACCTGGAAAGTTTTCTCAGATAGTCCGGGGGAGCTTTTTCGTCCCTCAATCTCGATACAGCATTAATCTGAATGCCCGGACGTATCCGCGCCCTCCAGAAACCCGTTCAGTTTCCCTCTTTACTGCAGATTGGATTCGAATAAATCCGGCAAGCCCGGATTCGGACCAGTGCCGACTAATCGGTGAGGAGTCCGCCGATTACAGCGCCTATCAGAAGCGGACCGACGTTCGACACTACCAGCACAAACGCGCCCGCGCCGGCTACGAAGCCTATCAGAGGGGCTCCCGTGAGAGCCGATCCGAACAGGAATAATAAACCGCCCAGTAGAATCGCCGGCAGCAGGGCTGCAATTATAGCGTTCCCGACACCGCCCGATTTTTTGCCGCCAACTATGCCCGCTATGAGGGGACCTATCGAAGGTATCCAGAACAGGAGTATGGAGATGACGAGCATCCAGAAGAGCCCTGCTATAATGCTTCCCTTTTTTTGCTCGGTCATATCGTTTGCCCGGCGGTCAGGAATTTAAAAGTCACTGTATAAAATATACTATTAAAGCAAGAAGCCCAACCTCTTCCCAGGGGTCGGGCTTCTTGCTTAACATCATCCTCTTATAGGGTCTTTTAATCTATTAGTCGCATTTGGAAAAGCCGCAGCTTCTGCATGTCACGCAACCCTGCTCGAATGCGAGCGCCCTGTCTCCACAGTCGGGACAGCGCTCGAGATTTAAATCAACTGCGCGCTTTGTGGTTTCCGTATCGTTTTCCGATGACTCTACGAAGTGCTTCTTTAAGACCGTGGCGATTGCATCGGGTATCGACATCACCAGCTTCCCTTCCGAGAAAACCGGAGACGATCCGCCAATCCCTTCGAGCTGCTCAACTACGTCCTTTACGCTCACACCCGACCTGAGCGCGAGTGAAACGAGCCTCCCCGTGGCCTCTGCGTCGGCCATTGTCGAGTAGCCGGATTTGCCTATCTGAACGAAGACCTCGAACGGCCTTCCGTCATAGGTGTTGATCGTAACGTAAAGGTTTCCGTATCCCGTCTTTATGACCTCCGTAAACCCCTGCAGGAACTGGGGCCTTTTTATCGGCTTTATCTCCGGCATTTGGGATGGACGAAGGGATGAGATGGGGTTGGGGTGATGGGTTTTTTTCATCCCCTCGTCCTGGGTCTGGGTCGGAAGCTTTATTTCATTTTTATCTTTAGTTTCCTGCTGGGCTTTCGCCTGGTCCTCCGTGACCAGAATGCCCTCTCTTGATCCCTCCCTGTAAACCGTAATGCCTTTACAGCCGAGCTTCCACGCGAGGAAGTAGATCTTCTCCACTTCGTCGAGCGTTATATCGGCCGGGAGGTTCACCGTGCTGGAAATGCATGAATCGATGTGCTTCTGTATGGCGGCCTGCATGCGAACTCTCATTTCAGGCTTGATCTCGTGCGACGTTACGAATGTCTTCGGGATGTCTTTTTCGCTTTCGAGCTCGTACTTTTCCATGTATTCCGCTACGAGCGGGTGATACACCTTGAATTCCCCTTTCGAAAGGGATTTGGACCGCCTGAAGTATGATAACGCGAACATCGGTTCTACGCCGCTCGTGGTTCCGGCAAGCACAGAGCCGCTGCCCACCGGGGGTACAGTCAGTATGCAGGCGTTCCTGAGCCCCTGGCTCTTTATTTTTTCCACAACGCGTTCGTCGATAGTTCTCAAGAATGTCCCCGACAGGTGGGTGTCCCTGTCGTAAGCTGGGAAAGTGCCCTTTTCCGTGGAGAGATCGGAACTCGCCTCGTACACGGTGTTTTTAATGTGCTCGAACATCTTGTCGGCGAATTCGACCGCCTCGGGCGTATCGTATTTGATATTCAGCTTCGACAGCATATCGCCGAAACCCGTGAAGCCCACGCCTATGCGTCTTGAGTGCATCGACGACTTCGTCTGATATGCGAGCGGGTGTTTATTCATGTTGTAATCGAGTACGTTGTCGAGGAACCTGACCGAGTACTTGAATGCCCTCTCGAGGCTCTCCCAGTCGATGGAAGCTTCCTCCGTGAACGCGTCTTTAACGAACGGGGACAGGTTGACGTTCCCGAGGCAGCAGTTGCCGTAGTCTTCAAGGGCCTGCTCGCTGCAGGGGTTGACGCCGTTTACTTCCATTCCGGCGTATTCGGTAGGTGAATATTTCTTTACGGCATCCCAGAATATAACGCCCGGCTCGGCCGATGCCCATGCCGATTTTACGAGCTTTTCCCATATGTTCCTCGCGCGGACGGTTTTCGTATATTTGACCTTTTCGTTCTCGAACTTAAGCTCGAAGTCCCGGTCTTCCTCGACGGCGCGCATGAACTCGTCCGAGATCTTGACGGAGATGTTCGCGAAATTGACACGGGACCTTTCAGTGTCATTCTTCACGTCGATAAATTCCTGTATATCCGGGTGGTTAACGTTAATTGTAATCATAAGTGCGCCGCGTCTTCCGGCCTGTCCTATGGTGCCTGTCGTTGTCGAGAGCAGGTCCATGAACGATACCGCCCCCGTGGAATAGATCGCCGAATTGTTGACCGGGGCGCCTTTGGGCCTGAGAATGGATATGTCGGTCCCCACGCCGCCGCCGAACGAGTAAGTCCTCGCCGCCTCTTTGCACCATTCGAAAATGCCCTCGATCGAATCCTCTTTGATAGGCATGTAGTAGCAGTTGAGCAGCGTGGACCGTCTGTTCTGTCCGGCGCCGAAAAGTATTCTGCCTCCGGGGATAAACTTAAAATTCGAAAGAAGCCAGTAGAAGTTATCCTCCCACTCCTTTTTCAGCTCTTTAGACTTCTCAGGGGAGGCTATCTCCCTCGCCACCCTTCTCCACATGTCCTCCGGGGTCAGCTCCACGATCCTGCCGTTCTTGTCCCTGAGGGCGTATTTTTCGTAGAAGACCCTTGCGCGCAGATCGTCACCGCCGAACGCTTTCAGGGTTTTTTCCGGGATGTCTATGACCCCTTCCGTCTTCTGTACGAATTCTTCCTCTTCCGGGGTGTTTTCAGCCGCTGAGGTTTCGATTTCCGGTTCCAGGTTTTTCTCTATCAATTTAGTCCCGTGGCCGTTTCCATTGGTCTGTGTTGGGCTGACTTTATCAGAAGACATCTGGACAACCTCCTTTCGGTAAAACTACATGATATATTGTGCTATGGAACGATTGAACCACAATATGTTGTGGTTGTCAATAGGGTATTTGCAGGCCTTTTTTCTCTTAGTATAAATTCGTGTGACTTCGGAAGGTTATACAAAAAAAATTTTTTCCAGACATAAAAATATTTATGCGAGCAATAGAGTTGCGACTCGTTATTAAAGGGTAGTTTTAATAGAGCTAATCAAATTTATAAGATTAATGGGGCCAGATCGGCGGGCGAAACACAGGTTAGTAGAAATCAGACTCGCACATAGTAACATCTTGCCAATTCTTTTACAAGAGGGGGGTAAAAAATTATTAAGATTACGTGAAAACATGTATCGCCGCAGGGCCGTTTCGGGAAATCCTATATACTTAAATAAGCTTATGGCATCGGGTTACGACGAAGAAAAACAGGCGCGGATACTCGGCTTCTGGTTCGGAGACCCGGGGGAGGGGGAGGTCCCGCCTCCGGAATTGAGCCGGATGTGGTGGGCCAGGGACCAAAAGACGGACGATTACATCAGGAATAATTTCGAGTCCCTGCTCATAAACGCGAGAGAAGGCAAGCTCCGGGAATGGGAGGATACGCCTCGCGGCACACTGGCCCTGATAATATTACTCGACCAGTTCTCGAGGAACATTTACAGGGATACGCCCGGGGCCTTTTCACGGGACGCTCAGGCGCTGGAGACAGCCGCGAAAGGGATTGAAAAGGGATTCGATAAGGAGCTCCACCCGGTCATGAGGGTCTTCTTCTATATGCCGTTCATGCACTCTGAGGACCTCGAAATGCAGGAGAGGTCGATAGCCCTTTTTGGGGCCCTGGAAAGGGATTTCACCTCTCCTCCCGAATTGGCGAAAATGCTCTCAAACAACAGGGATTATGCCGACCGACATTATTCCATAATCAATAGGTTCGGGAGGTATCCTCATCGAAACGCAATTCTCGGGAGGGAATCGACACCTGAGGAAATAGAATTTTTAAAACAACCCGGTTCGTCCTTCTGATTGACCATCGAGTTGAAATATCGGCTCGCGCTCAATTTGCATAGTCGTAATGGGCGATGACCCTCTCTCTTTTATCATCCCTGATTATCTCGGCGCCCAGTGGTCAGTTACGCCTTGTGTAGCAGGGGACGAAATTTTTGACGCCCGCAAAAAACCACGAGCATCTCGAACCCGAGATCCGTGTATGCTGCGAATCCCTCTTTGAACTAGCCCCTAGAGCCTGGCCTCTATCTTGCTCAGAATATAGCGCGAAAGGCTTTCATCGCCGAATGTCCCGATCCTGATGGATATGTCGGTGAGGTTGTCAGTGACCCTTTTGAGCTGTATCTTCACGGTTTTGTTGTCGGCCGTTTTCGCTTCGAGCTCGGCCGAGACGTTGTCTTTAATCTTGTTGACGACCAGGAACTGGAGTTCGTCGATTGCGGCTACGGTGGCCTCCCAGGTTTTGTTGAGAGTCGCTTCTTCGGTGGCCTTGAGTTCGCCTTTTATGTACGCTACCGTGCCTGCCCCCGCCGCCGCCGCTCCGCCGACCGCCGCCGCCGCGAGGCAGCCTGTGAGAATAAACGGACAAGCCGCCAGTAATAGTAAGATCAAGAGCTTCTGCTTTTTCATAACTGTGCTTCCTCCGGTGTTCTAGGTCTTATACTGACTCATCATGCATAAGTCATTCAATTATAAACGGTGAGAGTCGATTTTCGCAACAGAATTGTTCATTTCGCAAATATAGCCGCGGGTCCGCCCGCTGCGAACCGCTACCGTCTGTTAGGGCGGCGGGCATCACTGGGGGCGGCTTAGCGATAACCTCTTGGCCCCTGTCCGGAATTAGTTGACCTGGGGCGTTATTGAATTATTCCTCACGCATTATTAGAATTGTAATATCACCGGGTTAAGCCGGATATCGGGATACGATGCATAATCGCAATACCAGAGCCTGTAACGGTAAGCGCGGGTATTCAGAAACCTTTAATGCGTTCAATCGTATATTGATAGGAGAGGCCGACGCGATTATGGTATTGGTAGCCGGAGCCGATGCTCTGCCGGGTGGAGGCTCGGCATACGTGGTTCCTTCGGCAATGGGCACCGGGGCTTTTATCCCGGGGACGATTTTCGACTTAGAAAGGACACTCCCGGAACGCAGTCGGGTATCCGGGGCAGGAACCCGAATCCACACCGACACTAGAATATGCCGCCTATAAGCGAAGACTATCTGATTCCAATTGTTATTGGCGTGACCGGACGGAAAGGCAGCCCCCCCGATGAGGAGCGAATCTCCGCTCTCATCCTCCCGGAGATGGTCAGGCTCAGGAATACGTTTCCCAGCTCCCCGTTCATCGTAATATCTTCTCTCTCCGGGGGTGACGAATGCATGCTCGCGAGGCTCGCGATGGAGCACCTTCGCGCGAGACTTATAGCGATACTTCCCTGCCCGCCCGGACAGGATAAAAACGCACCCCCGGACGGAAAATACGGGAAGGATTTCGGTGAGCTTCTCGGACGGGCCGAGTCGGCGATAGATATCCCGTCGCTTATGAGGTCCAAACTCGGCGAGGCGAGATACGGTGCGGCTGAGGACCGGACGATGACGGAGATATTTACCGCGGCCTTTATCGCCGAGCACAGTGAAATTCTCTTCGCTGTTTCGTCGGGTGACGGAACGGGAGATC
>JBGSVA010000045.1:0-56802 GCA_041753155.1 Thermodesulfobacteriota bacterium | reverse complement strand
GCTCCCGATGGAGCAGAAACCGAACCCGTATCTGGACATAATGATCACGTTCAAATACTTCTTCGTACGGAAGCTCATGCTGCTGAAATATTCATATGCGTTCGTCGTGCTCCCCGGCGGGGCAGGCACGATGGACGAGCTATTCGAAACGCTGACCCTGATCCAGACAAAGAAGATCTACAACTTTCCGATAATCCTTCTGGGCAGGGATTACTTCAAACCCCTGATGGACTTTCTCGATCTGATGGTCATAGAACAGACGATCGACGAGAACGACCTCGGGTTCCTCGTGTTCACGGATTCGGTCGAGGAAGCCGTCGAATACATACATAAGAACATCGTCGACAAGTTCGGGATAAAATTGAAAAAGGTTCCGAAGCCTTCGAAGATACTTCTGGAAAAAAAAGTTTAACACCCGCCTTCACCATTTCACCCGGCCTTCGTTAATGACCGGCATTCTATGAACATGCACTAAATCCATCACTGCTGTCCCTTCGTCTAACTTGGCAACTTCAGTACCAAGGAGAGCCGAGTCATGGACGCGATAGCCGGTCCCAATCCGAAGATATACAAGCTCGCAGAAGGGTTCAAATTCACCGAAGGCCCCGTATGGGTAAACGACGGAGAATACCTCCTCTTCAGCGACCCTAACAGCAATATTATCTATAAGTACTCGAAGGACGGAGAACTCTCTATATTCCGTCAACCGAGCGGATATTCAGGCTCCGACATCGGAGAATACAAGCAGCCCGGATCGAACGGCCTCGCCCTCGATAAAGAAGGCAGGCTAACGATAGACGAGCACGGAAACCACAGGGTTTCGAGAATAGAAAAGGACGGCACAGTCACAGTGCTTGCCGACAGCTACGAGGGCAAGAGGCTCAACAGTCCTAACGACCTCGTTTACAAGTCGGACGGCTCGGTATATTTCACGGACCCGCCCTTCGGACTCCCGATGTACGAGAAAGACCCTCGTAAAGAGATACCGTGGAGCGGCGTATACCGAATCTTTTCCGGCGGTGAAGTCGTCTTATTGAATAAGGAGTTAAAAGGGCCGAACGGAATAGCGTTTTCGCCCGATGAAAAGTACCTCTACGTCGGCAACTGGGACCCCGGGAACAAGGTCGTGATGCGATATGAGGTTATGGAAGACGGCACACTGGCGGATGGAGAAAGGTTCTTCGATATGACCGGCGCGCCCGGGGAGGACGCAATAGACGGTATAAAGGTCGATTCCAGGGGGAACCTGTATGTCTCGGGCCCGGGCGGGCTCTGGGTGATCTCAGCCGGTGGAAAGCATATAGGGACCATTATCGCTCCCAGGCACGTACACAACATGGCCTGGGGCGGTGAGGACGGAAAAACGCTCTTTCTCTGCGCGCAGAGCGGGCTCTATATGATGCGTCTGGGTATACAGGGAGCAAATGTGCATTATAATTAGGAAAAATTTAAGAATTTAAATCATAAGGATACCCACATGAAAGCGCTCTTCGAGGCACCTCAAGAATCTAATCATCGCGGCGGCAAAATCATTTCCGAAGGTCATAGATGGGGCATAATTTTGGCAGGGGGCGACGGCACGCGGCTCCGCTCGTTAACCAGAATCATATCGGGCGACGAGAGGCCAAAGCAATTCTGCCGTATTCTGGGCGACGAGTCGCTTCTCGAGAGGACAGTGAAGCGCGTCGAAATGGGGATTCATCGGAATAACATACTCCTTTCAGTAACACGGACCCACGAAAGGTTTTACAGCTACCTATACGATAAATTCGACCGGAGCCAGTTCGCGGACCAGCCCGCAAACCTGGGCACGGCCCCGGCGATCCTGTACGGCCTGCTCCGGATAGCAAAGGTCGATCCGGATGCGTCCGTAACGTTTTTCCCGTCCGACCATTACCTGTCGGACGACGGGATATTCATGAAGCAGGTCGAAACCGCTTTTGAAGGTGTCGAACGACAGCCGGGAATGATAGCACTCCTGGGAATTACGCCGGGCTCGGCAGAAACGGAATACGGATGGATCGAGCCCTATACTCAAGACGCCGACGCATTTCCGGGCCCCCTGATGCGGGTCAAACGCTTCTGGGAAAAACCCGGCCAATCCAGGGCGGCCGAGCTCCTCAATAAAGGCTGCCTCTGGAACAGCTTCGTTATGACGGGAAAAGTTTCCGCATTCCTGGGAATGATACGCGTTTCTATTCCCGCTCTCTATCACGACTTCCTGGGAGCGTCCGACATGATAGGCACCACCGGAGAGAACGACGCAATCGATTACGTGTATGAAAAACTTACCCCGACCAACTTCTCGCAAAGGGTCCTCGAGGTATCCACACAGAGCCTTCTGGCGTTCGCTGTAAAGGACGTCGAATGGAGCGACCTCGGCGAGCCCGGACGCGTGCTTTCAACAATCGAGAATACAGGCATTAAGACCGAATGGAACCTCAAGAAAGGGAACCTCGCCCGTAAGTTCGCATAGTACGTATCATTACTTATCTGTTATCAATTGAGATCTTTCTTACAAGGAAGGATACCCATGAATACCCAGGTCAAACCGTTTGAATTAGGCAAGAACAGGATCGAGGCGCTTAGCGACGGCATCTTCGCAATCGTCATGACGCTCCTCGTATTCGAGCTGAAGACGTCGGACCTGCCCCGGCACGCGTCGAACATTCAGCTCGCCCCTGCGCTCTTCGAGATGTGGCCCAAGTTCCTCTCTTATGCTGTGAGCTTCATCGGCCTCGGAATTTACTGGGTGGCTCATCACTACATGTATCACTCGATAAGGCACTCGGACCGTACGCTCCTCTGGCTCAACATCCTCTTCTTCATGTTCGTCTCCCTCCTTCCATTCTCCGCGAGCCTGATCAACTCCTTCGGCCAGACGCAGATAGCCCCGTTATTTTTCGGAGCCAACCTCACTCTCATAGGGTGGACACTCTATTTTCAATGGATTTATGCGACCTCCAAACCAGACCTCATGGCAGACTTCGTAACCCGCAAATACGCGGACTCGGTCAAATTCAGGTTTCTGATAATCCCTATAATCGCGACAATAACGATGCTCCTCTGTTTCTGGAGCGTCGAGATACTCCTTATCGTTTATGCGCTCCTTCTCCCCTTTTATACGCTCACGGGCAGGCTTACTCCGCAAACCGCATCCAGATAAAACTATGGCATCCGGAAATTCGGAATAAAGACAGAAATCCAAATGCGCCCGTTTTCCGTATAGATAGGTTAAGATATATAAACCAATATGGAGAGGGTACTTGAGATGATTAAAATGACAGTAGTAACGGTTGCAGTAATCGTCGCGATTTTCGCAGCTTTGAACTGGCTCGACATCGACAGGATGATGCGCGCAGAGGAAAGCTCCGATCAGACAGCGAGCGAAACAGTGAATAATCAAAGCGATAGCGGAGATAAAACTAGCAAATCGGCAGAAACGAAGGACGACTTCGTAAAGCCATCTAAACAGGCATTAAAAAAGAAGCTCACTCCGATACAGTATCAAGTCACTCAGGAAAGCGGAACGGAAAGCCCTTTCAATAACGAATACTGGGACAACCACAAGGACGGCATATATGTCGATATAGTATCGGGCGAGCCGCTCTTCAGTTCGAAGGAGAAGTTCGACTCGGGTACCGGCTGGCCGAGCTTCACCAAGCCGCTTGCAGCCGAAAATGTCGTCGAGGTCACGGACAAAAGCATGCTGATGACAAGAATAGAAATCAGGAGCAAGGACGGAGACTCGCATCTCGGCCACGTATTCGACGACGGCCCCGACCCGACCGGGTTGAGATACTGTATCAACTCCGCATCTCTCCGCTTCATACCGAAAGCAGATCTTAAAAAGGAAGGGTACGAAGAATTTCTGGTTATATTCGAATAACGAGACCTCGCCCGAAGAGGCCAGGATTGAAAATCGCTTCAAGGCTGCTGCTTATAACCGTAACGTTATACGCAGCGGCCTTTTTATCTTTACCAGGCAGGACCGGGATTTCAGGTTACTCAGTCCGGACCCGAACACCACCGGCGCTCACCGATTTTCCATTCTCAATATTAATCCAACACCGACACGATAAATAAATCCCTCGTTCAGGTTCATACGTCTAACATACCAAAACGGAATAAGGGCATGAGAGCATCGAGCTTATGCACTGTTCAATTCATCAAACGGAGGCTTCACCGAAATGAGAAATGCGGTTATAGCATTGGGGATAATAGTAATCATCATTGCCTGGTACCTGTTCAGGCCCGAAAAGCTGTTCATAAACCAGAGCGTGAACGAAGAATTACAGACCGCCTCGACGGAGCGGAGCGATTCACCCAGGCTCATCACGGAAGGCAGTTTCCACGGAGTGGCTCACGAGACCAGGGGGACGGCGGGTATATACGAGCTCCCGGACGGAAAGCGTGTTCTCCGGCTCACGGACTTCGAAACGTCGAACGGCCCTGACGTGCGCGTATTCCTGGGCGCGGCCCAAGACGCGAACGATAACGACACAGTAACAAGCGCAGGTTATGTGGAGCTGGGATCGCTCAAAGGCAATATCGGGGATCAGAACTACGAAATCCCATCCGATATAGCTCTCGCAGACTACCACTCGGTCACCATCTGGTGCAAGCGCTTCGGTGTAAACTTCGGCACTGCGCCGCTGGCAGCATCCAATTAACGGAGGCCATGATAATGTCATCCGGCAGCCATTACGACGTAATCATAATAGGTACAGGGGCAGGCGGCGGCACTCTCGCTCACGCGCTCGCCCCCTCGGGCAAGAAAATACTGCTCCTCGAACGCGGTGATTACGTGCCGCGCGAGAAAGACAACTGGGATACACGCGCCGTAAACGTCCGGGGTAAATACCAGACTAGGGAAATCTGGCACGACAAGGACGGAAAGCCGCTCCACCCGCATACGAACTATTACGTAGGCGGAAATACGAAGTTCTACGGGGCGGCGCTCTTTCGTTTAAGGAAAGAAGATTTCGGAGAGCTCAGGCACAAGGACGGAATGTCTCCCGCATGGCCCATTACATACGAGGAGCTCGAGCCTTACTATACGAAAGCCGAGGAGCTCTACCACGTGCACGGAAAACGCGGAGAAGACCCGACCGAACCCCCGGCGAGCGCACCCTACCCCCACCCTCCCGTGTCCCATGAACCTAGGATGCAGGAGCTTCACGATGATCTTGAGAAGACCGGCCTCAGGCCGTTCCACGTACCCATAGGCATCAGGCTCGACGAGGATAACCCGAGAAAGAGCCCTTGCATAAGGTGCAGCACCTGCGACGGCCACCCGTGCCTCGTAAACGCGAAATCAGACGCTCAGGTGCTCTGTGTCGACCCGGCCCTCGAACATGAAAACGTGACGCTCCTTACGAATTCCTACGTATCCAGGCTCGAAACGAGTCCCTCCGGACGTGAAGTTACGAAGGTTATCGTCGAGCGGGACGGGAGCACGGAGGAATTCACCGCGGGCATCGTAGTCGTATCGTGCGGCGCCATAAATTCGGCGGCGCTCCTGCTCAGGTCGGCGAACGACAGTCACCCGCGCGGACTCGCAAACAGCTCGGACGTAGTCGGAAGGCACTATATGGGACACGTGAATTCCATAGTCATGGCTCTGTCCAAAAAGCCGAACCCGACGATATTTCAGAAGACGCTCGCCCTGAACGACTATTATTTCGGCTCCGGGGATTACGGCTTCCCCATGGGCCACATCTCTTTCGTCGGGAAGCTCGACGCGGCGACACTGTCCGCAGGAGCCCCGGCAGTCGTCCCCGGCATGACCCTAGATATAATGGCGAAGCACTCGCTCGATTTCTGGATCACGTCGGAGGACTTGCCGGACCCGAACAACAGGGTTACGCTCGACTCAAAGGGGAACATCGTCCTCACGTACACACCCAACAACCAGGAATCGCACAAACGTCTCATCGCCAAGCTCAAGGGCCTCATGAACGCGATCGGGTGCCACGAAGAGCATCTTATTCCGCGGAACCTCTTCATAGGGCAGCAGATACCGCTTGCCGGCGTCGCTCATCAGAACGGAACGATACGCTTCGGCAACGACCCTGCGTCATCCGCCCTCGATGAGAGCTGCAAGGCTCACGATCTCGATAACCTCTACGTCGTGGACGCGAGTTTCTTTCCCTCATGCGGCGCAGTCAACCCGGCCCTCACCATCATGGCGAACGCGCTCCGCGTGGGAGACCGGATACTCGAAAGACTTGGGTGATGACCCCGGTAATAAATCGATACGCAAATGAACAGTAGCGAAAATGAGAATATGATGAGAGAAATACACGTGAAACTTTGCAGATACTACCTGGTCTTCCTGATCGTATTATCCGCCTTTCTCGCGGGCGGGGCGGCCGGTTCCGCCGAAAATAAGGCCCCGGTACAGGCGGTTGACGCTATAGGGATGACTGTTTCGGATATGGACAGGTCGGTGGATTTCTATTCGAAGGTGCTCGACTTCCGGAAGATATCGGACACCGAAGTTCTCGGAGAAGGTTATGAGCGCTTACAGGGAATTTTCGGGCTCAGGATGAGGGTGGTGCGCATGCAGCTCGGTGATGAGACAATAGAGCTGACCGAGTATTTGACCCCGAAAGGGAAGCCTTTCCCGGACGATACGAGAAGCAACGACCGGTGGTTCCAGCACATAGCTATAGTCGTGAGCGGCATGGACAGGGCCTTCGAGCGCCTGCGGATGAATAAAGTCAGGTTCGCCTCAACAGCACCTCAAACAATCCCCGCCTGGAATAAGGGGGCAGCCGGGATAAGGGCCTTTTACTTCAGAGACCCCGACGGCCACTTCCTCGAAATAATTTATTTCCCCCCCGGAAAGGGAAATTCCAAATGGCAGGGGAATGATGATAAACTGTTCCTTGGTATCGACCACACCGCGATAGTGGTTGAAGATACGGAGGAGAGCCTTGAGTTTTACAGGGACGAGCTTGGTATGAAAGTCGCGGGAGAGAGCCTGAATTACGGGACCGAGCAGGAGCACCTGAATAACGTTTTCGGCGCCGTGCTCCGCATTACGTCATTAAAGTCCCCGGAAGGGCCCGGCATAGAGTTCCTCGAATACCTGGCGCCCGGTGGAGGACGCCCTTCGCTCGCTGACGGGAAGGCGAACGATATATTACACTGGCAGACGACTCTCGAGACGGATGATTCGACCGGGCTCGCGGAGAGTCTGAGAGCGGAAGGGTACACAGTAGTTTCGACGGGCGCAGTAGAAGTGCCCGGCGGTGAGCTCGGTTTTACAAGGGGCTTCCTCGTGAGGGACCCCGACGGCCACGTCATGCAGGTCATAGAAAAATAATTCGATATAAGGAGCAGGAGATGGATTCAGGGAGACCCATATTTATACCCGTAATACTGGGAACGACGAGAAAGGGACGTATGAGCGAGCACGTAGCTAATTTAATGGTCCACGAGATCGCCGGGCATGAGAACGTCGAGACGGAGGTCGTCGACATCCAGGACCTGCCGCTGCCGGTAGACGACGCGGGCGAGCAGATCAAGGACCCGGGCTTTTCAGCAACAGCGATGAGGGCGGACGCCTTCGTCATAGTAGCGCCCGAATACAACCACGGCTATCCGGGACTTTTGAAACACGTCCTCGACTCGAACCTGAAAGAGTACATACACAAAGCCGTTGGCATCTGCGGCGTCTCCGCAGGCCCCTTCGGCGGCACTAGGGTTACAGAGAACCTCCTTCCCGTGATGAGGGAGCTGGGGCTCGTCACAATATTCTGGGACGTCAACTTCTCAGTCGTTCAGAAGACATTCGACGAGACCGGCAAGCTCCTCGACGAGGCGTACGTGAAGCGAGCCGAAAAATTCATAAAGGAGCTCGTATGGATGGCAAAGGTGCTTAGATACGGACGGGAGAACGTAGAAATATGAGAATTCCGCTGACCGACGGTTCATTAAGGAAGGAGGCCGTATGACGAAGAAAAAATTAAATTGCCCCGAGTGCGGGGCGGAGATGAATAACCACGCGGAAAAGATCAGCTACGAGGAAGCCGCGGGGGGCTATAAACCCGATCCGGTATTCGGAGGCGTTATGGAGGATGTATACACATGCCCCGGCTGCGGCTATATCGAGATGATACCGGTCTATTGAACCGACCCGTCGCACCGGGTAAACGATCATCGAAGCATGGATCAAAAGTTTGAATTAGCGTCGATAATACAGGCGCCGATCAGCACATCGATGAATATGGGCGATATTATGAGCACTCTTAAAATCACACTCTACCCCGTGGACTTCGAGACGCCGTTCAGTCTCAACGACTGCGTAATGTCGATAGCCATTCTCGCGGAACAGACGGGGCTCGAATACAGGCTTAACTCTTCGGGCGCCGTGGTCGAGGGGAACAAACCGGATCTTCTCATATTTCTGAAACGTCTAAAAAACGAGACCTTCGGGAGACTCACGGACAAGGTCGTGATGATCGTATCGTATCCGGACGAGGACGAAGCTGCCCGGCGTGAACACGGACGGGCTCCGATCCGTCAGCGGTCAGAACCCCTCCTCAGCCGTACTCTCGAAGAGACGGTACTCGACATGATCGGATAGTAGAAAATTTACGATTTCCACCGTCATAACCATAAGGAGCGAAATAATGACAAAAGAAGAAACGAGGCTGGAAGAGGACAGAAACAAACAGAAGCACTGGAGACGGTGGGGGCCATACCTGAGCGAGAGACAGTGGGGGACGGTAAGGGAGGATTACAGCCCCTACGGGGCCGCGTGGGATTATTTCTCGCACGAGCACGCCCGCTCGAGGGCTTACAGGTGGGGAGAAGACGGCATCGGGGGGATATCGGACAACCACCAGAGGCTGTGCCTGGCTCTTGCACTCTGGAACGGCAAGGACGGCATCCTGAAAGAGAGATTATTCGGACTTACCGGCGGCGAAGGGAACCACGGGGAAGACGTAAAGGAATACTACTATTATCTCGACAATACGCCCACACACTCCTATATGAAATTTTTATACAAATACCCCCAGGAGGCATTTCCTTATTCGAAGCTCGTCGACGAGAACAAAAAGAGGGGTAAACACGACCTCGAATACGAGCTCATCGATTCGGGGTTATTCGACGATAACCGTTATTTCGATATCTTGATCGAATATTCGAAGGCGTCTTCAGACGACGTGCTCATCAAGATAACGGCTGTCAACAGGGGCCCCGAAACCGCTCCACTCCACCTGCTCCCGACACTCTGGTTCCGGAACACCTGGTCGTGGAACGGAGGGGCGAAGCCATCTCTGAGCAGGACCGTATCCGATAAGGCTCTGAATCGCGTGGAGGCCAGTCATCCTACCCTTGGAAACAGATGGCTGTATATAGAAAACCCTGACGAGATCCTCTTCACCGAAAACGAAACCAACTCGGAGAAGCTCTTTGGAATCAAAAACGCCTCACCTTATGTCAAGGACGGCATCGACGACTATATAGTGAATGGGAAAAAAGAGGCGGTGAACCCGGCCGGGACAGGCACAAAAATGTCCGCACACTACGCTCTCGAGATCCCGGGGGGCGGGACAAAAATAATCAGGCTCCGCCTCGCAGATTCGAACAAGCTCACCTCGCCATTCGGCCCGGAGTTTGAAAAGGTATTCGAAGAATGCAAGCAGGAGGCGGACGAGTTCTATGAGCGGATCAACCCTTTCAAAGCAAGTGAAGAGTTGAAAGCAGTTCAGAGACAGGCATTCGCAGGGATGCTTTGGACGAAGCAGTTCTATTACTATGTCATAGAGGACTGGCTCAAGGGAGACCCCAATCACCCCTCCCCTCCTGACGAACGGAAGAACGGCAGGAACCGCGAATGGACTCACCTCTATAACGACGACATTCTTTCGATGCCGGACAAATGGGAATACCCGTGGTTCGCGGCCTGGGACCTGGCATTCCATACGATACCTCTCGCGATTATCGACCCCGAATTCGCCAAGCGCCAGCTTACCCTGCTCACGAGGGAATGGTACATGCATCCGAACGGACAGATCCCCGCCTACGAATGGGCTTTCGGCGACGTGAACCCCCCGGTACATGCCTGGGCGGCGTGGAGGGTCTACAATATAGAAAAGAAAATGTACGGCAGAAAGGACACCCGCTTCCTCGAGAGCGTCTTCCAGAAGCTCCTCCTCAACTTTACCTGGTGGGTGAACAGGAAGGACAGGGAAGGGAGAAACGTATTCGAAGGAGGCTTCCTCGGGCTCGACAATATAGGGGTATTCGACAGGAGCGCACAGCTCCCGACGGGGGGTCATATCGAGCAGGCCGACGGTACGAGCTGGATGGGCATGTACTGCCTGAACATGCTCGCCATCGCGCTCGAGCTCGCGAAAGAGAATCCGAGCTACGAGGACATTGCGAGTAAATTCTATGAACATTTTCTTTATATCGCAAAGGCCATGAACCTGCTGGGCGGCGATATGGACGGCCTCTGGAATGAAGAGGACGGCTTTTACTACGACGTGCTCCACCTTCCCGACGGCAAGCACCTGCCGATGAGGGTGCGCTCCATGGTCGGACTGATCCCGTTATTCGCGATCCAGACGCTCGAGCCCGCAATAGTCGAGAGCCTGAGAGGATTCAACGGAAGGCTCGCGTGGTTTATAGAAAACCGTCCTGATTTGAAGGCTAACGTCGCTTGCATGAATACAAAGGGGGTGGGCGAAAGAAGGCTCCTCTCGATCGTGGACAAGAACAAGCTCAGGAGGGTGCTGAGTAAGATGCTCGATGAATCGGAGTTTCTGAGTCCCTACGGCATCCGTGCGCTTTCGAGGTATCATAAGGATAACCCTTACAGGTTTCACGTTAACGGGCACGAATACAGGGTCGATTACGAGCCCGCGGAATCGACGAGCGGTCTCTTCGGCGGAAACTCGAACTGGCGCGGCCCGATATGGTTCCCGGTGAACTACCTGATAATAGAATCCCTGCAGAAATTCCACTACTACCTGGGGGACGAATTTAAGGTCGAGTGTCCGACCGGCTCCGGCAAATACTTGTCGCTCTGGGAGGTTGCCGACGAGATTTCCCGCAGGCTGACACGCATCTTCCTCAAGGACGATAAGGGAAGGAGACCCGTTTTCGGCGGGACCGAGAAGTTTCAAACGGACCCCGGGTGGAGGGACTGCATACCGTTCCACGAATATTTCCACGGAGACAACGGCGCGGGAGTGGGCGCCAGCCACCAGACGGGCTGGACGGGACTCGTGGCCAAGCTCATTCAGCAGACATCCGAATATTCACAGTCCCCCAAGCAGGAGAACAAAAAAACGGCCGGACGGTGGGACCATACTTAACCTGATCATACCCGTCATCCATAATATAAACTGACAGCTGCGAGAGGGAGACTCGATCATGGCAATTGAATTCGGAAGGGAGATTTGCTGCGAACTCGGAACCTCGGAGGGGAAGGAATGGCTCGTGACGAACGGCATAGGGGGGTTCGCCTCCGGTACGGTCGCGGGTTTACTTACCCGAAGATATCACGGGCTTCTGATCGCGGCGCTCAAGCCCCCCCTCGGCAGAAACCTGCTCGTAACGAAACTTGACGAGACGGCCTCTTACGAAGGCAAGAATTATCCACTCGGCTCGAACCGGTGGGCCGACGGCACGGTTGACCCGCAGGGTTTTGTAAACATAGAAAGGTTTTATCTCGACGGCGCTATACCGGTCTGGGAATTCGCCTGTGCGGACGCACTCCTCGAAAAACGGATATGGATGGCCTGGGGGAGTAACACTACTTATGTCAGATACGAGTTAAAGCGCGCCTTGCACCCATTCGAAATGAAGTTAAAAACGTACGTGAACTACAGGGACTACCACGGCTCGACCCATGCGGGGGGCTGGCGGATGAGGGTCGAAAAAACCGGGAATGGTATACGGATAACAGCCTACGACGGCGCCGTGCCTTTTTATATCCTTACGGACAGGGCGGCGGCTGAGCCGGCGAATGACTGGTACTACGGCTTTAACCTTGCGCTCGAAGAATACAGGGGACTCGATCATATAGAAGACCACCTGCATGCGGCGGACCTGACCTGCACACTCGGGGAAGGTGAATCTTTCACTATCATAGCGAGCACTGAGAAATCCCCCGACACGGACGGGGACAAGGCGCTCGGACTCAGGAAAGGATATGAGATACAAGTCAAGGAAAGTTTTGACAGGAGGCAAAAGTACGACGATAAGGATTTAGCCCCGGGTCTCAACCATCTGGCACAAGCCGCAGACCAATTTATCGTAAGCAGGCCTTCGGAGCAGGATAAAGACGGAAAAAGCGTCATAGCCGGTTATCACTGGTTCGGGGACTGGGGGAGGGATACGATGATAAGCCTCCCGGGGCTGACAATATCCACGGGACGACCCGGGATCGCGAGGTCGATACTCAAGACCTTTTCAGCCTATGTCGATCAGGGGATGCTCCCCAACCGTTTCCCGGACGCGGGGGAAAAGCCCGAATACAACACGGTCGATGCGACGCTCTGGTACTTCGAGGCAATACGCGCATACTTTGAAGATACGAAGGACAAAGCGTTTCTCGAAGAGATATTCCCGGTTCTCGACGGAATAATCGACTGGCACAATAAGGGAACGCGTTACAACATCAAGGTCGACCCGAAAGACGGTCTTCTCTATGCCGGAGAGCCGGGGGTACAGCTCACATGGATGGACGCCAGGGTGGGGGACTGGGTAGTCACGCCGCGTATCGGCAAACCGGTCGAGGTAAACGCACTCTGGTACAATGCCCTCAGTTCAATGGCGAAATTCGCCGGGTATCTCGGCAAGCCCGGCGACAAGTACAAATCAGCCGCGGATAAAACCTTGAGCGGCTTTTCGCGCTTCTGGAACGAAAAAGCAGGCTTCTGCTTTGACGTCGTCGACGGCCCTTCAGGGGATGACCCCTCATTAAGACCGAATCAGCTGTTTGCCGTGTCCCTTCCCGAGAGCCCTCTCTCATCGGATAAGCAGAAGAAAGTCGTCGAGGCCTGCGCACAGAGCCTCCTTACTTCACACGGTCTCAGGAGCCTCTCTCCCGATCACCCCGACTATACAGGGCATTACGGAGGGGATTCGAGAGCGAGAGACGGGGCTTACCACCAGGGCACGGTTTGGGGCTGGCTCCTCGGGCACTTCGCTCTCGCGCACCTGAACGTATACGGGGATACGGAAAAAGCCAGAGGCTTCTTGACGCCCATGCTCGGGCAGCTGCGCTCGCACGGCGTGGGCAGCCTGAGCGAGATATTCGACGGTGACGCTCCGATGACTCCCAGAGGCTGTATCGCACAAGCCTGGACGGTGGCCGAGCTTATTCGGGCATTGACGGAGATAGAAGACAGGACCGGGAAGTAATCGAAGCCCTGGGACGCGCGGAATCAGGGTCACAATCCGCGGCTCGCTCTCGCGGGTTTTTGTATGCCGAGCTTTTTCATGCGGGACCTCAGTGTATTCGGATTGATATCCAATACCGCGGCCGCCCCCCTCTTGCCCTCTATGACCCAGTCCGACTCATCGAGCACGCCGATAATGTGTGCGCGCTCCACATCCTCTAATGTCCTGTTGTCCTCCGCGGGAGAACCGGAGAGTCCGTTAGAATCGCCCAGGACAGAGTCGTCAATCCCGATCTCCCGGGAAGTAGATATCACGACCGCTCTTTCTACGATGTTCTGAAGCTCCCTGATGTTCCCCGGCCAGGGATAAGCGAGGAGCCTCTCCACCGTATCTTTTGAGAAGCCGGTAAAATCCTTACCCAGCTTTTTCGAAAATTTGGTAAGGAAGAAATTAGCGAGGAGGGGAATATCCGATTTACGCTCGCGGAGCGGCGGCACGTATATCGGAAAAATATTAAGCCTGTAGTAGAGGTCGGACCTGAACGATCTATCCCTTACCGCTTCTTCGAGGTCTCTGTTTGTGGCCGCGATGACCCTTACGTCAACTTTTATGGTTTCGCTGCTCCCTACCCTCTCGAATTCCCCTTCCTGAAGCACCCTGAGCAGTTTTACCTGGACATCCGGCGGAAGCTCCCCCACTTCGTCGAGGAATATGGTACCCCCGTCGGCAAGCTCGAACCTGCCGACCCTCTTTTGCAGCGCTCCGGTAAACGCCCCCTTCTCGTGACCGAAGAGCTCGCTTTCCACGAGTCCCGCCGATATGGCCCCGCAATTGACCTTAACGAGCGTCCTCGATTTTCTGTCGCTGAGGTTATGAATGGCGCGCGCGACGAGCTCTTTTCCGGTCCCGGTTTCCCCGTGAATCAATACGGTCGTTCCGGTGCGGGCGACCTGTTCGACGCTCCTGAGTACTCTTTTAATCTCGTCGCACCTTCCGATTATCTCTTCGAAATTATTCTCGGTATTTATTTCCTCTCGCCGATAGACAGGACGGTCGTGGTGCTGAGCGAAATAGAGGAGCTGACCAATCCAGAGATCGGGAAGGCCCTCGGGTTGAGTGTCCTGGCTGTAAAAGGAAGGCTCCACAGGGCGAGAATGTTCCTCCGCGCCGGGGCCCTGGCGGTCCAGCTGGGATATCAGGCCGAATAAATCATAGATTCTTGTTACAGGAGACGCGTATATCGGCAGCACTGTTAACGCGAGATCAGGTCACGGGATTTCATAAATCCTCATAATTTCGGATCCAATTTAATCCCCGATACGTCTAACCATTTAAAAAGGTGAAAAATGACCGGACGATCTAACTCAAAGAACAAACTAGAGACTGTCGAAACTTGCAAGGATGCCACTAGTCTTATATTCGAGTTTCTGAGCGGGGAGCTCAACCCGGAGACTAATTCGGAGTTCGAAAAGCACCTGGAAATTTGCCCCGACTGTGTAGCGTTTCTGAACACATACAGGAAGACCGTAGAGCTCACCAGAAGCTTCCTTCAAAAGAAATAATCATTTTTTTTGGTATTCTCACAAAACATCAAGAAAATAGATCTCTATTCTTATTTGTCGCGTATAAATGTATAATAAGCGATAGTAGTAAAATAAAATCTATACAGGGAGGTATACAAAAATGCAGAGATTAAGATTACTTGCATTTTCTTTAATAATGGCAGTAGGTTTCGCGAGTATTTTCACGGTTCATTCTTTTGCGGCGGATGAGGGCACGAAGTCAGTTACGGGTACGGTTATCTGTTTGATACCCGATTACAAGAAAGGCACTGTTAACCCCGTCATCGCCACAGGGCCGTGTAACACCTTACCCCCACATCAACACGTCCTCATGACTAAGGAAGGAACTGTGTATTCACTCCAAGGCCTTCAGGACGGATTGTTGAAAATCGAAGAAATGCCCAAGAAAACTGATGTAACTATCACTGGCAAAGTAGAAGGAAACAACTACGGCTGGGTTCTGATTGTAGATTAGACTATAACTTCAGAAAGAAGAGGGGAGATGTCGATGTCTCCCCTCCTTATCACTTTTCCGGACTGAGTAAATTGTTAATCAACCACCGTCACTTCTTTAAAATTAAGCTCAGATCGTAGTCTATGCATACATAGTGTCTCCCTGTGAGATAACCGAGCAAACCAGCTTTTTGAAGCTCAGGTGCGCCGGCGGGTTCCGTCCTCCGATGGGCATGACCCCGGACGCACGGCAGAAGAGCTTTAACTAAACCGGGTTGTCATAAACCGAGTAGTGCACTAAACTCTAGTGCGGAACACCTGAATCTCATATCAATACGGAGGCAATTATGCAGCTTGGGATGATTGGACTAGGCCGAATGGGCGCAAATATGGTGAGAAGGCTCATCAAGGGAGGCCATGAGTGCGTGGTTTTTGACAGGTCGCAGAAGGTAGTCGAGGGACTCGTTCAGGAAAAGGCAGTCGGGTCTTCCTCCCTACAGGATTTCACTAAGAAGCTTCAGAAACCCCGTGTGATCTGGATGATGGTCCCGGCGGCGGTAGTCGACGAGATGATCTCGGAGATAGCTCCCATTCTCGAGCCGGGGGACATCCTGATCGACGGCGGCAACTCCTATTACGTGGACGACATAAGGCGGGCAAAAGAGCTCGCTCCGAAGGGGATACATTACGTGGACGTGGGAACGAGCGGAGGCGTATGGGGACTCGAGCGCGGATACTGTATGATGATCGGGGGGGAAGACGATATAGTAAAGCACCTGGACCCCGTTTTCGCCACACTCGCGCCGGGGACGGGTGACATCCCCCGCACGCCGGGAAGGAACAAGGCCGGCGGCACGTCGGAGCAGGGGTACCTTCACTGCGGCCCCAACGGCGCAGGGCACTTCGTAAAAATGGTCCACAACGGCATCGAGTACGGAATAATGGCCGCTTACGCCGAAGGGCTTGGCGTGCTCAAGGCCGCGAATATCGGCAAGCAGAAGGGCGAGATCGACGCCGAAACCACGCCGCTTCGCGACCCCGAGCATTACCAGTACGACCTTAACCTCCCCGACATCGCGGAGGTGTGGAGGCGCGGAAGCGTCATAGCGTCCTGGCTCCTGGACCTGACCGCGACGGCGTTGTTCGAGGACCCGGCACTCTCCAACTTCGCGGGGCGCGTTTCGGACTCGGGCGAGGGGCGCTGGACTATCAAGGCCGCGATCGACGAGGCAGTCCCCGTACCCGTCCTATCCACGGCGCTTTACGCGCGGTTCAGCTCCCGGGGAGATGCGGAATTCCAGAACAGACTCCTCTCGGCCATGCGCTACGAGTTCGGCGGACACCTGGAAAAATCAGCCAAATGATGCGCGATGCACGAAGACCTTGAATACGGATGCCCTCTATTTCTATGTCGGAACGGGCATCCGTCATTAGGGGGTACAAGATTGACCGTATTCCAGGTTTCATTTTTACACCCGTAGTACGTTCGAAAGTGAGTACCGGATACGGGAGTTCCTCTATTACCGGTGCGTACCCCGGACGATGAGCCGGTATCCCTCGTACGTCCTATCGGGACGAAACCGAGGCGATCGTTTTATGATTGTAAATCCGGCAATAAATTTGTCCCCCGCTGCTTTTTTATTAACTTATCCCCTGATCCAATGGATTCCCGGCGCCGTTTAAATTAAATTATTACTATGTTTTCGGGAGTCAGCTGATGCTTGCACGGAGACTAAAGTACTGGGCCGAGAAAGAGCCCGATAAAATCGCCTTGATTTACAGAAATAAAGAAGGGGCCTACCTGCGGGTGAGCTTCCGGGACTTATATCGGGGCTGCCTCCTGCTGGAATCGAAACTCGCCGGGATGGGATTTAAGGCGGGAGACCGTATCGCACTTTACGGCGAGAATTCGGTCAACTGGGTCATCTCCTATTTCTCTATACACTTTTTAGGAGCTACCGTCGTTCCTCTCGACTCACTGTTCGGCGCCCGTGAAATAATCAATTTCCTTAATTTCTCCGAAGCCAGGGCAGTGCTGACGGACCCCTCCCGCTCAGACAAGCTCAAAGAAGAGTTAAACGGGAAAGGCGCCGGTATAAATGTAATCACGATGGAGTCAGTAACCGGCTGGGCCGCTGACAACGGATTGATCGAGCCCCACGCGCCTGAGCCTGACGACGTAATGGCTATACTGTTCACGTCCGGCACCACAGGCACCCCGAAGGGCGTCCAGCTGACAAACGGCAATGTGTTGAGTACAGTGGGATCGTTATTACAAACGGTCGATGTATCGCATAAAGATAATGTCCTGAACATCCTCCCCCTCCACCACGGCTATTCATCGATCGTCGCACTGGTATCCCCGCTATTCGCGGGCGCAACGGTGACATTCTCGGAATCGCTAAAGAGCGGAGACCTGCTGGCCGCGGTCAGAGAAACGGGTGTCACGATATTCCCCGGAGTACCCAGGCTTTTCGAGCTCCTTTACAACGAAATAGTTAAAAGAGCAGAGCGCCTCCCCCTACTGCAAAGGCTGATATTTAAAAGCCTCTTCAAAATTTCCGAATTCGGCTGGAGGACACCGGGCTTTAGACTCGGCAAATTATTCTTCGGACGAATTCACGAGCCCTTCGGCGGACAGTTCAGATTCTTCACCTCGGGCGGCGCCAGGCTCGACCCCGGGATATTCGGCAGCTTCCTCTCTCTGGGCTTCCGCATGGCGGAAGGGTACGGACTTACGGAGACTACAGCCGTATCGACGCTCACTTCACCGTATAAGCCCGTACCGGGGAGCGCGGGGAAACCCCTTCCGGGAGTGGAAATAAAAATAGACAACCCGGACTCATCCGGTGTAGGCGAGGTCTGTATAAAGGGGCCGAATATCACGCCAGGCTACTATAAAAACGAGCCCGCGACGCGTGAGCTCTTGAGAGACAGTTGGCTTTACTCGGGGGACCTGGGGAGGCTCGATCGGGACGGCAACCTCTATATAACCGGCAGGTTAAAAGAGGTGATAGTCCTCCCATCGGGCAAGAACATCTACCCCGAAGACGTGGAAAATCTATACAAAGACAGCCCCATCGTCAGGGAGCTGTGCGTGATGCCTTTGAGATCTCCTTCGGGGAGCCTCACCGGGCTCCGCATGGTAGTGGTGCCCGAAACGAAAGAGCTTATAGAAAGGGGAATTTTCGACGTGAGCCAGAGGGTGCGTTCTATAATCTCGATGACGGGCTCCAGCCTGCCGTCATACATGCAGATATCGGACGTGATCGTATATAACGGAGAGCTGCCGAAAACGAGGCTCGGGAAATTCAAAAGAAAGGAAATCGAAGAGATCGCGGAAGAGCTCAAGAAAGGGGAAGAACCTTTGCAACAAGTCCCGAGCCCCGATGACATGGATCTCATGATGAACCCCGGATCGGTCTCATTTCTAAAGCGCTTCTCGGAATTGACGGACCTGAACGGGCCCTTCCGTCCGGACGACGACCTCACCCTCGACCTCGGACTCGATTCCCTCATGCTTGTACAGATTCTGGAGCTTCTGGAAAAGCAATATGGAGTTCATATACCCGAAAGCGAAATCCCTGAGCTCCGCACACTGGGAGATATACTCAGGAAGCTGCCGAAATCCCGGCACGAAACCGCCCCGGCAGAAGCAGCGCCGGTTGAGGAGAGAGGAGCCGGGTCCCTCGACGACCTGTTTAATTTGAAAAGGGGCGCATGGAAGAGAACTATGATGAGAGCCGTTCAGATCGTGATCAGACTAATCGTGTCGATCGCGTTCAGGGCCAGGATCAGGCATATCGGCAAGATACCCGCCGATACCCCCGTATTGATATGCCCTAACCACCAGAGCCTCATCGACCCCATACTCGTATTCGCCCTCCTCCCGGGCGGGATGCTCGATAGGCTCCTGTTCACAGGGTTCGGAGAATATTTCAGCAGGCCGCCTCTGTCCTGGCTGGTCCGCCCGTTCAGGATAATACTGACCGGCACGGCGAGGACGTACGGTGAATCCCTGAGACTCGCATCACAGGGTCTCGGGCGCGGCATGTCCGTATGCATTTTCCCCGAAGGCGAGCGCACCAGCACGGGAAGGGTAATGACCCCCAGAATAGGCGCCGGATTACTGAGCGTCGAGAACGGTGTTCCGATCGTCCCGATATACATAGACGGAGCTTTAAAAACGCTCTCGCCGATTAACCCGGGCTTGAGGTTCCCGGCTGTAACGCTCACCGTGCTTGACCCGATCGAGCCCGCCGGAGGTGATCGAGACAACTATGACCTATATAAAATTACGGTCGACGGATGGCTGCGCGCCGTGGAAGAAATCGAGGCTGACCCGCTTCACTCACCGCGAATCAAATAGCGAGCCGGGGGAAAATCCAGAGGGGGGCCGGTACGGAATTTCAGATTGATTTACGGCGATTTACCCGGCACAATAACTCGGACAGGCAAATGGGTCCCTGTCCTTACGGGTTATAATCCAAGACCGAAGTACAGCAATAACCGCGGATTCGGCATGAACAAATATTACACGCGTTAGTCCTGCTCATGCCGGGCAATGTATATATCATTCCGGAACTACAGATATGCAGAATCTGACACAGGACAATATAATGGTCTTCTTCCTGTCACTCGGCTTATTGCTCGGCGTGGCGCGTGTATTGGGAGAGCTCGCACAGAGGATACACCAGCCCGCCATATTGGGAGAGCTCCTGGCAGGCTTGATCCTGGGTCCGACGATCCTCGGAAGTCTGGCTCCCGAAACCAGCGCTTTTTTATTCCCTCAGGAAGGCCCTAACGCGGTTGCCCTTAACGCATTCACGACCCTTGCCGTTACCCTGCTGATGCTCGTCGCGGGAATGGAAGTCGACCTCTCTACAATATGGCGACAGGGCAGGATCGGTCTCAAGGCCGGTACCGCCGGCATGGTAATTCCGTTTTTTCTCGGGTTAGTCGTGGCATTGATTGCTCCCCGGGCCCTTGGCAGCGATATCGATGCCGACCCGCTGGTATTCAGTCTCTTTTTCGCGACGGCCTTATCGATCTCAGCGCTTCCGGTGATCGCCAAGACGCTCATGGACCTGGACCTTTACAGGAGCGATTTCGGAATGGTTGTCATCAGCGCCGCTATCTTGAACGACCTTATTGGATGGATAATCTTCGCAATTATCCTCGGCCTCATAGGCGCGGAGTCAGGACAATCGAACAATATTCTCCTCACGATCACGCTTACCCTGGCGTTCGCCGGCGTCATGCTCACTTTGGGACGCTCACTCGTACACAGGACGCTTCCCTTTCTGCAGGCTTATACGCGCTGGCCGGGCGGCGTGCTGAGCTTTGCGCTGGTTCTCGCGCTCCTCGGGGCCGCGTTCACCGAGTGGATTGGAATTCATGCAATATTCGGCGCCTTCATCGTCGGAGTGGCAGTGGGCGATTCCTCGCATCTTCGGGAGCGTACCAGGGTAATTATCGATGAGTTCGTTTCCTTCATTTTTGCACCTGTATTCTTTGCGAGCATAGGACTGAAGGTAAATTTCATAACACACTTCGACCTCGTACCCGTATTGACCGTACTGCTGATCGCATGCGTCTGCAAGCTCGCGGGCGGAGTACTGGGGGCGAGGTGGGGAGATATGACCAAGCGCGATGCCTGGGCGGTCGGGTTCGCGATGAACGCCAGGGGCGCTATGGAGATAATCCTCGGATTGCTCGCCCTTCAAGCGGGGATCATACGTCCGCGCCTGTTCGTGGCCCTCGTCATCATGGCCATTGTTACTTCAATGATAAGCGGCCCCGCGATCAGGCTTATACTCCGTCTGGGCAAGAAACGGACACTTCTGGACGCCCTGTCCTCGAGGCTCTTCACGCGAGAGCTCCAGGCCTTCTCGAGCCGTACGGCGATACACGAGCTCACGGCCATGGCGTGCGAGGCGTCCGGTCTCAACACGAGAGAAGTTGAAGCGGCGGTCTGGGAAAGGGAAGAGACCCTGCCCACCGGAATCGGGAACGGTGTCGCGCTCCCCCACGCCCGCATCGAAGGAATCAGCAAGCCCATCGTCGCCATAGGCGTCTCCGATTCGGGAATCGACTTCGACGCGCCGGACGATAAGCCCGCATACGTGATATTTCTTATCCTCACCCCTAAAGATGCCCCGGACACGCAGCTCGAAATCACCGCGGAGCTGGCCAAGCTTTTCCGCGTATTCGGAATGACGGAGAAGGTACTTAAGATAAAAAGCTATACCGAGTTCCTGGCTCTCGTTAAGAGCTCCACTGTCGAAGCCAACCCCGCCTGACGTTAAACGGCGTCTTTAATCCGAAAGCCGCGAGCACGCCAATTCTTAGCGGAACATCGGCAAATAACTGTAGACAAGAATGAGAAGAAAAGCCGCAATATACAGATATCTGACTGCCTCCCTCCGTTCACCCGACTGGGATACGCCCATCGCGATGAGAAGCCAGCCGAATCCCTCGACGGTCGCGACCGAGTAGGTCGTAACACAGAACAATATCAGAAACGCATCCCTCAGCCTCGACACGCCTGCCCTCGTGGGAATTAAAAACAAGATCGCGACAGCGCTTTCGATCAGCACCGTCCAGTATGTGAGGATTTCCGAAACGAGATGAAGCTTTGACGGTAGAGACGGTATGTCCAGGCCCCGGGCCGGCAATTCCCCGTCTATATGCTGCTCAACGAACAGTGTCAGACTGTCCATTTCATAATCATCCAGGCTCAGGACGGACCCTGTAAACGCCTCGAACCTCGGATCGGTCAGCATCGCAATACTGAAAAAGCGGCCGTCCATAAAGTCGCCCGACAGGAACGCCTTCCAGAGCAGAGCGAACGCGAATGCAAGCCCTATCAAAAATTTTCCGTTGAAAGCGAGACAGCGTTCGGAATCACGGGAGAATAGTGCGATAGTGACCGCTAGGCACCAGTAGAACAGAAGGTATGCATGGTTATCGGGGAGCGGCCAGTCGAGAAGGACACGCAGTCCCGTGAGGAAAGCGAGAGGCAGCCAGATGAGCTTGCTCCTGAGCTGTCCCGGAATAAGGAGCCCGAGTGCCGCGAATACAAGCGTCAGCGGCCGCACGGTCCTGTCCCCGACCGGCCGCAGCAGCATGTCGAGGAGCGTGAGTCTCAAGGAGAGATCCACAATGTTCATCCCGCCGATCCCTCCACGGATTCCATTCAGCCGTTCGGCTATTCGCTCTTTAATTCCCTTCAAGCGGAACCTCGAGCGACCTGACCATGGACCCCGATGGCACGAGGAATGCGGGATCGTATTCTGTTTTCCAGACCTGAATTATTATTGAACGGGCGGCCTCGCGCTCGGGAGACGGTAAGTCGGCCAGCTCGGCTGCCAGGCGGGTAAGGTACGTATCTGTGGGCAGAGCGGCTGCCCTTAACGCAGTATCACGCAGATGATCCGGTATAATGATTTCGCGCCTTACGCCCGGACTCATCGAATACGCGTGTACGTGCCTCCGCCTCGGCGCGTCGGTCGTTGAGAACATGCCGAAGCCTCCCCCCGCCCACGGGCTTAGTCCGTAATTATGAGCCAGGTAGAGCTGCGTTAACGCGACCGCCGTCAGCAGCAGCACTGGAATATAGCAGAGACACGCCTTCGAACGCAGGTATTTAATCATTGTCCCCGGCCGGCAATCGATTGCCTGTAAATGCCGATTGTGCAAGGTACGGGCAGCGTTAGTGCGTCAGTACCCGGGCGGCGTGTCGACGACTACATAGACGACGTCCCCCTGCTGATACGCCTGGTTATACCACGTCGAGCCGCATTGATAATACGCCACTCCGTTCGCGTAAACCGTTGTCGGGTTACATGTCATCGAGTTGAACGCGGAGACGGTCAAGGCGGTTCCCACGGCTACGGCAGTCATTGCGGCTACCGGATATTCGACGTTGTCGCCCCATTCCCAATCGTCGTCGTATCTGTAGTCATTGTCGTCGTAAAACTCCTGACGGTCGTTCTGCGCGTTATTCCCGTAGTCCTGCCAGTCCTCGCGGCTGTCCGTCTTGTAGTCCTGACGGTCTTGCTGCATGTCATTCGCATTATTTGCGCGAGTGTCCTGGTAGTCCTTTGCCTTGTCCGGGTTTGCGGCCTTATAGTCCTGCGATGTGGATTGTCTTTGAGTCTGCCTTTCCGTATTACTGCTCCTCTGCACGTTCCGGGAGCTCGAACTGCTGAAATCGCTCGACTTCATAGACCCGGTCCTTGCGGGCCCCTGCCTGCTTATATTACTGTTGCTGCTTCTGTTGGCGCTTCTGCCGGACCCTCGACCTCTCGCATAGGTCTCTAAAGCGCCTGCGAAGAATATAAACATGACGGCGAATAATAAAAGCTTCGTAATAAGCGTTCTGTGGGTTCTCATTTCTTCTCTCCCTCTTTTTCCTCAGTTTTTATCTTTGCGCGCAGCACCGGAGCGAACGCGATCTTCTGCATATTCTCCCCCGGCTTGAACACGAAGAGTGAATCCGATACCGCGGGCTTAAAGTTCCAGTCTTTCAACATCGCCCTGAACTGCGGCTCGCCGGGGGCATTCTTGTAATCGATGACGAGCCTCATCAGGAGCGGGTCGCCTTCGGACGCGATCCAGACCTGAAAATCGATGTTCTTCGTCCTGAATGCCAGGTGGTCGCAGAGGACCCCGTTTATCGTCGATTGCTCGACGAACCCGCCCGCGTATATCTCCTTCTTCACCATCCCGGAGACGCCGCTCGATATGAGCTGCCCGAGCGGGAGCGGCATCTGCAGGTCCTCGGTAAAGTACCTTATAGCCTGGTTGATATTCCCCGGCCTCGGCACGCTCGCATAGACGTTCTGCTCGATGTCCGCGTAATAGATGTCCTTCCCGTCGAACACGAACTCCTTCTTCGTTCCGTCCCTTTCCGTGATCTCCGCGTACATCTTATCGGGACGCACTACAGTGATCTTGCGGACGCCGCCGAACTCTATCCTCTCCCCGTTCCCCTGGAGAGCATCATACTCGACCTCCGCCGTAACGCTGAAGCTGCCGGCCTTGGAGAGGAATTCGAGCGACTCCACGAGCTCAGCCAGGGAGTCGGGATCAACCCTGGGCGCGTCCTTTACCTCGACGCCCTGCTCAGTCTGCGACAATGCGGGTAAAACTAGAAAGACAAAAAGAATAATGTAACAAATAGATATTTGTATTACTGGTCTCTTCATATCACACCCCCGCTATTTATTTCAATTCAATAATTCCTGATTTATAGCCGAACCGCTGCTTGTCGGGACGGAAGCTCTTGAAGATTGGGTTCGACTCATCGTCCTGGGCTTCCTGAAAACCAAGATCGTCCTCGTCCGAATCTACGCTCTCTTCCAGCTCTGCGCTCTCTTCAGTCAGCACGACCTCTTCCGGCTGATTTCCCTGCGACACCTCTTCCCGCTCTTTACTCGAGGCGAGTGACAATAGAGCGATCAGCATGAAGGCAGCACTCATGACCGTTATGGTTCTTTTCCGTTTCACAATTATCTCCGGGACAAATAAGTTTATAGCCGAGGAGTTACACGCGCAACAGACTGTCGAGTCTCAAGACATATCCATACCCGGCGCTCATCAGTCCCGGTATACGAAGTCAAACCCCGGGCAATGCTGAGATTTTTACAAAACCGAAATATCGAAACCGGTAAAGGATTTGACCGGATCAATTTACCGGCTATTTATCGTCCGGGTTGAGCGCGTTGAACGCGAGCGCCGCAACCGCCCCGCCCAGGAAATTCGCGACCAGGAAAATCCATATATTGCTCACCGCAGATATCCCCATTACGGTTATTCCCAGGGCAATCGCCGGATTAAACGCCCCTCCCGATATAGCACCCGCCGAATAAGCCGCGATCACGACCGTAAAACCGATGGCGAGTCCGTAATAGGAATTCCCAGCCGTGTTCTTGGACGTCGCGGTGTTGAGAACGACGTAGCAGAGCGCGAACGTAAATAGAAACTCCACTATGAGCGCGTAAGCGACGTTGGGCGTTAACGGCGTTACCTCCGGGATACCTTTCAAATAGAGCGCTAGGAGAGCAGCGACCACCGCGGCCGCCCATTGGGCTATCATGTAAAAAGGCGCGTCGGCCGAGGGACAGCGACCCCTCATCCAGACAGCGAGCGTCACGGCCGGGTTATAGTGCCCGCCCGAAATATGCCCCCCGGCGTATACCATCACCATCAGCACCGAGCCGATCGCGAGGGGGGCCATCACCCCCGCCCCGGGATCGAGCACAGTTAAACCTACAGTCAGTACGAAAAAGAAAGTGCCTATGAATTCGACCGCGTATTTCTTCATGACCATACCTCCAGGTTGATTTAATAAGTTCTTTGAATGCATCGGTTTTTGGAATCTGATATATTCCGGAATCTGTAAAAGGCATCGGCGGTGATTACAAAATGCGTTTTAGTGAGAATTCCAATCCATATCAAGATTAATCGATACGGACTACGTTTATGGATAGACAGGAGAGGTTCTCCTCCGACAGGCAACGCCTGGAGCTCTTGTTTGCCCGGATTAACCTGATCACCCCCTGGCGTTCAGTCGATTACAGCAAACAGACTATGGAATCCCCGCACCCGACCCCTGCTCTTTAGAAGCAATACGCCCCTATTCTAGCATGTTTGCCGCGCAAATGTAATGAGATTGTTATTTGGAAATAAAATAGTTGCACATGCATCGGAATCCACCCTTAACCGCCCTT
This sequence comes from Thermodesulfobacteriota bacterium, assembly GCA_041753155.1. Taxonomy (GTDB): domain Bacteria; phylum Desulfobacterota_D; class UBA1144; order Nemesobacterales; family UBA2774; genus 2-12-FULL-53-21. Next base: position 30,680 of record JBGSVA010000045.1, on the reverse strand, counting down.
TATAGTTTCTTATTTCTCTATGCCGGACCAGGCAATCCGGGATCAGTCGAACCCGAAGCTGCTCTTTTCCTTTTAATGGTAAATCCCTTTGGTAAATAGTATTATTTTCAACGATCGTTCCGGGAAAAATTGGAGGAGTAAAATTCAGTCGGGGCGATAGATTTATTCGATCATGAGCACCGTTCGGACCGCGCATGCGGGGAGACTATCGGGAGATTAATATGGATGATAACGAGAGAAAGCGTCTCAAAGATTCGAGCAAGAAGATAATTCCCTGGAAGAAATGGGGCCCCTATCTTAGCGAGCGGCAATGGGGGACGGTAAGGGAGGACTACAGCGAGCACGGCACGGCGTGGGACTACTTTCCGCACGACCATGCACGCTCACGCGCCTACAGGTGGGGGGAGGACGGACTCGCCGGCATCTCCGACGATAAGCAGACACTCTGCTTCGCTCTCGCCCTATGGAACGGCAAGGACCCCATCATAAAGGAGCGCCTTTTCGGCCTTACGAACAGCGAAGGGAACCACGGCGAGGACGTTAAAGAATGCTATTACTACCTCGACAGCACGCCGACGCACTCGTACATGAAGTACCTCTATAAATACCCCCGGTCCGCATACCCCTACGAAGAGCTCGTGCAGAAAAACAGAAAGGCGACCCGGTACGAGCTCGAATACGAGCTTCTAAATACGGGCGTATTCGACGACGACAGGTATTTCGACGTATTCGTCGAATACGCGAAGGAATCGCCGGAAGAAATACTGATTAGCATCATCGCCGTCAACCGGGGCAAAGAGACCGCCGAGCTTCACCTGCTTCCCACACTCTGGTTCCGGAACACATGGTCATGGTCCGAGCCCACACCCAGGCCCGTAATCAGGCAGATAAACACGGGGGAAGAATTCACCGCGGCCGAGGCGTCGCACGAGACTCTCGGACAAAGGTACCTCTACTGCGAAGGCAGCGCAAAACTCCTCTTTACGGAGAACGAAACGAACACCGAGCGGCTGTTCGGAATTCCAAACACGAGTCCTTACGTCAAAGACGGCATCAACGACTATATAGTCAACGGGAAAAAAGAAGGCGTAAACCCCGAAAGAACCGGCACAAAGGTCTCCGCTCATTATACGCTCTCGATCGGGGGCGGGGAGGAAAAGAGGGTGCGCCTCATCCTCTCGGCCAAATCCCCCGAGCTTGCCGGCAAGAACCCGTTCAGGGGCTTCGACAAGACCGTGGCCGCGCGAAAAACGGAAGCGGACGAGTTCTACGATTCGATCACCCCGCCGTCGATAGACGAGGAATCGAAAAAAGTGATGCGTCAGGCGCTGGCCGGCATGCTATGGTCGAAGCAGTATTACTATTTCGATCTCGACAAGTGGCTGAGAGAGCACGGCGTCGACATCATGACCGTCAGGCCCGGGCAGGGCGTAAGGAACAGGGAATGGTTCCACATGATAAACGACGACGTGATATCCATGCCCGACAAGTGGGAATATCCCTGGTATGCGGCCTGGGACCTCGGCTTTCATACCCTGGCGCTCGACATGGTCGACCCCGACTTCTCAAGGGAGCAGCTCGAGCTCATGCTGCGCGAGGTCTATCTCCATCCCAACGGGCAGATACCCGCATATGAATGGAACTTCAGCGACGTGAACCCCCCCGTGCACGCATTCGCGTGTCTGTTCCTCTACCACACCCAAAAAATGGTTTACGGAAAGGGTAACGTCGAATTCCTGAAACAGGTATTCGACAAGCTCGTCCTCAACTTCACGTGGTGGGTAAACAGGAAGGACCGCCACGGAAAGAACGTCTTCGAAGGCGGGTTCCTCGGCCTCGACAACATCGGAGTATTCGACCGCAGCTCGCCGCTGCCGACCGGAGGGTTCCTCGAGCAGGCGGACGGCACGGCGTGGATGGCGATGTTCTGCCAGAACATGCTGGAGATCGCGTTCGAGCTCGCGAAATTCGATCCGACTTATGAGGACATGGCTTTGAAGTTCGCCGAGCATTTCCTCTGGATCGCCTCCGCGATGGACCGTGCGGGTGAAAATCACGACGAGATGTGGGACGATGAGGACGGTTTTTTCTACGACATTCTCAGACAACCCGACGGGAGCGCGGAGCGTTTAAAGGTGAGATCGCTCGTCGGTCTGCTGCCGCTCTGCGCATCGACAGTTTATGATTTCGAGACGGTACAGCGTTTCCCAAAATTCAAGGAGCGTATGGGGAGACGCCTCAGCAGAATGCCCGACCTGCTTGCCACCATACACCCGCCCGACAAGCTCGGGTACGCGAACAGGTATCTTCTTTCCATACTGAACGAAGACAAGCTCAAGCGCGTGCTTTCGAAGATGCTCGATGAAAACGAGTTCCTGAGCGATTACGGTATACGCTCTATCTCCCGCTACCACAAGGAGCACCCCTATATATTCGAAGTGCATGGGGAAGAGTATAAGGTCGAGTATATGCCCGCCGAATCTTCCTCGGGCCTCTTCGGGGGTAATTCCAACTGGCGGGGCCCGATATGGTTCCCGATCAATGCCATGATAATAAGGGCGCTCATTCACCTCTATAAATACTACGGCGACGAATTCAAGGTCGAGTGCCCGACGGGTTCCGGGAAATTCATGACCCTTTACGAAGCCGCGGAGGAAATATCCAGGCGACTCGTGAGCATATTCAGGAGGGACGATAAAGGGAGGAGGCCCGTTTACGGGGCGACGGAGAAATTCCAGACGGACCCGCACTTCAGGGACTACGTTCTATTTTACGAGTATTTTCACGGGGACAACGGCGCGGGCATCGGCGCGAGCCACCAGACGGGCTGGACGGGCCTCGTCGCCAAGCTCATACAGATGTACGGGCACATAAACAGCGAGCTTGTCCTCGAAGTCCCCCGCGGCGCCGCGCAGGTGTATAAGAAGGAGGGGTGAATCTACCTTTAGAAATTTGTTATCATATATTGAATCATGGCCAAGATAGTTTTAATTTCATGTAGCAGTCAAAAATCGAACCAAAAATCTAAAGCTCAAGATTTATATACCAGTCCGCTTTTCAAGAAGTGCTTGCGTTACGCTAAATCTTTGAGATCGGATAAGATATTTATTCTCTCTGCCAAACATCATCTGCTACCACTATCAAAGACAATTACCCCTTATGACGAAAGTTTGAATGATATGTACTCCGATGAAATCAAAAGATGGGCCGATAGGGTCATAAAGAATTTAAAGAAAGTATCGGATCTGGATAAAGATCATTTCACCATTCTGGCAGGAGAAACATATTGGAAAGAATTAGTACCTAACATTAAAAACAAAGATATCCCTATGAAAGGAATGAGGATAGGCAAACAGCTTGGATGGTTAACTAAAAAGTTGAGCATTTGCGATAAGTGTTACATGATACATAAACTGTTCAACTCTCTACCAAAGTATAGTTTTTCATTCGATGAAAAAGACATTCCTGATAATGGAATATATATTTTATTCGAAAAAGGGGAACTTGGTCATGGAACTAACAGAATAGTCAGGGTAGGAACACACAGAGGTTTAAACCAGCTTCATTCTCGTTTACTAGAGCATTTTTTAACTAAAAATAAAGACCGAAGTATTTTTAGAAAAAATATTGGTAGAGCATTATTAAATAAAAAGAACGACCCATTTATGAAGCAATGGGAATTAGATTTAACTTCTAAAGATGCCAGGGATAAATATTCAAGTTCAATAGATTTTGTAAAACTGGAGGAGGTCGAGAAGAATGTCTCAAAATATATTCAAACCAAATTTAGTTTTGTTGTATTTCCAATAGAAGACAGCAAGAAAAGGCTTGAGTTAGAATCAAGAATTATCTCCACAGTTTCCGGGTGTAATGAATGTCAACCCTCTGATACATGGTTGGGACTATACTCAACCGTGAAAGACATAACAAAAAGTGGCCTTTGGCTCAAACAGGGACTATGGAAAACCCCTTTGTCCAATACAGACATGAAAATGTTCAATCAAATTTTTAAGAAGAAAAATCAGCTCCGACGATAAAATTCGAACTTCCGACATATTGCTCAAGGCTCAGGAATTGCGTAACGAGATTGGGAAACCCGAAGGCGGGATCAATTAGCAGAATCAATTGGAATTGGTTTTGGTTTTGTGTTTGTGTCGGTATCGGGTCTGACTTCCGGGCACTGAGTGATATTGGCGGTTTCGCTCGTATTCTTCGTCTGTGTGCAATCTACTCTCTTCTCGTATCGCAGCTGATATTCGACGGCCCTATCCTGCCCGGAGATACCGTAACAGCTTGAAAAGACAAAAGCCAATCCCAAAAAAATCATCCACTTCATATAAGAACCATCAAATATCGCTTTTTTTAGTCCGATTGAATAGATCCATGAGGTATAAATATATTACATGCGGAACCGGCGATTGGCAGTAACTAGCTGAAAAAATTGGCTCCGGCGGAGAGATTCGAACTCCCGACATGGTGATTAACAGTCACCCGCTCTGCCAGCTGAGCTACGCCGGAACCGATTTTTATTAGCTCTTAGTTAAGCAGAATAATCTATACATAAGGAGTATATGAGTCAAGAGATTTTAGTCAATTTCATATGTATAACGATCACGGCGCCTTAGACCGCCTGAGAAATCGCCGGTTGATTAGCACCCCCCCGAAACGTATACTAATTGATACTTCTCGATAAACAAGCTGGCCAAATGTCTCAAGACACAGAAAAAAAGAAAGAAAAGAAACACGCGAGCACCCTGCTACCCGCACATACCACGTCCCTCCACAGATACCTCGCGGAGATAAGCAATTACCCCGTTCTCAGCCGGGAGGAAGAATACAACCTCGCCAAAAAGTTCAAGGACGATGGCGACCTCGACGCCGCCCGCAAGCTCGTCACATCCAATCTGAAATTCGTCGTGAGGGTAGCCAACGAATATAAGAACTACGGATTCAGCACGATGGACATCATACAGGAGGGGAACGTCGGGCTCATGCACGCGGTAAAGGGATTCGACCCTACCAAGGGCTACCGCCTGATCTCATACGCCGTCTGGTGGATAAGGGCATACATACAGAACTACATCATAAAGAGCTGGAGCCTCGTGAAGGTAGGCACGACGCAGGCACAGAGGAAGCTTTTTTATAAACTCCGCTCGACGAAAAAGGAGCTGGAGATGGGCGGTGACACCCTGAGCTCCGAGGACTACAGAGAGCTCGCTCAAAAGCTCGACGTGCCTGACGAAGCGGTGATCGAAATGGAGCAGAGGATGGGCAGCAAGGACCTTTCCCTCGACGCCGAGCTGACGAGCGAAAAGGACGCGTCTCACCTCGACTTCCTCACCGGTGGGGAGGCCAATCAGGAAGAGCTCCTGACGAAAGCCCAGGAGGAAGAAAATGTCAGGAAAGGGATGGCCGTCGCTCTCAAAGCACTCAAGGACAGAGAGAGGTACATAATCGAAAAGCGCGTATTGTCCGATCAGCCCCTGACGCTCGAAGAGCTCGGGACCAAATTCAATATATCGAGAGAACGAGTCAGGCAGATAGAAAGCGCCGCGCTCAAGAAGATCAAAGACGTATTGGAAGAAAAGGGAATAAGCAAGTAAGCCGCCCCGCGGATCAGGCAGCGGCCAGAATTTCGAATACTTTTTCAAGCGCCTCGTGCAATTTTTCGGGGTTGTTCCCCCCCGCCTGAGCCATGTCCGGCCTTCCCCCGCCCTTCCCGCCTATCAGGGGCGCAAGCTCCTTCACTATATTGCCCGAGTGGTATTTCTTGTGCAGGTCGCTCGTAACGCCGACCAGCAGGTATGCCTTTCCGTCGTCTTTCGCGCCCAGCACGGCTACGCCGGAGTTGAGCTTGTTCCTGACGTCGTCCCAGACCTTCCTCAGCTGATCGGGGCCGGCATCGGGTATCTCCACCGAGAGCACGTTGAGACCGTTCACGTTCTTCACGTTATCCATAATGTCCCCGGTCCTCTCGCTGAGCATCCTGCTCTTGACGGTCTCGAGCTCTTTCCTTATGGTCTCGTTCTCTTCCACGAGTCTGCCGATCCTCGGTATTACGTCGGATTCAGGCACCCTCAATATCCGCGAGGCTTCGAGGAGCTTGTCCTCTATCCCCCTCATGAAGTTCCATGCGGATTCGCCCGACAGGGCCTCGATACGCCTCACTCCGGCGGCCGAAGCGGTCTCCCCAACTATCTTGAACAGCCCGGCTTCGCCCGAGGATTCGAGATGAGTACCTCCGCAGAGCTCCCTGCTGTAATCCCCGATGCTCACGACCCTCACCTTGTCGCCGTATTTTTCCTGGAAGAACGCCATAGCCCCCTTTTTTATAGCCTCGTCGTAGGGCACGTCGGGATCGGTGACGACCTTGTCGTCCCACCTAATCCTTTCGTTGATTATGTCCTCGATCTTCCTGAGCTCCTTATCGTCTATCGACGAATGGTGGGTGAAATCGAACCTGAGCCTCCCGGGCGCGACGAGCGAGCCTGCCTGCCCCACGTGCTTTCCGAGGACCTCCCTCAGCACCGCATGAAGTATGTGCGTCGCGGAATGGTGAGTCTCCGCGCCGTGCCTCAGTTTTTCATTTACCTTCAATCCGACTTCATCCCCGACCCAGAGGGCGCCTTTTTTTATTACGGCGTGATGCACGATAATATTGGGGAGGGGCTTCTTCGTGTCGGTGACTTCGGCTGTCCCGCCTTCCCCCTCCATGATCCCCCTGTCGCCGACCTGCCCTCCCGATTCACCGTAAAAGGGCGTCCTGTCCGTTATAATGTCGACCTTGTCGCCTGCGTTCGCGCTGTCGACCAAAACACCTTCTTTGATTATCGCTGTTATTCTTCCCGTACCGCGGGTCTTTCCGTATCCCGTGAACGTAACTGTGAGTCCGCCCGAGACGAATTCTTTATATAGTGGCTCGAGACCCTCTTCTCCCGCTCCCTTCCAGGCTTTCCTCGACTTCTGCCTCTGCTTCTCCATTTCCGCTTCGAACCCGGCATTATCTAGCGAAAGCCCGCGCTCGCGTGCGATGTCCTCGGTGAGATCCACCGGAAAGCCGAACGTGTCGTAGAGTTTGAACACCACGTCCCCGGACAGGACCTTCTCCTTACCGATCTTCGCGATCTCCGCGTTAAGCAGTTCGAGGCCCCTGTCTATCGTTTCGAAAAACCTCTCTTCTTCGTTCTTGACGACCTCGGCGACAAAACCGATCCTCTCGTCGAGCTCCGGATATGCGCCCCTCATTATATCCCTGACCCTGCCCGTGATCCTGTAGAGGCAGGGCTCCTCGATCCCCAGCATCTTGGCATGACGGACGGCGCGTCTCAATATCCTCCTCAGCACGTATCCCCTGCCCTCGTTGGACGGAAAGACCCCGTCCGAGATCAGGAACGTTACGGCGCGCGCGTGGTCGGCTATCACCCTCATGGATACGTCCGATTGGGCGTCGTCCCCGTACCGCTTCCCCGCAATTTCTTCCACGTTTGAGATTATGCCCCTCAACAGGTCCGTTTCATAATTGCTCCTGACGCCCTGGAGCACGGCGGTGATCCTCTCTAAACCCATACCCGTGTCTATGCTCGGGTTGGGAAGCGGGTTCAGTTTGCCTGCCTTGTCCCTGTCATACTGCATGAACACGAGGTTCCACAGCTCGAGAAACCTGTCGCATTCGCATCCCAAGGCGCAGTCGCTTTTTCCGCAGCCGAAATCTTCGCCCTGGTCGATGATTATCTCGGAGCAGGGACCGCACGGGCCGGTATCGCCCATCGCCCAGAAATTATCCTTCTCACCCATCCTGACTATTCTATCGGACGGAAGTCCGTCTACGTTCCGCCACAGGTCTGAAGCCTCGTCGTCGTCCGTGAAGACCGTAACCCAGAGCTTCTCCTTGGGGAGCTTGAAGACCTCAGTGATCAGCTCCCAGGCGAACTCTATGGCATCCTTCTTGAAATAATCCCCGAAAGAGAAGTTGCCGAGCATCTCGAAAAACGTGTGATGCCTCGACGTGTAGCCGACGTTCTCGAGGTCGTTATGCTTCCCCCCTGCCCTGACGCATTTCTGGGAAGACGCAGCCCTCTTGTAGTCCCGTTTCTCGAGGCCGAGGAACACGTCCTTGAACTGCACCATTCCGGCGTTCGTAAAAAGGAGCGTCGGGTCGCTTTTGGGAATGAGCGAAGAGCTCTTCACGACCGTATGTCCCTTGCTCCCGAAATATTCCAGAAACCTGTTTCTTATCTCCGAACCTGTCATATAACTGAAATCCCTGTGTTTGTTTTTATCCTATATAACCGCCTGAGCGGCGCTCTTTTCCCGCTTTATCTTCCTGACCGGGTATTCGGCGGCAAGCTGACCGCACGCGCCGAGTATATCGCGTCCCCTGCTCTTCCTTATCCTGACGTTCAACCCGAACGACATCAGTATCTCCTGGAAACCGAGCACCCTCTCACGCGTCGGCGAGCGGTAAGGCAGGGGGCCCGCTTCGTTGAACGGTATGAGGTTCACCTTGCAATTGATGCCGCTCAGAAGGTGACCAAGGTCGTAGGCGTCCCTGTCGGAATCGTTGACCTTGCTAAGTAGGACGTATTCGAACATGAGCGCTTTTCTGGGCGGTACCGGGAACTTCACGCTCGCTTTTATCAGCTCCTTTATCGGATACTTCTTATTTATAGGCATGATGACGTCCCTCAGCTCGTCCCGCGGCGCGTTCAGGGACACGGCCAGGTTTACCGAGACCTGCTCGCCAAGCTCCTTGATCCCGGGAACGATACCCGAAGTCGAAACCGTAATCCTCTTCGGCGACAGGCCCAGGAAATTCTCGTCAGTCATGGACTTAAGCGCCCTCACGAGGTTGTCGAGGTTATCGAGCGGCTCACCCATTCCCATAAAAACTAAATTCGTGACCGAGCCCCCCGCATGGCGGTTAACGATTATGTACTGATCGAGTATCTCGGAAGGGGTCAGGTTCCTTATTTTTCCGATCGTGCCCGTCAGGCAAAACGTGCAGCCTAACGCACACCCGACCTGAGAAGATACACACAGCGTATGCCTCCCCTTCTCCGGAATGAGCACGCTCTCAATCTGCTTCCCGTCGAGGAGCTTAAAAAGGAACTTCCTCGTACCGTCGGTCGAGACTTGCTCCTCCGCCAGCTCAAGCGAGTCCCCCGCGGAGAAGGCGCCCTTCAGGAGCTCTCTCGTGCCCTTGGACAGGTCCGTCATCTCGTCGAACGAGCGGGCGCCCTTTCTGTACAGCCACTTGCCTATCTGGCGGGCACGGAACGGCTCTAACCCCTTATCCACAAGGAATTTTTCCAGTTCCCCCGGGCTCAAATCCTTAATGTTCATTTTTTCTTTGTATCGTAATAATTTTATATTTATTATCCAGGTAAGGATACAGGGGGCACGAAATTTATACAATAGGCAGGACGCTTCATAGGAGGTAGGCGGAGCTCGAAAATTTCAAGGGAGCATTGCGGAAGCCCGAGGAAAAAGCCCTCTATGTCGCCGGCTTTTCCTGCTGCAACTGCTTAAGCATATCGGCGAACCTCTTGAGCTCAATCCTCAGCTCGACGATTTCTTTCTGAAGGGCTGCCTGCCGGTTACCATCCGACCGGTAATAGGATGTTTTACGCAACGCGAGACGGCTAACGAGGGAGAGGTATTTGTCCTTATTCAGATACTCGGGGAACCAGCTCCCCCTCCTCATGGCCCTGTAGGACATCAATATCTTTTTATGGTCGGCGGGCAGGACGCCCAGGTCGAACTCCTCGACGAGCACCACCTCCCGCTGCTTCCTCTCTCCCAGAATTCCCCTCACGAAAATTACGAAGATGAAGATGATGTATACGATGAGGATGAGCACCGCCAGGCCCCAGTAAGCCTCGACCCTCGACGTGACGAGGAAGTTCCACGTAGCGTGGAGGAATACGGCCAGAAGATAGAATAGACCGACGTACATCCAGGCGTTTTTCCCTCCGTCCTTCAATTTGCTGATACCCGCGCCGAACGTAGCACTCGCCGCGCAGTGCATGTTCGCGGTCATCATGCTCCTCACGAAGAGGAGGTTCAGCCATTCGTATCCGGGGGAATCGCCCGCGAATTGGGTGAAGTACATGAAATTCTCCGTCATTCCGAACCCGAGACCGGAGGCCGCGCCGTAAACGAGCCCGTCCGTAACGTTATCGAAATGACGGTACCTCAGAAGAAAGAAAACAATCAAGCCCTTCATGAACTCTTCGATAAACGGGGCCAGGACTACGGCCGGAAAATCGAACCCTGTATCGGCCATGAAGCCGCCCAGCATCCTGATGCCCGCTTCCGTGCCGAGTATGGAAAACACAATGGCGCCAAGCCCGCCCCAAAGGAAGGATGCGAACACGTATTTGAGCGGCTCCCTGTCGTAACGGTCGACCCACCAGATAAAAAACAGAATCGCCACAAGCGGGGCGACTGCAACAATCAGGGAAACGAAAATTATAGCGTGGTCCATAAATTTATAATCATATTAGTATCTGATAAGGATTATTGCAAGGAGTTCGTGTGCGGCGCAGCCGACTGACGGAACGGGTGGAATGGAATAATTCAGGGAAAACCGGACACACGCGGCATACCGGTTTTGACAACGCCGGAAATGATGTCACATTAATTAATTCCGCATAATAAAGCGGTTTATTGAAGTCCGTTCAGTGTTTAGACCCCGAATAACTGGTATATTAACTTATAGAGAGTGATAGAGACTATATGTCCAACCTGAAGACCGCTCTTGACCACGGGCTGACTGAAAAAGAATACAAAAAGATAGTGGATACGCTCGGCAGGGAGCCCAACATTACAGAATTGGGCATCCTGGCAGCCATGTGGTCCGAACACTGTTCCTACAAGAGCTCGAGAATCCACCTGAGGACGTTCCCGACGACGGGCGAAGTGGTCATACAGGGCCCCGGGGAGAACGCCGGCATTATAGATATCGGAGACGGGCAATGCGCCGTTTTCAAGATGGAGAGCCATAACCACCCGTCATTCATAGAACCTTATCAGGGCGCCGCGACGGGAGTCGGAGGCATATTGAGGGACATTTTCACGATGGGTGCAAGGCCTATAGCTATACTGGATTCGCTCAGGTTCGGCGACCCTTCCCTTCCCAAGACCAGGTATCTCGTAGGCGGGGTGGTATCGGGCATAGCGGGCTACGGAAACTGCATAGGTATCCCGACCGTGGGCGGGGAAGTCTACTTCGACGAATGCTACAACGGGAACCCGCTGGTGAACGTATTCGCACTGGGGATCACAAAAAACGACGAAATATTCAGGGGCTGCGCCAAAGGATTGGGGAACCCCGTAATCTATGTGGGATCTAAGACCGGAAGGGACGGTATCCACGGCGCCGTCATGGCGTCCGAGACGTTCACGAAGGAAGCCGAGGAAAAAAGGCCCGCCGTACAGGTGGGCGATCCGTTCACGGAAAAGCTTCTCCTCGAGGCCTGTCTCGAACTCTTCAAGACGGGCGTCGTGGTCGGCATACAGGACATGGGGGCTGCGGGGCTCACGTCCTCCTCCACGGAGATGGCGGAGAGGGCCGGCACAGGCATAAGGATCGACATCGAGAAGGTGCCGAGGAGGGAAGAGTCCATGACCCCCTACGAGGTCATGCTTTCCGAATCCCAGGAGCGCATGCTCATCGTGCTCGAGAAGGGAAAAGAAGAAATAGCGGAAAAAATATTCAGGAAGTGGGGGCTCGATTTCAGCGTCATCGGAGAGGTAACGGACACGGGCAAGCTCATCATCGCGGAAGAGGGAAAAATAGCGGCCGAGATACCGATAAGCCTGATTTCGGAAGAAGCGCCTGTTTACGACAGACCTTTCAGCGAGCCTGCGTACCTTAAAGAAACGAGGAGTTTTGATTTATCGACGATACCTGTCCCGAAAGACATGAACAGGGTGTTTCTGAAGCTGCTCTCATCCCCCACACTTTCGGACAAGCGCTGGATATGGGAGCAATACGACCACATGGTCAGGACTAATACCGTCGTGCTTCCGGGCTCGGATGCCGCTGTGGTCAGGATAAAGGATACGAAGAAAGCCCTGGCGATGACCGTCAACTGTAATTCGACCTACTGCTACCTCGACCCTTATACGGGGGGAGCTATCGCAGTCGCCGAGAGCGCGAGGAACCTCGCCTGCTCGGGAGCCCTTCCCCTCGCGATCACCGATTGCCTCAACTTCGGGAGCCCCGAGGAGCCCGGGGTAATGTGGCAGTTCAAAAGGGCGATAGAGGGCATATCCGAGGCGGCAGTCAGGCTCAACACCCCTGTCGTGAGCGGGAACGTGAGCTTCTACAATCAAACAGGCGGGAACGCCGTATACCCGACGCCCACTATCGGAATGGTCGGCCTCATCGCGGACGTCGGAAAGCATATCACCCAGTGGTTTAAGGACGACGGGGACGTTATAGTGCTCCTCGGCGAGACGAGGGAGGAATTAGGCGGGAGCGAATACATGAAGCAGGTCCACGGGATAGTGGCGGGGGACCCCCCGGGACTCGATCTGGAAGCGGAATCGAACCTGGTCCGGGCTTTACTAGAAGCTTCGGATAGGGGTATACTTAAATCAGCGCACGATCTTTCCGAGGGAGGGATAGCTCTTTCGCTTGCAGAATCCTGTTTCACCCCGGAAAACACTTTTGGCATTACGGTCGAACTGCCAGGCGCGATAAGAGGGGACGCACTCTTATTCTCGGAATCCCAGGCGAGAGCGCTGGTTTCACTCGACGACAAGAACGCAGGAATCCTTAAAACAATTACTGAATCCAATAATGTACCCATGCATGTAATAGGAAGGGTCGGAGGGACGGGGTTTTTAATTAAGGGCTTGATAGATATTCCGGTATCCGAGGCGAGGAGAGCCTGGGCGGCCGGTTTCGAGAGCAACCTGAAAAGTTATGCCAAAGCTTAAAGAAGAGTGCGGCGTATTCGGCATTTATGGTCATGTAGAGGCTTCCAACCTCACATACCTGGGGCTTCACGCACTCCAGCACAGGGGTCAGGAAAGCGCGGGCATCGTAACATCGGACGGCGTCAACCTCCACAACCACCGCGCCATGGGCCTCGTATCCGATATATTCACTGAAGAGATACTATCTCACCTCACGGGACAGAACGCCATCGGGCACGTACGCTACTCGACCACCGGATCGAGCCAGGCGAAAAATATGCAGCCCATCGTCATTAATTATTTCCGCGGGGCGCTCGCCATAGCTCATAACGGCAACCTCACGAATGCGAGGACGCTCAGAGAAGAGCTCGAAGCGGATGGCGCGATATTCCAGTCCACCACGGACACCGAAGTCATAGTACACCTCATAGCGAAATCGAAGGAAGAGACCCTACTGCAAAGGATAATAGAGGCCCTCGTAAAGTGTAAAGGGGCGTATTCGCTCCTCTTCCTCACTCCCGAGGCCATGGTCGCGGCAAGGGACCCCTACGGGTTCAGGCCGCTCGTCATGGGGAAGCTCGGAGACTCCATTGTCTTTGCATCCGAGACGTGCGCGTTCGACCTTATAGAGGCCGAATTCATAAGGGAGATAGAGCCCGGCGAGATAGTCGTGGTCAACGAGAACGGCGTCGAATCGTTCAAGCCCTTCGGGGAGTCGAAACACGCCTACTGCGTATTCGAATACATTTATTTTGCCAGGCCCGACAGCTTCCTCACGGGAAGGAACGTCTATCAGGTGAGGAGGGCGCTCGGAAGACAGCTCGCCATAGAGCAGCCCGCCGACGCGGATATAATCGTCGCCGTGCCGGACTCCGGTGTGCCCGCGGCTATGGGATTCTCCGAGGAATCGGGGCTCCCGCTCGAGCTCGGGCTTCTCAGGAGCCATTACGTGGGTAGGACGTTCATAGAGCCCCAGCAGTCGATAAGGAACTTCGGCGTGAGGCTGAAACTGAACGCGATAAAGGAAGTGCTGAACGGAAAGAGGGTCGTGATCGTCGACGACTCGATAGTGAGGGGGACGACGTCTAGAAAGATAGTGAAGATGATACGCGCGGCGGGCGCAACTGAAGTCCACATGAGGATTAGCTCGCCCCCGACCAAGTTCTCGTGCTATTACGGCATAGACACGCCGCTCAAGGAAGAGCTGATCGCCAATTCCCTGGATATAGACGAAATAAGAAAATACATTACCTCGGATTCTCTCGGTTACTTAACACTGGAAGGCGTAATGAAGGCGGTCGATGATACGAAGAAGTTGAACGGCGAGAGCTTCTGCAACGCCTGCTTCTCGGGTAAATACCCCGTCGAGCTTACAGACCTCAAAAAAACCAAACAGAAACAGCTAGGCCTTTTCGGGGGGTGATCCTTCTTCCCCCTTATAGTGTACGATTAAAGTTAAGTTATCTCTTCATGATCGACTTAAATTCATGCGGAGCCGTTGACATAAGAGCCGGAAGCGGAAATTAGGCTTCAACAGCTTCCATAGAGTTCCCGAGACTAATGCCGTCGCGGGCCTCTATTATTTCGTCCAGAATTGCTGGGCGGGAATTAGTTGCCAAAACAATACACCCGATCTAGCCAATATTTACCTTATTATGAATATTCCTGAAACTTCATGTCAATTTAAGTAAAAACAAAAGAACCAAATGCAAGCAGTTGGGTCTTCTCGAGGGTTAAATGTTTACTAAGTTTTGATGCGTATCATTTACTTGCATAGACTCCTATTATTGCACCCACAATACCACCAATTAGTGCCGAGAGTAAAGAATTCAGTATCTGATCCCTCGAAGTTATTGTTCTCTCAACGAATTCTAAATTCTTAATAATAGTATCAGTGCGAAGTGGTTCTAATTTAATTATATCTTCGAAGTAAGTTATAGCAGTGCCAAGCAGTTGATTGTTTCTAGCTAAATCAAGAAATCGATCTTGTCCCCTGCTGAAAAAGCTAATACGTTGTTCATAGTTGGCAAGTTCAGAATATTCATTAATTAGTTTAACCCGTGCGGAGCTTAGAGATCGGAATTTTAATAAATTAAGAATAGGCCATGCTGATTCAACTTGCATAGTTAGATCTAAAAGATCCCTAACAGTATTATCTATTTTTGAATAATATTCTATTAGCCATGCTCTTTGTTTTTGTAACGAATAAAAATCAAACATTGGAAAATCAATAGACTTTAGAATTGAATCATAAATCTTGTTAATATCGTCCTTCTCTCCGTATGGAATTATAACAAAAATATCACCATCGATAAATCTAATATCTGGAGATGGGTTATCAACTCCTTCTAAACAAACACAATAAATTTCAGGATGTATTGGAGATGGGCCAAATGTTCCTAGTTCGAAATTTGTATTTGATATAGAAAGTTGATGTCTGATTTGTTCTCTAAATTCATGTCCAATGTGCAAAAACGCAGGCGCATCATCCAGTTCCACGTATGCAATATGATTAGATCCGATAATAATCACCTTAAATTCTTCTCTATGTTCTCCTAAAAACTGGAATTTTCTTTGTGATTCAGGAATTTTCATAGTAAAAGATACTGGATTTTGCAATTCAAATGATATCAAGTTAGCAATTTGATTTGACATTATGAATTTATTTTCGTTCTGCTTTTTATATCCAAAAATATTGGGATGATCTTCGAGTGTTTTTTGGAAGATTTCGAGTGCATCATCCAAAATTTTCATATCGACTTTATCATGTGTTAGCTCATAATCATCCCCTTTTACAGACAAAGCCAAATGACCAAAATTTGCACCATGCAAAGACTTCACTCGATTGTTACTATATCCTAATTTATCTAGCAATTTCTCAATTCTTCTAGACACTTATAACCTCACAACAAGATTCCTTATCGTATTAAATATTGCTTCTTTTGAAATCATGCTTTGTTCTGTATACAAAATTATTTGACTATAAATATCATGTTTAAAAGTAGTAATCGATTATAGTGAAATCAGTCATGATTATCAAGTCTAGAAATAAATAATGATCTCGATATCATAACAATCTTTAGTAACCAAGCTTGATGGAACTGTTTATGATTCTTCCCATAAAATAGTACAGGCAGTCCTAACTTGATATATTCAGCCAATCTCTCTCAGCTTACTCAGCACGTCTTCCATCTTCTTTATCTGGAAGGAAAGCTCCTCGAATATCTCGCGCTCTTTTTTGACGATCTCCTCGGGCGCGCGTCCGAGGAATTCTGGGTTGGACAGTTTCTTTTCGGTGCGTTCTAATTCCTTTGAAATCTTGCCGATCTCTTTCTTTATCCTCTCGGTCTCTTTCCCGACGTCTATGAGTCCCTCTACTGGGAGGAATATCTCGACCCCCGGGATTACATGGGCGATAGCCTTCTTAGGCTTATCTTTCTTTGCGATCTCGAGTCCCGAGAGAGACGCCAGGCTCAGGATAAAGCCCTTGTTATCCTCTATCTGCTTCCGGGCTTGTTTGGTTTCAGGGAGGAGCACGACGCCGACCTTTTCGGACGGGTGGAGACCGATCACGGCCCGGAGGTTCCTTACGCCGACGATGATCTCTTTCAAAAGCTCTACTTCGTCATGCTCGTCCCGGAAAATCTGTGTCTCGTTACATTCGGGGAACGAGCTTATCACGATGCTCTCCGCAGTGCCGCCGTCGACGGCGCTAAGTTCCACGCCGAACCCGCGGAGCCTCTGATAAAGCTCTTCGGATATGAAGGGCGCAATCGGATGAAGCAATTGGAGCGCGGTCTTGAGCACACGCACGAGGACGCCCTTCGTCCTCTGCTTTCCCTGCGGGTCGTCCCCGTATAGTACCGGCTTTACGGACTCGATGTACCAGTCGCAATACTCTGACCAGAAAAACTTGTAAATAGCGGACGCGGCCTTGTCGAACTCGTAGCTTTCGAACGAATCGCCCACCTCTTTTACGGCCTCGTTTAGCTTCGTGAGTATCCACTTATCGTATGTCGAAAGTTTCTCATCGGGAATCTTGGCGCTATCATTGTAATCCCCGAGGTTCATAAAGAGGAACCGCGACGCGTTCCAGATTTTATTGATGAAATTCCTGTAGCCCTGAATTACGGGCATGGAGAGCTTTATGTCCCTCCCCTGCGTGGCGAGCGCGGTCAGGCTGAACCTGAGCGCATCTGCCCCGTTTTCTTCTATGACGTCGAGAGGGTCTATAACATTCCCACTGGTTTTGCTCATCTTATGACCCTTCTCGTCCCTTATGAGCCCGTGTATGTATACGTCCCTGAACGGGACCTCATCCATGAACTTGAGCCCCTGCATTATCATGCGGGCGACCCAGAAGAAGATAATGTCGAACCCAGTGACTAAAACGCTCGTAGGATAGTACTTCTCCAGCTCCGGTGTCCGCTCGGGCCAGCCGAGCGTGGAGAACGGCCAGAGCCCGGACGAGAACCACGTGTCGAGCACGTCGGGGTCTCGCTTGATCTCCGTTTCCTTTCCGTAATGCCCGTTCGCCGCCTTCTGCGCTTCTTCTTCGGTAAGAGCGACGAATATCTCCCCGTCGGGCCCGTACCAGGCGGGTATCTGATGCCCCCACCAGAGCTGGCGCGATATGCACCAGGGCTCTATATTCCTGAGCCATTCGAAGTAAGTGCTCTCCCAGTATTTCGGTACGAACCTGATCCTCCCCTCCTCGACCGCCTTCATCGCGGGCGCCGCGAGTGTCGCCGCATCCACGTACCACTGGTCGGTGAGCCATGGCTCGACCACGACCCCAGACCTGTCTCCGTAGGGGACGGTGTGCCGCGTATCTTCAATCTTATCCAGGAGCCCGAGCGCTTCCATGTCCTCTATCACGCGCTTTCTCGCCTCGAACCTATCTAGCCCCCTGTATTTGGGCGGGGCGTTGTCGTTAAGGTGAGCGGTTTCGTCGAATATGTTTATCATCGGGAGGCCGTGTCTCCGCCCGACCTCGAAGTCGTTGAAGTCGTGCGCTGGAGTGATCTTGACCGCCCCCGTCCCCTTCTCGGGGTCGCTGTATTCATCGGCGATTATCGGTATGGAGCGGTCCGCAAGGGGAAGCACCGCGTTCTTTCCGACGAGGTGCTTATATCGGGGGTCTTCAGGGTGCACCGCTACGGCAGTGTCCCCGAGCATGGTCTCCGGTCTCGTCGTAGCGACGGTTATGAATTCGTCACTCCTCCCCTCGATCGGGTATTTGAAGTGCCAGAAATGCCCCGAGACCTCGCGTTGATCGACTTCGAGATCGGAGATCGCCGTGCAAAGCTTCGGGTCCCAGTTGACGAGCCTCTTGTCTTTGTAGATGAGCTTCTCGTTGTAGAGGTCGACGAAGACCTTCCTCACCGCATGAGAAAGCCCCTCGTCCATCGTGAACCGCTCCATATCCCAATCGGGGAGCGCCCCCAGGCGCCTTAACTGGCGCGTGATCGTATCGCCCGACTCCTCCTTCCACTTCCAGACACGTTCGACGAAGGCGTCCCTGCCCATCTTTACTCTGGAAGTCCCTTCCTTCTCGATCTCGCGCTCGACCATCATCTGCGTCGCGATACCCGCATGGTCGGTGCCCGGGACCCAGAGGGCGTCGAACCCCTTCATCCTCTTCCACCGTATGAGGATATCCTGGAGCGTGTTGTTAAGCGCGTGTCCTATGTGGAGTGACCCCGTGACGTTCGGAGGGGGGATTACGATGGAATAAGGCGGGGTTTGACCTGACGGTGATGATTTATAATAGCCCTTTTCGATCCAGTGGGCGTACCACTCCTCTTCAACCTTTTTTGGATCGTAGACCTTATCCATCTGGGTTTTATTATCGTCAGGCATGCCGATTTAATGATTGAAAGAATCAAGACAACGGGCTCGGGAGACTTGCCACTCCCGGGCCCGGTTTATTCGCAATGCTTATTCTTCGTCCGCTGAAGCAGCCGCGGGCACCGGCACTTCGAGGACTGGCACTTCGACGTCTATGTTCCTGTAAATGGGGAGTCCCGTACCTGCAGGTATCAGCCTTCCCATGATGACGTTTTCCTTTAAGCCTCTCAGGCGGTCTTCCTTGCCCTCGCAGGCGGCCTCCGTGAGAACCCTCGTCGTCTCCTGGAATGAAGCCGCAGAGAGCCAGCTGTCCGTGCTGAGCGACGCCCGAGTTATACCGAGCAGAAGCGGTTCCGCCGACGCGGGCCTTCCGCCCTGCGCGACCACCCTCTCGTTCTCCTCGAAGAATATGTGCTTCTCGATGGCCTCGCCCACGAGCAGGATGGTGTCGCCCGGGTCTTTGATCCTTACCCGCTTGAGCATCTGCCTCACGATGGCCTCTATGTGCTTATCGTTTATCTTCACGCCCTGGAGCCTGTAGACCTCCTGGATCTCGTCGACCAGGTATCTGGTAAGCGCCCTTTCTCCGCGTATCCTCGGTATGTCGTGCGGGTTGACGGAGCCGTCGACCAGCTGGTCTCCCGAAGTCACCTGCTCGCCTTCCCTGACCAGCACGTGTTTTCCCCTCGGCACGAGGTATTCCTTGGGCTCGCCGATCTCGGGCGTTACGACCACCCTTCTCTTACCCTTGAGGTCCTTTCCGTAGCTGACGATACCGTCGATCTCCGTAACGACCGCAGGGTCCTTGGGCATCCTTGCTTCGAAGAGCTCGGCGACCCTGGGGAGTCCTCCCGTGATGTCTTTCGTTTTCGCGGTCGCTCTCGCTATCTTCGCGACTATACCGCCCGCGCTGACCTCATCGCCTTCGTTCACTTCGATGATCGCCCCGATCGGGAGCGAGTACTGGATGCTCTTGCCGTCCTCGGTCGTGATTACGAGACCGGGGTGGAGGTCCAGGTTCTTGGATTCTATGACTACTTTCTTATAAATACCAGTAACCTCGTCTACCTGTTCTTTTAGCGTAATTCCCTGCTCTAGGTCTACAAAGCTGACCTTCCCTTCGAATTCCGAGATGAACGGGGTCGTGTAAGGGTCCCACTCCGCGAGGAGTCTCCCTTCCTTAACCTTCTCGCCTTCGTTTATCCTCAGCCTGGCTCCGAGCGCGAGGGGATAGCGCTCCCTCTCGTAACCCTTATCGTCGACGATGATCATCGTCCCGGTACGGTTGATCACGACCAGGCTCCCGTCCTTGCTCTTTACAGTCCTCACGGTGTTGAACTTGACCGTGCCTTCGTGCGTGGACTCGAGCGTGCTTTCCGCGGCCCTCTGGCTCGCGGCGCCGCCGATGTGGAACGTTCTCATCGTGAGCTGTGTCCCGGGCTCACCGATCGACTGGGCGGCTATGATGCCGACCGCCTCCCCTATATTGACGAGCTTACCCGTCGCAAGGTTCCTGCCGTAACAGAGCACGCACACGCCGATACGCGTCTCGCAGGTCAATACCGACCTTATTCTTGCCTCCGTGATGCTGCCGGCCTCGTCAATCTTGCCCGCAGCCTGCTCGTCGATCTCCGAATTAGCCGCGACAATTACTTCTCCGCTTATGGGGTCTATAATATCTTCGACTGTCACCCTTCCGAGCACCCTTTCGCCGACCCTTTCTATGATCTCTCCGCCCTCGACGAGGTCGCTGACCGTGATGCCTTCGACCGTACCGCAGTCGAACTCTTTTATCGTCACGTCCTGCGCGACGTCGATGAGCCTTCTCGTCAAATAACCGGCGTTCGCGGTCTTAAGCGCGGTGTCGGCAAGACCCTTCCTCGCGCCGTGCGTCGAAATGAAGTATTGAAGGACCGTCAGTCCTTCCCTGAAGTTCGACGTTATAGGCGTCTCTATGATTTCCCCCGAGGGTTTCGCCATCAGTCCCCTCATGCCCGCGAGCTGGCGTACCTGTGTCTGGCTGCCTCTCGCTCCGGAATCTATCATCATGTATATGGGGTTGGAGCTCGTCCCCCTCTTTACGTTCCCTTCTTTGTCGGTAACATCTTCGTACGAAATATCCCTCATCATTTCCTGGGCGACTTCATCGCTCGTACGCGCCCATATGTCTATAACCTTGTTGTACCTTTCGCCGTCCGTGATAAGCCCCTGAGAATACTGGTTCTGGACCTTGACCACCTCGTCCTGGGCCTTCTGGAGGAGCTCTTTCTTCTTGAGCGGGATTCTCATGTCGTCTATCGATATGGAAATCCCCGCCTTGGTCGAATACTTGAACCCGAGCGTCCTCATCCTGTCGGCGAGTATCACCGTGTTCTTGCCGCCCGCCATCCTGAAGCAGGTGTCGACCAGCTCTTCTATGGCCCTCTTGGTCATTACCCTGTTCACGAGCTCGAAGGGTATGTCCTTGGGCATGATGTCGTAGAGGAGCACGCGTCCGGCCGTTGTCTCGTAGATCTTTCCGCTTACGCGGACCTTTATTTTCGCGTGTATGCCGATTTCCCCGGAATCGTAAGCCATCTGGACTTCGTCGATGCTCGAGAAAATCTTGCCGTCTCCCTTGTCGTAAGCCATGTCCCTCGTCATGTAGTAGATGCCGAGCACGATGTCCTGCGTCGGCAGAATGATCGGTTTCCCGTGCGCGGGCGACAGGATGTTATTGGTCGACATGACGAGCGCCCTGCACTCGGTCTGAGCCTCGATCGACAGCGGGACATGAACGGCCATCTGGTCGCCGTCGAAGTCCGCGTTGTACGCGGGGCAGACGAGCGGGTGTATCTGGATGGCCTTATCCTCGATGAGTATGGGCTCGAACGCCTGGATGCTCAGTCGGTGGAGTGTGGGAGCGCGGTTCAGTAGAACCGGGTGCTCCTTGATCACTTCGTCGAGGGCGTCCCAAACGATCGGGGCCTCCTGTTCTACTAGCTTCTTAGCAATTTTTATAGTCGCGGCGGCTCCCCATTTCTCGAGCTTCTGATATATGAACGGTCTGAACAGCTCGAGGCCCATCTGCTTGGGTATGCCGCACTGGTGGAGCTTCAGCTCCGGGCCGACCGTGATGACCGAACGTCCCGAGTAATCCACGCGCTTACCGAGGAGGTTCTGTCTGAACCTTCCCTGCTTGCCCTTGATTATATCGCTCAGGCTCTTGAGAGGCCTGTGGTTGTGTCCGAGCACCGGCCTTCCCCTCCGCCCGTTCTCAAGCAGAGCGTCGACGGATTCCTGGAGCATCCTCTTTTCATTTCTTACGATTATGTCGGGCGCACCCAGCTCGAGTAATTTCTTAAGCCTGTTATTCCTGTTAATTACGCGCCTGTAGAGGTCGTTCAGGTCGGACGTCGCGAACCTCCCTCCGTCGAGCGGCACAAGCGGCCTCAAGTCGGGGGGCAGGACCGGGATCCTCGTGAGGATCATCCATTCCGGACGGTTCTTCGATTTTCTGAACGCCTCGCAAATCCTTAGTCTCTTCGCTATCCTCGCCCTCTTGATGGGAGAGGCCGTATTCTTCATTTCGTGTCTTAACTGGTCCGAGAGCTCGACGAGGTCTATCTTCTTCAGCATCTCCCTGATCGTCTCGGCTCCCATTCCGACCTTGAAGCTGTGGCCGTATTCCTCTACCGCCTTCCTGTATTTATCCTCGCTCAGGACTTCCCCGAATTTCAGGGTCGTGCCTCCCGGATCGAGGACCACGTACGATTCGTAGTAAAGGGCTTTCTCCAGGTCCTTGAGCGTCATATCGAGCAGCATGCCGATCCGTGAAGGTATGCTCCTCAGAAACCAAATGTGCGCCACGGGGGAAGAAAGCTCGATGTGCGCCATCCTCTCCCTTCTGACCTTGGACGAAATGACCTCGACCCCGCACTTTTCACAGGTAATGCCCCTGTGCTTGAGTCTCTTGTATTTTCCGCAAGTGCATTCGTAATCCTTGACGGGACCGAATATCTTTGCGCAAAAAAGACCGCTCCTTTCCGGTTTGAAAGTTCTGTAGTTGATAGTCTCGGGCTTTCTTACTTCTCCGTGCGACCATTCCTTGATCTTTTCGGGAGAAGCAATCGAAATCTTTACCGCCGAGTACTCAGACGGGTTCTTGGGTTTTTCAAATAGGGTATCTACGTCCACGTTCACTCCCTCCCTAATCTTTTTTTCAATTCCTGCCCTGTTCTTCTTCCTCGAGAAGGTCGACGTCCAGAGCGAGCGCCTGGAGCTCCTTTTGAAGGACCTTAAACGACTCCGGCAGGCCCGGCTCGAAATTCATGTCGCCCTTGACGATCGAATCGAAAATCCTGGTCCTGCCTATTACGTCGTCCGATTTTACCGTCAGAAATTCCTGGAGCGTGTATGAAGCCCCGTACGCTTCGAGCGCCCAGACCTCCATTTCTCCGAGGCGCTGGCCTCCGAAATGGGCCTTTCCGCCGAGCGGCTGCTGCGTAACGAGCGAGTAGGGCCCGATCGCCCTCGCGTGGATCTTCTCTTCCACGAGGTGATGGAGCTTGAGCATGTACATAACTCCCACCGTAACTTTCTGGTCGAACGGCTCTCCGGTCTGCCCGTCGAAGAGTATGGTCTTGCCGTCTTCCGGGAGACCCGTGGCGGCCAGCATGTTCTTTATCTCCTCTTCCGACGCCCCGTCGAATACCGGGGACTGGACCGGGATGCCGTTACGCAGCCTTCCGGCAACGATAACCACATCATCGTCGTCCATTTTATCAATAAGTTTTTCGATCTTGGTGGATTTATATATTTCCTTCAGCTTGGCCCTCAAGGCCTGGGGGCTGAATTCCCTTTCCATTATGTCGTTGATCTGATTGCCGAACTCCTTTGCGGCCCACCCGAGGTGAGTCTCCAATACCTGGCCGACGTTCATCCTGGAAGGTACGCCGAGAGGGTTGAGGATCATATCGACCGGAGTTCCGTCCGGAAGATACGGCATATCCTCCTCGGCTAATATTTTCGAGATTACACCTTTGTTTCCGTGCCGGCCGGCCATCTTGTCCCCTACCTGGAGCTTCCTCTTTACGGCGATATTAACCTTCACCACCTTGAGGACCCCCGGCGGGAGCTCGTCGGGCTTGGTCAGCTTGGAGATTCTCTGATCGTAGACGACGTTCGTAAGATCGATCTGTTCGAGCGTCCGTTCGATTATCCGCTTGATTTCGGCCTCTGCCTCGTCTCCCCTTTCGATAGTGATGTCCGCAAACTTCTCAAACGGGATTGTCTTCAGTACCTCTTCCGATACTTTGTCCCCTTTCTTGAGGACGGTCTTCCTCGAAACGGTCAGCTTCGCGGATGACGTCTTACCCGCGACGAGCGATTTGATACGCTCGAAAGCGTCGTCTTTCAATATCTTGATCTCATCGTCCCTGTCCTGCTTGAGACGGGTCACTTCGAAATCCTCGATGCTCTTTGCCCGCTCGTCTTTATCGACGACCCTGGATATCAGCATCTTCACGTCTATGACTGTGCCGTATATACCGGGTGAGGCCCTCAAAGAGGTGTCCTTCACGTCCCCGGCCTTATCCCCGAAAATGGCCCTCAGCAGGCGCTCCTCGGGAGAGAGCTGAGTCTCGCCCTTGGGGGAGATCTTTCCTACGATTATGTCCCCAGGCTTCACTTCGGCGCCTATCCTGATTATACCGCTCTCATCGAGATTCCTGAGAGCGTCTTCGCTCACGTTCGGTATGTCCCTCGTAATCTCTTCCCGTCCGAGTTTGGTTTCACGGGCGATGCACTCGACCTCTTCAATGTGAATGGATGTAAAACTGTCTTCCTTGGCGAGCCTTTCGCTCATAAGGATGGCGTCTTCAAAGTTATATCCGCCCCAGGGCATGAACGCCACGAGCACGTTCTGTCCGAGCGCGAGCTCGCCGAAGTCCGTGGAAGGGCCGTCCGCAATGACCTGGCCCGCCAATATACCCTGTCCTTTGGATACTATGGGCTTCTGGTTCCAGCAGGTGCTCTGGTTCGATTTCTGAAATTTTAACAGGCCGTACATATCGACGCCGGCTTCCGATTCGGAGGCGTCCCCCGTAGAGCTCACGACGACTCTCGACGAATCTACGTACTCGACGATCCCGTCCCGCTTCGCGATTACGGTCACTCCCGAATCCTTGGCGACCGTGCTTTCGAAACCGGTGCCGACTATAGGGGCGCTCGTGCGAATGAGGGGCACGGCCTGGCGCTGCATGTTAGACCCCATGAGGGCCCTGTTCGCGTCGTCGTGCTCGAGAAAAGGTATAAGCGACGCGGATACGGAAACGAGCTGCGAAGGGGAAACGTCCATGAGCTCCACCTTCTCGCGCTCGACCATGAGGAACTCGCCGCTGTGTCTGGCCGAAATAAATTCCGACGTGAAATTGCCGTCCTTATCGAGGGGGGCGTTCGCCTGGGCGATAATGTATTTCTCCTCGGCAAGGGCGTTCATGTATACGATCTCGTCGGTGACCCGGGCGCCCTTTACTACCCTGTATGGTGTTTGGATGAATCCGAATTCGTTTATCTTTCCGTACGTGCTGAGACTCGAAATGAGACCGATGTTGGGTCCTTCAGGGGTCTCGATCGGACAGATCCTCCCGTAGTGGGAAGAATGCACGTCCCTGACCTCAAACCCCGCCCTTTCTCTGGTGAGACCTCCCGGACCGAGAGCGCTCAATCTCCTCTTATGCGTAATTTCCGAGAGAGGGTTGGTCTGGTCCATAAACTGGGAGAGCTGACCCGTTGCGAAGAATTCCTTTACGACCGCTATCACCGTTTTAGGTATGAGCAGCTCGCTCGGCATCAGGTTCTCGACCGCCTGATAGCCCATCTTCTCCTTAACGGAGCGCGCAAGCCTCTCGAGTCCGTGATAGAACCTGTCTTCAATCAGCTCCCCGACGGTCCGCACCCTCCTGTTCCCGAGGTGGTCGATGTCGTCGGTCGTCCCCCTGCCGCCTCTCAGCGCCAAAAGGTATTTGACCGACTCCATTATGTCTTCCCGGGTAAGGGTCGATACGTCGTCCGGGATGCCGTGATTCAATTTGTAGTTTATTTTGAGACGCCCGACCTGTGAGAGCCTGTAAGTATCCGGGTTGAAAAACATGTTATCGAAGAAAGACTGGGCCACGCTAAGCGTGGGCGGGTCGGTCGGACGGAATTTCTTGTAAATCTCGGTTATAGAGTCTTCGCGGGTTTTTATTTTATCCGCCAGTATAGTACTCCTGAGCGAAGCTACGACGGACACGTTGTCGATGTAAAATATCCTGAATTCCTTGACGTCGGCACTTTTAATCTGCTCCAGCTTCGGTTCTGTGATAAGCTCGTTAAAATTGACTATCACCTCGCCCGTTTTCTTGTCGACTATATCGTCGGCCGCGAATTTGTCGGTCAGCTCGGCCGGATCGATGGGTATTCTTTCCACATTCGCCCGCTTGATCTTCTCGATAATATTCCTTACGAACCTCCTGCCCTTCTTCACCAATACCTCTTTCGAGCCCGGGTCTATAATGTCGGCGCTCGACCTCTGGTAGGGGAGGACCTCGTGATTAACGTTTTTACTCATACCCTTGGGATCGACATGTATGGTCTCGACAGGGTAGAAATAATGCATGATCTCTCTTTCCCCGTACCCGAGGGCTTTTAAGAGCACGGTCACAAGAAACTTCTTCTTCCTGTCTATCCTGACGTGGAGAATATCCTTCGAGTCGAACTCGAAATCTATCCACCTGCCGTCGTGGGGCACAATTCTGGCCGAGAAGGAGGACCTGCCGACACCGCTGTCCTTGTTTTTTACCTGGTCGAAGAATACGCCCGGAGAACGGTGGAGCTGGTTCACGATAACCCTCTCGGTACCGTTTACTATAAAGGAGCCGTTCGGGGTCATGAGAGGTATCTCGCCGAAATAAACCTCCTGCTCCTTCACATCCCTGATGGTGCGCTCGGCCCCGGATTCCGTGTCCCATATGACCAGGCGGAATGTCACATACAGGGGTGCGACGTACGTATATCCCTTGAGCCTCGACTCCTGGGCTTCGTACTTCGGCCTGTCGAATCTATACCCGATATATTCGAGCGAGGCCTTCTCGTTGTAATCCTCTATCGGAAATACCGTCTTGAATGCGTTGTGAAGACCGATGTCCTTCAGGTCTTCCGGCTTCACTTCGGCTTGAAGAAAGTCGTGGTATGATTGTATTTGAACTTCGAGCAGGTGAGGTATTTCGAGAACAGATGGTAATTTTGAAAAACTTTTTCTTAATTTATACGTTTCTAGACCATCGAGACTCAATGTGTCTTACCCCCCGTTATGTTTTGTAAATCTCACGCATACAGCTATAACGCAAATCCGCCGGTCGACGGACAGACCGCCACTATCTAGGTCTTATTAAGCATTCCGCTATAGACACTCGGCTTTCTATCTGAAAAAAAAGACATATATATGAGATAGAAACAAGATCGGAAAAAGGCTTCAAAAGTCAGATAAACGAATCCGTGAAGCAAGTGAAATAGTATACCTGACTTTTGGCCAAACGCTTAATTTACTTCAACCTCAGCGCCTGCTTCTTCAAGCTTTTTCTTAATGTTTTCCGATTCCTGTTTATCCACGCCCTCTTTCACAGGCTTGGGGGCTCCCTCGACCAGGTCCTTTGCTTCTTTCAGACCGAGCGATGTAACTTCCCTTACAGCTTTAATGACCTGGATCTTATTCGCACCCGCAGCCTTAAGGATTACATTAAACTCGGTTTTTTCAGCCTGTTCCGCCTGAGCTTCGCCTCCGGCTCCGGCGCCCGGCATGGCAGCTACCGCTATCTGCGGAGCCGCTGCCTTGACATCGAATTTAACTTCGATCTCCTTGATCAACTCCGAAATTTCGAGCATGCTTGCCTTTTCGAGATACGTAATAACGTCTGTCCTCGTAATGTCAGCCATGATTCAAAAAACCTCCTTGAATGAAATAAAAATGTTCCTTACTTTACCGTTATACTTAACTATTTTCTTTTTCTTTAGTCTCTTTAACAGCATTGAGCGCGTATATCAGCTTGGACTGGAGCTGATTGAGGGTACCTAGGAATTTGGATACCGGGCTATTGAGGAGTCCCAGGAATTGTGAAATGAGCTCCTGTCTCGAAGGAAGCTTCGAGAGGTCTGAAATCTGGCCCTCACCTATTACGCTTCCCTCCACGATACCGCCCTTTATTTTGAGCAGGGGCAGTTTCTTGAGGGATTCTACAAAAACCTTTGCGACAGCCGTGGCATCCTTTTCACAGATAGCGACCGCCGTAGGCCCGTCGAACAAATCGTTGATCCGTTCGATCTCCGTGTCTTTAGCGGCTATCCTCAGGAGGGTATTTTTAACAACCTTCAGTTGTGCGTCCGCCTTTTTTAGATTCGCCCGCAGGGTTTCCAATTCCTTTACAGAGAGCCCCTTGTACTCGACCACCATAACCGACGGGTTTGCCTTGAAAACATTGTTAAATTCCCGCACGAGTTCTTTCTTAGCCGCTTTACTCAACATTTTTCCTACTCCTTAATAAAGACGATTTCAATATTTTATCCCTGCGTAATTATCCGCTATTGTTCCTAAGGCCGGCTCAAGCCGCGATCTGCGCATTCTTCAACTCATCCCTCACACTAATAAAATCGACCTTAATTCCGGGGCCCATCGTATTGGACAGCGTTATCTTCCTTACGAACACACCTTTCGATGAAGGCGGTTTCATCTTCAGCAGCGAATCCATGAATACGAGAAAGTTGTCCTTTAGCTTGCCGGTCCCGAACGATACCTTGCCTATCGGGGCATGCACCACGCCGCCCTTGTCGTTCTTGACCTCTATCCTGCCGGCTTTGGCTTCCTTGACCGCCTGTTCGACATCGAAGGTCACGGTGCCGACCTTGGGACTGGGCATCAGGCCCCTCGGTCCCAGAACCTTTCCGAGCTTCGCTACTATGTTCATCACGTCGGGCGTTGCTATAGACACATCGAATTCGAGCCAGTTGTCCTTCGAGATCTTCTCGATAAGGTCGTCGAGCCCCGCATAATCCGCGCCCGCTTCGCTAGCTTCCCTTTGCTTGTCATCTTTGGCGAAAACGACCACTCTTATATCCTTTCCTATGCCGTGCGGTAGAACCATACCGGCCCGTATCTGCTGGTTCGCCTGTCTCGGGTCGATACCCAGCGTAACCGCGACCTCGACTGTTTCGTCGAATTTGGCCGTCTTTGTCTCTTCGATAAGCCTGATGGCGTCGTCGAGCACATAGTTAGTTTTGGCGTCGACTGCGTTTCTGGCCTCAGTATATTTTTTTCCTTGCTTTACCATCTCTAATCTCCTCGATAACTTCTAAATCTAAACATAAACCGTCGATTCCAGCCACGTCCCGGAAAAGCAATCAGGGGCCTTCCGCCGCACCGCAGCCGGCCTATCCCACCTCTATCCCCATGCTCCTCGCGGTGCCGGACACGATCTTTACAGCAGCCTCGAGGTCGTCGGTATTCAAATCCGGCATCTTGATCCTCGCAATTTCTTCCACCTGGGACCTCGTCAATTTCCCGGCCTTCTTTTTAGGGGCCTCTCCCGAGCCCTTTTCTATCTTTGCGGCCTTCTTCAGGAGATAGGAAACCGGCGGCGATTTAACCTCAAAAGAAAATGATTTATCGGTGTATACCGTTACGACGACGGGAAGAACTCCCTCCGTCTTCTGTGTCTGCGCGTTGAATGCCTTGCAAAATTCCATAATATTGACACCCCTCTGCCCGAGAGCCGGGCCCACGGGAGGGGACGGTGTAGCCTTTCCGGCTTCAACGAGGAGTTTCACGTATCCGTCTATTTTTTTCATATTAAATCTTCTCCACTTGATTAAAATCGAGTTCTATCGGCGTAGTTCTTCCGAATATCGTTACGAGCACCTGGACCTTGGCCTTGTCGGGTCTCACTTCTTCGATCACGCCCGAGAAATTGGCGAACGGCCCTTCTATCACTTTCACCGTTTCCCCCCTGTCGAACGAAACCTTGGGCTTCGGCTTCAAGGTGCCTTCTTCAATCTGCTTCTTTATCTTCAACACTTCGGGCTCGGCTATGTCCGGCACCGAATCAGGATCGATCCTTCCATCCTTCAGCTTGCCGCCCACGAAGCCTATAACTTTAGGTATATTCCTGATAAAATGCCAGCTGCTGTCGTTGAGCTCCATTTTTATCAAAATATATCCGGGGAAGAATTTTCTGACCGAAGTCTTTTTCTTCCCTCCCTTGACCGGCTCGACGATGGTTTCGGTGGGGACCAGAACCTCGACAACCAGGTCTTCGACGCCTTCCATTTTTGCCCTGTCCTCAATATAGGATTTGACCCTGTCCTCGAATCCCGTATTGGTATGAACCACGTACCATCTCTTAGCCATAGAAAACCATTATCTCCGTCGATCTCTTAACTGAGTATTAGCCTGATAACCCATGAGAAAAAATAATCCACAATCCCTAAAAACGAGGCAAAAACGGCCGAAATGACGATGACGGCCAGCGTAGATTTCACGGTTTCCTGTCTTGACGGCCAGGTTATACGCTTCGCCTCGCTCTCGATATCCTTTGCGAATTGACTTGTATCCGCGCTTAAGTTTTTTAGTCTGTCCATTAACGTTTCCTGATTCAGGGCAGGAGGGAATCGAACCCCCAACCGCTGGATTTGGAGTCCAGTGCTCTCCCTAATTGAGCTACTGCCCTATTTTAAATTTATAGATATTCCTATTTCGTCTCTTTATGGACGATATGCCGCTTACACCATTTGCAGTATTTCTTAAGCTCGATCTTTTCCCGATTAGTCTGCTTGTTTTTAGTTGTCGAATAATTTCGTCTCTTGCACTCAACGCACGCAAGAGCAACGACTAG
>JBGSVA010000044.1:0-12801 GCA_041753155.1 Thermodesulfobacteriota bacterium | reverse complement strand
ATTTGCGTTAAGAAAATAGATTATTAAGGCGTGAAAATCTTTCACGGGACGATTCCGAGCAAGTAAGGAATCGGACGCCCTTTCCTTTCAGCAAGAAGGTAATTAACTCCGGACATCACCAAACTACTATGTTACATGGGGTGGAATTGAAAGATTTTAGCCTTAATATGATATTTTTAGTAAATTATGTACAGTCGGATGATTTTTGCTTCTTTTCATCAAGGAAAAGAAGGATAAATAAAAAGCCTTTCTCCTTATCCTTGTCTTTTCATAAAACACACTACGTGTGTGTTTTCATCAAGGAAAGGAAGGATAAAAAACAGCCTTTCTCCTTCCTTTGTCGTTGCGAATAATACGGATACGGCTCTCCATTCGACGCGCACACAAATCCACCCACCCCGGCGGCCGCGAACCTCTCCGCGTCCCGTCGCAAGGTACCACCCGCGCCGGCGACTCGCCGCCCTGCCCCGCTCAATTCCCGGCGACGCCCATGCTCTCTTTCAGGTCCTCGAAATCAGACGCGCTGATGTAGTCGTATCCCGAGCCCCTGTCGCACTGCACGGTGATACCAACCTCGTATATCTCGTTGCGGAGTGTATCGACGTCGGTCCCGAGAATCCTCGCCGCTCTTTCGATAGTGATTTTCGTTTCGCTTCTCATAACAAAAAAGTCTACAGAACAATCCGCGTTTTGGAATATCATTTTTTACACCTTAACAGGGCGTTCACAAGATTTATACCGGCAGTTCATTCCCCAACAAAAAAGCCCCTTTCCTCCATCCCGGAAGAAAGGGGCAATCCCATTTCTTTAACTTTTTTACTTTTTTCGTTTACGACCTTAAGAATTAACAGCCGCCCTCTTCCTTCTTATAGCAAACCACACACCCACCAGCACCAGCCCCGCCGCCGCGGAAATCATCCCCCACTGGGAAAGAGTCGGAATATTCGCCTCTCTCACATTCGTTACCGTGCAGAACGTTTCTGCCTGCGCGTTCACGCATTGCTCGACCCATCCGTTCTCGAGCACTTCCAGTATCTGGACCCCTCCGCCCGGGAGACATTCTATCCCGCCGAATCTCCATCCCGAAACCGGGACCTCGGTAATCACGGTCGGTAGCGTCGAAGCGCTGCCCGAGGCGGTCCCGCCGGCCGTCACGATGAACGCGAACACGGCCCCGTCTTCCACCACTCCGTTGAATTGGAATTCCTGGCCTTCAGCCCCGGGGGCCACCTTCTCCACCGTAATCAAGCAGCCCTGAGCGTGGCTGTCCCCGGCTGAAAATAATAAAACTATCGGTACAGCGAACATTACGAATGCCAGTGTTAATACCGGCTGCAAAAGGTTACGCATATCCATCCTCCAATATTCGAGATATGCTGATATTACTCAATCATCGGGGTGCGGTCAATGCGGATATGCGCCCTTTCATGCCCCTTAACAGGGATATTTCTCACCCTCCAGACACAAAAAAGCCCTTCCCCCGCAAGTGAGGAAGAGGCCATTTATTTTTCAGTCATCCTGAGCCATGTCCTGAATACTGAATCAAGTTCAGCACAGGCTCGTTTCAGGATCGACTCAGGATCTCATCTTTAAATCCCCCTGAATCTGGCTTAACAAAAGTGCCGCTTCGATTAAGATAGTCCTTTGCATTTAATCATCTCCGACCAATTCTTTTTGCTTTCTGAAGCCACAAGGTGAATCATTAGCATTTTTGCATTCTTCCATGTGCGTCCGAATTCTCTTATTCATCGAATTCGTTACTTGCTCGGAATTGTTCCCCTTTGCAAAGGGGGAAAATGCTTTTCTCGCATCTTGATTCCCTCCTTTAGTAAAGGAGGGGTAGGGAGGATTTGTCTTTCAATCTTTTAAGAATTAAATGCCTTTCTCTTTCTCATCGCGAAGAACAATCCCACAAGCCCAAATCCCGCAGCCGCCGCGATCATCCCCCATTCGGAGAGAGTGGGGATGTTCACCTCACGTACAATAATGAACTCCGTAATGACAGCGGTATTGTCGACGAAATTCGCCGTCGGAGAAGCAATGGAACCTTCAATCCCGGCGCGCGTGGTGATGTCCGGGAAACCGCTGGTCGAATCAAGAGATGTGAGTCCGAAGTCTACGCAGCTTGGGATGGTGATATCGACGAGCAAATTTCCCGCCTCAGAGTCATACGGGAATGTAGTCTCGAGGGGTATCCCGACCTCAAACGGGCACGGGCCGAGGGCGCATGCCGCTGCAGATAGGGAGAGGTCTCCCGAGAACACGGTCGTTACATCGGGGCCGACGTTGTCGGCGAATGTCGAGCTGAGCGCTCCGGGCTCCGCCTGTGTGGTCGAGAGGTTTACAGTCACGTCGTCCAATGTCCCGGCCAAGGGCGCGGATCCGCCGTCCAGCCTGAAGCTGATCCGGACTATAGTGCCCGTCAAAAGCTCGCTGCCCGCGTAAACCTGCTGGTATCTCATTGACGGCGTGAAAAACCCGCAATTAATCGGGTAGACGTTGCCCCCGCCTCCTACATCCGTGAACAGGGCAGGTACAATGACGAGAAATTCCTGCGCCCGGGCGGTGCCGCCGGACGAAGGGATAAACGCTATTCCGGAAGCTATTAAAACGATCAAAGAAAGATTATGAAGGAGTTTGAACAAGTTCCTCATCTAATCCTCCGCAAGAGTCATTCTCAGATTATTATACGAAAAATCATATATATAGGCAATATGTATCGTTGATTATTTATCAAGCATATATTAACCTCTCACCGCCCGTTCGTTCTTTCAGCCTATTCACCACGGCCAATCATTCACTCCTCCCCCACCTCCGCCTCCCTTATCCTCCTCACGTCCCTCTCCGGGATGCCGTAGAAGAGGGCGAGCCTCTTCACTGTCTCCGTGCTGAACCTGATCGAGTACACGTCCTCCTCCTCGATGCCGAACCTGAACGCGAGCTTCGCCGCGGCCGACTTCTCCCTCTTCTTCGGGGGGTTGGGCGAGTTCTCCGCGAGCGGCTCCCCGTTCCTGAGCCTCTTCTCGATCTTCTGCAAGAGCCGCGTGAGCGAGAAATAATTCGTCTCCGAGTGCACGGTCCTCATGCTCCAGAGGGTGCCAAACCTCCCGCTCTCCGTAAACGACACCGCAAAGACACACTTG
The DNA here is from genome assembly GCA_041753155.1 of Thermodesulfobacteriota bacterium. GTDB lineage: Bacteria > Desulfobacterota_D > UBA1144 > Nemesobacterales > UBA2774 > 2-12-FULL-53-21. Next base: position 9,658 of record JBGSVA010000044.1, on the reverse strand, counting down.
TGTGTTTTTACGGGTGTGTCCAAAGTCTGTCCCTCATCCCCGCTGCTCGTAACTGTTTCAAATCCTCCGTGGTGTCCAGCCGCTTCCCTCACGACGTGTCCTATTACGGGTGTAGCCGGGGGATTTGCCTGATTCCCTTCTCCGGTGAATGCTTCCGCCATACGATGACGAACCTCGTTCTCTTCGGTGTCATCCTGTATCGTGGATCCTGCATCCTGCATCACGTCGGCAGCATCGGCACTTTTATGACCATGCTCCGTAGCTGCCCATCGTGCAAACCTCAAATTTCCCCCCTCCCCCTCCCCCCATACCTTATATATATAGAGCCTCCCGGCATCCCCCTCCGCGGCCCCCTCCCCGTACCCTGCCCGCCCCTCGTGGAGCGCGGCGCTGGCTTCCCATTCCTCGCCGCTCATCGACTCGTACGGGTTCCTGGCGCAGCACAGGTCGTGCGTTCCTTCCGAAAATATCAGATCGCCGCCGCACATCGGGCAGCGCAAGTGGTCGAATCCCTCTCACATCGCTCGTCTCCTCCGCAGTTATTTTCATCTCCCGTACTCTCGCACACACTCGTAGTATGATATTACGATTCTTCCGACCCTTCTCCGCTCAAACTGGCAACGAAGCCAACACCGTTCGTGCTGCGCCTGTCGAAGCACGAATTTTTTCTTCCCGACATTACAGAATTTGCGGCGGGCAAGCGCCCGCTGGCAGTCGATCGCTAATATCCCCCTTCCTTTGTCATTCCCGACACCGATCGGGAATCCAGCCTTAGTCTTATACCCCGACATTACAGAATTTGCGTCTAGAAAATATTTTATTAAGGCGTCAATAAATCTTTCAGGGCTGGGGCGGAATTGAAAGATTTTCGACTTAATATGATATTTTTAGCAAATTATGTACAGTCGGATGATTTTTGCTTCTTTTCATCAAGGAAAAGAAGGATAAAAAATAGCCTTTCACTTTCCTTTGTCTTTTCATAACCCACACTCCGTGTGTGATTCTTTTCATCAAGGAAAAGAAGAACACACAATGTGTGTTTTATGATTCTTCCGAATCTCTTTCGATCAAACCGGCAACCCGGCTCAACCCGTTCATACTTCGGCAAGCTCAGCACGAGCGGGTTTGACTCACATATGTCCGCGGCGACTCGCCGCCCCCCCGCCGGACGCAGCTATCCCGTCCGGGGAAAAACGCTATCCCCTACTCACTCCACAGAAACGTTACGATGAATTTTCAGCCGCCGGTCCGCCGCGCATGGCGCGCGAACGTTCCCCTGACCTGCAGCTGAGGGTTAGTGACCCTTCAGCTTATCGGCCCTGCTGTCCCAGGGCAGGTTGACCTCTTTCGGAGGCTTCGCATGCGAAGCCTGCGCGTGCCTCTCGAAATTAACGTTCGGAACGTTGAACCTCCTCTTCCCGTTTTCCTTTCGGAAGTGGAGTATAAGATCCCTGTCGTACTTCTTGTTGCGGGCGTGGTATATCTCGTACCTCTCGTCCTCGAGAAGGAGTCCTATAACCCTGAAGCTGATACCCAGCCGCTCGTGAAAATAATGTGCCTTCATATTCCTTTCATTGCTCCCGCCGCGAATTTCCCCTTTGCTGGCCGTGCTGATCGAGATCTTTTCGCTTATGTGGACAGCCAGTTTTCTTTTAATGATAGCCTTCATCAGGTCACGTCCTTTTGGAACCCATTAAAAAGGGGAAACTATTCCAATTTAAGAGTATACATTATTAATGAGCATTTATCCCCTAAATTCGTTATAAATTATCAAATTCAGCCAAATCGCACACCTGAGACGCCTCTTTATATGTATACGGATGCACAACAGATCAGGTTCTATTTCCGGCCTATGCTCCTGGAATCATTACAATGTGCGATATAAACCACCGCGAAATCCCGCGCTGTATATCCTGCCGCACCCCCGCTTGTCATCTATTTCCGGGCCATATTGCACAATTTTGGCCAGGCGCACACATTGTGTGTGTTTTATGATCCTTCCTCTCCCCAATCCAACATGTCATTGCAACGATTGCGATGAATAAGAGCAATCGGACGCCCTCCGTTGAATTCGCTAGTGCAACTGTGCCATGAAACAAATCAAATTAATAACTAATCGCAGCGTAGCAATCTCGTTTTTCTCTTCCCCCGACATTACAGAATTTGCGTTAGGAAAATAGATTATTAAGGCGTGAAATTCTTTCAGGGGATGAATGCAAGAGTGCGAGCATTCGGACGCCCTTTCCTATCAGCAATAATGTAACTAGACTTGCATCATTGCTTATTAGGGCGGAATTGAAAGAATTTAGCCTTAATATGATATTTTTAGCAAATTATGTAGTCGGATGATTTTTGCTTCTTTTCATCAAGGAAAAGAAGAGAAAATCCTTCGCCTTTTCTTCGTCTTTTCATAAACCCCTCAACGTGAGTGCTTTTTTCCATCACACAAAAATCCCCCTCTCCCTGTTCCGCCTCCTGATATCAGCAAGCACGAAGTCCGCCTCGGGCGGCCCCGCGCTCACCTCCGCCGCGCCCTCGCGCCTGAGAGACTCAATCAGCTCCCGCACCCGCTTCCTGTTCTCCTCCGACCACTCCTCCCAGACGGGCTTCTCGTAAACCGTCTCTGTGCGCGCTTGCGACGCCCTCTCCTTCTCGTGGCACGCCTTCATCCGCCGCCAGTCGTACGAGACCCCGTCCTTCCCGGCGGCCGCGCAGTAATCGTCGTTCCCCTCGTAGCCGAAGCACGCGCGGAAGTGCTCGTACATCGGGGAGAACCCCTCCTCCTGGTCCCCGTACTCGCGGCGCCACCAGGCGAAGCTCTGCCTGTAGAATATACCGTCATGCCCGCATATATCGGATATATATTTCTCCGAATACCCGCACTTCGCCAGGTACGCCGTGCACCTCGCCCAGAAATTGTCGAACGCGTTCAAGAGCCTCACCCTCTCCTCGGCGCGCCTCAGTATGTAGTAGATGTACTTGAACCCTTCGAGGTAGCGCTCGAGCGTCCTCTCCGCCCTCAGCACCGGGAAGAACTCCCTCTCGCCCGGCTTGATGTAATCGGCGAACGGGTCTATCCCCTCGTAGAGCGCGAAGAGGCTCTTGAGTGTCCGCTCCGGGCTCGCGTCCCCGCCGAGACTCTGGAGAAACCCGAGCGCCTCCCTGAGCAGCCTCTTCTGCCTCGGCGTAGTATCCCCGCTCGTATACGATTTCATCCTGCCGTTTTCGCCAACAAATGTAGGAGCGGCTTCCAGCCGCGATGATATATTGTTTCGTCCCGGGTCTTGCGAGGGGTCTACGGCAGCATTATTTATCTTGTCATTGCGAGGCTCCAGAGGAACCGCGGCAATCTCGTCTTTCGCAGTTAATTCCCTCCCCTGTCCTGAACTTGATTCAGGATCTAAGGGAGGACGGTTCTGAGCGTGCGGTAGATCCGGCCGAGTTTGCGAAATAGCAGGATCGTATAAGCACTCAGAACCAGCCGTGACAGTAACCTGATCAGGGTGGATTTGTTTTTTATCCAATTCTTCCTGATGAGCGGAACCCCCGCTCACACACGTAGTGTGTTTTACGATCCCTCCCGGGCCTCCCCTGCCTGAATCAGCACCCGCGGCAATCTCGCCTTTCGAAGTTAATTCCCTCCTTTGTAAAGGAGGGTCAGGGTGGATTTGTCTTTTATCCAGTTCATCCTGATGCACAGAACCCCCGCCCTCATACGACCCCTTCCTCACATCCCGGCCCGCGCCGTCACCCCCTCTTCCGCCTGAGCGCGCGGTTTCCTGCCGGAAGCGCCCGCCCGCGGGACGCGCTCTCGATTCCCCTGAGCTCTCCGTAAACCCTCTCGATCTGTTCGTTTGCATTTTGTCCCTCCCGCAATTTATCTATGAAGTTGATATGCACATCCGTCCCTCCGCCCTCCTCCGTCACGGTAACTCCCGGCCCGTCCCTCACGCCGGACGCCCGCCGCATCTTCCGCAGGTGCCATTCGACCGACTGCGCCTGGCTTGAGAGCAGGCATATGTCGGGCGGCTTGTGCATCCACCCGAATACGCCCCCCTCCAGCTGGGACGCGATCATGAACGCCGCCCCCTCCCCCGCGAGCTCGTAGACCTCCCCCGGCTCCATATCCGGGTTAAGCTCCCGGAGCCTCCTGAAATACGTCTCGGCCGATTTATACTCCCGCCCTCCAGTGAGCGCCGGCTGCCCGGCCGCCTCCTCGTAAAGCCCCCTGAAAACCTCGTTATACCACCTCGACGGCGAGCAGGCCGCTGTGCCGACCCTCCTTGACTTTCCCTCCTTTCGTAATGGAGGCACAGAATCTGTGCTCATATACGATTCATCCGTCACTCCTCCGCCTGAATCGGCAATTGTGACATTCTCATCTTTCGCATTTAATTCCCTCCTTTGTAAAGGAGGGTCAGGGTGGATTTTATTAAACAACCGTCCGTCCTCATCCTCCCCCCTAACGAGACCACGGGGGCCCTTCCCTGCCCGCGCAAGGTGGATTTGACCAGCCTTACCTCCGGAGCGGTCATTGCGCGGGGCCTCCTGATCGGACCCCCCGGTCTCCCGTATAAAGCCGTAATTCATTTCCCCCTCCTCGCTCTCTTTCACTCCTTCCTCATTCACGCGCACAGAATCACACGCGCGCTCACGGCCGTCCGCGTTTTTTGCGGACGTGTTCTTACTCTCGTCTCTCTTATTAAACTCTTCTCCTGTATTTGGGGGGACAGAAATATCACCCACGTAGGGGACACTTTCTTCCCCCACAGTGGGGGACATTTTTTTCATCATGGTCTTCAGCTTCTTCACGAGAGGATCTATGCTGAACACGACTCCTTTAGTCCTGCCGTTCCCGTGTAGATTCACTTTACGCTTTAGCAAACCCTTGTTTTCGAGCGAGGTCAGGACCCTCCTTATCGACCTCTCGTTCATCCCGCTCACCTCGGTCAAGTGTCCGTACGGGTTCATGGTCCCGCTGAACGAGTAATAGTCCACATAGTCGAGCAATATGGTATATTCGTTATTGGTGATGCCGAGCTCGGCGCGCTTGAGTCTCAGCGCCCTCGGCACGCGCATGAAACCTTTCTCCGTAATCAGACTCTCCCAGTTCTCCCCGCTCATCTCAGTCTCCGTTTCAGTCCTGTTGGCATTCGACCCTCACAATCACACTTCCCTACCCCCTCGATGGTGAAGGTATCAAAAAATTTCCTCCCCCTTGAGGGGGAACAGTTGCAAGCTAGCGCGCAACTGGTCGCTCTCCCCCCCAAGGGCAACGATGTATCTAATCTACAGGCTCGATGATGCCTAAGCCGTAATAATTAAGGTGGGGGTGACACTACCCACTCACTTCCAAAGCTCTTACAATTACCTCCGAAACAATCTCCACATCTTCGAGCACCTCATTATTCCAGAATCTGAGAACACGATAGCCCTCAGATTCGAGCCACGCTGTGCGTTCATTGTCATACGCGATTTGTTCCCCATGCTGACCACCGTCCACTTCGACTATCAATTTCTTCTCCAGACACACAAAGTCCACAATGTATTTCCCAATAGGTTGCTGTCACGGTTGCGAGCAAGTGAGCAACCGGACGCCCCACGCTGAACGCAAACAATTCTAGTGATCATCGCGAACAACGAACATATAACCAAAATAGAACTTGTTTCCTCCGATATTCTTTAACCGTAGATGTCTCCATAATTTCTTTTCAGCATCCGTCAGGTTCTTCCTCATCTTCCTTGCGCTGGCCGTGGAGCCTTTTCTATTCACGTCACCCCCATCCTCTCCACATGCTCGACAAATCGGAGAGCATGGTCACAGTTACCCAAGCAGCTAAAGGGTTCAGGCGTCCTACTTCTCGCTCGCTCGAAGCAGTTCCCCCTCCGAGGGGAAAGGAACTAATTACACAATCACATCCTCTTTCCCCCCATACCTTATATATATAAGAGGTCCCGGCGCCCCGGCACCGCCAGGGGACTGGCCCCGCCGGAGCATCTCCGGGACCGTCTCTGTAGGAGTGCAGCCCCGGCTTTCCCTTCACACAAAAAGGAACGAATTCGAGCAAGCGAGAATTCGGACGCCCTTCGCTGAATACCGACATGTCGATTTCCCCTATCGAACACGCATAAACCAAAACAAATTGGTCGCCCTTGGCTGAATGCTGACATGTCAATGTCTCCTCTCGCAGCTGCATAAGCCAAAATCAATTGGTCGCCCTTGGCTGAATGCAATCAAGCCCCTCATCCGCCGCGCAAAAGTCCCGAATATAAAAATGCGGGAAAGCCGGAGCGGTTGGCCTCCGCCCGTCTCACCTCTTCGTGAGCTCGAGCAAATTATTATTGCGCCCGGGGTCGGCAGCATCCTCTATCGCGCGCTCGTATACGCGCCTGAGCTCCCCGATCTCCACGTCGACCGCCCTGCAGTCGTACCCGGCAGCCGTCTCCCTGCACGCCGTCACCGTCACTTCCTGCCCGTCGCCCCCTTCGAACGCCCTCCCCAGGTGCCACGTCATGTAGAGAAACCCGAACCCGAGAACCGCGTAACTCATGTACCTAAGAACCGAATACTTCATGACCGCCTCCTCGCAGACACATAGTGTCCGCTTATGATTTCTTTTTTTACTCTGCTGCTTCCCTTCCACACGGGAGAACCACAATAAAAATTTCCTCCCCCTAAAAGGGGGAGGATTTAGGTGGGGGTCACCCGTTTTAACCCAATGCACCCATAATTACCTCTTTCACAACTTCTGTTTGCGTAAGCACATCGTTATTCCAAAACCTGAGCACGCGAAATCCCTTAGACTGAAGATACGCACTACGCTCGGAATCATAGGCAGCATTCTCACCATGCTGAGCGCCGTCCACTTCCACAACCAACCCCTTCTCCAAACATGCGAAGTCAACAATATATGGTCCGACGGGGTGCTGTCTTCGAAATTTATTCCCATCGATCTGTCTGTAACGAAGATGCCTCCATAATTTATTTTCTGCATCGGTGAGGTTCTTTCTCAATTCTTTCGCCCTTGCTCTATTCAAACGTTCACCCCCCCATCCTCACCTTCCCCCCTGAGGGGGGAAGGAATTAAAGAATTTCCTCCCCCTTCCAGGGGGAGGATTTAGGTGGGGGTTAAAGAATCCCATCTTATCCATCGGAACTGTCCCCCTTGTCCAGCACCGCCCAGAGGCCGCTCTTCTTGAGCCCGGTCACTACATCCGGGTGCGACTCCTTCATCCTGAGCGTCTCTATCAGCTCCACCGGGTTGAGCCCGTCAGTCGCCACGTACCCCGAAAACGTCTGCCCCCTCTTTCGGAGCTCCTTCTCGAACCTGAGAAGGTTCAGGTACCCGTACTTTCTCAACACCTCCTCTACGGGCCTGCTCTTCGCCCCGTCAACGTAAATCACCATCTTCGTCGATGCCGGGCTCACCCCGTGCGAAGCCGCGAAATTCTCTATGCTCCCCCACTCCCCGATTATCTGCTGCGTAGTGATATGCTCAATTCTTCCCATCAGTTTAATTTTCTCCTCTCCGCCGTTAGCAACTCCGACCGATTCGCTTTGTTTTCTGCCGCCGTTGAGCCAAACATTTGCATTGAAGTACTCAGCGTAGGGCGTCCGGTTGTTCGCCCGCTCACAACCGTTGCTCGCTCGGAATCGTTGCTCAATTCTTCCCATCAGACTCCATTGACTCCTTATCAATTCCGTCATCATAATTTCCGTCATCTTTAATCCGTCATCCTGAACCATGTCCTGAACTTGTTTCAGTATCTATTCAGAATCTCGCTTTGTTTCCGTCATCATCCGACTTCCCCTACCTTGAAAGCTGTGCTTCTCATTTTCCTCCCCCTTGAGGGAACGATTCCGAGCAAGTAAGGAATCGGACGCCCTATAACAAAGGCACAGAAGCACCTTAACGTCCCGGCTCTACGTTGCCCAACCCAAAACAGAGTAAGGTGGGGGTGACACCGCATATCACCTTCCAAAGCTCTTACAATTACCTCCAAAACAACCTCTGTATCTTCAAGCACCTCATTGTTCCAGAATCTGAGTACCCGATAACCCTCGGATTCGAGCCACGCTGTGCGTTCATTGTCATATGTGATTTGTTCTCCATGCTGACCGCCATCCACCTCGACTATCAACTTCTTCTCCAGGCTCACAAAGTCCACGATGTACTTTCCGATTGGCTGCTGTCTCCGGAATTTGTTTCCGTCAATATTCTTTAACCGTAGGTATCTCCATAATTTCTTTTCAGCATCAGTCAGGTGATTCCTCATTCTCCTTGCATTGACGGTGGAGTCATTTCCATTCATATCACCCCCATCCTCTCCTTCCCCCCTCAAAGGGGGAAGGAATTCATAAATATTATCCTTCCTCACGGATCCTGAAACAGTTCCCATCCAGTAAGGAACAGACCGCAGCTGTTTGATGACTGCACTAATCTCCTCCGCCATAGCGGAACATCACACAAAAATCCCCCTCTCCCTGTTCCGCCTCCTGATCTCGGCAAGCACGAAGTCCGCCTCGGGCGGCCCCGTTCGCTCCTCCTCCCCGCCCTCGCGCCTGAGCGACTCGATCAGCTCGCGCACCCGCTTCCTGTTCTCCTCCGACCACTCCTCCCATACGGGCTTCACGTAAACAGTCTCCACGCGCGCTCGTGACGCCGTCTCCTTCTCGTGGCACGCCTTCATCCGCCGCCAGTCGTACGAGACCCCGTCCTTCCCGGCCGCGGCGCAGTAATCGTCGTTCCCCTCGACGCCGAAGCAAGCGCGGAAGTATTCGTACATCGGGGAGAACCCCTCCTCCTGGTCCCCGTACTCGCGCCGCCACCAGGCGAAGCTCTGCCTGTAAAATATACCGTCTCTCTTGCATATATCGGATATATATTTCTCCGAGTACCCGCACCTGGACAGGTACGCCGTGCACCTCGCCCAGAAATTATCGAACGCGTTCAAGAGTCTCACCCTCTCCTCGGCGCGCCTGAGTATGTAATAGATGTACTTGAACCCTTCGAGGTAGCGCTCGAGCGTCCGCTCCGCCCTCAGCACCGGGAAGAACTCCCTCTCGCCCGGTTTGATGTAATCGGCGAACGGGTCTATCCCCTCGTAGAGCGCGAACAGGCTCTTGAGGGTCCGCTCCGGGCTCGCGTCCCCGCCGAGACTCTGGAGAAACCCGAGCGCCTCCCTGAGGAGCCTCTTCTGCCTCGGCGAAGTATCCCCGCTCACACACGCAGTGTGTTTTACGATTCCTCCCCAACCTCCCCTGCCTGAATCAGCACCTGAGGCAATCTCGTCTTTCGCGGTTAATTCCCTCCTTTGTAAAGGAGGGGCAGGGTGGATTTGTTTTTTATCCCGTTCGTCCTGAGACACGGACCCCTTCCTCACTCCGCTGTCCAGGCCGTCATCCCCTCTTCCGCCTGAGCGCGCGGTTTCCGGCCGGAAGCGCCCGCCCGCGGGACGCGCCCTCGATTCCCCTGAGCTCTCCGTAAACCCTCTCGATCTGTTCGTTTGCATTTTTTCCCTCCCGCAATTTATCTATGAAGCTGATACGCACGTCCGTCATACCTCCCTCCGCTGTCCCGTTCCCATCAGGCCCGTCCCTCACACCGGCCGCCCGCCGCATCTTCCGCAGGTGCCATTCGACCGACTGCGCCTGGCT